>CAZHUS010000103.1:0-29279 GCA_964535555.1 uncultured Verrucomicrobiota bacterium
GACGTGCCTTGGAGCGGCGCGAAGCGTTTGGAGTGCGTCCGCTTTAGCGGCGCTGTTTGGTTCATCCCCGCTCTCGAGGCGCTTCGCGGCTTCGGACGCGTCTTGGAGCGGCGCGAATCTTTTGGAGTGCACGACGCGTGACACCCTCGTCATCCCGCGCGAAGGATTTTGGTCCTGAGAGGCGTGTTGTGGGTATGAGCGACACCACCTCTCACCCTGCCACGAAGATGCAGCGATGCACGACTGCCCTTTTCACGGCGGCGGTCCTTCAACTCGCGACAATCGCAACGACGCTCGCCGCTGAGGCCAAGCCGGAGCGCCCCCCCGAGCAATCCCCGCGCCGCTGGGAGCTCGAGATCGTCCAGGGCGCGCTGCTCATACCGGACGCCAATGACATTCCGGCGACGCTGCGGAGCGTTACCGACTATCTCGTGGAGCTTCATCCCGCAAACGTGGTGCTCGCCCCGACGCTCGGTAACGTTGAAATCGGGAATCTCAAACTGGCGGGCTTCCGCTGGGACACCGCCCTGGAGGCGTTACGAATCGCCTCTGGCAACCAGTTCACCTGGTCACTGCGCCCCCAGGCCGGCGGTGTGGATCCCACGACCGGCCTGCCGATGCCGTCTGCGGACGTCGACCCGGTGGCCTTGTACGTCCTGGAGCCGGACCCGACCTATGCCCAAAGGTCGGCCGGCGGGGTCGTCGAGGTGTTCAACCTGGCGGGATACCTGCGGGGAATGCAGCCCGAGGAAGTCCCGGAGGGTCTCAAAGAGCTCGAAGGGATCCTGGCCCAATCGCTCGATCAAGTTCGCGCCCGGGGCAGCGTTGCGGAATCCGAGCCGGCACCGAGCATCCGGTTTCACGAGGGAGCGAAGCTGCTGGTCGTGGTTGGTTCGGCTGAACAGGTGGACCTCGCCCGCAAGATCATTCTCGCCCTGCCGGGAACCGTCTCTTCGCACGCCGACGCGGCCTCCGGCTACGGAGCGCGATATGGCTCGGGCGGTGGGGTTGGTGGGATGGGCGTCGGTGGCTCCAGCTTCGGCGGATTCGGCGGAGGCATCGGGGGCGGTGGCGCGATGGGTGGCGGCGGGGGGGTCGGAGGGGGAAGCTTCGGGGGTGCGGGGATGGAGGAAACGATGATGATGCGCTACGGCATTCGTTCCCAGAAACCGCCGGGGAGCAGCACGGCGGGCGGGGCGACCGGCGAAGCGAAGTCGGGTCCAGCCACGACCGTTGTCCCGGGGACCCAACGCTACTAGCGTTCACGCAGTGTCCGTCCCGCTTGCCAGTCGCGTGCTGTCGGTACCTGCGCCCTCCGGGGAGGCGATGGAAGAGCGCTCCGTGTTGCACCGGGACAATGGCGTCATTCGCCTCACGACCCGTCTGGCCGCGGCGGATCAGGAGGCATTCCGTGAATTTCACGGACAGTACTTCGATCGACTGTACCACTTCCTCCTCGTGGTTTGCCGCGGCTCGGATGACCAGGCTCAGGAGGCACTCCAGCGGGTCTTGCTGCGGGTGGTGCGCCACGCCCGGGTGTTTCACGACGAGGAGACCTTCTGGTGCTGGCTCAAGGCCCTGGCGCGCACGGCAGCCTGCGACGCCCAGAGGAGGCATCGCCGTTACGCCGCCTTGCTCGACCGCTTCTCGCGCTGGTGGCGGTTGCACGATCCCCAAGCGGTTCACGAGCCCGACCCGCTCGAGGGCAAAGTCGGGGAGCTTCTCGCGGAGCTGGATCCGACCGAGAGACGGCTCGTTGAGGGCAAGTACCTGGCTGGCGAGTCGGTACGGGAACTTGCGGCCTCGACCGGTCTGAGCGAAAAGGCCGTCGAATCGCGACTGAGCCGGCTCCGGCAAAGGCTGCGCTCCCGATTCCTGGAATTGCTGAATCACGATGAACCGAGCTGACGAAAACAAACTGAGCCTTCAGGTCCTGGGCGCGCCGGATCTCGACCGGCTCCGGCAGGCATCGTTGCAGGAGGTGCTGGACGCTGCGCGCGACGAGGGGAGGCGGAGGCGCCGGATACGATCGGCGGGTCTCGCCTCGGCCCCGGTCCTGCTGGCCTTGGGGCTGGTGCTGAGCTTGCCCCGCCACCCTCAAGCGTTGGAGCAGGGCGGCCTGGGTCAGGCGGAGGTTCCGGAAGTCCCGACCGGCGGAACGGCGGTCGAGTCCATCGACGACCAGCAGTTGCTGGCGCTGTTACCCGGCAGGACGGTGGCGCTCATCGGACCTCCCGGGCACGAACGATTGCTGGTCTTTGATGCCGGGGTTCCTCGCCGCTGAATCTGCTTTCCGGGGATGCTGGGGACTTCTTCCTGGCCTCGGACCGCGGTCTCGAGGCCGAGGCTGCGCTTGAACGACAAGCGGCGCGGGCCGTCTATTTGCCCGCGTCCCGCACGTCCACCCATTGGGTCTGGCCGTGGGCTTCGATCGCCTGAACCAGGGCTTCGATCCAGACACAGTCCCCGTGGCAACTCGGGGCGCTGGCCAGGTAGCCGGCAAGCGTTGCGGGGTCGGTACCCACGACCCAGCGTTCGATGGGGAACAGCATTCCCATCATCTCGGGTTGCACGAGTCCAACACCTTCATCCCCCGTGTAGTCGCGCTGGAAATAGGGCGCGTCGAGCAGCCACCACAGCGGAAATCGGCTCACACCTGCCCGGTGGCGTCGGAGGGTTTCCGTGCGAACGTTCTCGGCGAGATAACGCCCGATCTCGGGCGAGAGGCTGTGGAACATCATGCCGCGGTAGATCGTGCCGTTCTGTTTCGGCCAGTACAGGCCGCCGTAATTGTTCTTCCCGTAGAGCCGGAGCGTGTTTTTCTCGATCTGACTCATGCTCGTTTCATCGGTTCCGATCTCCGGATCTCCCCGGAAGCCCAAGCCGGTGGCGAGGTTGGTGCTGAGGTTCCGCAGAGCCTGTCGGCACATGTCAGCGTCTCGAAAGGCCGCGGCGAGTCGAAGCACTGCCACGTGCGCGCTCATCGTGGAATAGATGTCCGCCTCGTGAAGCTTCGCACGGTAACACGCCTTCACCTGGTCCCAATGCGGCTGCACCCCGGCGAAGTCGCCGGCCCGAAAAGCCCACAACCAGACCCCGTACAGCGACTGAACCGTTGGGCGTGTGGACTGCCATTGCGGGTTCCAGCCGCCGACGCGATTCAGCGGGTGGAACTCGCGACGCGTGCCCGCCACGTTCGCGGGAAGTCGGCCTGGGTTCCACGGTGCGAAGGTCTCGGATTCAAACTCGCGATGAACGTAGCGACGCACTGCCGCCTGACGGTCGGCGGGCAGATGCGGAAAAGCCCACGCCAGCGTGGCCACGATCCGGCCCGGTTCGAGGTAGACAAAGCAGGCTTCCGCGGCTTCATCGGCGTGGCTCACCCGCCACGGTGTCAGGTGGCCCGACTGGAGGATGTCGTCGACTTGGACCAGCAGTTCAGCTCGGAGCGAGGCGGTTGGCTCCGCGGGTATGTCGCGGGCCTGGGGGAATTCCCAGGCATACCGGTCCACGTCGAGCGGGAGCGCGGTTCCCGCCCCCAGGCTCAACAGGCAGAACCATCGGACAAGGGTCGAGCGGGTGAAGTTCATCGTGGGCCCTCCCCGGCGGCGTGTTCCACGGCGGTCACGGCGTAGCTCTCGCAGAGGTAGAGGCGCTCGTTGGCCACGGTGGCTGGCACCCGGCCGGCCGTCGGCAGGGAAGGGGTTCGTGGCAGGACCGACTCCCGCTGGTCGACGTACATCACCGGGGCGTTCCAGACCCCGCCGTCGCGGTCGCGGACCTCAACCTGGACCTGGTGATGCCGACGCTGCACGAGGTCGACCGCGTAAGTTCCGCGAAATCGCTGGCGCCAGTAGCAGAACCGGCCGCCGGTCGAGAGCGCGTAGAGGTTGTCCGTTTCGATCGGCCAGACTGGCATCACGGCCCCGTCTGCCAGGGGACGGCGGCGTCCATGGTCCGGATCGACACCGGCGAGATCCAGCGTGTACCGCGTCCCGAAGGCCGGCGAACGAGCCACCAAGCCGCTGAACCGCGTGGGCCACCAGGAGATCAACTCACCGTTCCCCGTCACCGCGGGCGGATCGGGAGGTTGGCCGCAGCCTTCGGATGGGCCGCACGGGATGCGGAACGATTCCTCGAGGTCGGCGAGGCTGAGCGCAAAGTAGCTTCGCCAGTCGTCCTTTGAGGACCAGGCACCGAACGCCACCGACCCTCCGAGCCAGTCGAGGTACTTGGTCTCCTCGTCGGCGAGGCTGCTGGCGGTGTCGAGCAGCGGATCATTCACCCCTTCGCTGCCCACGCACCACACCGGGGCGGTTCGCAGCCAGAGCCGGTGGCCGTGAATCACGGGCCAGAGGAGGCGAAAGCTCTGCCCCTGCACCTGGCGCGTGGCTTCGAGGCGTCCGTCAGCGAGGTTCAGCTTGTGGACCTTGAGGTCCTCCGTCCCGAGGTAAACCGCGGTTTGGCTCGCCGCCAGGCTGCCCTGCACGGCGGCCCCCAGTCGCGCGGACTTCCAGAGCACGCGACCCGACCCCACCTCGATCGCGCAGACCTCGCCGCCGTGGTTCGCTACCACCAGGCGATCGTCGACCAGGCAGGGGGCGCCGGTGATGGACCGCCCGGTGGCGACTTCCCACTCGACCCGCCCGGTGGCGAAGGCATAGCCACGGACGTGGCCGGTGACCGAAGCGAAGGCCACCACGGCGGTGCTGCTGACGCCCGTGGCAATCGCGCCGCCCGGCAACGGGGCTTCCCACGCGGTGGTCCCGTCCTCCTCGCGGATGGCGAAGACGGTGCCTTCCTGGGAGGCCACGAAAACCAGGCCGTTCTTCACGATCGGCTGCATCATGCCGGCCAAGGTGAAGGCGACCTGAGGCGGCATCGGATAGGACTTCCCTGGTCCGGAGCTGAGGTCGTTGGTCCAGCCGGCGTTCCCGGGTTGCGATAAGCGGTTCCGGAGTGTGCCGGCCCTGCCAAACCAAAGCCAGCGCGCCCGATAGGGTGGGGCGACTTCGTCCGGGCTGTGCCCGGTACGAGCAGGATCGCGTTGGAGCTGGGGCCAGTCCGAGGCGATGGCCAGGAAGGCAGATGCCCCTGCCAGCAAGGCCGTGGCGAATGACCACCCGGATTTCCACGGCAACCGGAGCCGCGGTCGGGCCGCGGTCCGGTTCAGACGACAGGCCGGGCGATCCCCAAGGGCAAGGTGCGCTCTCTGATTCATCGCGGATCGGTGTTGTGTTACGCCCCCGGGCGGTCGAGTGGAAGCCTGGATTCCGTGGTTCCGGGCCCGGCGAGCTCGACGGCCGGCCATTCTGTCGGGCGAGCTCCTACAATTCCAGCGGGTCCGAGTACTTGCCCTCCCGGATGGCGGGTGCAAGATGCCCCCGCGACGTCGACAGGTGCTTCCAGGGCGCGGGAACGCTCACGTCCTGGGAGAGTTGCCGGCGTGTTGATCACCCGGGATACCTATGAAAACCCAGAACGGAATCCGAGTGTTGGTGGGAATGGTGCTGGTGCTGGCCTTTGCGGTGGAGGCCGGCGCGCAGGAGCAGCGATTCGCCGAGGTTGTCGGCGCCGGTGCGGTCGGGCCCGTGAACCAGACCGCTCCCCTTCAGGTTCCCTACATCACCTGGGGGGGGGACATGGCGACGTTTTACGCCAACGGCGGACTCGCCACCAAGGCGGGCTCCTTGTTTCAGAAGCAAGGGCTGAACCTGCGGCTGACGCCGGGGGATGACTTCGTGCAGCAGGTGCGCGATTATCGTGCCGGCAAATCGCCGTTCCTGCGCGGGACGTTCCACATGATCGGCCTCGCCTCGGAAGTGTTGGGCTCGGACCCGCGGACCAAGGGAGTGGTCATCCTGCAGATGACCTGGTCATCGGGCGATCACCTGGTTGCCCGCGGCGGCATCCGTACGCTCAGCGATCTCAAGGGGAAAACCATCGCTCTCCAGCGTGGCGGACCCCACGTAGGGATGCTCGACGACGTTCTGCGCAGTGCCCGGATTTCCTGGGACGACGTGAAACTGGTTTGGACCAAGGACCTCACCGCATCCGCCGATTCGCCGGCGGAGTTGTTCCGCCAGCGGGCGAACATCGACGCCTGCTTTGCGATCACGCCGGACATGGTGGGTCTGTGCGGGGGTCTCACCAGCACGGGTTCGGGAGCGGAGGGGACGGTGAAGGACGCGCGGGTGCTGGTTTCCACCGCCCAACTCTCACGCTCCATCGCGGACGTGTACGTCTGTCGGAAGGACTTTTACGATGCCCAGAAGCCGCTTATCACGAAGTTCGTCACCGGGTACCTCAAGGCGTGCGAGGAGGTGCTCGAGCTCAAGCGACAGTACGAGGGCCAGGGTTCCGACGCCTACAAGTCCCTCCTGCAACTCACCCAGGACATCTACGGGAAGTCCGCGATTCCCACCCTCGAGGACGCGCACGGGTTGCTGAGCGACTGCGTGTTTGCCGGCTACCCGGGAAACGTTGCGTTCTTCACCCAGGCCAACAACCTGACCGGCTTCGAGGCCTTTCAGAAATCGGCCCTCGATCTGGCGGTGTCCCGGGGCTACGCCCGCGAACGCATGGGCCTGTTCCCGCACGACCTCGACTTCAAGTCCCCGGCCTTCCTCGAGTACCTGACGAAGACCCAGCTCGAGCGTGGCGAGCGCTTTCGCGCTGAAGCCGTCCAAAGCGAGATCGAGCAACTCAGTTCCGGCGGCGCCCTGGACGAGCGCACGATCCTCTCATTCACCATCAACTTCGAGCCGAACCAGACCGAGTTCAGCGCGGTCCAGTATGGGGCTGAGTTCCAACGCGTCGTCGAGACGGCGGCCAAGTTCGGCAACGCGGTGGTGGCGATTCGCGGCCATGCGGACCCTTCGAAGACGCTGCTTGACCTCGTCAAGGCCGGCCTCGCAAAGGGGGTCCTGAAGCGCAGCGGGAGCAGCGGCAATTACAGCTATTCGTTGAATGGAAAGCCGCTGGACCTGGCCGCCACGGCGGAGTTGACCAAGCTCATCGAGCAGGGCGCCTTCGACGGGGCGGTGGACCTCAACCCGCGGGAGACGATGCAGGCCGCGCTCAACCTGTCGCGCAGCCGGGCCGAGCAGGTGCTGAACTCCATCATCGAGTATGCGCGCGGCAAGGGCCTGATGCTTGACAGGACGCAGATCCAGCCGGTCGGCGTTGGCATCCGCGAACCGTTCATCGCCAAGCCTTCGAATCTCGACGAAGCCAGGCAGAACATGCGCGTCGAATTCCGCATCGTGCGGGTTGCCGCGGAGGCGACCAAGCAGGCCGACTTCGACTTCTAGTGAGGCGCGCCGCAGACCAACCAGCGTCCATGCCACCATGATCATCTCGCATCAAGCTCTCCCACCTCGCCCGCGCCTCGCGCCTCTGCAATCCTCGACGCGGCGATGGGGTCGAGGTCAACGGGCAGGGGGAACGAAGCCCCACCTCATCGCGACAAATCTGTCCGTGCGAGGATTCTAGCCGCACCGACGCTCGGGAATCCCATAACGCTCATGTTGACTGCCATGAAAGCCAGGCTCCGCCTCGTGGGGGTGGTCCTCGGGTTCGCCGGCTTGGTGGCCGGACTCCGCCCGGTGCTCGGGCAGGAATTCCATGACAGCGTCGTCATCGTGCTGGACGCCTCGGGCTCGATGCAAGAGACGCTGGCGGGCACGCGCGTTCGGAAGATGGACGCCGCGAAGTCGGCATTGAAGACCGTGCTTCAACACCTCCCGGCGAACACGCACCTGGCCCTCCTGGTCTTCAGTTCCTCCAACGTGAAAGACCCCTGGGTGTACCCGCTGGCGAGCCGCGATGACCAGGCGCTGTCACGTGCCATAGATCTGCCCGAACCGGCCGGGAACACGCCCCTGGGGAGATACCTGAAGATCGCTGCGGACCGCCTGCTCGAGGAACGGGCCAGGCAGTTCGGCTACGGGACGTATCGGCTGCTCGTGGTGACGGATGGCGAAGCCCAGGACCGGGAACTCGTGGACCGCTTCGCCCCGGAAATCATGGCGCGAGGTCTTACGCTGGACGTGATCGGCGTCGGCATGCAACAAGACCACACGCTGGCGCGGAAAGCCCATTCCTACCGCCGCGCCAACGACCCGGCCTCCCTCCAGCGCGCCGTCGCCGAAGTGCTCGCGGAGGTGTCCCGCCCGCGGACCGACACCTCGGGCAGCGAGGATTTCGACTTGCTGGCCGGCCTCCCGAGTGAGGTCGCGGCGGCAGCAATCCAGGCCTTGTCCACCTCGGGCAACGATCCGATCGGGACGCGTCCCGCGGATCGACGCCGCGACGCGGCCCGCCCGGGGAATGCGGGACCGGTCGCCAGCACGCCAGCGACCCCGGCTGCTCCATCGCCCGGCAGCACGGCAAGTCCGGCGCCGCAGGCACCGGTGCCGCACCAGGACGCCGGGAGACGCGGCGTGGGCGTCGTGGAGTGGATCTTCGTGACGTTGGGGGGCTCGCTCTGCTCCGTCATCGTGTTCGTGGTCATCCTGGTGGCGATCGTGCGTCGGGTGGTGCGCGGAGGGCGGCGATGAGCGAACGTCGTGCCAAGGGCTGCCTTGTGGCGGCACTGCTCTGGTGCGTCATCCTGCTCCTGCTCGGGGTGGCGTATCGCTTCCTCGTGCACCCGCACCTTAAACAGAAGCTCGCGGGCCAAACCGGTGGGGCCAGCCAGTACAAGGACGAGTTGGTGATCGGCGCCGACTCCTTCTCCGGATACGCGGTCTTGCGCTCGGAGCTGATGAAGCAGCAGTTGAAGGGAGCCGGGCTCCGCCTCACCGTGCAGGACGACGGCGGCGACGTGAACCGCCGCCTGCAGGCGCTCCAGGAAGGGCGGCTCCAGCTGGCTGCCTTCACCGTGGATTCGTTTGTGACCGCCGGCGCGCGCCTCAAGGACTTCCCGGCCACCGCCGTGCTGGTGCTCGACGAGAGCCAGGGCGCGGATGCGATCGTGGCGAACCAGGCTGCCGTGGCGAGTCTCCAGGACTTGAATCGGGCGGATGCGCGGTTGGTCCTCGCGCCGGGCTCGCCCAGCGAGTTCCTGGCTCGTGTGGTGATCGCGCACTTCAACCTGCCGAACCTGCCGCCCGACTGGTTGATCTCGGCGGACGGCCCGCAGGCCGTGTTCAATCAGGCCCGGGCCGCTCAGCCTGCCGAACGCAAGGCGTTCGTCCTGTGGGAACCATTTGTGTCGCGGGTTCTGGCTCAACCCGGTTTCCACGTCCTCCTCGACAGTTCGCGGTTGAAAGGCTACGTCGTCGATGTCCTCGTCGCGCAGCGGCAGTTCCTCAAGGAGCATCCGGAGCAGGTCCGCGCGGTCGTGGAGGCGTACCTGCGTGCGGCTCACGCGACCGGGCAACGAGCGGATGGCTGGGTGGAGTTGGTGCGGGACGACGCGGCCCGGACGGGCGGCGAACGCCTGGACGCCTCGCAGGCCGCCCGCGTGGTGGCCGGGATTCACTGGAAGAACACCCTGGAGAACTACGCCCATTTCGGGCTGGTTCCCGGGGGCAACCCGGGCTACCCGCCACACCTGGAGGACATCATCGGGAACATCATCGAGGTGCTCTTGAAGACGCGGGCCCTGGAAGCGGACCCTCTCGCCGGCAAGTACCACACGCTGTTCTATCCCCAGTTGCTGGCCGAACTGAAGACGGCGGGCTTTCACCCCTCGCGCGGGATCGATCTCATTCAAGGCATGGCGCCATCGACCGACGACCTCGCTCCCATCCGCACCGAACCCGCCGCGCAGGCTCTGACGCCCGAGCAGTGGGCTGGCCTGCAGCCCGTCGGCGAGTTGCGGGTGGAGCCCATCGTGTTTACGCGGGGCTCGGCGAATCTCAGTGTCCAGAGCGACCGCGACCTCGCGAATCTGGCCAAACGCCTCCAGTCCTATCCGAACCTTTACCTGCGGGTCTTGGGACACACCCGTGCCGAAGGGGATCCGCAGGCCAACCGCGCGTTGGCCCAGGCCCGCGCCGAGGCCGCGGCCGCCGCGCTTCGCTCTCACGGGGTCCGGCCGGAGCGCCTGCGCACGGAAGCGGCGCCTGCCGTCGCGGGGAATGGAGACGCCCAGGCGGTCACGTTTGCCGTGGGCCAGGTGCCTTACTGAGCCTGAAGGTCGATGGAGCAGTGGAGATGCGCGATGCTGAATCTCGGAGTCATGATCGTCACGGTGGCGAGTTGCCCGGGCCGGTTCAAAGGCCAGGGCGTCACCCCGTGGGCCAGACCGACCGGAGGCTGGCAGCCCGGAAGGCGGAGCCCCGGGCGTTCGGCATTTCGGATTTCCATTGGCGGTTCGCGGTTTGCGGAACCATACTGCGGCCGATCGAAAGCCCTCGGCATGGCAGACGACGTTGACATTCGAAAACGCCTGCTGCTCCGGACCATGGGAAGCCCGCTGGTTCTCGGGCCCTTTCTGATGGGAGCCACGACGGCGACCGCCAGCTGGGCCCTGGGCTGGCGTCCGGAGTTCAGCGCCTTTGCCGTTCTGGCCGGCGCGCTCGCCTCCGTGGGGATGTTTCTCACCCGGTTGCTGGTGGGGGGCGAGAAGATCGCCCGCGACCTGACCGAGGAAGCAGCCTTGCGGCAACAACGCGCCGATCAGCGGTCCCTGGATGAACTGGACCGTCACTTGACGGAGGTCGACGTCGATCCGCGCCCGGAAAGTGCGC
This sequence comes from uncultured Verrucomicrobiota bacterium, assembly GCA_964535555.1. Lineage (GTDB taxonomy): Bacteria > Verrucomicrobiota > Verrucomicrobiia > Limisphaerales > J093 > DSVZ01. Next base: position 10,701 of record CAZHUS010000103.1, read on the forward strand.
TTCGTGACCTGCGGGCCTTGCTGCGTGCTTTCGAGGAGGCGGAGGGCACCGCGGTCGCCGGCCATCTGCCGATGGTGGTTGAACTCCACCAGCGCGCCCGCCAGCTCTTTCAGCAGTGCGTCCAGTCCCTCGTGCATTCGGGGCGGCTGTGGCAGACCGCCCAGGGGCTCGCGACGGCCGCGGCCCGCAAACCGCTTCTCGCCCAGCGCGAGCGCATCATCGAAGACGTCCAGGGCACGGTAAAACAGCTCAGCGAAACGCTGGTGAGCGTGCAGTCCCTGGGCACGGATGCCACGACGGGTTCCTCGCGGGAACTGCGCCGTCTGCGCCAGGAACTGGACCAGAGCCTCGACGTGGCGCGCACGGTCGAGGAACGCGTGGCCACGCTCTTGAACGACTCCGGCGGGCCCTTGCCCGCGGACTTGCTGCAAACGAAAAACTCAACCCAGACCTGACCCATGTTCCGAGCCCTCGCCCGTTGGATCAAAGCCGTCGGTTATCTCCTCACCGGCCAGGTGGACTCGGCGCGCCGTGTGTTGGATCAGAACCCGCACGTCGTCCGTGCCAAGTTCGACGAGATCATCCGCGACAAGATCAACCAGATTCAGATCTACAAGCAGGCCGTCGCCGGTCTCATCGCCCAGCAGGAAACCAAGGTCGGCAAGGTCAAGGTCCTGAGCGAGGAAGTGGCCAACCTCGAACGTCTGAAGGCCGGCGCCCTCGCCAAGGCCAAGCAACTCGTGGCGGACATGACCAAGGCCGGCAAGACGACCGAGGAGATCCACGCCACGGAGGACTACAAAAAGTGCCTCGCCGCTTACAACGATTTCTCCGCCACGCTGAGTGAGAAGCAGGATCACATCTCCGGCCTCGAAAAGGACATCGCCGGCTACGCCAAGAGCATTGGGGATCACAAGGTCCAGCTCCAGCAGTTGCTGCGCGACGTCGACAAGATCCGGTCCGAAGCGGCCGATACCGTTGCAGACATCATCACCACCAAGCAGGAGAAGGAACTCGCCGACATGGTTGCCGGCATCGCCCAGGATGGCACGGCCGAGGAATTGCAGCGCATGCGTCAGATGCGCCAGGAACTCCGCGCCGAAGCCCGCGTCTCCCGCGAACTCGCGGGCACGGATTCGCGTGCCCAGGAGGCCGAATTCCTCGAGTACGCGCGCAAGAGCGCGGCCAGCAGCGAATTTGACGCCCTGGTTGGTCTTGGCGAAAAATCCACGACGACCCCCGGCAAGAGCGTCGACAAGCCAACGGCGCTCCCCGAATGAACCTGGTGACGCGGACGTGGAAGCAGGAATCCACTCCCCGCGCCACCCAGCCTGAAGTCGATTTATGAGAAACCCCATCCACCGTGTCACATCCCTCGTCATGGCGGCGGTCAGCCTGGCCGCCGTTCCGCTGGCGCTACCCGCCACCCCCGCGTTCTCGCTCGCCTGGAGCGAGTACCCGTCCTGGAGCGTCTTCGGGGTGGCGCACGTGTACAAGCTCATCGACGGCGCCGAAGGGAAGCAGGGTCCCATCGAAACCCGTTGGAATGTGGACATCGTGCTGAAGGAGGCCGAGTACGATCCCTGCCTGCAGCTCTACGGGGCCGGACAGTGTGACGCCGTGTGCATCACGGAAATGGACGCGCTGAACCCGTCGCTGACGCGGCCGTCCGTGGTCATCCTCCCCACGTCAACCAGCTTCGGAGCGGACGCCTGCCTCGTCAGCTCGAACATCAAGGACGTGAAAGGGCTGCGGGGCAAGAAGGTCTACGGCCTCGAGAAGTCCGTCTCGGAGTACGCTTTCGTGAGGTGCCTGGAGGAGCTCGGCGAGAAGGAGTCGAACCACAAGTTCACCAACATGGACCCGGGTGCGGCGGCCGTGGCCATGCAGCAGAAACAGCGCGGGTACGACGCCATCATGGTCTGGAACCCCTTCGTGCTGGAGACGCTCAACAAGCGCAAGGATGTCCGTGTTCTTTTCGATTCGACCCGCATCCCGAACGAGATCATCGACACCGTGACGGTGGCTCAATCCGCTCTCGATCGCGTGGGCGGCAAGGATTTCGCCTGTGCGATCATTGACACCTTCTACGCGGTGAACGACCGCCTCGCCGACGCCGCCACTCGTGACGACACGCTGATCGCGCTGGGCGAGAAGTTTTCGCACCTGGACCTGGCCTCGATGAAGAAGGTGGTCGAGCAGACAAAATTCTACGCCACCCCCCGGGCGGGACTGGCCGTGATGGAAGGCACGGAACTGAAGGAGATCATGGAACGGGTCGTGAAGTTCTGCGTTGACCATGACATCACCGCCAGCGCCCCGCGAATTGGCTATGGCTCCAAGACCGATGCCGTCGGGGCGCATTTGCGCTTCGATCCGTCGTTCATGAAGCTGGTGGACGCCACGCGCGTGCAATAGCCGCCGGCCGACCCCCATGCCGGCCCACAGACCATCGGTGCCGGTCCGGCTTCAGGACACCTGGGGCGGACTGGCGGCCAGCCACGGAATCGTGCGCCTTGAAGGTGAATGGCTTGTGCTCGAATTCGAGACCAAGGATGAGATCCTCAGCGTGCTGACGTCGGGACCCAAGCAGTGCCGCCTGGAGCTGGGGCAAATCGAATCCTGCCGCTGGCAGCCCGGTTGGTGGGGCGGCCGGCTCGAGCTGGCTACAAGCAGTCTTGCCGTGCTTGCCGGCATCCCGGGCGCGGCCCAGGGCCGGATCTCCCTGGTCGTGGCGCGACGGGACCGGGCGGCGGCGCTCGGTCTGGCGGCCGACGTCGAGCTGGCCCTGGCCGAGCGGGTGGTTCGCTCGAGCGCGGGCAGCGGGTGGCGGGGGCACGCACCAGAGGACCGCTGAATGAGAATGGCTTTGGAAGTCACCTCCCCTGGAGGCGCCGACGTCAGGAGGCGAAGGGTGCAAGCCCCGCGTGTCGGCCCGTCGCAGCCTCGCCCCAACATGGCGCAGACTCACGTCCCCGGCGCCACGCCGAACCGCGCGGCCCAATCATGATTCGTCGCCCCATCAAACGCCCCGCAACCGTGCTGCTCGGCCTGCTCTCCGTGGCCACGATGCTGCTGGGCTATACGTGGCTGTCTCACCGCCAGCATCTGCAGAATCCCGATGACACGACGATCCCCACCTGGGCGCAGCTCAAGGACGGCGTTGTGCGCGCCTGGCAGGTCGACAAGCGGGATGGCGTGCGGTGGGTGGTCGCGGACGCGAAGGCCACCGGCACCCGCTTCGCTCTCGGCTTGATGAGCGCCGTGGCGGGCGCCGTGGTGATGGGCCTGTTGATGGGCTGCTTCACGCCGGTCGAGGCTTTCTGCTACCCGCCGCTCTCGCTTCTCGCCAAGGTCCCGCCCACGGCGGCCATGGCGGTTTTTTTCGTGTTGGTGGGGACCGGAATGAACATGTACGTGGCGATGATTGCCTTCGGCGTGCTGCCCACGCTGGCGTTGTCCGCTTATCTGGCCGTGAAGGAGTTTCCGGATGAGTTGCTGTACAAGGCCTACACGCTCGGGGCCTCGCACATGGAGGTGATCGTCTCCATCATCCTGCGTCAGGTGCTTCCCAAGCTGCTCGAGGGCGTGCGCCTCATGATCGGTCCGGCGATGGTCTATCTGATCGCGGCGGAAATGCTGGTCGGCGACGTGGGGTTCGGCTACCGGATTCGCCTCCAGTCGAAATTGCTGAACATGGGCGTCGTGTACCCGTACGTGGCATTGTTGGCTGCCTTTGGGTTCGCCATGGACTACGCGCTGCGCTGGCTTCAGAGCTGGTGGTGCCCGTGGTTTCACACCGCTGACCGATGAAGCCGGAAGACATCGCCCTGGACTGCCGCGGCGTCCACCACTGGTTCGGTCGGAAGAAGGTGCTCTTCGACGTCAACCTGCGGCTGCGGCGCGGCCAGTTTCTGGGCCTGGTGGGACCGAGCGGTTGCGGCAAGTCCACCCTGCTGCGCGGCATTGTGGGGACGCACCTGCCCCGTCAGGGCCAGATTCTCATTCACACCAGCCGAGGCACCCAGGGCCTGGTGCCCGTTGTCGGGCCCGGACGCGACCGCGGCATCGTGTACCAGCACTACACCTTGATGCCGTTTCTGACGGCCCTGGAGAACGTCGCCATCGGCCTCATGCTGGACCAGACCAGCATTCCGCTGCGCTGGCTGGCCTTTCCGAAGTGGCGTCGAAGGCGCCGGGAGCATCTCCGGGACGCCGCGGAGTTCCTCGACAAGGTGCGGCTGGGCGACGCCATGCACCTCTATCCGCACGAACTCTCGGGCGGCATGAAGCAGCGCGTCGCCATCGCCCAGGCGCTCATCATGAAGCCGGAGATCATCCTGCTCGATGAGCCGTTCGGCGCCCTCGACGAAGGCACCCGCGAGGATCTGCAAAAGTGGCTGCTTACCCTTTATCAAGAGAACCTGCGCGCCCGGACTCGCGGCGAGGCCCCGCCCTACACGCTCATCATCGTCACCCACGAACTCACGGAGGCAATTTACGTGGGCGACCGCATGGTGGGGATGTCGCAGTTTTGGGACTGGCGCCGCGAGGGGCACGACCAGTGCCCGGGCGCCACCGTCGTTTACGACAAGCCGTGCCCGGTCTTCGAGCCGGACGCGTCCAAGGATTATCCGTCGTTCGCCAGACAACGCGAAGAGGTCCGCCGCGCCGCGTTCGATCCAACCTTCGTCATGGACCGGAACGAGGCGGTGACCTACTGGCGGGATCAGTCACCTGTCGCGCCAACGACTCTCTCGACATGAGCCCAGTTCCGCCCTCCTTCCTGCGGGCCGCCGGCCGGATCGTCAACTCCGGGCAGGCGCGCACGCTGCTTCTCACGGGCAACATCTACGACCTGTTTTGCCTCGAGCGCGGGGCTTCGGCCGATTACGTCCCGCTCATCGGGTTCCTCAGCGCGCACTGGGCGCTGCCGGGCTTCATCGTCATCGTTTACGAGCTGAACGGGCCGATCCGGTTTGCCGAGGCGCGGGACGCCGACGTTGTCCGCGACGCCTGGATCCAGTGGCGCAGCGGTTTGGATGCGAATGCCCTCGCGGTGAAACGCATGCTGGCCAAGGGCGCCGAGGCGGAAGCCCTGGCCCGCGTCGTCGAGACCTACGACGACAGTCTGCGGAAGGCGGTCAACAATCCCACGCTCGCGCTCGAGTTGTTGCGCCAGTTCTGCCTGTGCTCGCGCACGTTGCTCAACGGCCAGCGCCTGCTCGACCGGAATCTCCTGATCCTGATCGAGGGCGCGGACCTGATCCTGCCGGACGCCCCGATTCCCAGTCTTTCGGACGTCGACCGGCAGCGTGTGGCCATTTGCCACGACTGGTTCAGCGACCCCGGTTTCGTCAACGGTGGCGATCCCGTGGTGTTGATCGCCGAATCCCGGAGCTTGCTTCACCAGCGCCTTGCCCGGCTGCCCCAGTTGCTGGAAGTGGAGATCCCTTCCCCCGATGAACCCACGCGACGGCACTTCATCTCGTGGTTCAACCAGGGCCTTCCGGAAGCCACGAAGCTGCGATTGTGGGCGAGCCAGACGGAACTGGCGCAGTGCACGGCCGGCCTCTCGCTTCATGCCTTGCTCCAGTTGCTCAAGGGGGCCGTTCACGAGCAGCGGGCTCTGGCTCAGGAGGAAGTGATCGCGAAGGTCGAGAGCTTCATTCAAAGCCAGCTCGGTCCCGAGGTGGTTGAATTCAAGAAGCCCACCCACCGGCTCAAGGACGTGGTCGGCTTCGCACGGCTCAAGGAGTTCCTCAAGACCGAGTTCATGCCACGCCTCGAGGTTACCGACGCTGACGCCCTGCCCGGGGCGGCCGTGTGCGGCCCGATCGGCGGCGGCAAGACCTTCATTTTCGAAGCGGTCGCCGCGGAACTCGACATGGTCGTGCTCACCCTGAAGAGCATTCGGAGCAAGTGGTTCGGCGAGACCGATGTGATCTTCGAGCGCCTCCGCCGCGTGCTCAACGCCCTCGCCAAGGTGCTGATCTTCGTGGACGAGGCCGACACCCAATTCGGTGGCGTGGGGGCCGACACGCACGAGACCGAACGGCGCCTGACCGGCAAGATCCAGGCCATGATGTCGGATCCTGCGCTGCGCGGCCGGGTGATCTGGTTGCTGGTGACGGCGCGCATTCACCTGCTTTCGCCGGACATTCGCCGGCCGGGCAGGGTGGGGGACCTCATCATCCCGATCCTCGATCCGGAGGGAGCCGATCGCGAGGAGTTCCTGCGCTGGACCCTGAAACCCGTGCTGGCCACGCCGCTGCCTGAGGACCAGTTGCAGCGCCTGAACGAGGCGACCCGCGGCTACTCGGCGGCCTCCTTCGCCGCCCTTCGCTCGGAGCTGAAGGCTCGCGCCCGGAGATCGGAAGGGCGGCTGGACTTCGCCTCGATCCTGGCCGTGGTGACGAACCAGTTGCCTCCGGCCATCGAAGCGACGCGCCGGTATCAAACCCTCCAGGCCCTCCTGAATTGCACGCGACGCAGCTTGTTGCCGGATCCTACGGTGACCGAGGAACAGCGACGTGGCTGGGACGCTGAGCTCAAGGACCTCGAGGCGGCGGGTTCTCACCGCTGAGGATCGAATCCACCGCACGGGCTCACGGCAACTTCTTCGCTGGTTTCCTCGCGTGCGGACGGGCATCATCCCGCCGCTTCCCGTAAGACGAGACACCAAGCCATACATGAAACCGATCTTGCCCCTGGCCCGATGGCTGTTCCTGGCTGCCCTGATCAGTTCCGGCTGCAAGACTGCCAAAGTCACGTCGGAAACCGGCCCCGCGCTCCCGGCGCTTCCCAAGCCCGCCGTGATCTATGTCGCCGATTTTGAGCTCGGGGCCCAGACGATCCACCATGACGATGGCATCCTGGGCTCACGCCCCGGTCCCGTGGGTCGCGTCACCTCGCGCCTCTCGGGCACCTCGGAGGATCCCTCGGCTCGCGCGCGCCAGTTGGTGGATTTGATGGCGAACACGATCGTGAAGGAACTGAGCCAGGCCGGGCTGAACGCGGTCCGGGTTCGCGCAGGCGGGGCGGTGGGAGCCCAAGGCTGGCTGGTGCGGGGCCTCTTCACGGAAGTGGACGAAGGCAATCGCCTGCGCCGGGCCATGATCGGATTTGGCGAGGGCCAGACCGACATCCAGGTCGTGGCCACCGTGCATGACCTCTCCGAGGGGCCGCCCCAGCCGCTGTATGAACTGGCCACGGATGCCAGCAGCGGTTCGAAGCCGGGCGCCGCTCCCACGCTGGTGCTCGGGCCCTACGGTGCCGCCGCCCGCTTTGTCATGGCCGGCAAGGACCTCGACAAGAATGTGAAGCAGACGGGCGCCGCGATTTCCGCCCGCATCGTTCAACGCGTCGAGCCGGCCGCCAAGTAGCCAGGCTCGCCGCCCGCTACCGGTTCACGGACTTCCATGGCCACGGAACCACGTTCGCGCGCCGCGCCCACGCCTCCCAGCGCGCGGCGAGGTCCCGCGCCAGGTCGGGTTTCTGGGCGGCGAGGTCATGGGACTCTGTGCGGTCGGTTTCCAAGTCGTAGAGTTCCCACGGGCCGGCGGGGCCCTTGGCGACCAGTTTCCATGGACCGGACCGCACCGCCCGGTTGCCTTCATGCTCCCAAAAGAGCCCCTCGCGAGGGATCGGCTTCCCCTCCAGCGCTGAAATCAGGCTGCGCCCCTCGAGCGGAGTGATCTTCTCGCCCCGGTGCTCGGTCGGGTAGGCTGCTCCGCCGGCCTCGATGCAGGTGGCCATGAGGTCCGGGAGCTGTCCCGGCTCGCGAACCAGCGCGTTCCGACGCGCCGGCGGGATTCGCGCGGGCCAGTGGACAAGGAGCGGGGTGGCGATTCCTCCTTCGTGAACCCAGTGCTTGTACTCGCGGAAGGGTGTGTTGCTGACGTTGGCCCAATCGCGGCCATAGGCGACGTAAGTGTCCGCGGGCCCCGGAGTCACGCCGTATCCCTGGCGGACGGGCCAACCGTCGCGCGTCTGCTTGGGGACGCTCCCGAACTGAAAGGCCCCGGGCGTCATCGGTTCGAGCGACGGGCTGGTCGCGCGGCTGACGGCGTTGGACCCGCGTCCGGTGGTTTCGGCGCAAGCGCCGTTGTCCTGCAGGTAGAGGAAGAGCGTGTTCTCGACGAGGTCCTGGCGTCGAAGTTCGGCCACGAGCCGGCCGATCCCTTCGTCCATCGAGCTGATCATGGCGGCGTACACCTCCATGCAGCGCGTTTCGAATTCGCGATCCTTGACGCCGGACCAGTCTCCCGACAACGGCGCCGGCTCCCAGGACGGGTCGACCAGTCCCAGGCGCTTCTGCTTTTCCCAGCGCGCGGCCCGGATGGCTGCGTAGCCGTGGTCGTAGCGACCCCGGTACTTCGCCACATCGGCGGGCTTGGCGTGAAGCGGCCAGTGGGCAGCCGTGTAGGCCACATACAGGAAGAAGGGCTTCCCGCCGTGGTCCCGCACGTGTTCGCGGACGAACCGGACGGCGTGATCGGAGATGGCGTCGGTGTAGTAGAAGGTGGAGGGGTTGTATTCCGGGTCGCTGAAAGCGGATATCGGAGCATTGTCACGAACCAGGGCGCTGGGGTCCCAGTAGCTGGCGGCGCCGTGGATCGTGCCGTAGTACCGGTCAAAGCCGCGCTGCAAGGGCCAATTGTGCGTGCTCGTCAACGCCTTGGCGGTGTTTCCAGGCGTCACGTGCCACTTGCCCACCGCGTAGCAGCGATACCCCGCAGGCTTGAGCACCTCCGCGATCGTGACGCACTTCCGGTTAAGATCGCCGCGGTAGCCCTCCAGCCCGCGGTCTTCCATCATATGGCCCACTCCAGTCTGGTGCGGATGAAGGCCGGTAAGCAGCGACGCCCGGGTCGGACAGCATCGGCCGGTGTTGTAGAACTGGGTGAACCGCAGGCCGCCGGCTGCGAGCGCATCAAGCTGGGGGGTTTCGATCTCGCCTCCGTAGCAACCCAGGTCGGAGAAGCCCATGTCGTCGGACAGGACCAGGACGATGTTCGGCTGGGCGGCCCGCAGCCCGACCAAACCTATCCACGCCATGGCCAGCAGGGCCAGCAGGCGCGCGGAGCGTTGTTGAGGAGCAAGGTGCATGGGGGGATGGTACTTCGAAAGGTGGGGCGTCATTCAAGCGCGCGCAAGCGTCAGGGGAATCTCGACAGCAGCACCGTTGGACCGATATAGCTGCGGCATGAAGCTCCGGTTCGTGCATGAGTTGAATGAACGAGGAAGGCCCGCGCTTCGGTGCCAGCGACCTCGCATTGAAGGCAGGGTTCGCGGTTCGTTGCGCGCCACCCTCGGCGGGCAACGGAGGGCTCGTCCGGCCTGGGGGAGGGTTGTGAGCGGCTGGGCGGCGGTCTGGTTCCTGGTCTGCGCGGCCATCGCGGCCGAGATCCCCGAGTACGACTTGGTGGTCTACGGGGGGACGTCCGCCGGGGTGATCGCCGCCGTCCAGGCAAAGCGCATGGGCAAGTCGGTCGTGGTGGTCTGTCCGGACAAGCACCTGGGGGGCTTGTCGAGCGGGGGACTGGGCTTCACGGACACGGGCAACAAGGCGGTCATTGGCGGGTTGGCGCGGGAGTTCTACCACCGGGTGTGGAAGCACTACGAAGAGCCGGCGGCGTGGCGCTGGCAGAAGCGCGCGGAGTATGGCAATCGCGGCCAAGGAACCCCGGCGATTGACGGCGACCAACGCACGATGTGGATCTTCGAACCGCACGTCGCCGAGGAGATCTTCGAGGCGTTGATCCGCGAGCACGGCATCCCGGTCTGGAGAGACGAGTGGCTCGACCGCCAGGAAGGCGTTTCAAAGCAAGCGGCCGTGATCCAGTCGATCCGCATGCTGAGTGGAAGGCGCTTCCGCGGGCGCATGTTCATGGACGCGACCTACGAAGGCGACCTGCTTGCCGCGTCCGGGGTCGCGTACCACGTGGGCCGGGAGGCGCAGCGCACGTACGAGGAGCAATGGAATGGTATCCAGACCGGAGTGCTCCATCATCGACACCACTTCGGCGCCGTGGAGGCGAAGATCAGTCCGTACGTGGTTCCGGGAGATCCCGGGAGCGGGTTGCTGCCCCGGATCAGCGCCGAGCCCCCCGGGAAGTACGGCGAGGCAGATCGACGGGTGCAGGCCTACTGCTACCGGATGTGCCTCACGGATGATCCGGCAAACCGCATCCCCTTCTCCAAGCCGGAAGGCTACGACCCGGGCCAGTATGAGCTGCTGGTGCGCGTTTTCGACGCGGGCTGGCGGGAGACGTTCGACAAGTTCGACCCGATCCCGAACCACAAGACGGACACGAACAACCACGGCCCGATGAGCACCGACAACCTCGGGTACAACTATGATTACCCGGAGGCGACTTACGAGAGGCGCCGGCAGATCCTCAAGGAGCACGAGACCTACCAGAAGGGCTGGCTCTATTTCATCGCGAACGACCCGCGGGTCCCGAAGGACGTTCAGGAGAGGATGCGACGATATGGGCTCCCGAAGGACGAGTTCCAGGACAACGGCGGCTGGCCCCACCAGATTTACGTGCGCGAGGCGCGGCGGATGATCGGCCAGTTCGTCATGACCGAGAACGAGTTGCTGAAGAAGCGGCCGACGCCGGACTCCGTCGGCATGGGGTCGTACACGATCGACTCGCACAACGTGCAGCGTTACGTGACGCCGGAGGGTTACGTCCAGAACGAGGGTGACATCGGCGTCGGCTTGAAGGCGCCTTACGAGATTGCCTACGGCGCGCTGGTGCCGCGGCGCGGCGAGGCGGCGAACCTGTTGGTGCCGGTCTGCGTTTCGAGTTCGCACATCGCCTTCGGGTCGATTCGCATGGAGCCGGTCTTCATGATCCTGGCGCAATCGGCGGCGACGGCGGCGGTGCTGGCGATGGAAGGGGGAACGGCGGTCCAGGAGGTGCCGTATGCCGCGTTACGGGCACGATTGTTGCAGGACGGGCAGGTGCTCGAAATCCCGACTGCGAAGTAGGCCGCGTTGCCAGGCGGGGTTGGGCCGGGTCCGGTGCCGCGTTCGTCCCGCCTGCGGGCGAGCAGACTTTGCAGAGTCCGCACCAGCCGCCGCCCGGGGAACCTTGCGTGGCGCGGAGGTCGTGCCCGAACCGGTTCCGCGCGCCGCCCACACCACGCGGGCAACGCTCCGCCAGTCGCGTCCGCGTTTGACGCCGTCCGCCCTCCTGCCGCACGCTTCGGGCATGTTGCGATGCCTGATTCCCGGGCTGGCGCTGGTGTTCCTGGCGCGCCCCGCGGCGGAACCCCTGCCTGTGGTTGAAGTAACGCGGGACGACACGGTCATCACACAGTCCTGCGTCGTGAAGATCCCGGCCGGCCAGGTCATCGCCGACTTGAACACGAACGGCGTGCTGCACGTTGCCGCCCGGGGTGTGACGATCCGCTTTGCCGCCGGCAGCGAATTGCGTGGGGCGCCCACCGGCGTCCCGTGGGATTCGCTGCGGGGGATCGGCATCCGCCTCGAGGGGCAGCAGGACGTGACGATCGAGGACGCGCGCGTCCACGGCTTCTTCAACGGCCTGGTGGCCACGCGAGCTTCAGGACTTGCCCTCCACGGAGGCGACTTTTCCGACAATTACCGGCAGCACCTTCGCTCGACACCCCAGGCCGAGGACAGCGGTGACTGGCTCTTTCCGCATAACAATGACGAAGTGAAATGGCGGGAGCAGTACGGCGGCGCGGTTTGCGTTGAGGAGTCGCGGGGCATCACCATCCGCAACCTCCGTGTCCGGCGTGGCCAGAACGGCATCATCCTGGATCGGGTGGAAGACTCGCGAATCTACGACAACGACTGCTCCTTCCTGTCCGGCTGGGGACTTGCCCTGTGGCGGAGCAGCCGGAACGTGATCACGCGAAACGCCTTTGACTTCTGCGTGCGCGGCCACGTCGAGGGCGTGTACAACCGGGGGCAGGACTCGGCGGGAATCCTCTGCTTCGAGCAGTGCAACGACAACGTGTTCGCGGAGAATTCGGCGACGCACGGTGGCGACGGATTCTTTGGGTTCGGCGGACGTGACGCCATCGGCGAACTGTGGCTGGAGCGCGAGCGGGAGCGCTTGCGGCGCGAGACCGGCCGGCAGGAGGTGGACGAGCTCATCCGGGTCCCGCCCGAGGTGGCTCGCGATTACAGCGCGCGGGGCTGCAACCGGAATGTCCTGCTCGGAAACGACTTCTCGTACGCTCCCGCGCACGGGATCGAATTGACCTTCAGCGAGGGGAACGTGTTCGCGAGAAACCGTCTGGTGGAGAACGCGATTTGCGGCGTTTGGGGCGGCTACTCCAGCGACAGCCTCATCGCCGAGAACCTGTTCGAGGGCAACGGTGGCATGGCGTACGGCCTCGAGCGGGGCGGCGTCAACATGGAGCATGCCTCAGCCAATCGCATCGTTGGCAACACGTTCCGGAACAACAAGTGCGCCATTCACCTGTGGTGGGACAACGACGCCGCCCTGCTCAAGTCGCCGGGCGTCGCGGGGAACGACCGTGGCGTGAGTGGGAATGTGATCGCGAAGAACCGCTTCGAAGTGGACGCAGGTCATCCGTTCCCGGGTCTTCGGGCGACGGACAAGCTCATCGTGCTGCAGTTGCGCGATGACGGTACGAATCGGGTGCACGACAACGTCTACGTGGGAAACGAGCTGCGCCTGGGCGTCACGAACGCGGTCGAGTTTGCCGTCAAACCCGGCACCGAGCCGCAGCGCCATGCCGAGGTGCCTCGATGGGAGATTCCGGAGGTGAAGATCCTCGGGGAATCGCGCCCGGTTGGGGCCCGGACGGCCTTGCGCGGGCGCCGACAAATCCTCATGGACGATTGGGGGCCTTGGGATCACGAGAGTCCGTTGGTGCGAGCGGTGGCGGGCGGCAGCGGAGAGCAGGGCTGGGAGGTGTTTGGCGTGCGCAACCTGGAAGTGAACCTGCGCGCGAGCGAGGCCACGCTCAAAGTTGGTCCTTCCGAAACGGCCGGCGCCGAGCTCATCCGGATCCACACCGGGGCGGGGGTGACGCCCTTCGAGTTGGCGATGCGTGGCGAGGGGTTCGAACGGGTGCTGCGCGGTACCATTGTCTCCGCCAAATGGCAGGCCGTCTTCTTCGCCTGGACGCCGGAGACCGATCCCCGTCAGAGCCTGGAGGGCTGGCGAAAGCTGGCGGATGGCCCCGCCGCCATCCCTCAGCAGATCGGAGCCCTCGATCTGAACTACGGTTGGCGTGGCCCGAAGGACATGGGGCTGGGCGAGGAACTCACCCGGAAAGGACCTGCGGGTGATCACTTCGGGATGATCGCGCGTGCGAGCTTGAGGTTGCCTGCGGGAAAATGGCGGTTCACGTCGCTGAGCGATGATGGCGTTCGCGTGCTCGTGGCCGGGCGCAAGGTCATCGAGAACTGGGCCTGGCACGGTCCCACCCAGGACGCCGGAGAATTCCAGCAGGCGGTCGAGGGAGACGTGGAGCTTCTCGTCGAGCATTTCGAGATCGACGGTTACGCCGTGCTGAGGCTGGACATCGAGCCTGCCGCAGCGCCTTGAGCGTCAGGGTTGCCCCGTGTCGGCTTCGAGTTCTGCCGCGCGGAAGAACCGCGCCGGCGGATCGTCAGGAAGGTTCGGGCCCACGGGAAACTCGGCTCCTCCCGGTTTGGCTTCGAGTTCGTGCACGCCGGTCCAGGTGATGAAATCCGACGTGGCCTGGACGGTGTAGCGCGACCCGGGCCAGCCGTGGAGGAGCATGCGCACCCGACCTTGCGGGGTGACGTCGCAAACCAGCCGTGGGAGGGCTTCCAATGGCAGGAGGTAGTTCTGGGCGATGTACCGGCCGATAGCTTCTCCGCACTGCTTTCCCGCCAGGTTGCCGAACATGAAGTGAATTCCACCGTAGATGCGGCTCATGCCCACTTCGTCGGCGCACGCGCTCAGGCTGGTGAACTGCCGAAAGACGCCGGGCAGGGTGTCGGAGCGGGCGGTGAACGTGATTTGGTCTGTTCCCAGCACCGCCGCAAGGATCGTGGCCGCCGTCTTGCTGAAGGTGCTGTGGCCTGAGCTGTACTCGGGGAACGGTGGAGCGGCGAGGAGCGGTTCCCAGGCGGGGTCGGCTTCGGTGTCGGGATTGCCGTCTTCCGTGGCGCGCTGGATGGCCGTGACCGGACGCCACAGGTTGTAATGGAATTTCGTTTCCCAACAAACGATGGCGGCGTCCGCCTGCGCCATGCCCAGCAGGCCGAAGAGGCGGGCGTTCTGGGCCAGACTGAGTCCCCGGGCCTGCGAGATCGCGATCGCGATCTCATGAAAGTGACCGGGCGGCATGGCGGTGTAACTGAAGTCGGACCAGAAGCGCGCGATCTCAGTTTGTTCGGCGGTCCGGCTCGTGCTGTCGAGGGCGCCCAGCGAGCGGACCTCGTTGATGGCGGCGGCGTATTCGGGAGAGTCCAGCGCCGGGGGAGGCAAGGCCCGGAACCGGGTGGCGTCCGGGATCCCAAATGGCGTGACGTAGCGCCAGTGGGGAGTGAGTGGCGGACGATACAAGGGGGGGGTGCGACGCCATTGCCCCGGGAGGTCGCTGGGGATGTACGGCACGCTGGTGTTGGCCCCGTCGGCATCCCGTGCGGAAACCGCTTCCATGGCGATCTCGGTTCCGAAGAGCAGCGAGGCGTCACGCTCCAAACCTTGAGGGATGCGGTCGAGGAAGGTCGCCAGGAGCTGATCTGCGCGAGCTCGGAAACTGGGGTAAAGCTGGGTGAGAACGAAATGGCCGGCCGCGGCGGCGGCTATATCCGCATGGGCTCCGTCCGGCGCAGGGACGTACAAGGCGTAGGGCTGGAACGTGGGTTGAATGGAGTTGACGGCATCGGCCTGCGCCAGGCCGAGGATCGCGAGATTACGGGTGGACAACGTGGGACCGGAGTTGTCGCTCCGGATGGCGTCCAGCATCAGGGTGTGCCAGTCCAGGACCGGGTCGGCGGCCAGGGGACGGGTCGCGAGGAGCAGCGTGCCCGCGATCAACCCGAGGGTCAGGTGGAGTGAGTTTGGCCGCATCGGTGACCACCAAGTCATCTTAACGATCAAGTTAGTCAGCCCGCTCACCATGCCCCGGTCCCTGGCGCTTGCCAAGTGGGGAATTCGGCGCCGGTATTCCGGGCTTTTCGCCGGCGCCGTCGAGGGCTATGGTGCCGCCGTGATTTCGACGGATGCGGCCTTGGCGGAGTGGCTCCCGAAGCTGTCGGCCTCTCCATGGGTGGCACTGGATACCGAGGCGGACAGCCTGCATTCCTATCCGGAGAAACTTTGCCTGGTCCAGATTGCCCTGGACGGCGATGTGCGCCTGTTGGATCCGCTTGCGGGCCTGGACTTGCGGCCCTTGTGGAAGGCGATGGCCGGCCGGGAACTGATCTTGCACGCCGCGGACTACGACCTCCGTTTGCTTTACCGTGGCCATGGTTTTGTGCCGGCGTCGGTTTTTGACACGATGCTGGCGGCGCGGCTGCTGGGCCTCACGCAATTTGGTTTGACTGACCTGCTCCAGCGCTACGTGGGCGTGGTTCTGGAAAAAGGGCCGCAACGCGCCGACTGGTCAAGGCGGCCCCTGACGGAGCGGATGGTTGCGTACGCGCTGAACGATGCCCGCTACCTCCACGAACTGGCCCAGGCCTTGCGACACCGATTGGCGGAGTTGGAGCGGTTGGAATGGCACGTCCAACTCTGCCGCCAGGCCCTGGTGGAGGCGACGCAGCCGGTGCCGGATCGGAGCGACGAGGCCTGGCGCATCAAGAGTGCGGACTTGCTCACGCCCCGGGCTCTGGCCTACTTGCGTGCGCTCTGGCAGTGGCGCGAACAGGAGGCCACCCGCGCCAACCGGCCTCCCTTCTTCGTGCTCAGTCACGATCTCCTCTTCAGCCTGGCGGTCGCGGTTGCCCAGGGCGATCCCCCGGACCGGTTCATTCCGCGGCGGTACTCACCGCGCCGGCGCGAACGGCTGCTGGACGCGATTCGAGTCGCCGAGGCCCTCCCGGAGTCTGACTGGCCTCGCCCGCGGAAGCACCGGGGTCGGAGGCTGACCACCGGGCAGAAGAACCAGCTGGAACGACTGCGCCACCGACGCGATCGGGCGGCGAGCCGGCTGGCCATTGACCCGACGCTGATCGCCAGCCGCGCGACCCTGGTGGCCCTCGCCGCAGATGGCGAACAAGCGCTGGCGGAGTTGCTGCCCTGGCAACGCGAGTTGCTCACGAACAACCCGTCGTGAAGCCGTGGGCGGGGGCCGGACGGGGGCGATGTTCAGGCCGATGCCCTGTCATTGCGCCGGCCGGAACTCGCGCCGGGCTTCCGGAAGGTACTTTTGGAGGTTGGCGATCCGATCCTCGTCGAGCGGGTGCGTCCGCAGGAACCACATGGTCTCGCTGCCGCCATGGGTCCGGTTGAACTCCGCAAAGCGTTGCCAAAACCCGACGGCGGCCTCGGGGTCGTAGCCGGCCCGCGCCATGTAGATGAGGCCGATCTGGTCGGCGCGCGCCTCCTGGCCCCGGCTATGCGGTAGCACCACGAGAAGCTGGCTGCCGACGCCGTAGGCGCTGTCGAAGTAACCCTGCATCTCGGGCTTTTCGCTGCCCAGATAGCCGCTCGCGAGGCTCCCCGCCGTGCCGATCGCCATGGCCTGGCTCATGCGTTCGGCGCCGTGGTGTGCGGCCGCGTGCGCAACCTCATGTCCGATGACCGTGGCGAGGCCGTTCTCATCCTTCGTGATCGGGAGGATGCCGGTGTACACGCCCACCTTGCCGCCCGGGAGGCAAAACGCGTTGGGTTCGGCGCTTTCGAAGAGGACGAACTCCCATTGGGCGTTGGGCAGGTCGGCGACCGCGGCGATCCGGGCGCCCACGCGTTGGAGCAGTTGCTGGGCCTGGGCATCTTTGCTGATGGGGACGGTCTGTTTGAGTTTGTTGAACTCGGTGAGACCGAGCTGCAACTCCTCCGAACTGGAAACGAGCATGAGCTGCTTTCGTCCGGTAACCGGCTCGGTGGCACATCCTCCCAAGAGCAGCAGCAGACTCGTGATCCCCCCGGCCGCGAGTGGTCCAAACGCCTTGCGCATGCCTCCTGATACCGCAGAAGGCGTCAGTCGGCAAGTGGCGGCGGGCCTGCGGCGAGGGTCTCAGCGGACGATCCTGGTGGCCGACGCCAGGGCACGTCGCTAGCCCGGGGTGAACGCAGATCCGCGGGAAGGAACCACCGAAGCAGGGGCCCGGTCATGACGGTGGTGAGGAGCGCCATGATGACGAACATCGTAAACAGCGGTTTGGTCAGCAACCCGAGGTCATAGCCGATGTTGATCGCCACCAGCCCCATCAAAGCCCGGGTGTTCATGAGCGCCGCCACACACGCGGCCTCCCGGGGTGAGGTGCCGGTCCACCGGGCGCCTGCGTAGCAGCCTCCGAGCTTGCCGACGACGCCGGCAACGAGGACCACGCCGCAGCCGAGCCAGGCCATGGGGGTGGCCAGCGAACCGATCTCGGTGCGCAGGCCGGTGTTGGTGAAGAAGATCGGCACCAGGGCGACCAGCACGAAGTCCCGAAACCGCTCCCGCCAGGCGCGAACGAACGTCACTTCCTGATGCAGCGCCACCCCGAGCAGAAACGCGCCGAAGATTGAAAACACGCCCAGCAGATTGGTCACCAGCGCACAGCCGAACAGCACCATGAGCATCACCGCCAGGAACGAGGCGGGCATCGCCGTCGCGCCCGCGGCACCGGGGACGAGCCCACACGTGCCGCGAACACCGCATTCGGCCGACGTGAGCGCGGGGGACCGGAACCCAAACGTGCAGGCAAGCAGCCGTGTGAGCGCCTTGCCGCCCTGGTCTTCGGGAGGGACGCAGCGAGCGCAACGCCAGAACCGTCGGAGCGCGGGTCCTGCCACGGCCATGAGGAACAGGAAGAATGCCGTCACGCCGAACACCTGGATCAGAAGCGGCCCCCAGCTGAACTTGGCGGTGACCAGCGCAGTCGCGACGGCGAGCATGATCCAGCCAACCACGTCGTCCAGGGCGGCGGCCGAGACCGCGATGACTGCCAAAGGGGTTCGCTCCAGGCCCATCTCGAGCAGGATACGGCCCATGATGGGCAGGGCGGAGATGCTCAACGCGATGCAAAGGAACAGATGGAAGCCGACCAGGTTGGTCTCGGGCGCGAACTCGCGGTGCAGCCACGGGGCGATCAGCATGCCCAACAACGTGGGGGCCAGAATTCCCACCGCCGAAACCACGATCACGGTGCGGGATCGCGTGTTCAAATGCCCGAAGTCGAATTCCATGCCCACCTGGAACATGAGCAGAATCAGCCCGATCTTGGCCAGGAGCTGCAATGACTGCGACGTTTCGGGGGGGAACAACGCGCGCATGCCTTCCGGCCAGACCAGGCCCAGGGCGGACGGGCCGAGGAGCAGACCGCCAAAGATTTCACCGACCGCCTAGGGTGGCCCCTCGCGCTGCCCGAGCCGGCCGTAAACCCACGCGACCGCCATGATGACGCACCTCTGGTCGAGGACGTGCTTGAGGTGA
>CAZHUS010000104.1:0-29017 GCA_964535555.1 uncultured Verrucomicrobiota bacterium
CGCGAAGCGCCTGGAGTGCGGGGATTCATCCCCGCTTTTCCGAGCAGGTTCATGGGGAGCAGGGACGCCGGCAGGACCGGCGCGCGTGGGGACCAGGAACCGTTGCGAACCGCAGGCTTCAGCCCGCAGGGACGTCCCCAACCCGGCGCGGGTTCCAGCGGACTGAAGTCCGCGCTCCGGGGGGCGGTTCATGGAAAGCTCCCATGACCTGACGGCCATGCGCTGTGGCCACGAACCCGTCCCGACGGGTCGGGGGACCCGGCCTTCAGGTCGCAGGCCTGGTACGCTCACCGGGCGGCTCCCGGAAAGCACGGATAGACGCCCGGCCGGGGCGGCTGGGGCTTTCAGTATTGCGCCCGACCGCCGACCGCCTAGAGTAAGCCTGCGTCTGGCGTGGGATGACGCGGAACCGGGGGTGTGCCGGGAGAGCGGTTCCGTGGCGCCGGTCGGTTAGAGACTGATGAATGCGAGTTCCAGCACGGCGGATGTGGACGTTACGCCACACTACCAGTTCCGTTCGGATCTGGCGCAGTATTGTTTTCGTGCCGCCAACCGCGACAGCTACGCCAAGTACGCCTACGCCAACTCGGTGTTCGCGGCGTTCCTAGCCATCGGAATTCTCGGGATCCTTAAACCTCGCGAGTACCGGGACAAAGCCCTTCCGGAAATGCAGGAGTTCATGCCGGTGCAGTTGCCGCCTCCTGTCGACACCCCGCCTCCACCCGAGGTTGAACAGGTGACCACCGAGGAGCTGCCCGAGGCTCCACCCGAGGCTTTTCAACCCCTCGTGGTGGCGGCCGCGGACGCCTCGGTGGCGTTCGCCCTGCAGGTGGACACGACCAACGTGGTGATTGCGAAGATCGCCGACCTCGCGCCACCACCTCCCCGCTATGTCCCGCCCGACCGCCCGGCGGCGCCCAGCGTGGCCCCCCGGGTCGAGCGCTTTCGGCTTGGCGGTTCCGGGCCGCGCGGCATTTTTCCCACCCCGCCCTTCTATTCGGGCCTGCTGAAGCGCGGCGAATCCGCCATGGTGATGATCTACATCGAAGTCGGCGCCGACGGCGAGAAGACCAAGGTGGAGGTCAAGCAGCCCTCGGGCAACGACGAGTTCGACCGGCGCGTGTTGCAGCACGTCAAGATGCGCTGGCGCTTTGATCCTCCCGGCGAGATCAAGCGTTACGAGTGGCCCTGCGAAATGCGCGCCAATTAGGCAGGAAGGCCGCGCGGCCAACTCCGGGATGGACAGGGTGACTCAGCGCCGTATAAGGTCGCGCCCTGCGGGCCGGGATGAGCGGGGTCAAACGAGTGGCGGGGAGAATGGTTGAGGGCTGGATCAGCACGGAAATCTATGTTCGGCAACATCGTTATCGAGTCGTTCAAGGCGGGTGGGCCGGTCATGTGGCCGATCTTGGCGGTGACCATCGTGACCGTATGCGTGGTGGGTGAGCGGGCGATCTGGTGGCTGATCCAGTGGCGTCGACGCGACCCGGCGGCGCTCGAAAAGGTGCTGGCGTCCCTCGAAAGCGGTGACTTCGGGGCGGCGTCCCGTCAGTCCAAGGACTCGACCGATCCGGTGCTGCGGATGATCTGGCATGGACTGAACCATGTTCACTATTCGCTTCAGGGCGCGCTCCAGGTCGCGGCGGGGGTTGAACTGCGCAAGGCGGGTCGCTTCCTGACCGTGATGGATACTCTCGTCACGCTCGGCCCCCTTCTCGGCTTGCTCGGAACGGTCACGGGCATCATGGGGACATTCCTCAAGCTGGGGAGCGCCGAGGTGCAGGTCGAGGCGGTCACGGGCGGCATTGGCGAAGCGCTGATCGCCACCGCTTGCGGCCTCGGGATCGCCATCATCGCCCTGATTCCGTACAACCTGTTCACCAGCATGGCCACCAAGCTGCAGTTCGAACTGGAGACGGCGGCGACGAACATCGAGGTCATGGTGAACGCGGCCAAGACCCGGACCGGGTATGACACGCTGCAGATCCGGCGCGAAGCGGCCGAGGCGTGAGCCGGTCAGGCCCGAGAGGTCATGGTTGCGCGCTGTCTCTCCGCCGGTGATCGCCCGCTGATCCGCGGTCCTGTATCCGCATGAAAATCGGTTCTCCAGTCCCTCACAAGAAGGCGCGGATCGAGATCATCCCGCTGATCGACATCATGTTCTTTTTGCTGGCCTCGTTCATGATGGTCAGCCTGAGCATGATCAAACTGCAGTCGATCAAGGTGGATCTGCCGACCGCCACCGCGCGCGGTCGGGACGTCAAGCCGGAGATCTTCAACGTGGGAGTGAACAAGCTCGGGGACGTGTACGTTGGCGAGGAACGCAAGAGCCTTGGGGACCTGTACGCGATGCTCACCAACCGGGTCCATGTGAACACGAACCTCCCCGTCTACATCACCGGCGACAAGGACGCCTCCCATGGCGCCGTGATCACGGTGCTGGACACGGTACGGCGGGCCGGGATTCAAAAGGTGGCGTTCGCGATCACGCCTTCGGAAGAGAAGAAGTAACCCGTCCGGCGATTCAGCCCGGCGCAGCCTGGTGGCGGCTCAACTTTCGTTTCACGACCTGCCGGTCACCGGTTCATCTGCCACACCACCAGGTTCAGGGCGCCGGCAAAGGTCACCCACGCCAGGTACGGCAGGAGTAAACCGGCGGCGGTCCGACGGACACGCCAAAACGCCTCGATCGTGGCGACCAACGCCAGCCACAGGAGCACCAGGTTCAGGAAGGCCAACCCCGGGCGCTTCAATCCGAAGAACAGCGGCGACCACAGCCCGTTCAAGAAGAGCTGCAGCCCAAACCACCCCAGCGCCCGGGCGTGTCGCTCGAGACCGCCTTCACGCCACACGAGCCACGCAGCCACAGCCATGAGCAGGTAAAGCGCGGTCCATACGGGGGCGAACACCCAGTTCGGCGGGTTCCAAGAAGGCTTGCGCAGGCTGGCGTACCATTCGCCGGGCGCGAAGTACCCCGCCACCGCCGCCACGCCGAAGACCAACGCCAGCCAGGCTGCCAGCCCGAACGCCGCCCGGGTGCGGCCCAACGCGGGCGTGGTCATGGTCGACGACGGAGTCAGTTCCTTCACGGCGGCCCAGCATACGCTCGGCCCCGTGCCACTGCAAAAGGCGGCCGGGGCGAATCCCTCCGATGTCCAGGAACCGGTGAGGAGCGCGGGCTTCGGCCCCCAGGGACGTCCTTGCGCAGGCGTGGCTTGCTGCGGACTGAAGTCCGCGCTCCGGGGGCGGTTAATGGATCGGCGCAGGCCGTGACAGCACCTCGATGCGCGACCCGGCCGCCACTTCGCCGCCCGTCAGGACGCGGGCATGCAGCCCCCGCAAATTTCGTCGGCGGGCGTCAGCCGTGTTCACGAACTGGAATGCGCCGAGTCCGAACCGGCGGGCGAATTTCTGGCAGGGCAGATGGGGCTTGGCCGTCACTTCGACGATCGCCTCGCCGACGCGGAGCCGGGAACCGGGAGGGAGATTCGCCGCCGCCAGATCCAGTTCGACCAGGAAATTGTCGCCGGCCGTGGTGAGCGGCTGCGCCAGCAGTTCGGCAACGTCCGTTCGCATCAAGGTCAATTGCGTTTCGACGGACGGCGGGGTGCGCCGACCCCAGGCGTCTCCGGGAAGGCCGTCGTTCACCGAGAGACAGACCCGCTCGAGGGCCTCATGAACTCCTGTCGCCTGACGACATACGATCGCTGTCACCGTGCCGATGTCCCTGGGTGCCGGGGGGAGCGTCGCAAAAAGGTGCTCCCATTCAGCCTGAGAGCGCGTGGCTGGCGTCTTGATGTCGTCCGTTGGTTCCATCGTGGGTGGATGATTTGCCGCGATTCTTGCGCCGTCAACGCTGCCACACCCGGACGACCCGGACGGCTGAATTGCGCGCGTGGGCGAGGCCGGTACCCTCGGCGCATGCCGAGCGTCGAAACGGCGGTCCGCGCGCTGCTCGAGTGGTTTGGGGGCAACGCTCGCGACCTGCCATGGCGCCACACGCGGGATCCGTATGCGATCTGGATCTCCGAGGTGATGCTGCAGCAGACCCAGGTGAGCACGGTGGTTCCTTATTGGAGCCGCTGGATGCAGGCCATTCCCAACGTCCGGGCCCTGGCGGCGGCCCGTCCCGAGGTCGTGCTGAAGCTGTGGGAGGGCCTGGGTTACTACCGGCGTGCCCGCCATCTCCACGATGCCGCGCGGGCGGTGGTGGCGGACTTTGGAGGGTCGTTCCCGCGCGATTTTGAAGCGGTGCTGGCGCTGCCAGGGATCGGCGAGTACACGGCCGGCGCAATCTGCAGCCTTGCCTACAACCAGCCGGTACCGGTCCTGGACGGCAACGTGATTCGCGTGCTGACGCGACTGGCAGGCATCCGGCAACGCGTCGACCGTGCCCCCGTGCGTCGGCGGTTGCGACGACTGGCACAGTCCTTGGTACGCACGGCTGCCGCCGGCCTGGCGATCCCGGTGCCGTCCGGGAGCGCGTTTTGGAGGCGACAGCGCGTGCAGGATCGACCGTGCGGGACCTTGAACGAGGCCTTGATGGAACTCGGGGCCACGCTCTGCACCCCGCGCCAGCCCCGTTGCGACGTCTGCCCGGTGCGGGCCCAATGCGTCGCGCGCGCGAAGGGATTCGCGGACCAGCTGCCGCTACTTCCCCCGCGTCCGACCACCATCGAGCGACGCGTGCACGTGTTCGTCTGCCGCCGTGGTTCTCACTGGCTCGTCCGGCAGCGTGCGGATCACGGCATCAACGCCGGGCTCTGGGAATTCCCGTCCACGGAGGCGGTCCCGGGTCGGAAGACGGCGGCGGCTGCCGCGCGGTTTCTATTCGGGGAGTCGCGGGCACGAGTCAGGCCGCTGTTCACGTTGAAGCACACGATCACGCGACATCGTATCACCCTGGAAGTCCACGAGCTGCAGTTGGTGGAGGACGGACTTCCGTTCTCAACCGCCGGCGATTGGCTCGAGCTGAGTCAGGTCGAGCAGCGTCCGTTCTCGGCGGCGCACCTGCGCATTCTGCGTCGGTTGGGCGGGCTTGCCACCGCGGAAGCCCCGCAGTTTGGCGACAAGGCAACCACCGTCGGCGCCACGGCCCGCGAGCGCCCGAACCCTGAATCTGCGCAGGCCGTCCGCCGCCGGCGGCCACACTGATTCCCTCAATGCGGCTCGCCGACGTTCGAGACGCGCACGGAACTGAACATGGCGCAGGTGCAGGTCCAGAACCGGGTCTCGGTGGCCCTGCCGCGCCTTCCCGAGGAGCTGCAACGCCGGGATCACCCCGGGCAGGGGAGTTGCCAGGATACCGCGTTCGGGCATCATACGGCCCACATGGCTTCCCCCCATGAACTCCAGCCAGGTAGGGCGGACACTCCGTTGCCCGCCGCATCCGGCGTGCTGAGGATCGCGCGCCCTGCTTCGATGACGGTTTCCACCCCGGCATGACTGCACCCCACTTGAACGGAGGACTGCCCGCCTTCGATCACCAGCCCCGGACCCGCCTGGTGTTCGGCCCTGGCAAACTGAACGAACTTGAACGACTGGCGCGCGAACTGGGCGGCCGACGCCCGCTGCTGGTGACGGATCGCGGGATCGTGGCGGCAGGACACTTGGGTCGGGCGCAAACGCTGCTGGAGGCGGCCGGGTTCCCGGTCGCGGTATTTGATGGCGTCCGGGAAAACCCCACGACGCTCGACGTGGCAAGGTGCCTCGAGGTCGCCCGCGCCCACGAAGCGGATTCCCTGATCGGCCTGGGCGGCGGCAGCGCCATGGACACCGCCAAGGGCTGCAACTTCATCCTGACCAACGGCGGCCAGATTCGCGACTACTGGGGCGTGGGCAAGGCCGCCAAACTCATGTTGCCGCTGATCGCGATCCCCACGACCGCGGGCACCGGGAGCGAGTGCCAGTCGGCGGCCCTGATCGCCGAGGAGGACACGCACCAGAAGATGGCTTGCCTTGACCCCAAGGCGGCGCCGCGGGTCGCGATCCTGGACCCTGAACTGACTTTGTCCCAGCCCGCCGCGGTGACGGCGCACACCGGGGTGGACGCGTTGACTCATGCCATCGAGAGCGCGGTGACGCGCAAGCGGAACCCCATTTCGCTCATGTATGCGCATGAGGCGTTCAAGCGCCTGGTGCCTGGTCTGCCGCGCGTCTTGGCCGACCCTGCGGACCTGGAGGGGAGGAGCTCGATGCTCCTGGGCGCTGCCCTGGCCGGGCTGGCCGTCGAGAACTCGATGCTGGGAGCGGCGCACGCCTGTGCCAATCCTCTCACCGCGCACTTCGGCGTGGTCCATGGCGAAGCCGTCGGCCTGATGTTGCCCCACGTGATGCGCTTCAACGCCGCCCGCGACGACACGATCCGCCTCGCCTACGCCGAGCTGGCGTCGGCCCCGGAAATCGCTTGCGTCAGCGACGGCCTCGAGCCGGCGGTCAAGGAACTGATCCGGCACGTGGAACAACTCCTGGACCTGGCGGGAATCGCGCCCTCCCTGGGCCGGGCCGGGGTAACAGCCAATGCGATTCCGATGCTGGCTGCGGAAGCCGCCCGCCAGTGGACCGCTCAATTCAACCCGCGCCCCGTTGCGCCGGCGGACTTCGAGGCGCTGTTTGGCGCGGCGCTCGAGGCGAGAGTCAGTTCCTGAACGCGCTGCATCCCAGAATGTCAAATGTCAATGTTTGACCCCAAGGCCGTCGTCTTCGACATGGACGGTGTGCTGACCGATTCGGAACCGCTTATCAACGCCGCGGCGGTGGCCATGTTCCATGAACGCGGCGTGCACGTGGCGCCCGCGGATTTTCTCCCGTTCGTCGGCATGGGTGAGAATCGTTACATTGGGGGTGTGGCCGAGCAGCACGGGGTGACGTTGGAGATCGAGGCGGCGAAACGGCGCACGTACGAGATCTACCTCGACATGGTGCCGGAGCGATTGCACGCCTTCCCCGGCGCGGTGGAACTGGTGGAGAGCTGTCGGCGGGCCGGCTTCGCCGTCGCCGTGGCGTCGAGCGCCGACCTGGTGAAGATCGAGGCGAACTTGCGGACGATCGGGCGTCCGCCGGCGATGTGGCAGGCGGTGGTCTCCGCCGAAGACGTCGTTCACAAGAAACCCGCCCCCGATATCTTCCTGGCCGCGGCGCGGAAGCTGGGGGTGGCTCCGGAGGAATGCGTGGTGGTCGAGGACGCGGTCAACGGGATCCAGGCGGCCAAGGCGGCCGGGATGCGGTGCGTGGCGGTCGCGCACAGCTTTCCCCGGGAGCAACTGGTCCAGGCCGATCTGGTGCGGGAGACCATCGCCGAGATCCAGCTGGCGGATCTGGTCGGCACCGTCGTTGGGTCGTGAAGACGGTCTGCGTCTTTGCCGCGTCCAGCAACGCCGCCCCGGTGGAGTTTTTCGCGGTGGCAGCGAGGCTGGGCGCCTTGCTCGCGCAACGCGGGCTGGGTCTGGTCTATGGCGGAGGCAAGGTCGGTCTGATGGGCGAACTCGCGCGGGCGGTGCAGGCGCACGGCGGGCATGTGGTTGCGGTAATCCCCCATTACCTGAAGACCGAGGAACTGCTTTACGCCACCGCCGACGAGATCGTGGTGACGGACGGCTTGAGGGAACGCAAAGCCGTGATGGAGGAACGTGCGGATGCCTTCATGGCCTTGCCGGGTGGCTTTGGCACGCTCGAGGAAACGCTCGAAGTGATTACGCTGAAACAACTGCGTCGACATACCAAGCCCATCGTGCTCCTGAACGCGGCCGGCTTCTTCGACCCGTTGCTCGTGCTGTTCGAGCAGTTGTTTGCGTTGAGATTCGCCCGGGCCGAGAACGCCGGGCTTTACCACGTGGCGGCTCACCCGGAGGAGGCCCTGACGTACCTTGCGGATTACCAGCCGTGCCTGGCGGCGACGAAGTGGTTTTGAAGGTGGGACCAGGCTGCGGCGAACCGAGCCGGGGAAGGTCCGCCTCCTCACGCCGGCGCCTCCAAAGGAGCCTCGGAGACGAGCGCGCGCGGAGCCTCCCGTTGGAAACAAGGTAGGGCGGGCACTCCGCTGCCCGCCGGACGCGGTCCAAGGGACGCTCGCCCACCGGGGGAGTTGTCCGCCTCCTTACGTCCCCGCCTACACCGTCCCGTGGCCGGAACACTCCGCCCCTGCTCGACGGCAGTTCGCCCCTCGGAACCGGCAGTCCGTCCCTCAGGCTCTTCTTTGGCTCCGCTAATCAGGTAGTTCAATTGGCCTTGCTCGCCAGGCGCCGCCGGGCGGGCCAGGTGCCATATGAACAGCGGGAGTGCCGATCCGATGCCGCCGTCGCCGTTGCCCCGGCGACGCTACGTCCGTGCCGTGGGGCCGCGACTCAAGGTTCTGCTTCTGGGGGTGTTCGCCCTGGTCGGATTGCTGGGAGCGAATTCCGCCTACCTCGCGAGCGTTACGTTTCTGGAATGGCTGCGCGGCCTTTCGTACGAGAACTATTTCTACCAGCTCATGTTCCTGGCGCATCTGGCGCTGGGGCTTCTGCTTCTGGTGCCGTTCCTGGTCTTCAGCATCATCCACATCAAGAACGCGGCGAACCGGCCGAACCGCCGTGCGGTGCGGATGGGCTACCTGCTTTTCGCCGTCAGCCTGGTGGTCCTGGTGTCCGGAGTGGTGCTGATGCGCGTCGAAGGGTTCGAACTGCGCAACCCGGAGTTGAGGTCGCTGACGTATTGGGCGCACGTCGTGGCCCCGCTCTTTGCGGTCTGGCTCTATTTGCTCCACCGCCTGGCGGGGCCGCGTATCAAATGGAAGGTCGGCGTGGGCTGGGCGGCTGCGGTGGGAGCGGTGGTGGCGGGGATGGTGTTCATGCACAGCCTGGACCCCCGCAAGTGGAGCGTCGAAGGCCCGCGCGAAGGCGAGCAGTACTTCTCGCCCTCCCGGGCCCGAACGGCCACGGGCAACTTCATTCCGGCCCGCACCCTGACCCTGGACACGTATTGTCAGGAATGCCATGCGGACGCCTACGAAGGCTGGTTCCACAGCGTTCACCACCTCAGTTCGTTCAACAACCCGGCGTATCTCTTCAGCGTGAAGGAGACCCGGGCGGTGGCGCTGCGCCGCGACGGCAACGTGAAGGCGTCGCGCTGGTGCGCCGGTTGTCATGACCCGGTTCCGTTCTTCAGCGGGGCGTTCGACGACCCGAACTTCGACCTCGAGAACCACCCGACCGCCCACGCCGGCATCACGTGCACGTCGTGCCATTCGATCGTTCACGTGAACAGCACCAAGGGGAACGGCGATTACACCATCGAGGAGCCGACCCATTATCCGTTTACGTTCAGCACGAACCAGGTCCTGGCCTATCTCAACCGCCAGTTGATCAAGGCCAAGCCCGACTTCCACAAGAAGACGTTCCTCAAGCCGCTGCACCAGACCGCCGAGTTCTGCTCGGTCTGTCACAAGGTGAGCATTCCGAAGGAGCTCAACCACTACAAGGAATGGCTCCGCGGCCAGAACAGTTACGACAATTTCCTCCTCAGCGGCGTGTCCGGGCACGGCGCGCGCAGCTTCTACTACCCGCCGCAGGCCGAGGCGAACTGCAACGGCTGCCACATGCCCCTGCAGCCCTCGAGCGATTTCGGCGCGAAGTTCTTCTCGCCCACGAACACCGTCCTGAGCATCCACGATCACCTCTTCCCCAGCGCCAACACCGCGATCGCGCATCTGCGCGGCCAGTCGAACATCGTCCAGCGACACGCCGACTTCCTGAAGGACACGCTGCGCGTGGACATCTTCGGCATCAAAGAGGGTGGGACGATCGACAGCCCGCTGATCGCCCCCGTGGGGCCGGAAATTCCCGCGCTGGAACCGGGCAAGACCTACCTGCTCGAAGTCGTGATTCGTACCTTGCGACTGGGGCACCAGTTCACCCAGGGCACAGCCGACTCGAACGAGATCTGGCTGGACGCCCAGGCACGAAGCGGCGAGCGCACCGTCGGACGGAGTGGTGGTTTGGGACCGCATCGCGAAGTCGATCCCTGGTCCCATTTCGTGAACGTGTACATGCTGGACAAGGACGGCGACCGGATCGACCGCCGCAATCCCCAGGACATCTTCACCCCGCTGTACAACAACCAGCTCAACCCCGGCTCCGCGCAGGTCGTGCATTACCGTTTCACGGTGCCACCCGGTCGACAGGACCCGATCGAGGTGGAGGTGAGGCTTCAGTACCGGAAGTTCGACACCGTGTTCTACAATTACTTCCAAGGCCGCGGCTGGACCAATGGCATGCCCTTCCAGATCACCAACGACCTGCCGATCGTGACGATCTGTTCGGACCGGGTCAGTTTCCCGGTCGCGGGCGGGGCAGGGGCGTCCCCAGGGGCCGCCAATTCCGTGGACACCTCGTCGAGGGCCGTGACCAAGGACGCCCCGGGCTCCCCGTCAGCCGCTTCGCGGCCCGTGATCCCCCCCTGGCAGCGTTGGAACGATTACGGCATTGGGCTGCTGCTCAAAGGCGACAAGGGAAGCGAGAAGGGCGAACTCATTCAAGCCACGCACGCGTTCGAGCAGGTGGAAAGGCTCGGGCGCTGGGATGGGCCGGTCAACCTCGCGAGGGTGTATTACAAGGAAGGACGGCTCGAGGATGCGGTCCGGGCACTCCAACGGGCCGCGCGTGCGGAACCTCCGGCCCCGCGCTGGCTCGTGGCGTGGTTCAACGCCCTGGTCAACAAACAGAACGGCTACCTCGAAGAGGCGGTGAAAGAGTTGACCAGCATCGTCGAGGATCAGGACCCGGCCCTGCGCGCACGGGGATTCGATTTCAGCCTCGACTACGAAGTGCTGAGCGAACTCGGACAGACGCTGTTCGAACTGGCGAAGCGCCACCGCGGCGAACCCCAGGTCGAGCAGTCGCTCCTGCGCGACGCGGTCCGGCGCTTTGACCAGGTGCTGCAGCTGGACTCGGAGAACCTCTCTGCCCACTACAACCTGGCCCTGCTGCATGTTCAATTGGGCGATACCAACCGCGCGCAACTCCATCTCCGCGAGCACGAGAAATACCGGCCGGACGACAACGCCAGGGATCGCGCGGTCAGCAACGAGCGGCGCCGGAACAAGGCCGCGGACCACGCGGCGCAGGCCATCGTGATATATCCGCTGCAACGCGAAGGGGCCTTCGAACTCACCCCGGCGGCTGGTTCGGCGGCGGTGGCCGTTGATGGATTCCAGGACCTGCATGGCAACTGACCCCACCCTCCGCGAATCCCCGCCTCCGGCCGGGCCGGCCGCGAGTGCCCCACCCAACGACTCGCCTCATGCCATCCCGCCGGCCTCGGAAGAGGATGTGGCACATTACGACGACGCCTTCGTCGGCAGGGCCTTCCGCTGGTCGGGAATCGCGCTGCTCCTGCTGATCGTACTTGGGGGCGGCACGCTGCTGTGGTTGAAGCGGGCTCCGGCCGTGGCACCGGCCCAGCTGACGACGCTGGCCCCTCCGCAGCTGCCGGCAGCCCCACCCCTCACGCCACCCGAGGTGCGGTTCACGGACATCACCCGCGAGGCGGGAATTCACTTCGTCCACAACAACGGCGCCCGGGGTGACAAATTGCTTCCGGAATCGATGGGCGGTGGTGCGGCGTTCTTCGACTTTGACAACGATGGCGACGAAGACCTGTTGTTCGTGAACTCCCGTGACTGGTCGGAATCTCGAGACGCCGCCCGGCCGCCTTCCGTGCACGCCCTGTACGCCAATGACGGGAACGGTCACTTCACGGATGTCACGGCGGGATCGGGGTTGGACATCAGCATGTACGGCATGGGTTGTGCCGCGGGTGACTTCGACAACGACAGCTTCGTGGACGTCTTCATCACCGGCGTGCACGGCAACCGGCTCTTTCGAAATCTCGGGAAGGGCAGGTTCGCGGACGTGACAGCGGCCGCCGGCGTGGGTGGGTCCGGCCAGGACTGGAGCACGAGCGCGGGGTTTGTGGATTATGACAACGACGGCCGGCTCGACCTTTTCGTGGCCAACTACGTTCAGTGGTCGCCGGAGATCGACTTCGAAGTGGGTTACACCCTCGTCGGAGTGGGGCGCGCCTACGGGCAGCCGCGCGATTTTCCAGGGGTGTTTCCGCTCCTGTATCACAACGAAGGCGAGGGCCGCTTCCGTGAGGTGACGGCCGAGGCCGGGTTGCGGATCAAGAACCCGTCCACGGACGTGCCGGCCGCGAAGTCCCTCGGGGTGGCGCTGGTCGACTTGGACGACGACGGCTGGATGGACCTCATCCTCGCCAATGACACCGTGCCCAACTTCGTCTTCCACAACCTCACCAACGGCACGTTCCGTGAGATCGGCGCCGCGAGCGGCATTGCCTTCGACAGCTACGGCCAGACCCGCGGCGCGATGGGCATCGACACGGCGCATTACCGTGACGACGGCGCCCTCGGCATTCTGATCAGCAACTTCGCCAACGAGATGACCGCCCTCTACGTCGCCCAAGCGTTGCCGCTCCTCTTCACGGATGAGGCGATCACCGAAGGGATCGGGCCCGCCAGCCGGCTTCCACTCAAGTTCGGCGCCTTTTTCTTCGATTACGACCTGGATGGCCGCCTCGACGTGCTTACCGCCAATGGTCACCTCGAGCCGGACATCAGCAAGGTCCAGCAAAGCCAGACCTACGCCCAGCCAGCCCAGTTGTTCTGGAACTGCGGTCGGACGCCCTGCTTCGTGAATGTCACCCCGGCGCAGGCCGCCGAGGACTTGTTCCAGCGCATGGTGGGCCGCGGATCCGCTTACGCCGACATCGACGGGGATGGCGATCCGGACGTCCTGCTCCTGCAAACGGGTGCCGCACCGGTTTTGCTCCGCAACGACCAGGCCCTTGGTCATTCCTGGTTGCGCGTGAAGCTCGTCGGGAAGACGGCCAACCGGGATGCGATCGGGGCGGACGTTCGCCTCGAAGTCGCGGGGAAGGGGATGCGCCGCACGGTCATGCCCACCCGCAGCTACCTGTCCCAGTCGGAGCTGAGTGTCACTTTCGGGCTGGGGACCAATCAGGTTCCCGACCGCATTTCCGTGCGCTGGCCGGGCGGGAGGACCGAGTCGCGTTCCCTGCCACCAGGCGGGTCGAATCGCCTCGTCGTGCTCGCCGAGGAACCGGGTACTGAGCGAGGCGCCTTGTAGGCCCGGTGCCCCCACGAGGCGGTTCGGATTGTAACCCGTGCCCTCACCGGGCGGTTCATGAGTCCAAGAAGGCGCGCTCGATTCGGCGGGCCGCGGAGTGCCCGCCCTACCTGCCTGGTGTAGGACAGGCTTCCGAGCCTGTTGGTAAGCCGGACGATCCAGTCCGGCGACCCGCGCCAAAATTACGACCTTCGCGGCTCAGTTCTTCTTCCCTCCAAACAGCTCCTCGAAGAAGTCCCGCATCGCCTCCCACGATCGACGATCTGCCCGTTCGTTGTAAGCCGCCCCTTTCGAGTTGTCGGACCCGGCCGTCCAGTGGGTAAAGCTGTGCACGGCGCCGCCATAGCTGACGAGCTGCCAGTCCGCACCCGCCCGCCGCATCTCGTCCTGAAAAGCGGCGACCTCCGCGGCGGGAACAAAGGGGTCGTCAGCCCCGTGCAGGGCGAGCACCGCGCAACGGATCGGGCCCGAGGCGGCGGGCGTTCCGGCACCAAGCCCGCCGTGGAAACTCACCACGCCGCCGAGGTCCGCCCCGGCGCGGGCGAGTTCCAGGACCGCGGTGCCGCCGAAGCAGTAGCCGATGGCGGCGAGCCGGGTTCGATCGACCTGGGACTGGTTCTGGAGCACCTCAAGGGCCGCGTTCAGGCGGGACCGAAGGAGCGTCCGGTCGTTCTTGTACTTCCCCGCGAGCGCTCCGGCCTCGGCGGTGTCGCGCGGCCGGACCCCGATCCCGTACACATCGGCGCAAAACGCCACGTAACCCAGCTTGGCGAGCATCTCGGCGCGCCGCTTCTCATAATCCGTCAACCCCATCCACTGGTGGGCCACGAGCACACCGGGGCGCTTGCCCGAAACCCCGTCATCATACACCAGCCAACCCTCCAGCTCCGTGTCGCCGGCACGGTAACGAACGGCCTCGGTATGCACGGCCGCCATGGCCGGAGCCGCGGCCGCGGCAAGCGCACAAGCGGTTAGAACAAGTAGTCTTTGGATGTTCACAAGGCAGACCAGTAGCGCGCCCAGGCCGGTTTTCAAACGCCTTAGGCCGCCATCCACGCATCGCGCCCTTCGACGAAGCCGGCGCGTTCGAGCGTTGCGCGGATCTGCTCGCGAGCGTCCCGGGAGGCGACGTAGCTGACGACCATGGCCTGCTCCCTCAAGGGCAACGCCGTCGGACGCCGGACCTCGCGTCCGTGGCGGGGCCGGCCCCACTTGTTCGGGTCGATGTCGATAAAGCCGGCGACATTGATTCCCTGCGCCTCGAGGGCTTCGACACGCCGGCGGCTCAGACGACCTGCGCCCCAAACCCACAAAGTCCGCCCGCACAGGTCCGCACGAACTGCCCTGGCGAGGTAAGGGGCCTTGACCGCGTAGAACGCCTCCGGAGCATAACGGGCTTCCACGCGCGAGAGCCGACGCGGCGGGTCATTCCAGACGAACAACGTCTCCGGGACTTTCGCCATACGCACGCCCGCTTCGAGCCAGCGCAGCCACAATTCGTAATCCTCCGGAAACGCACCCTCGCGGTAGCCTCCGTGGCGGGCGAGCAACTCCTTCCGAAACATCACCGACGGGTGAGCCAGCGGCGCTTCGACAAACCGGTTCAGGGCGATTGCCTCCGGCGTCAGGAGCGAGTTCAGCCAGTGCACGTGGTGAGCGTAGCCCGCGCTGCGCACGGGGTTGCCGCCAAATTCGACCCGGCAGCTCACCAGGCCGAGCTCCGGTCGGGCGAGCAGCAGTTGAAGCTGCGCCTCCAATCTCCCGGGCAGGCTGCGGTCGTCGGCGTCCATCCGCGCCACGAACTCGCCCCGCGCCGCGGCGAGGCCGGATTCGAGCGCCCGGACCACGCCTGCATGGGGCTGGCGCACCATGCGGATGCGCGGATCCTGGTTGGCGGCCGCGGTGGCGATGGCCGCCGTACCATCCGAGCTGCCGTCGTCAACGATGATCAGTTCCCAGGCGGCGAGAGTCTGGGACCGAATGCTGTCGATGGCCGGGGCCAGGGTGCGTTCGGCGTTCAGGGCCGGCAGGATGACGGAAACCTGGGGTGTTACACCGGCGGACATGGCGGCGAGTGGATCATTTCGGCGCCGGCGACTCAAATCGACTGTTTCCGTTCAAGGCGAGTCGTCGCGTCGGCGCGGGCGCGGTACGGGGTGTGTTCGTCGCGGTCGGTCGGAGCCCGGCACGCGGGACGATTCCATCTGGCCCTGCGGCCGCTCACCGTAGTAGGCTGGCGCCACGTCAGCCGAACGCTGCATGTGCCGGTCGCAGCCCCTCGAGGGACGGCGACCCGGGGTGCCTGAACCAACAACGACTCTCGGCACCGGGTAGCAAATGGCCCTGCGTGGGCGTCGGCCTGGGTGGCATCAACATGATCGACTTGAAGTCCTTGGAAGTCTGGTTCCTTACCGGCAGCCAGCATCTCTACGGTCCTGAAACCCTCAAGCAGGTGGCCGCGCACTCGCAGGAGATCGCGCAGGCCCTGGACGCAGCGGCCGCGCTCCCGGTGCGCATCGTGTTCCAGCCGGTGCTGACCACGCCCGAGGAGATCGTGGCCCGGTGCCAGGCGGCCAACAACGCCCCGAATTGCATCGGCGTGATCACCTGGATGCACACCTTCTCGCCTTCCAAGATGTGGATCCAGGGCTTCCGCCTCCTGCGCAAGCCGGTCGCGCACCTGCACACCCAATACAACCGGGACATTCCGTGGGCGGCGATCGACATGGATTTCATGAACCTCAACCAGGCCGCGCATGGGGACCGCGAGCATGGCTTCCTGCTCAGCCGGATGCGCCTGAACCGCAAGGTCGTGGTGGGGCATTGGCAGGAGCCGGGAGTGCAACAGCGGCTGGGGACCTGGACCCGGGCGGCTGCCGCCTGGCACGATTGGCAGGGAGCGAAGTTCGCCCGGTTGGGTGACAACATGCGGCAGGTCGCGGTGACCGAGGGCGACAAGGTTTCGGCCCAAATCCAGTTGGGCTACGCGGTGAATGGGTACGGGGTGGGGGAACTCGCCGCCCTGGTGCGGCAGGCCACGGATGGCGAGGTGGATGCCCTGGCCAAGGAATACGAGGGGACGTACGGCATGAGCGCGGACCTGCGACCCGGCGGCGCGCGGCACGGCTCGGTCCGGGAGGCGGCGCGCATTGAGTTGGGTCTGCGGGCCTTCCTGAAGACGGGCGGATTCAAGGGCTTCACCACCACGTTCGAGGACCTGCACGGCCTGGAGCAACTGCCGGGGCTTGCGGTTCAGCGCCTCATGGCGGAGGGATACGGGTTCGGCGCCGAAGGCGATTGGAAGACGGCGGCGCTGGTCCGG
This sequence comes from uncultured Verrucomicrobiota bacterium, assembly GCA_964535555.1. Classification (GTDB taxonomy): domain Bacteria; phylum Verrucomicrobiota; class Verrucomicrobiia; order Limisphaerales; family J093; genus DSVZ01. The sequence continues at coordinate 16,468 of CAZHUS010000104.1, forward strand.
GCCATGAAAGTCATGGCTGCCGGCCTGAAGGGCGGGACTTCGTTCATGGAGGATTACACGTACCACCTGCATCCGGGCGGGGCCAAGGTGCTGGGGGCGCACATGCTGGAGATCTGTCCTTCGATCGCGGACGGGAAGCCAGGACTCGAGGTGCACCCGCTCGGGATCGGCGGGAAGGCGGATCCCGCGCGGCTGGTCTTTGACACGCCGCCGGGGCCGGGGCTGAACGCGTCTTTGATCGACCTGGGGAATCGCTTCCGACTTCTGGTCAACGAGGTGGAAGTGGTTCGGCCGGATCAGCCCCTTCCGAAGCTGCCGGTCGCCCGGGCCCTCTGGGTTTGCCAGCCGAACCTGGCGGTGGGTGCCGGCGCCTGGCTGCTCGCCGGCGGGGCGCATCACACCGGGTTCAGCCAGGCCATCACGAGCGAGGCCATGGAAGATTTCGCGGAGATCGCCGGGCTTGAGTACCTGTGGATCGGCCCCTCGACGACCTTGACCGAGTTCAAGAAGGAGCTCCGCTGGAACGAGGCCTACTATGCGTTGAACCGCGGCTGGGGGATGTAGCTGGTTGGACAGACGACGGCTCGCGAGGAGGCTCGCCCCTCGGTCCGCCTCCTCACGTCGGCGCCTACAATTTGTCCGAACGAGAGGCGGCCGGCTCAGCTGTCACCACCAGTCGCGCGTACCGGCTCAAGGGTGGATCACCCGAATCGGTAACCCGCAGGACAAAGTGTAGGCTCTGCGACCCGCTCACGACGGGAGTTCGGAAGCGGAGCGTGTGTCCTGCCGTCTCCACGTCCAAAGCTCCCCGATAACTCCCGGCCTCCGGGTACGGAAACCACTCGAACGCGAGCGGTTGTCCATCCGGATCACGGCTCTTGTCCGCCTCCGCCCAAACGGTCTCGCCACTCCGGGCACTCAGCCGCAAAACCCCGCTTCCCACCGCAGGCCGGCGAGTGCCGCGAGGGTCGGACTCGCTGCTCGTGGACTCTCCCTCCGGCGCTGCAGGCGAGATCCGGGTCGTCACGATCACCTCCGGGGGATGGTTGGCCGCGCTCGGCAACTTCACACACCAATCCAGCCTCGCTTGGAAGTCCCGCTGCAGATCGGCGGCCCAGCGGGCGAGGGTGTTGTCACGGTTCGTGGATCCGGCCCAGGCGTCCTGTTTATTCGCCCAGAAGTAAGCCCCGACGGCGTGGTCGGGGTTTCGTCCGTACCTGCCGGCCCAACTCCCCCAGCCGGGCTGCTCAGGATCGTTCATTCCGGTGGGCACCAGGTACAGGAAGGTCATCGTGTCGCCTTCCTTCTGCCCATGAGTCGTGTTGGTGGGGTACAGCGCCCCCAGCGGGCCATGGCCGGTCAGGCAGTCGCGGCCCAGATCGAATCCGCCGGCGCGGGCAGTGAGCGCCGAGAATCGATGGTACCAGCGCTTCCCTGCGATCTCCGGCCGGAACGTGTCCACCCAAAGCGCAAAGGGGGGGTCAATCCTCCCCGTGTGCTCGCCGAACTGATCGTAGGAACTCAGGCGAAACCTCGACTTGAAGCGGGAATATTCTTCCACGCCACGATCACGCAGAACCCGGTCCAAGGCGCGTTTGAGGTTGTTGGTGGAACCGCCGTGATCGGTCCCCCAATCCGAGTACCAGATGGGGCGGGGATCCGGCTTCGCAGCAGCCGCAAGGAGCAGGTCCACAGCTTGGGGGGTGTTGTTGTAGCCCGCCACGGTGACGGCCTCCAAGGCTGCGCCCGAGGGAAAACGTGGGTCGTGGACCGCGAGGTTCGGTTGGCACTCCCCGTAGGCCTTGACGAGTCGCTTCACAACGCCCAAGCCGCTCCGCTCGGGATTGCGATTCTCTCCAGGCCGCGTTTGCGGACGATTGGCGATGATGCCTTCGATATCCCACTCGTTTGCATAGAGAAGGAAGCGCACCAAGGACTGCTCGTCGTCCGGATCACCCCCGGCGTCCGTTTCGATGATCAAGCGCAGACGGGCGGTGCGCTGCGGGTCTTCGAGGCCCGCTCCGGAAACGCCGTCGGGCGGATGGGCTGGAGGTTGAGGCCGGCTCTGGCATGCGTCCGCGAGATGACCAAACGCGGTGTCCTGGCTCTCGGGCGAGTCGAGGGATCCGTCATTCCACGATGCCACCAGTTGCCGAGACGGCATCACCAGCAGCCCGCGTTGTCCGCCATGTCCAAGGGCGGCGAAGGCATCGGGGGGTGCTTTGGGCCAATGCCGGCGGCCCGATCGCTCGGTCCCGTTGACCCACCAGAGCCAGGAGTAGCTGCCGAAGTGCTCGGTCTGATTGTCGGGAAGGCGCTGCGAACCGAGCGTACGCTGTCCCGGCAGCATCGGCGCCGCCGTGTGCCCGGCTCGCGGGAACGAGGCGGGCAGGGGTGTGGTGACGGCCGCCGCGGCCAGGTCCTCACGCAACCGTGCCCGACCGTTCCCGTAACCTCGCTGCAGGTACAACTGGCCGAACCGGGCGAAATCGCGTGGGGAAATAGCCAGCCTGCCCGCACGATCGGCCGCTCCGAATGCCAGGAGAGTCGGATTGTCCTCACAACCGAGCGGCCCGGTGAGCAACGGACGCAGGATCCTCGCGTCCACCTGATCCCAGGGTGTCTCGTAAACCCGCGTGAAGAGCAGGTCGACGAAGAGCGCCATCTGCCAATCGTTGTAGCAGAAGGCTGTTCCGGGCGGCTCAGCCACACCATAGCAGGAGGTCTGCGTGGCCAGGTGTCGCCAGGTGATCGCGGCGTCCTTGTGGCCCAGTGCCGGATTGAGGGTCGCCAGCCGGGGTTCCCAGCGGCTCACAACCTCATCCAACGACGGAATACGCCCCGCTTCGAGGGCCTGGAACAGCAGATGGGCGTACACCGGCTTCGCCGCGGACGCGACGTCCCCTGGCTTCGAAGCATCGCCCCACGCGTAGGCGAGCTTGCCCTGACGAATCACACAACCGCGGCCGCCCACCGTGGCGACGAATTGCCGGAGACTCGCCGGGTCCAGGTCCACTTCGGCAGGCGTAGCCTCGGGCCAGGGTCGGGGCATGTGTGACTCCGCGCCCGCGGCGTGGCCCTGCAGAAGTCGGTCGAGGAACCGACGCTCCTCCTCGTCGAACTGCTCAAAGAGGCGGCGTTCGCGCAAGTCGAAGGAGCGTCGCGGCTCCCCTCCGGGTCGACCGCGCGCGTCGCCATTGTGGAAACACCAGCCCGCGGCCCCGCCGGTGCGGGCGCCGTTGAGGTCCGCGATGAAATCACCGGCGCCGGGTTGCCAGCCTCCGTAGGCACGCCGGAACGGCTCCTGGTAATGCCACGGAACCACGCGCCCGAGCTCGCGCATCCATTGCAGGGCGTCCCGCGTGACGCGCTCCGTCTGTGCGGGCGACCCGCGATCTCGCGGCCGGTGCGGCGAAAGGAAGTCGAGCTGGGTTTCGTGCAGGTACCTGGCGAGGTCTTCGCGATCGAGTTCGCCACCCGCGTGTGATGCGGTGAGGAGCCGTTCGGGGTCCAGCCGTTTGGCGGCGTCGCGGAGTTGCCGCAGTTCCTCGAAGCTGACGAACCGTTGGTCGCGTATGTTCCTCTCGTTGCCCAGATCGAGGTACCAGTTGCGGTAAGGCTTCAGCGCGGTCACCAGGGTTTCCACGGCGCGTTGGTGGGACGCGAGGTTGCCCAGCCGCGGCGGTCCGGTGACGCCGTTGCCCCGCGAGAGGGTGACATCCACGACCATGCCACGACGGTCACAATCGGCGACGAGACCGACCAGCTTTCCCAGGAAAGGGGCGCGCGCGTGCCCCTCGCCGTCGACCGCGGCGACGTCATTCGTGAATGCGGCCCAGGTGGCCCAGATCCGAATCCAGTTGAAGCCATGCCGTTGGGCGTCGTCGAGGTCCTGGTTAGTAAAGCTGTCCCGAGCGCCGAGAGCCCCGTAGTAACTGAGCCCAAGGAGGAACGTCGGGCGACCGTTGATCGTGAATTCGCTTCCGCGCACCTCCAGTTTGGAGGCGCCGGAGCAGGCTCCCGGTGACCCGAGCACCGCGAGGAGGAGCAGGAAGAGCTTCGGCGCCTGAACGAAACTCGACCCGCGTGGGCCCCGGTTCGAGCCCCCGGGCTCCCCAAGGCTACGGGACCGGCATGGTGTGTGCATCGGTCGAATCTGGCACCGAGACCGCGCGCGTCCAAGCACGCCTCGGCGCGGGTTCCTGCGGACTGAAGCCCGGGCTCCGGGAGCGGTCAGAGTCAGGCACGCGCCAGTCCGCCTTCCTTGATGACCTTGAAACCCATCAGGTCGCCCAGGTCACGCATGGCGTCCATGTGCTCGCCGTAAAACACCACGCGGTGCAGCAGGGTCATGACGCCCCCGTGAATCACGTTCTCGCCCCAGTTGAGGAACAGGCGCCGTGCGTCGGGAACGCTCTGCGCAAACTGCGTCCGACAGGCCATCGGGCTGGTACTGGTCTCGATGATCTTGCCGGGAGTGAGCAGCATCGTGTCGAGGTTCACCAGCTTGGCGCAGGTGACGGGCTGATTGAGGCGGTTCTGGACCTGCAAGGCCACGCCGCCCTTGCTGTCGGTCTGCGACCGGATCGAGAAGGGCAGGCGCGGGGTGTCGGGTCCATCCATCATGGTGGCCGAGGTGCAATGGAAGTGGACCATCGCGTTCTTGGCCTTGTCGATGACGGGGTCCGTGATGAAGCCCGGGATCCGGAACGCGTAAGCGAAGAGAAGCATGGTGAGCGTGGAGTCCATGTCCCCTTCGCAAGCGCCCACAAATCCAAGGTCGTTGAGCTTGCTGAACGTGAGGCAGCCGCGCGGGTTGCCCATGCAATGCGAACTGGTGATCGCCTGGGCCCGTTCCTGGATCATGAGCTCTTTGATGGCGAGGTAGAGGCGGGCGGACTCGATGATCTCCGGCCGGGTGGGTTCGACAATCTCCCGGGCCTGGCTGATCCAGTACTGCTGGGCCTCGGCCTCCGCGTCCTTCGGGTCGATCTCCTTCATGAGGGCCTGGACGCGGTCATTGCTGACCGAGATCAACTCGGCGCCGAAACGACGCTTGATGTCTGCGGCGGTGCAGGCCGCGGTGGTCCCCTGGGGATCGCCCCACGCGATGATGCGGGTCTGTCGCATCCAGGCCGGCACCCGCAGGAGGCCGACCGCGCGGTCGATCTCCTTCCAGTCGCTGCTGGGGAGCAGCACGACGCGTTTGCCCTGCTTGTGCCACTCCGGGAAGTACATCCAGCCGTGTCCGCTGAACGGCTGGGAGAACAGAACCGTAGGCAGCCCCACCTCGATCAGTTTGCCCAGGACGGGGGCATCCCCGCCGTGCGCGGAGAGGTGGATGAGCAACAACGCGTCGGCGCCCTTGACCTTCTGAGCCAGTTGATCCACCTCCGACGGCGGGATCATGTCACCGCCCACGAACTGCACGTTGCCGAGGCGTTGTTCAAGATCCTTGAAGTACTGCTGGAAGCGGGCCAGTTCCTCGGTCGGTCGGGCCAGGTACATGTCGCCGGTGCGTCCCGCGTAGACCGTGTAGATCTTTGCGGGAGGTAACTTGGGCAGCTCGCGCGGAGTCGCGGCCAGGCTCCACGGCGTCAGGACGCGCGAAGCACAGAGCGCGCCGCCGGTCAGGGTCGTATGGAGAAAGGACCGTCGGGAGAAGTTCAGAGTGCTCATGAGGTTGGTAGGATGACTTCCGGGTGATTCGCAGGCACTCTGATCTCGAGGGAGGCCAAATGCAAACCGTATTCGCGGTCCTGTGCTTCCGAGCTTGGCGGCGCCAGGGACCGCCCGATGAGGGCACCTGGCCTACCGCGCCGGGCGGCGGGTGTGTGGGCCGGGTGCCTCACCCGGCAGCACTCCGAAGCAACCCACGACCCGGGGGTGCACGGTTCGCGCTCCCGCGCCGAGGGCCACGCCGAAGCAAGTCTGGGATTGCGTTGCCGCCGGGTTTGTTTTTGGGTTTGCGGCACATGAAACTGCGCATCTGGCGCTACGACTTGAAGCTGACACACCGGTGGACGATCGCCCGTGGCCTGGCACCGGGGGGAAACGGCGGGGCGGTCACCTTCCCGGTGGTGTTCGTGGAGTTGACTGATCGCGACGGCGTGGTGGGGATCGGCGAGGCCGCGCCTTCCGCACGGTACGATGAGTCGCCCGACTCGGTGTGTACCTTTTTCGAGCGGGTCAACCCTTACCAACTCTCATTCGGCGACATCGAAGGGAGCCTTCGGTATCTCGAAACCGTCGGCGGGCGTAACTATTGCGCCAAGGGCACGCTCAACATGGCCCTGCTGGACGGCGCGGCGAAGCTCGCCGGGAAGCCGGTTCATCGCTGGCTTGGCCTGGACTTCACCAAAGACCGGCATGTCACTTCGTTCAGCATTGGCATCGACACGCCGGAGAAAATCCGCGAAAAGGTCCACGCCGCGGCCACGTATCCGGTCTTGAAGCTCAAACTCGGAAGCCCGGAGGATGAAGCGAACCTGAAGGCGCTCCGGGAAGTCGCGCCTGACAAGCCGGTGCGGGTGGACGCCAACGAGGCGTGGAAAACGCGCGAAGAAGCGTTGCGGCGCCTGGAATGGCTCGCCGGGGACGGCCACATCCAGTTTGTCGAGCAGCCCATGCCTGCGGGCTCGGCCGCGGAAGACCAGGCCTGGCTGAAGGCCCGCTCGCCCTTGCCGCTCATGGCGGATGAGTCGTACGTCTACGCGGGCGATGTGGAGCGGTGTGCGGCTGGTTTCCACGCCGTCAACGTCAAACTCGTGAAGTGCGGCGGGATTTCCGAGGGCGTCCGGGCCTTGCGAGCCGCGCGCAACGCGGGGCTCAAGACCATGCTCGGCTGCATGATCGAGTCCAGTCTCCTCATCAGCGCGGCCGCGCACCTGGCGGATCTGACCGATTTTCTGGACCTCGACGGCAATTTGCTGATCGACAACGATCCGTTTCGAGGGGTCCGGTGCGATCGCGGCGTCCTCTCGTTCGAGGGGGTGGAGCCCGTCCACGGGCTGCAGGTGACGCTGCGGTGAGCCCGGTTTGTGGCGGATTAGGAGACGCCATGCCGTGCCAGGCTTGGTATCGATCGTGCTTAGTACAGCGTGGACAAGACTGCCCAGTTGTGGCTCCTTGAGCGGGAACAATGCGAACGGTAGAGTTTTCGGGGATCGCCTGTGACAACCGTGTGACGAACAGATCACAAGGCGGCGCATGCTCCCAAAGTTCTTTGCGGTGCGAACCAGCTAGCCATGGGACCTGACCGTCTCCAGATGCAGCGGTTGGAGTACAAGTACCTGATCGACGAACGGAAGGCGTCGAGGGTGCGGGAGTTTGTTCGTTCCCATCTGGAACCCGACGAATACGGGTTCGACAAGCCGGACGGCTCCTACCCGATCCACAGCCTGTATCTGGATTCGGACACCCTTCAGACCTACTGGGACACCATCAACGGGAACCAGAACCGGTTTAAGCTGCGCCTCCGGTATTACGACGACGACGCGAACTCGCCGGTGTTCTTCGAGATCAAAAGGCGCGTCAACGACGCCATCCTCAAACAGCGCGGAGGCGTCCGGCGCTCGGCCGTGCCGCAGTTGCTCTCGGGGCACCTGCCGGAACCGGAGCACCTGCTCTCGGCCCAGGCCAAACAGATGGTGGCACTGCAGCGGTTCAGCCAGCTGATGCTCAGCCTGAATGCGGGTCCGAAGGCCCACGTGGCTTACCGGCGCGAGGCCTGGGTCAGCTCCCACGACAATTCCGTCCGCGTCACCATGGACCGCGATGTCCGCGTCGCCCCCGAGTTCTCCAGCAGCCTGCTGACGAGCCTGGAGCATGAGGTGCGCCCCTTCGGCGAGCAGGTGATCCTGGAACTGAAGTTCACCGGGCGGTTCCCGAACTGGTTCCAGGTGTTGGTCGAGTCTTTTGCCTTGTCGCGCGGATCCGCCGCCAAGTATGCCGATGGTGTGGCCCTCATGGGTGAGGGCCGGCTCTACCGGGGAGCCCAGCGCAACGGGCACGCGCGGGCCGAAGTGCCGGATTGGCCGGTACGGGGCAAGGAAGCTCGGGCGGAAGACCGGGCCTCGCCCGCGGCGCTTAAGAACTGAGATGGACTGGTTGTTTCGAGGTGATCATGCGGTGGCGCCCATCAGCGTGCCCCTGTTGGTGCTGGGCCTGATGCTCGCGTTCTTGGGCGGTCAGACCCTGGCGTGGGTTTACATGCTGACCCACAGCGGTCTGTCCTATTCGCGGAACTTCGTGGCGTCGTTGGTGGTGATCCCGGTGTTGACCGCCGCCGTCATGCAGGTGCTCGCCAACAACCTCATCACCGCGTTCGGCATGATGGCAGTGTTCGCGATTGTGCGGTTCCGGAACATCCTGCGGGACACGCTGGACACCAGTTACATCCTGTCGGCGTTGGTCATCGGGATGGCGTGCGGCACCCAACGGTTTCCCGTGGCCATTGTGGTGCTGCTGCTCGTCACGGGAATCATGGTTTACCTGTGGTTGTCGGCCTTTGGCAGCCGCCACCGTTACGACGTCATCGTGAACCTTCATTGGGCGCGGCCGCTGGCCGAGCTGCCCTCCCTGCGGACCCTGCTTTACCGGCACAGTCGTCGGACGCATTGCGCGAGTCAGCGTCTGAACGAGGCCTACGGGGGAACCGATCTCTCCTACCGGTTGCTCCTGCGCGACCCCGACCGGCTCGAGGACCTGGTTCGAGAACTTAAAGGCCTGGACGGCATTTCGCGCGTGACGAGTCTGCAGGCGGAGGATGAATCGGAAGTCTAGGAGATGAAATCGCTGCCGCCCATCCCTACACCGCCCGCCTTGCGGCTCCGCGAGTGGCGCATCCGCTTACTGCCCGCCCTGGTCTTCGCCGCCTCCCTCGGCACCTGCGTCTGGCTGTGGACGCAGCACCTCTACGCCCCGGCCCTGGTTGGCGAAGTCGAAGCCCGCCGCGCTCATGTGGTGAGTGTTCAGCCCGGCACCCTGGCCCGGCTCAACGTCAAGCCGTACGAGGAAGTGCGAATCGGCCACCCCGTCGCCGAAGTCCTCATCTGTGACCCGCGTTACCTCGAGAGCAGCCTGGGCGTCGTGAAGGCCGAGGCCGAGGTCCTGCGGTTGCAGCTTGATCCCCTGGTGACTCAGGAGCGCTTCAAGGTCGATTTCGAACGCCTCCGTCTCGAGTTGTTGAACCAGAAAGTCCAACTGGCCACCGCCGAGATCGAACTGCGCTACGCCGAGGCTGAGTACGATCGCGTGGTCGCACTCCACCGGGGCGGTGAAGCCGTGGCTTCCCAAGCGGACCTGGACCTCGCCCTGCGCGAGCGGGACAAGTGGCGCGAGGAGATTGCCTCACGCGCCGGCACGGTCCGACAGATCGAAGCCAACGTTGCCTCGCTCCGGGCCAGCCGGCCGGTCACAACGGACTCGCCGATCCCGGAAAGCTGGCAGGCGGCCGTCGCGTTGCAGGAACAGCGCTTGAAACAGGTCCTGGCCGAGTTCGGGCCCGTCACCTTGCTGGCTCCGATCGCCGGGATGGTCAGCACGGTTTACCGGCAATCCGGTGAGAATGTGGCCGCCGGGGAGCCCATCGTGACGATCACCGCGACGCACAGCGAACAGATCCGCGCCTTTCTCCTGCCGGGCTCCCGCTTTACCCCGCCGATCAATACCGTCGTCGAGGTGAGCACGCGCTCCGTGCCCCGGGCCGTGGCTTACGGCCGCGTCCTGCACGTGGCCGGGCACATGGATCTGATCACCTCGAGCCTGGTGCTTTCGGCAACGCCGCGGACACCGGGAAGCTACACGGAGGCCGCGCCCGTCCAGAACCCCGGGACGGGCTTCGGCGCGCTGCCCATCGGGCGGCCCCTGGCCGTCAGCGTCCCCGAGTCGCTGCAGCTGATTCCCGGGGAACAGGTGGATCTGCGCTTTTTGCCGGACGCGCAGTTTGTTCCCGGCGAACCGCAGCCCTCCGGCCCGACCAACTGAAACCAAGCGCCTCGGCCGGTTGGACTCGTCGGACCGAAACCGTTGTAGGCGCCGACGTAAGGAGGCGGTTCGGTAAGGCATAAGGGACTTGGAGGCGCCGACGTGAGGGGGCGAATCGCCGTAAGCTTAATCCACCCGTTCGACGCGTCTCCCCCGGTGCCTTTCCCTCCGGTTCTCTCTGTGCCTTCGCGAGAGCCATCTCGTCCGCCTGGCTTGGGTCAATCTCGCCCCACCACCGTGGTGCACCCCTCGGACTTGCCAGTTTGACCGGTCGGATCGAGACTTCGCCGGTGCATGTTCCGGACAGTTTCCTCGGTGCGACCATCTGTGCAGGTACGTACTTTCTTGCTGGCGCTGGTCTTACCCTCGCCAGCCGCCGGGTTTCGCAGACTTGGAACGACCGCACGGTTCCGATGCTGGGAGTGATGTCCGCGTTCGTGTTTGCCGGCCAGATGGTGAACTTTCCCGTCGCCGGCGGCACCTCCGGCCACCTGTTGGGTGGGGTCCTGGCCGCCGTGTTCCTCGGGCCACACGCTGCGGCGATGGTTCTGGCCACGGTCCTGACCGTGCAGTGCCTCTTCTTTCAGGACGGCGGCATCACCACCCTGGGAGCAAACCTCTTCAACCTGGCACTGGTGGGAGTTTATGTCGGCTACGGAGTGTTCCGCGGGTGCACCCGGTGGCTGGGCGAACGGGCAGGGTGGGTAATCGGCGTGGTTCTTGGCGCCTGGAGCTCGATCGTGGCCGCCTCGGGTGTCTGCGCCCTCCAACTGGCGGCCTCCGGAACTGCGCCCCTGCGGCTGGTCTTGCCCGCGATGTTGATCACGCACGCCGTCATCGGTCTGGGCGAAGCCGCCATCACGCTCGCCGTGGTTTCCTTCGTCCGGAGAGTGCGCCCTGACCTGATCTATCGCGCGGCACCGGCCGGGGCCTTGCCTGCCCGCGCCATCGTGCTGCCCGGGTTGGCAGCCGCCCTGGGTGTGGCGCTGCTCCTCAGCCCGTTCGCGTCGTCACTCCCGGACGGGCTGGAATGGGTGGGCGCGAAGCTGGCGTTCGTCGAACGGGATCATCCGCCGGCGTCGGCGCCTTTTGCCGACTACCTGCTGCCGGGGGTCAAATCTCCCATGCTCTCGAACATCCTGGCGGCCGCGATCGGGACGTTCCTGTGCCTTGGCGTGGCCTGGGGGGTTGCCCGGTTGGTGGCGCGATGGGGACGGCGCACGCCGCGGGGGAACGCCGCCGGCATCACGGGGTGATGACCGCCAGTTCGCGACTGGTTCTGACCGTCCTCGGAGTCACCCTGGTGGCGTTGTGGCCGATGCCGGCATGGCGGTGGCAGGCGCTCCCCGCGGTGGTCCTGGCCGCGCTGACGTTCAAGGTGGGGCTGCCTTTGCTGCCCTTGTTCCGACGGTTCTCCGTCGTCTGGCTGTTGTCGGGCCTGATGGGGCTCGGCCTGATGGGGCAGGACCAGGGCCTTCTTCGCGCGGGCAACCTCTGGCTCAAGTCGACCCTCAGCGTCTGGGGCGTGAGCCTGCTCACGCACACCACGCCTTTGCCCGAGTTGGTGGCCGCCTTGCGGCGCCTGGGAGTCTCGAAGATCTGGGCCGAAGGGCTCGCCTTCTGGGGACGCTACTACACCGTGCTTGCCGAGGAATGGCACCGGCTGCAACTGGCGCGACGCGCACGCACCATGACCCGGAGCCGCCGACTGCAATTCTCGGCACTCGCCAACGGGCTGGGGGTTCTGTTTGTGAGGGCCTACGAGCGCGCGGAGCAGGTCCACCGGGCGATGCTGGCGAGAGGGTACCGCGGAGAGGTCAGTCCAGACCCTGCTCCTGCCACCACGCCGCCAGTTCGTCCGTCCCAAAGTCTGCCAGGACCTCCCCATCCACCTCGATGACCGGGGCGAGCGTCTGGTTCGAAAGCCGGATCATCTCGCTGTAAGCCGTGGCATCCGAGACCACGTCCAAGGTCTCGTAGACAACCCCTTTTCGGTCCAGCCAGGCCATCGCCTGGCGGCACCAGCCGCAGTAGGGTTTGATGAAAAGGCGGACGTTTTGCGGGGTCATGCGCGGTCCGTGATGATCGTGTCGTCGTGTTCGTAGGCCGGCGCACAGCAGCAGAGAAAGCGCAGAGGTTCAGGACCCGTGTTCCGGATGCAGTGCCGTTGGCCGGGAAGGATGGCAATCGCATCTCCCGGGCGCACTTCGCGCACCTCGTTCCCGATCTGAATTCGTCCCCTGCCGTGCGTCACGTAATAAATCTCTTCCGTCCGCGCATGGTAGTGCTCCTGCGTGGAACCGCCAACCGGCAGCCGCGCTTCGGCGAGGCTCTGGTTCCGTACGCCCGAGTTCCGGTGGGCCAGGAGTTCGCGGATTTCCGAGCCGTCCTTGGTTATGAACGGCGGGATTTGGTCCAGGTTTTGGACGTCCATGCGCTGCGGACGATGGGAGACACGCGGCACCTTGTCGAAGCGAAATCGCGCTCTCGCCCTCAACGTAGCGCTGGCTCTCCATGAACCGCAGTCAGGTAGGGCAGACATTCCTGTCTGCCGGTCGGGGCG
>CAZHUS010000105.1:0-28798 GCA_964535555.1 uncultured Verrucomicrobiota bacterium
TCGAGCTGACCCGGTCCGAGGACGCCATGCTGCTGCGTCCTTCGAGCGCCGCGGCGTCCGTTGCCAGGATGTCCACGCCCAGTCAACTCGACCGCGCTGCGTTGATCCGGATGCTGGTCCAGGCCGGGGTGACCGACGAGAATCGGCTGCGTCAGCACCTGACGGATTCCGGCGATGCCACCAGCGCCTTGAACGCGCTCTACAGCCTCATGACCTATCAGGTCGAAGCCACCACCGGCTTCATCGCCAGCAATGTCTCGGCGCCCATTCAGCCGCAGAAGAACGCCAGTACCGATACAACGCAGACCTACCGGCTGTGTGTGCCGCTCTACAACGTTGCCCAGAGCAACCAGTCCGCGCCTGCGGGCACGCCCCTCAACCGCTATGCCAGCCTGGGCGATGACTTCACCGTCCAGTGTTACCTGACGGACGCGTTTGGGAACCAGTTGCCCGCGCCACTGAGCTTTAGCGGTGCCAACCTCTAGTTCGACCCGATCATTCCCGTGGCGCGCTGGCTGGGGATCGTCACCAGTTACGATTTCCTCGTCAACGGCCAGCCGGCGCCGAACACGGTCACGGCCTACCTGACGCCCAGCGCCGCGGCGTTCGGGAAGAAGAGGATGACGGCGGATCAGAAGGCGGCCGCGCTTCAGCTCTACCAGGTCATTTACGATCAGCTTACCGGTCCCGGCGTGTCGTTCTATCTCGAGACGAACCTGGCGCTCGCGGCGGACGGGAGCAGTCTGGTCCAACTTCCGCTCACGCCAGCGCAGACGACTTCGGTGGTCAACCTCGTCCAGGGGATGATCTCCTTCCTCGAGGGAACCGCCGATTCGCTTCCGAGCCAGGTGGCGTTGTCGGTGGCAGTCTCCGGCCCGGGCGCTTTGCCGCCGGCCTTCGAGATTGCCGTGTTGTTCGGCATCCAGCGCGACCCGACGCTGATCTCCCCCCTTCTCAAGGACGCGGATGGCAACATCACGTTCCCGTCCGCGCAGAATGTCGCCACCACGCTGGCCGCGAACGTCGGCACGGCACCGGCCCAGGGCGATTCTCCCACGGACCTCGGGAGCTTTGCGGCGGCGTTCGTCCAGGCCTTTCCGGCACTCAAGATGGCCGTGGGTTTGGTCGGCACCGAGCCGGCGCAGGCCCAATCGAGCACTGGCCGGGCGCGGAAACGCCTTCGATCACTTGGCCTCGCGGGGGATGGTACCGGCGGTGGTCGCCCGGGCCCGCAGTCGCTCTGGGCGGTGCAGAGCGTCCTGCTGGACATCCACATCGGCGCCGCCGCGAACTCGGGTCCGCGCTACCTCTCGCCCAAGCCGCTCGACAACGCCCTGAACAGCGCCACCGTGCCCCTCCCGGCCCTGGCCAGCCCGCTCCCCACGCTGCCGACCAGCCAGCTCTTCATGGACGTGGATCTTGACCGGCTCAACCAGGCGTTCTTCCAGGCGGTGGACAATCTCCTGGCGCCAGCCGCGGCCGCCCAGGCCTTCGAACAAGCCTCCTCGGCTTACCAGGCGTTGGCCCAAGGACGGCAACTCCTGGCCACCGGTTATGCCAGTCACGAGGTGGACTGGTTGTTCGAGGACGGCTCTCCGTTCACGGGCACGAGCGACCAGCAGAGCGCGGCCTGCGACGTCTTCCAACAACAGATGCGTGCCAGCCTGATGACCGCCTATTCGGTGGACACATTGGTGCAATACGACGTCGCCTGGGCCTCACCGCTCCCGCCCGCTGCGGACGGCATGCTGGCGCTTTTCGGTCAGGTCCAGGCGCAGCTCACCGGGTCCTTCGCGCAGACCGGCACCACCGTCACCTGCACCACCACGGCCAGTCACGGCCTCAACCCGGGCGACAAAGTCAGCATGGCGTTCACGCCCGCCCAGGGACAAACCGCCCCGCCGGACGGCGTCTATCCGGTCACGGTGGTCAGCCCCACCCAGTTCACCGTGCAGGCCCCGACCTCGGCCTCGAGCTCGGGCAGCTTCACCGCCGTGCCGCTCAGCTCCGGACTCTCCACGGCCCAAGTCCAGGTGAGCACCACCGGGCCGAGCCTGCTGACATTCCTGTACGCGGCGCCGGATGTGACCGACGTGGCCCAGGTCTCCTTCAATCTCCAGTTCAACGTCACCCACGTCGAATACTACCTGACGCCCAAGAACCAGACCCCGTCCGACCAGGCTCGCCCCTCGATCTGGCTCCAGCTCGTTAATCCTTACCCCGCAGATGGCCTGCCTCACCTCGGCCCGGCCAACAGTGTGACGGTCATCCCGGTTGTGTACCGCCAATACCCCACGCCACCGACGATCCTGAGTCAGTCCGCCGTCGTCGGATCCACCCCTTCGGCCCCCGTCAGCACCGGATCGAATCCGTTCAGCACCGCGGCGGCCTGGCAATACCTCGTTGCCTACCAGGCACAGCTCACCGCGCATGATCAGATTCAGAGTGCGATCACCTACAACACCGCATTGAGCGCCGCCAACGGCGGGACGTCGGGTCCGGACCTTGGCGCGGCCGCCACAGGGCCTTTCAGCCTGTTCGTGGCGCTGGCCCGCTTCACCGCCGCCTACGACGTCCTCCAGCCGATCCTGGTCAACCTAAGTCATCCGAATTGGGCGGCCGCCGTCCAAGCTTTCGCGAGCTGCCTGACCGAAGTCGTCCAGAACACGGACTGGAACCCCACCACGGCGCTCGCGGGCTCCGGGCCCTTGCAGCAGATCACCGACAACTACGTGATCACGGACGCGGTTCAGGCAAACGGCGCGCGGCTGATCACCCTGGCGTGGGCGCAAACCCAGGGCCAGTCCAGCCTCGCCGGGGCCTCGATCACGATCACCGCGTTGGCCCCGAACACCCTCGAGCCGTACCTCGGTCAGAACTTCACTCGCCCCAACGGCCAGCCCTTTGAGACCGACACCTACCAGCCGCAGCCTCCCTGGAGCGACGATTGGGTGGCGCACCAAGTCACCGTGCAGGGCTTGAACGTCCTCACCGCCGAGAACGCCTTGGCCGGAGTGCAGATCGAACGTAATCTCATCGCGCTCAGCGCGGATGGGCAGACATCCACTTGCCGCTCGGAGTTCGTGTACGTCACGCCGCTGGTGCGCTCGAGCCAACCGGTCACGCCGTTCATTGACAACAACGACGCCATTGATGTGGCCTGCCCAGCCTCCCCGAGCAGCCTCTGCCAGTGCCTCTACACGCTCATGGAGAATCTTGTCGGCAGCGGCAACGGTCTGACGGGACTGCTGGCGGCACGCGCCAAAGCGGGACTGGATCAAACGGCGGCCCGGCGGCTGAAGGTCGCGTGCAGTTACCAGTACCCCGTCCCCGCCGCCGCCGGCCTTCCTGCGGGGAGCGCGCCCATCAGTCCCCTGCTCCCGGTCGTCCTGGCGCGTTCGTTTGTGGTGGACGCCACTCAACCGGACCAACTCAGCGAGTTCGCCCAGGCGTTCGCCAACGCCATCGCGACCTGGAGCACCACGAACGCCGTCCCCTTCGGGCCCACCTCGCAGCCCGCGGGCGCCCAGTTGGTCTTCGACATCACGCTGTATGCGGAGCTGAGCAGCCTCAACACGCCGGTCCTGCGTCTCAGCAACCTGCAACTCGCTCTGACCGATATTGACCCCGTGTCTCCGTCCCCGGCACGGACTTAGGCCGAAACCATTCGCCGCCGACGCCGGCGGTGCACCAACCGCAACGAAACACACAAGACCGCGACACAGAGATCAACATCATGAACCAGAAGAATCCAACCGCCAAAGGCACCCTCGGAACCGCCACGAACAACTGGACCGGTGTGCCGCTGACGTTGAATCAAAACGACTCGGCGAGCATCCAGACCCCCAACGGTTCCATGGTCCTGGCCTCCCTGAACACCAGTCAACAGAACAACCTGGGCCAACTGACCCTGACCTCGGGCGGGGGCGCGCCTCAGAACTTGCCGATCCCTTGGGGCCTGCAGCAACCGCTGATCCTGGTCCAGAACTGGGGGGCCAACAACCTGAACACTACCAACACCAGTCTCAGCCCCAGCACGTCCATCTGGATCGAAGCCTTCGGCCCCGGCATCGCGGGGCAAACGCCGGCCACCCTCACCCTCGGAACACCCCTCACCTTGGTTCCCCTCGGCGCGGCAGCAGGCTCCGGAAGCGCCACCGCCACTGGAGTGACCAACGCCAACTACACGCAACTGACGCTCACGGCGAGCGCGGGGACGCCCGCCATCCTCGCCCTGATCGGCGGAAACCCTGACTCCTCGGGGAACAATGCCTATGTGTTCGCCTTGAACTCGCCCGCCGGCGACACCGGTCCCGGCCAGCCCACGCCCGCGCCACCGGGCTATTACGCCACGACCACCAACAACTCCTACACCTTCCAGATCAACGGGTCGTCCACGGAGATCTACCTCGCCAACATGTCATCCACGACAGCCCAACCGATCACGGTCACGCTGATCTCGCTCTAAGCCGGAAGACCCCGCCCCGGAGCCCTCGCCTCCGGGGCGCGCTCGACCGGACGCCTGCGTCGCCACCCGCTCGATCTCCACCTCGTGCAAACCCAAGTTCTTCGTCCGGAGGCCGGTGCTCCCGGTTGGACCGGCCTTCCGCAGACTCTGAGTTCGGGCGGGTCGGCATCGCTCTCGCCGACGCCGAACGGCTCCTTGGTTCTCGCCTATCTGAATACCAGTGCGGAGAACAATGCGGGCCAGCTCACCCTGACCTCGGGTGGGGGTGTACCCCAGAAGTTCCCGGTCCCGTCGGGGCTGATGCAGCCGCTGATCCTGGTCCAGAACTGGGGTGCCAACAACCTGAGCATCACCAACACCAGTCTCAGCTCGAACACGCCCATCTGGATCGAAGCCTTCGGCCCCGGTCTGCCCGGAGCGGGAACGCCTCTCACGTTGAACGCGGGGACTCCCCTTCAACTCGCGACGCTGCAAACCGCCCAAGGCGTGACCCTCCCCAACTACACGCAACTGACGCTCACGGCGAGCGCGGGGACGCCCGCCATCCTCGCCCTGATCGGCGGAAACCCTGACTCCTCGGGGAACAATGCCTATGTGTTCGCCTTGAACTCGCCCGCCGGCGACACCGGTCCCGGCCAGCCCACGCCCGCGCCACCGGGCTATTACGCCACGACCACCAACAACTCCTACACCTTCCAGTTCAACTGGTCGTCCACTCAGCTCTACCTCGCCAACATGTCACCCGCGACGGCCCAACCGGTCACCGTCGAGCTCACCTCGCTGTGAGGGGGAGACGGCGGGATGGACTGCACTCCGACCCTCACCATCTGCCTGGATCGAGCCGTGCAAACCAATCCTTGGGGCGGGGCCCCGCTGACGTTGCAGCAGTACAACGCGGCCACCATGACCAACACGCCGAATGGCTCTCTCGTCCTGGCGTATTGGAATCAGGCGAAGCAGAACAACGCCGGTCAATTGACCCTCAGCTCGGGCGGAAGCCCACCCACCACATACTGCCTCGCTTGGGGCCTCCAACAGCCGACCATCCTCGTCCAGAACTGGCAAGGGAACCAGTTGCAGATCACCAACACCAGCCAGAGTCCCAACACGCCTATTCTGATCGAGGCGTACGGCCCCGGCCTGCCCCCGGACAAGCAACCGGCGCAACTTCCGACGGGCAGTCCCCTCAGCTTACACCCCTTGGATACCGCCCAGGGAAGTACCGCGGCCAGTTCGATGGAGCTCGTCTTCAAGTACGCCACCACCCAGCTCGGGATCTTCGCCTTCATCGGTGGCCAGCCGGATGCCGCCGGTAACAACGCCTATGTCCTCGCCTTGAATTCCCCCGCCGGCAACACCGGCGATGGGACGTCGGCCCCAGCCGCATCTGGCTACTTCGCCACTCGGCAGGGGAATCAGTACCAGTACCAATTCGACTGGGGCCAGGCCGACCTCTACGTCGTGTTCTTCGGCAGCGCCACCATCGTTACCCCGCAGACGGCACGCGCCCCGTCTCTCCCCCCGGCTACCGTTACGCTGCTGAGTCTGTGAGTTGTCGCTTCGCAGGACTTCCCCAAGACGTTGGCGGAGGAAAACGGGAAGCGGCCAGTGACGCCAAACAGGACGCGGTCATGGATTGACCCCTCACCCGCGGCGCCCTAGGAAGACGCCATCCTGGTACCCTCAAACCTTCGGGAACGGGTCTCGGACTCAAACCAGATTCGCGAACGCGTGCTGGCTCTGCCGGACGACCCAGCAGGTCAGGTCGGCGAGGAGGTTCACCTGGCTGGGGGTGAGTTGCGTCAGGTTCTGGGGCGGGAGGAGATTCTCGTCAATGGTCGCGTAGTTGGGAAAGTCCCGGAACTCGCCAAGCGGGCCAAGCGCCAGCTCGGCTTGGATCTCCCGTTCGAGGTAGCTCTCCCAAGAACTTACGCGGTCGAGATAGACATACAGCACCGTGACGGACTCGCCGCCCTCCAGCCCCCACCAGCAATTGCGCAGCACGCAGTGGGTCATGGGAACCACCATCGGCACGCCGGTGCGCTTGGCGGTTTGAAGCTGGGTCACCAGGGCCGGCCAGTCACTGCGGGGAAAGACCAGGTTCGAGGCCGTTCCGGGGCGGAGGTCCACGCTCGACGTCGGAAAGCCGAAGAGCGTGGACAGATCGCTGTCAATGTCCGACTCCGTGGGCGGATTAGCCGGGTCATAGTCCACGTTCAGCGGGATGCCGCTGTTGGCGAAGACGACGACCTTCTTCACCCCGCGCAGGAGGAGCGGAATGAGTCCGAGGTCCTCGAGATTCCCGCCGTCGCCGAAGAGGAAGCGCTCGGCGCACGGTTGGGTCCTCGTCCCCGAAACCGGCGGCCAGTAGTCCGCCTCGGGCAGCAAGCCGTCCAGCGGCCGGTATTGCTGGAAAGCGGCGGCGAACGCCGCGCTGCTGGTGCCGCTGGCCAAGGCCAGCCCGAACGGTCGCGGTGGTCGCGGAACGCGGATCATCCCGTTGACCGGCGGCGCCAGCGGCGTGCCGCAGCCCCACGCGAAGGGCTCGATAAACCCTCCTCCAACCAGTACCGGCCGACTGACGTGGCCGCCTTCGAACGGGTACGGCAGGGTGCTCTGGTACGGAATGCCGCAGCCAAGGGGCGAGTAGGTCACCATCACCCGCGGGTCCGGATCATAGGGCGCGTTCGCGGCCGGACCATCGAGCGTCGCGTTGACCAGGAGGTAAGGGATCCGGTAGCTGGCCGGCGTTCGCACGGTGAGGAAGGAACTCGACTCGAGGGATGGGTTTGCCGCCTGGATCGCCTGCACGGTGGCGGCGTCGAGGCTGAAATACGGGGGCTGGCTGGCATCCCGGAGCCCGAAGGGCTCGAAGAAGACTTGTCCAATCGCCGTTTCCCAGAGGAGGTCCACGTGGACTTTTCCCATGAGCTTCAACAGCACGTCGCCGAGGTTGGCGGTCGCTGTATGCCCGAGGCAGCCGGGGTCGAGTCGCGCCAACCCCGCCAGGGTGATATTTTGCGGGTTCCGTGATCGGACCCAGGAACGGCTCATCCGAACTGGCGCCGGCGCGATCATAGGCGAACGCCGCCGAGGCCCAGGATCCTTCCGACACGGACGAGATGTAGTCCGCCTGTTGCAGGAATCCGATCTGCAGCAGCGCCCGCATCTGTCCCATCGTCGCGGAGAGAGTTCGGGTGCCCCCCCGAGAAGCAGATCCCAAGGTCCGGTGTGACTGGGGCGCGGATCCCAGGTTGTTGCTCGGGCCAGGTGTACTGCATGCCGCTGGACCGCCAGAGACGGCTGACCAGCGGGTCGGAAGCGGTTCCTGGGAGAACGGACCCGGAAATCGGATTGGCCGGTTGGTCCTTCACCTGTCGGGATGGGGTGATGCCTGGTGAGTGGCCCACCCTCCACTAACCGGGAAGGCTCGGGTTGTTAAAGACGCACTGGCCGCGCTGTGGCGTCGGTTTTCCGAGTTAGCTCAGGGGCGGGGCTCCTGATCAACCACGCCAGCCTGCCACACCCGGATGGTACCGCTGTCGCTCGCGGACAGGAGACGCTCTCCGTCCGGACTGAAGGCGACGA
This sequence comes from uncultured Verrucomicrobiota bacterium, assembly GCA_964535555.1. Classification (GTDB taxonomy): domain Bacteria; phylum Verrucomicrobiota; class Verrucomicrobiia; order Limisphaerales; family J093; genus DSVZ01. The sequence goes on from CAZHUS010000105.1 coordinate 8,057, forward strand.
AGTTCACCCGACCCGGCCCTTGCGGAAGGGACAGGAGCGGTTTCCCGGAGATGGTGCTCCAGAGCCGTACCGTGGCGTCCGCCTCGCCACTGACGATGCGCAGTCCGTCCGGTGAGAACGCCGCCGACCGCACGAGGCCGCTGCCTCCCGACATCCGGCGCTGCAGGCGTCCGGTATCCACCTCCCACAACGCCAGTTCCCCGGACCAGTGGGTGGTCAAGAGCTGCTTGCCGCCCGGATGGAAGGAGACGGAGGTGACAACCGATTCGACCGCGTGACTGTGCCAGAGCCTGGCCCCGCTGCGTGCGTCCCGAAGCGCAAGGCCAGTCGCTCCCCCGCTGGCGATGCGCCGGCCATCCCCGCTCCAGGCCACGGACCACAGCCGGTTGGTGTCATCCCGGGCCTCCCAGACCCGCCCGCCGGTGGCGACTTCCCAGACTTGGACATGCCCGTCGAAGCCGCCAGAAACCATCCGGCGGCCGTCGGGACTCCAGGCCACGAAGAGCGTCACGTCGTTGTCCTGGCCCGGATGGTCCTGGGCCTTGAAGGCGAGCGTCTGCGTCCCCGTTTCCAGATCCCACACCCGCAGGTGGCAGTCCTGGCCCGCCGACACCGCCTGCCGGCCATCCGGGGTGATCGCCACGGACCAGATGACCACGTTGGTGTGGCCCCGCATCACGCGCTGTTCTTCGCCATTCCTCACGTTCCAAAGCCGGAGCACACCGTCGAACCCGGCGCTGACGACGCGCTCGCCGTCCGGGCTGAACGCCGCCGTCCAAACGCGGTCGGTATGGCCGCGGAACTCGAGGAACTGTCGCGCCGCGGCGATCCTCCAGAGGCGGGCCACACCGTTGGCCGACTCGCCGGTCGAGAGCAGTTGGCGGCCGTCTTCGCTGAACTGGAGCACCGGAATGAAACCGCCGGCGTGCCCCGACAGGCTGCGTTCGAGGCGGCCGGTGCGAGCGTCCCACAACTTGACCAACCGGTCTTCGCCCGCCGAGGCGACCAGCCGGCCGTCGGGACTGAAAACGACCGTCCAGACGTTGGTGGCCATGCCGGTGGCCGACCGCCAGCTCCCGGCGACATGTGCCGGCGCGCCCCAGAGGGGCTGGCCCGTAGCCCGATTCCAAACCCGCACGAAGCCATCCGCACCCCCGGTGACCAACCACGCGGCGTCCGGGCTGAACTCCGCGCTGAGGTGCGCTCCGGAACGGCCATCCAGAGTACGGCGCTCGAGCAACGTCTGCGCGTTCAGGATCCGCGCCGGTTGGTCGAGATTGCCCGCAATGACCTCGCCCCCCTCCCGATCGAAGTGGACCGACCAGGGGGTGCCCCCGATCAGATTGCTGGCGAGCAACGCTCCCGTCTCCGCCGCCCACAACTCGAGGCGGCCGTCCTTCCCGCCGGAAAGGACGCGCTGGCTGTCTGGACTGAAAGCAAGAGCCTGCACCGGCCCGACATGGGCGGAGACGTCGCAACGAAGGCTGCCGGTGCCGACGCTGAAGAGGTGGAGATCGCCGTCGTTGCCGCCGAGTGCCGCGAAGCGCCAGTCGGGACTGACCGCCAGCCGAACGATGCCTTTCGGTGAAGGCCAGGCGCGGAGGAGTTTTCCAGTCGGGACTTCCCATTCCTTCAACGCGTTGTCGCCCGTCGCCGTCAACAGGCGCGTGGCGTCTTGATTCAGGGTTGCGCCCGGCGCCAGAAACTGGTGCGTCCGGAGGGTCATGAGTTCCGGGAGCGCGGAGTTCAGGTGCCGCCATTCCCAACCCCGCAGCAACGGCTCGCCGCGGTCGAGGGCGGCGCGGGCGCTCGGGAAATCCTGCCGGACCAGCGCGGACTGCGTGTCGGCCAGGGCGGCGGCGTAGAGCGCTTCCCGCAACTCGAGGTTTCCTTGGGCGATGCGGCGGCCGGCGCGGTTCTGCAGGAAGATGACCGTGGCGAGGCTGGCCACGAGCAGCGTGACGCCGGCCGCCTGACTGAAGGCCGCCAGCCGGTTGCGCAGAATCCAGGCCTTCAACTCCGCCAGCGCGCCGGTGTGGTGGGCCCGCACGACCCGGCCATCGAGCCAGGCCTGGAGCTCCTCCGCGAGTGCCGTGGCGTTCTGGTAACGCGCGCCGGCCTGCCGGTTCATGGCTTTGCCGCAGATCGCCAGCAACCCGGCCGGCTTGTGCCGGGCGCCGTGGTCGAGAGGTTCAGGCGGGCCGGAACGCACCGCGGCCAGCACCGCCTTGGGGGAAGACTTCTGCCCGGCGCTGACGTAAGGGGGATGACCGGTCAACAACTCGTAGAGAATCGCGCCGAGCGAATAGACATCGGAGGCCGGTCCGATGTCCTCGATCCTCCCCTCGGCATGCTCGGGCGACATGTAGGCCGGGGTCCCCAAGACCGTCCCGTCCACGGTGAGCAAGGGCGAACCATTGGTCGGCACCGATTCGGCGGCCGCGGGCCCAAGCGGCGGGGATGCGGCGGCCGGGGCGTGCGATCCGACGGCCGGGCGCAGGTTGTGGAGATCACCGCGATCGAGCCGTCGCGCGAGACCCCAGTCCATCACGTACACCTCGCCGAGACGGGCGACGAGGATGTTCTGGGGTTTGAGGTCGCGGTGGACCACGCCGTGCTCGTGCGCGTGGGCGACCGCTTCGCAGGCCCGGACCAGGACGCTGACCGCGCGGGGAAGGTTCCATCCCTCGATCCGTTCGCGGGCGAGACCGAAGACCTCATGGAGCGCACGCCCCCTCACCAGCTTCATGGTGAAATAGATGCGACCCTGGGGATCGATCCCGATCTCATGCACCGGCACGATGTTCGGATGGTCAAGTTGGGCCGTGATCTGGGCTTCTTCTACGAAGCGGTCCACCCAGGCGGGGGGCAGCGCGTCGAGCGAGACCGGTTCCTTGCCGCCCAGATTCGTGCCGATCACCTTCATCGCGATCTGGCGGTTGAGCTCGCGATCATGCACCGCGTAAATCACCCCCATGCCACCGCGGGCGACCACGCCCCGGATTTCGTAGCGCCCACCTCGTGGCCCGGCGGCCGCCGCACCTGAGGACGCCCCCGCCGCGCCGACGTCAACGCTTCGGTCCGCCGCCGGACCCACGGCCAGCGGCGCCACGGGAGTCGGCGAGGGGCCGCCGAGACCGGCAGCCTGATGCAGGCGGCGCAGTTCGTCCCCCAACTCGGGATAGGCCGCGCAGATGGCTGCGAAGTCCTCGGGCTCGGCCAGATGACGATGGGCCAGGAACTGGGTGAAGACTTCGCCGGCGGTTGGCAGCCCCGGACGTAAACGGCAGGCCAGGCAGATGTCACCCGCCACGTCCGTGACAGGCTGGCCACAGTTCCGGCAGGTCACGGGCTGGGTGGGAAGGGGTGCCACAACGGTCTGGTGTCCCAGGAGCAATAACCGGCTGGGCGGCAGATGTTACACCGCGGGACGGATCGCAGCGGCATCAGCGCCTCACGACATGGATCAGGAAACGCAGTTCGTCCTCGATTTCCGCTTCGTTCGCCACCGTGTCGGCCACCGCCTGTCGCAATAGCTCCCGATACCGCTGGCGGAACCGGTGGAAGGTCACCCGCAGGTTCACCGGCGTCAGGTCAAAGCGCACGCACAGCTCCGCATACGGCACCGAGGTCGCATCGCCCCAGAGATGCGATTGGAACTCGCGGGACAGCGCGCCGCGCCCCTGCTGCTCCCACTCCTGCTGGAGCGCGCACAGCGTCTGCTCCAGGACCGTCCGGGCCCAGTGCCGTTCGTAGGCCAGCGCCGGGTTGTCCGCCTCGCGAGGCTCGGCCGCATAACGCGCCTCCGCATCCACGGTGTCGAGGGACAGGGGAACCTTGCCGCTGCCGCGCTTCTGGGCCGAGCGCCGCCGCCACTCGTTGCGGAGGAAGTTCTCAAGGGATGCGACCAGGAACGAGCGGAACCGCCCCACTGAACGGTCGGCCTTGCCGAACTGGTTCCGGGCCAGAAAATCGGCCAGAAACGCCTGCGTGAGGTCCTGAGCCTCCTCCGGGGCCAGCCCTTTCCGGCGCAGGAAGACGTAAAGAGGATACCAGTAGATTTCGCAGAGGCGCGTGAGGGCGGTGCGGCAACGTTCGCTGGTCGAATCGCCCGCCGCCACCACGACGCTCCAGTGCGTTGTGGCAAAGGCGCCGGCACCTGCTTCGGTTCTTGCTTCCGGCCCGGGTGGCAACATGTGGCATTGGACAGCCGCGAACTGCGCAAATGGCGATCCGTAGGCATCCTACTGATCTTCGGCTCCTGGTCAATCTCGGCTTCGTGCAGGGCGAATGGCACCGCGGCACCAGCCCTGGCAGGAAGGTCAAACTCCCCCGGAGCTCTCGCTATCCCTCGGTCGATCCGAGGGGGCGGGTGATCGTGGCGCCCGCCGACACGCCGGGCGAGCCGGTGCTGGCCATAGCCGATTCCGCGGGGAACCGGACTTGCCGTCCCTGCTTGTTGCCACGGCCGCCGAAGTGAGTTGTAACAAGCGCCGCCGGTCTGGCGGCGGCGAGCAGACCTCGCCGTGATCTCGCCAGCCTCACATCATGCCACGACTCGTGGACAAGGGTCGCGTCACCGGCCAACATCCGGGAGGCTCCGCTCGGTGTTGTCGCCGGTCGTTGTCACCCTGCGCTCGTTCGCACTTCGCATCCATGCAACCGAAGGGGCAGCCTGCGTGAGCCCGGTTACAGTCGCATGACTCCGCGGAGACATTCCTGCCAACTTGGGAGACCCATCGGCCCCCCATTGTATCCCCAGGACTACGGATTGAACCCGGTCTGGCCAGAGCCCCTGGCCCGGGCTCAATCTTCCAACGGTTGGTTCAGGCTTTCCCGCACCGGTGGATCTCGAACGTCGTCCGCTGCCCCGGCTCGGTATGGACACTGATCAACCCGAGGTTCTGTTTAACGACGCCAAACACCGAGGCCAACCCCAGGCCGGTGCCCTTGCCCCGTTCCTTGATGGTGACAAACGGCCCGAAGAGGCGAGAATGCACCTCCACGCTCACGCCCTTGCCCGCGTCACCCACCGCGAGGCACATGCTCGCCCGCCATGACTTCCGGATGGATGGCCCGGAACTGTTGTCGAGGAGGATTTGGTGGGCGGGAGCCGCAGGAGGCTGTGGCCATCCCTATCGTCCCGGAGCCCAGACCCGGCGGAACTCCATCCGGTCAAATACTTCCCCACTGGGAGCGCTGCGAAGTCGGTGCTCTGTCCCGCCTGCGACATCAAACCCCGTCCCGCTGCGCGAGATTCTCTCCGAGGTCGCGATACCACTGCTCCCGGGTTTGCTGGTTCGGGGGAGTTCTTCGGGTCGCCATACCTCGCGAGGAGACGATACCTGTGGCCGGTTGCGGAACAACCACGTCCGCCTGAGATGCGAGCGGCTTCTCCACGACAGACTACATGCCTGTCACTCTGTGCGACGGTCAGCCGGGGTTTCCGGAAGTGCGACACCGCGATCGCTCATGATCTGGTGCCAATGTCGGCCGGCCGTTGGCGCCAGTGCCGCGCCAACAGAAGCAGAGGCAGCGTGCCGAGCCACCACCCCGCGGGCTCGGGTATGGCTCCAAACTCCAGGCTCCAACTGACCAACTCGTGCACATCGCCGCCCTCGACGTCAGCGACGAACAAAACCCACTCCCCATTGGGGTCCAGGCCCCTGAAGGAACCGAACCGGGCGATTCGCGCGCTGGTTGTGACCACATCGGACGGCAGCACCTGGCGACCGTCCGGCTGGTAGGTTCCGCTCCAGAGGCCGCCGCCGCTGCCGCCATAGGTGTGGCTGTCCGCCGGGGCCGCGTCACTGAGAGTCACCATCAGCCCATCGTCACCATAGCCCAGACTGTCGGATTCCGAACGCCCTGGACGATTGAGCAGGATCGAGAAGCCCGATCCGCGGGTCAGATAGGCATAGAGATCGCCGTTGTAGGTGCCGCTGATGTGCAGCGTGACGGCCAGATCTTGCACGGTGCCAACTTGGCCACTGACTGTGACCACCGATGCCAGGCCGGCAAGGTCGCCGTCAGGAATGGCTTCATGGACCGGCACCAAAATGGCGGCGGGGGCCAGCGAAGCGCTGGCGAACGTCGTGAGCAGGAGCAGGAGTCGTCTCATAGTGGAGTGCGTTCGAGTAGGCCTGTGGGAGGGGATCAGTGTGACCGTGCCCGGTAGTACCGATTGAGATGGGCCCCGGCCGCTTTGTCCTCGAACTCGAAGAGGCCGAAGGCGCCCGCCAACGCTTCACCGATCTTCAGCCAGTTCTGCAGCCCCAGGTCATCGCAGGCTTGGATGTCGTAGGTCACTCCCGGGATGCCGGCAAACCGGACGGTGGCGGTGCCACTCTCGAGGACTGGAGCCCCCAGGACGCTGAGCCCGTGGTCGTTCAGTTCACGGACAACTACCGTAACCGTGCCCTCGTCCGACAGGCCCCAAGAATCGGTGACGGTGTAGGTAAAGGTGTCGCTGCCCGCGAAGCCCGCCTTCGGTGTGTAGGTGACGGTCGCGCCGGCCCACTGAACGGTCCCGCCACTGCCGCTGGCGGCGCTGACCGCCGTGACCGCAATCGGATTGCTCTCCGGATCGCTGCTCGCCTGAAGCAGCTTGGCGGTCGCAAGGGTGTTGCCGACGTCGCGCCAGCAGCCCATCAGGTAGTCCCCGGCCAGCGGGGGCGTGCTGACCGGCATCAGATTCAAGCCCACCACCAGTGGATCGTGATCCGAGGTCCGGAAGGGATCGACATTGTAGAGGCCTTGGATTTGCGCCGCCGATTTGAATTCGACGTTGTAGTCGAGAACCACGGGCTCGTCGGCATTGATATGCCACTTGGCGGCACCCGTCACCTGACCCAGCAGGTCTCCGTTCGCGAGGGCATGATCCAGCGAACCCCACTGGCCATTGAACTGGTAGGAGTAGGATTCCGGGCCAAAGAGACTGGTGTAGCCGGCCGCGGTCAGGACTGTTATCGGGTCCTCCATCCGGTAGGAATTCAGGTCGCCCGTGATGAGGTAATCCGGGTCAGCGGTGCCTGTGGGTTGGGTGGCCAGCCAGGTCGCCAGCTCCTGAGCCGCCTGGGTGCGGGTGGCGTTGGAGAATCCCTGGCCATCTCCCTGGTCCGCATCACCCGGCAGATTCGCCGGCGAGCCCTTGGACTTGAGGTGGTTGATGACGACGGTGAAGATCTCGGTCGTAGGCTGCCCGTTGGCCAGCCGCTCGAAGGTCGCCGCGAGCGCGGGACGCTGCACCCGGTTGGCCGCGTCTTGGGTGAAGATGCCGGTGGTGAGCGCGGCCACGGTGCTTCGCGGGTCGAGCCGGACGGTGGTGGTCTTGTAGAGGAAGCCGACCGTGATCTCGTCACCGCCGAATCCCCCGGAGCCGTTCAAGGCCGATGCCGGGGGCACCACCACCGCATAGGTACCGGGTGCGGTGTTGGCGTTGAGTTCGTTCACCAATTGCTGCACCGCGCTGTGGGGCCCATAGCCGTCGTTCTCGATTTCGTTGTAACCGAACACGTCGGCATCCAACCCCAGGACGGCTTCAACCGTCTTGTCCAACTGGCGTTTGAACTCGGCGGCGGTATTGGCGCCGCGGGCCGTGGGAAAACCACCGTCGTTGAAGCCGTCACCGTCGCTGTCAATGCCGTTTCCATTGAAGAAATTGAGGAGGTTGGCGCTGGTCACCCGCAGGGTTCCGCCGACGGCGGGCGCCGGGTCGGTGCGCGGGTTGGTCGCCTGGAAGTTGACCGGAACGGAGCTCTGCACCCGGTAGCCTTCGTACCGCTCGTCGAGCACACCTGTGAGGCTGGCAACGGTGTCCCCTCCACGCAGGGTGTTGAGCGCACTCAACGGCTGGCCGCCCCGGGCATAAATGATGGGATCGGGGTTCTGGCCCGTGCTGCCATCGTCGAGGATGATGTAATCGTCCTGCAGGTTGGCGACATGGTCCGCGTAGCCGCTCACACTCGGAGCCTGGACCTGAGTGAATTGATCCAGACGTGCACCACCCGACAATCCCACCTGGCCGTAGCGGCCCAGCTTGAAAGTCTCGGTCACCATCAACGGACCGCTGCTGGAACTGACCGTTACGCGCATGCCCTCGTAGCGTTCAAGCTGGGAAGGATCCACCACCGGCAGCACCACGGTCCCAGCCGCGGGCAGGGTGGCAGGACCGAGACCGATCACACTGGTCAAGCTCGACAGTTGAGTGAGACTGCTATTGCCGGTACCCGCGATGTTCGCCCTGCTTGAGCTGTATTCGGTCACCGTGCCGGTCACCCGGATCCGGCTGGCCACCGCACCCGAGAACAACCCAGCCGGATCATACACGAAGATGCCCTCGGAGGTGGCGGGGTCCGCATCCGCATCAGCGTCCTCCTCCTGGACGAAGAACCCGTTCAGCCCGCCGCTTCCTGAGAAGGCCGCCACCACCACGCCTTCGACGGTGCGCGAGCCGCCAAATGCGGGATCGAACGTCTGCCCCGTCCCCTGGATTTGATGGATTCTCGTGGTGGCAACCACCACGTCATCATCCGTGACCGTGACGGTCGTCGTCGCATCTGCCAAGCCGGAGGCTGAGGCCGTCAGGGTGACGGTCTGGGAACCATCCACCACGGCGTCATCCATGGCATCAATGGCAAACGTCGCCGAGGCCTGTCCGGCAAGGATGGTGACCGAAGCGGGCACGGTCGCTTCCGATGGATCACCGCTCGCCAAAGCCACCGCCAGCGGGCTGGTCGTGTCACCCGAACGAGTGACGGTACCGGTGGCCGCGCCGGCGCCTGCGGCCTCGGAGAACGTGGTCGGGGTCGCTCCCAAGCTTAGGGTCCCTCCACCCGTTCCGACGGGGCGGCCCAGTCCGTCAAAGGTGTCCCGGGCGAAGCCATCCCATTCGCCCGCAGGATCGAAGACGTCGGAACCATTCGCGTCACCCTGCGTCACCCCTGCCTTGCGTCGCAGGGTGTTATCGGCGGTGCTGGTGTCGCCCGTCCCCCATTCGGTGCCGGGATTGAAGCCGATCTGGCCGATGACATCGATGATGACGCCGTTCTTCAGCAGCACCACCGCATCATTCCCGTTGAACCAGCCGGATCCATTGGTCTGATCGGCCTGTCCGAGGATCGCAGCGTTGGCGCTGCTGTGGGCCACCACGTACACATCACCTGCCGCCACCGTGCCGGTGAGATTGATCGTAAGCCCCGCCGCAGCGTTCCCATTGAAGAACATCTGCACCGAATAGCCGGCCGTGGCGAGGTTGACTGCCGCTCCGGTGCCGTTGAAGATCTCCAACGCTTTGTTGTTGCTCGATCCTTCGATGTACTCCGAGAAGAAGAGCTCGGCAGGAGGCTGGGCTGTGGCGGGAAGCGGAAACAACATCCCCATCAGCACCGCGGTGAACACCTTCAGGAACCCGATCCGAAACCGGGCACCGCGCCGCGACCACCCGGGGCCGGACGGGGTTGAGAGCCGTGAAGTGCTCGCCGGCGCAGGGGCTGGTTGCGCCACGGCGTTTCGATTCGGTCTGGTTTCCATAGCACACTCAACCTGAATTGCTGGCGCGTCATCCTGGTCACCTCGCGCCCCGGGTCTTCCGGCACACCGCAGCCCCCAACCCGAGCCGGAGGCCCACTCTGAACAGACTCACTTGACCATCACCCACCTCTTGGGGTCAAAGGAGGCCCCGTGAACTCCAGGTGACGATCCACCGGCGAACTCCTTTGCCTCGCGATGGACACGGAATGGAGATTCGTGAGGGGGGCAGATCTGGAACGCCGGGGATCGGGCCTGGAGCCGGGCTTGGGCGCCGCGACGGCCGACGGCCACCGCGCCAGCGAAGCTCGACCGGTCGATAGGGGCGCCTTGCAGCCCGCGTCGGGAGGATCCCGGAGCTCCTGCCGCGCAGTCAATGCCGCCACCCATTACTTCGATGTGGCGCACTGACCATCGGCACGTAATCTCGCCTCGTGAAGCTAGCGAGCACCCTCCGGCACGGCCTCGCCCTGCTGCTGGCGGCCCTCGGTCTCTTGGGCTGCCACGACTCCAGTGTCTCCGGAGCCCCCGGTGTGCCAGAGCCCTTGAAGGTCCTCGAGAATCCAAAGACGGGTGAGCGAGTGCGTTTCTACCGGGAAATCTGGTACAAACGACCCAGAGGCTACGACGAACGCAAACACCTCGCGGATTGGACCGCCACCGAACGGAGCGCTGGGTTCACGCAGGAGGTCTCTCGGGAAGTGGACCGGGCACGTCTGGCGGAGTTGCGAGCCAGCCATCAAACGCCTGACATCCAGCACGCCCCCGCTGCCGAGGAGCGCACGGAGAAGCATCGAGGCCCGGCTCGTTAGTCCCAGCGCGTGTGCTACCGATTGCAGATCCAGCGCCGCCACGCGGAATGTCATTGACGGACCCAGTCTTCGTGTTCAACGCTGCGCCAACGTCATGTATCCGCCCACGGACGACCTGCTTGATGGCGGGGATGCCTTTCGGCTGCATTACGTCCTGGACACGGTGCGGTGCGTCGTCAGCTACGACACGCTCGGAGACGCGCTTGAAGGCGCGGCCAAGCAAGTTCACCAGCACCGAGCGTCGCAGGTGTGGATTTCGGATGCTCAGCGGCGACTGGTCTTCGACGGTGATCAGGTCCAAACCCGCTTGGGCTGCGCCCAGGGCCTGAGACCGCCCCGCGATGACCGGCAGGGTCAACGCGCATCGTAGCACCGCTGATGGTAATAGCGCCCATCCGCGTCTTGGTACCGAGGGTCGTTCGAGCAATCCTCGCTGCAGATGGCGCAGGGCTTCATGGCCGCTGGTGCGGGGCTGCCGGAGTCCGCGACAGCCGCCGCGAGCCATGATCGCCGACAGGTTTCGAGTCGGTTGCCGACCGCGAGCTTCTTCTCGTAGCCCAGACTGTCGGGCGAGCCATTCAGGTAGATGGTGGCGCCGGACTTGAGCCGCATGGCCACGCCGTACACCTCGACCATGCGCCCCTCGCTTCGACCAAAGAACGACCCCGCATCGTTCTCCGACGGGCTCGTGAGTTCCATCGTTCGGGTGACACCAAACTGCTCGATATCGTTCAGGTCGTACTCCAGCCAGTTCGCACGCGTCAGCCCGTGCCGACGGATCTGGAAGGTGCCCGTGCCCCGCGCGAAGGTGAACCGGTCGGCCCGCCGCAGCAGCAGACCGAGGCCGACGAGCCACGACAGGGCGCTCCCTACCAGACCAAGAGGATCGCGCACCGTGAGGTTCAACGCGACGGCCACAACCATGAATGGGACGCCGAGCCACCGGCGTTGCCGAAAGCGGAAGGCAAAGCGGTCGGGGCTGTCTTCGATGATCCTCAGGAGGCGGGGTGGCGTCAGCGAGCTACGGTCGGTGGCGTAGCGCACCATCTCATGCAGTTCCCGGCTCGCCGGCTCGTCGGTGAGTTGCGAGCCGCACAGGGCACACCATCGCGGACGCCACTGCCGCGAGAGCGCCGAACCTCCGCCGCAGGCCGGACACCGGTCGAGGAACGCCGTCAAGACCATCACTCCGCCCAAGGCCAGGAACCAGAGTGCCGGGGACTGCCGGTTGCTCCCGAAGAACAGCTCATGGCATAGGCCGACAAGAGTCAGCACCAACACGACCAAGGCTCCATACACCCTGACCCGGGAGCGCGCGAACCCGGTCCGGACGTCTCGTGGGAACCGGTTGTTCGTGGTGTGCATTGCGGCCCTTGGATCTGATGGTCCGATTATCTCCAGCGGCGCGGACTGTCAAGACAACGCGGGGCCCAGGCCACCGCGCAACCGGGCAGTGGTCCCCGTGATCGAGATCGCCGCCCGCAGCGCAACGGTTCGGACCACGGAGCCGGTCACCGTGCATCCGGCGGCCGCGGGTGCCTGACGTGCCCGCTCGCGCCGCAAGCGGCAATGGCCAGCCTGTAACAATTGAGGCGCGCGGGTCGTATAACAAGCTGAGCAGCCAGTCGGAGGCACCCGAGTTCGGCTCCCGATTTTGACCGAAGCCGCCTGAAGGCGGGACAACGAACCCCAGGGTTCCGGGCCAGTCAGCGTTCGTCGTCCAGGCTTTAGCCTGCCTCCCGTGGCGTTCGGCGGTCAGAATGGGAATGGTCGCACTTGAGGGCAGTACCGGGACAGCCGCCGCAGAGATGACTGCGGAAATGTTGGAACCTATGAAATCGAACGCTTGGTTGAAGGGGCTGGCCCGGCGGAGGCTCTGGCGTTGCGGCAAGTGGTCGAATCGGAGACCGCGCCTGTCGCCGAGATCAAAGCCAGGCTCCGGGACTACCGCGAGGCTCGGAAGAAGGCCGAGGCGGAGCTTCAGGACGCGCGCGAGCGGCTGCGAGCGGTGCTCGTGCACCGACAGGAGGCGCAACTGGTTCTGCTCGGGATTCTGGACTGAAACACACCCAAGTTGGCGAACCGGCACAGCACCTATGAGGCAGCTCCAGCCCCTCTGGCAGGAACAGATGCCCCAGCTGCGCGCGGTGGCAGGATTCCAGCCTTTCCCGCAGCGAGGAGCTGGCACGAGAGCAAGGTTCATTGGAGCACCGGGTTGCACGGCGCGAGGCAAGCCCGTGAAGTTCGGTGGCGTCAAAGCCGACCAGTATCCGGCCTTGAACCTCCGCAAGTCGCAGTCAACCATCGTTGCTATTTCAGCCCAGCCATGAAGCGCTTCGCCATTCCCGCCCTGGTTGTCCTCGCCGGGACCCGCAACGGCATCACCGGCACCCGCGCAAGGGCGTCGGCAGGACGGTCGCACGCAAGGCGCGGGCAAAGCCACAGCGCAAGACGTTCCGCGTGGCGTCGGGATTGAGACACGCTTCCATCAACGCTACCAGAACAGCGACGGCAAGCCCTCCCGCGACGAGGTCTCCGCCGCGCGCTTCGACCGCCTCGATGCCAACAAGGCTGGCTTCGTGACAGAGGCAGAAGCGAAAGCGCAGTGGAAGAACCAGCAACCAAAGCCATGAAAACGACCACCACGATTATCAGCCTGTCGGCCCTCTTCGCCTGCATGGGTTTCTCGGCGCAGGAACCGCCACCATCCGTTGGGCCAAAGACAGCGCACCAAGCGTATGATCCACGGGTATTGCCTGCGGGTATGACACCCGCGCCGGTCGATTTGACCGTCACAGATACCCATCGCCACCGCGACCTGCCGATTCGGGCGTATCTGCCCACCGGCACGAACGCCGCGCCGGTCGTGCTGTTCAGCCACGGCCTCGGCGGCAACCGCGAGGGGGCCGCGTATCTGGGCCGCCACTGGGCCGCGCGCGGCTATGTCGCCGTCTTTCTCCAGCACCCCGGAAGCGATGATGGCGTGTGGAGGAACCAGCCGCAGCTCGAGCGCCATCGCGCCCTGCGCGAGGCGGCCTCCGGCCCGAACTTCCTGCTTCGCGTCCAGGACGTTCCTGCCGTGCTCGACCAACTCGCGCGCTGGCAGGACACCACGAACCATCCGCTCGCCGGCCGTATGAACCTCGAACGCGTCGGCATGAGCGGCCACTCCTTTGGGGCCGTCACCACCCAGGCGGTGAGCGGACAGACCGCGCCGGGCGGCGGCCAGCCTTTCACCGATCGACGCATCAGGGCCGCCATCGCCTTCAGCCCCAGCGAGCCGGCCAGGGGATCGCCCGCGCAGGCCTTCGGGAAAGTGGCCATTCCGTGGCTGTTGATGACCGGCACCAAAGACGTCGCCCGCTTGGGCGGCACCACGATCGGGGCCGCCAGCGTGGCACAGCGGTTGTCGGTCTTTCCCGCCCTGCCGCCCGGCTCGAAGTACGAACTCGTGTTGCACGAGGCCCAGCACTCCGCATTCACCGACCGCGCGCTGCCGGGTGATTCCGGCCCGCGCAACCCAAACCATCACCGCGCCATCCTCGCCCTGAGCACGGCCTTTTGGGACGCCTATCTGAAGGGCGATGCCGCCGCCCGTGCGTGGCTGGACGGATCCGGCCCGGGCCGCGTGCTGGAAACCAACGACCGCTGGCAGACGAAGTGAACGCCACCGCTCGGCGGGATGAGTGCAACGATGAGGCCCGCCCAGTGGTGGAGACCGGACACCCGCACCCGGGCGGGTGATGGGCGAACCGAGGCCAACGGCCCGAGGGGTGGCGGCCTCGAGGCACGCTGCGGAGCCTTCGACCGAAACGGGGACGGCAGACTTACGCCCGGTGAATTCCCTCGCGCTGAGACCTTGAAGCAGGTAGATCGGCGCCAGGACGCCGTGGTCACGTTCGACGAAGTGAGTGACTGCTCCCGCGGCGCCCGACAGCGGCGGGGCGCCGACAGGCGGCACCCCGGGCGTTCAGGGCCTCGCCGACGAGGTTGGGAACCGGGCATGAGCCGCCACGCGGGCGCCAACGGAGGTCAGGGCGGGGGAGGGATGCGACACTTTCCGCAAGGGGCTGACGGCGTAGGGCATTGCCCCAAAACCCGCGGCTTCGTTCAACCCGGGAATGCAGAGAACCGGGGAGGCGGCTACACCGACGTCAGTATCAACGCCCCCGATGCCTCCCCCGTTCTCTACATTCCTGTGGGTGTCAGCCCGTCTGGTTCACTAACAAGTGGAACATATCTGTCCGTATCTTCGATGGGTCGGCTTTCCCGCTCTTGTCCCAATGACCATAAATCCCCCAGCAGTTCTCCGAAAGCTCATGCCCCTGTCGAGCGCTCCAGGTCCGCAGTTCGGCGTGAGTCTCCCCAAGTCTGCCATACGGGCCAGAGTGCGTTGTGGCGACGGCTAGACCAGCCGGCAAATGCGAGCAAATGACTCGGTCATCTCCGCCAAATCGCTCCGACACCTCTGCCCCCACCTCCACGACGCCGTCGTCGCGATAAAGCACAACGTGTCGGCCTGCACCCCGAACACTCTTCCAGCGGATAAACTCCCAAACTTCGCCACACGCAGCCGGAACGAATCGCGACAACCCGTTCCGCGGCAATCGGCTTCGAATCGCCGCCGTCAGAATCCTCGGTGTAGTGGTCAGCTGCATGTGACAATGAAGGCTCCAATCGGGCCAACGCTCCGGCTCACCGACGCCGGGCCAACCATGTTCGATTGTCAACCGAGACACGATCCCGGGCGTTGGGTGCAGCCGGTTCGTTGGGACAATGGCGGGTCACTTTTCCTTTCTATAGCTATTTGAATCCACCCTCCAAGGAGCATCCCAACCGCCACTACCACCTGCCCCCACTTTGCCATCTCACCTCCGGCCAATACAGAGCTGATCCCAATAGCGCCCGCGCCAAGAAAAACGCCACCCACGAGAAGTGTCTTGTTCCTCATATCATCGCCTCGACCGAGTGGTTGGGCCTCGGTGTCATCGGCTGTGCCCCCTTGATCTCAACTCAGTCGCCAGGGAGCCCACTTCGTCCTCGAGCGATGCTAGCGAGCGCTGAGCCATGGAAAGCCGGGCGGCGGTCGGCGATCCATCCCCCCAAATCTCCACCTGCGCGAGGCCAAGAGTCCGGGCAAGCTCCTCGACACGTGCTTGGATCGCTGTCACTGCCTGAGCCATCTGCCGGCGATCTGTCTCGATTTCGGACCTCAGTCGAGTCAGTTCTTGGCGCTGGGCCTGCAGTTCGCCCGACAAGCGCTCGGTCTCGGTCGCCTCATTCGATGACCGACTGCAGCCCGCGAGCAACAGGTGCAGCCCGATCAGAATAGGGAGCAGCGTTTTCATGCGGTGATGGCCCAACCCAGAGGTCAGCGGCGGGAGTCAGCCGCCGATGACGTTCGATTTGTGTCTGAGCTGAACGGCTGGCTCCCGTTCGCTGGACCGGATGGTTCGCCCAGTTCAGGGTCTTTCTCCCGGACTGCCCTCAATAGAACCTTGCGGACCCATGAAGCCAGTCCGTCCTCTCCTGCTGCCTCGAGGATGCGTGCTTTGTCCGACCGTTTGAGTCGCACAAAGAGTGTCTCCTCATGCCGTTGCTCCGCAGGCTTCGCCGCGAACCTATTTCTACGAGGTGCTGGCATTGGGGTTCGTGGCGGTTGAGGCCAGTCCGGTCATGGTGAGCAGGGGCAGGACAACGAACCTCTCCGCGTCATCGTAAACCGTGACGAATGTACCCTTGGGAGAGAGGGAGATGTAGTCCCGGTGAGGCACCACATACTCCCGGCCGTCGGCCATTCGAATGCTAAACGGCATTCCGGCTTCTATGGCTGACTCAATCTGACTTCGCGTCATGGACCTATCGGTACGGCATCGCCGATGTTTTCGCACGCGCTTTCTTGGGGCGAACGACACAGGTGAGCGACCGCCGCCGGGACAGCGGGTGGGGCGCAGAAGGGCGATTCGAACTGGCTCACGGCCTCGGGCGGAGCAGCGGGGCGCCGGTGCGCCTCGACCGCGTGGTTCGCCACGATCATCTTCAGTCGTGTTAGTGGTCCGCAAATCGGATGTCCGTCACCTTGACTTCCTTGACGGCATGATCCGCCCAGAACAAGACGGCGTATCGGCGGATGATCACGCCCTCCAACTGGCGACCGCTCAAATCCCGTCCGAGAAATCCCCATGCTGGAACGGATCCCGAGCCAACCGCCGGAGCAGTCCCAGCAGGTGCTCTCGGTCATCCCGGCGGAGCTGCCGCAGGAAGTCAAACGCCTCCCGGCGGAGATAACCCTCATACTCCATCGGCTTCGAGCCGTCGGGTGGCTTCGCCGAGACTGATCCAAGACTCCGGTGATCGGTCGTCCAGCCGACGAGTCAGTTCCTCGCGGTATCCCTCAGTCCGCCGCAGCTCCATCCCGACCAGAAAGCCAATGAGCTTGCGCTGTTCGTCCGAGTCCAACCGCTCCGCCTCGCGCTGTAGTTCGTCCAGTTTCATCGCCTGGACGTTACCGCCTTGCGCGCCGCGATGCAACCGCTTCGGCGACGCCGGTTGGTTGTCCGTGATATCCCATCGGCCAACGCAACAGGTGAGCGACCGCCGCCGGGCAGCGCGGTCGGGCGGAGCAAGGCGATCCGTACTGCCTGCCGACGTCGGGCGGAGCAGCGGGGCGGCGGTTCGCCTCCACCGAGTGGTTGGGCTTCATTTCGGGGGTAGCTGGAACCGTCCCGCCACCACGCCAGGTACGGTCAAGTCCTCGTCCAACTCCTCCCACCGCAGCGCATATCCGTCCAGCTCCACGCGGACTCCGGCCAGTTGCTCATCGGAGGCCCCCGCCAGGATCCGGAATCGGTCCGCCGGAAACCCCACGATGCGTCCATCGTGAAGCTCGACGAACACGATGCGTCCTTCAGTCCAGGCACGCAGGGCGGTTGGTTCCAGCGTCAACGTTCGTTCAACGGTTGTGGTACTCACGGAAAGCGTTCCTCAGCATGATCTGGTGCTCGAAGACCAGTCGCTCGATCTGCCGCAGCTCGTGCGGTCGCACGCCCCGGTTCCCCGCCAGCGCAATGGTCGGCTCAAGCCAGAACTTGCACTCGCCGTCGGGTGTGCGGACGTGGACGTGCGGCGGTTCCTGCCTACTCGTCGGAGTAGAAGTGAAACCGGCAATGCCCGATGCGCAACACCGTCGGCATGCCCGTAGTCTATCCGGCGTCCGGCGCGCGTCCATCCCGTTTTGCCCGACGCTCCGGCTCAGGCACGCCGGGCCAATGGTGTCCGATTGTCAACTGAGACGCGCGATCCCGGCGTTCGGTGCAGCCGGCTGGTTGGGCTCTGACTCGAACTGCCTTGTATGACTCCTTCTCGGTTCGGTGCAGGTAGCCCGAAATACCGCTTCGACATCACCACCAGAGCCAGCGTGGCTAACAGCGGCCAGCCAACCAAGGGCGCAAAGTGTGCGCCGTGCAGTGGCACGTCCTTGAGAAGAGCCATCTCGGTTGGGGGAAACCTCATGAACGAGAGGATGTCGCCGAAGCTGGACCGCAGCAGCGTCGAGGTTGTGGACGTGGTCAGAAGTGCCAAGTAGATTGTGGCGGACCACCACGCCCACATCCGCCGCCTCAGCACCCCCCACATTAACAGCGCCAGAGTGAGGATGCAGATATCCCATGCGACCACTCCCGTGATGCCGGCAATCCACTTTCCGAACACCGGAAAAATCCCGTTGAAGAAGAGGGGGACATGGAGGACCACGCAATAGAACCCGAAGACAATCGTCATCACCAGCACCGGCATGGGCAACGTCTCCACCCAATAGGATCGCCGGTCGCTCAGCTCAAACGTCTGCTTGATGTCGCGGCTTGAATAGAACCGTATCAGCATGCCTGGAACCAGGAAGTAAGAGAGGCCGAGTAACAGCACAACGACCACCCACGCTGCTGGAGAGAGTACTTTTACCGACAGCATGAAGACGAACACCAACAACAACGGTAGGCCGACGATGAGCCAGCACCAGAGCAGAGCTAACATGAACACCCTGGCCCAGCGGCGCAACCGCAAGTGCCCGTATCCCAGCGGAATCAGCAGCACCGCGATGCCGTAGTAACCGAGGATCTGCCAGGCGATGTTGGCGAACATGAAGGAACCAAAGCCGAAGCCCTCATAGTGGAAACGGCCCCCGTCGGAGAACAGATAGAACGCGTAAATCTCGTAAGGCCCGATCAGGGCCGCCGCCGCTCCAGCGAAGAGAAGTGGTACACCCAAGATCGCGAGAACCACTCGTCGATCTCGGTGAGCCTCCAGTCTGGTCGTGCCTGGGTTCATCGCGGCTGTCTGCTAAAGCAAGGCAGGTGTCGCTGCCCAACGCCAAAGCTCACCGACCGTCGGCAGGCCGCGATGTCGCATGGGGCATGATGCCCGCACTGCTGCGCACATCCGCCAGCGGCACAGACGCCGGCGGTTCGGTGGAGCGAGTGGTTCGGCCTTGGTCATCGGTCCTTGATCAGGTCCTGCGGAGTCATCCCGATGTCTCGGGCGATCTGGCGTAGCAAAATCGGGGAGAGATCCCGGCCCCGGTGGTCCGGGACCGTCGTCTGTCGCCCATCCGCGTGCCGGAACTGGCGGTGTGATCCGCGTTGGCGAATCTGGGCGAAGCCAAGTCCTTCCAGGATCGCGATCACCTCCCGCGGCTTCAGAACCGGCAAGCGGGGCATAGTCTCGCTATACGGTTAAGGTCTGAGTGCCAACGAATTCCGATTCGATCACCAGATCGCCGTCTTGCTGCAGCATCCGGATTACCTCGGCCAAGTTCTCACGCAATTCTTCCAGTGTTCCCCCCTGGCTGTGTCCACCGGGCAGCCCGGGGATGTATCCCACGTACAGCCCGGTGTCCGGGCATCGCTCCACGATTGCGGTAAACGTGCTCACGTCCGGAGGGTACCACGCGCGGAGGTCATGGCCAGTGTGGGGTGGATCGGGCGTCGGAGCGGTTCGCCGGCGACGAAACCGATGCAGCCGGCGGCGGTTCGGTGGAGCGAGTGGTTCGCTTTCATTTCAGCCGTTTCCGGATCCAGGCAGGGTCGCGCCGACAGTCGAGCACGGCGCGCACCACAGCCTCGCCCCGTTCGATCCGGTAATAGACCGCGAACGGGAAGCGTACCGACAACATCCGATGGTAGCCCGACCGCATCGCGTGGATCCCTCCATACAGCGCCAGCGAATCGATCTCCGCGCTGGGCATGTCCAGGAAGTAATCACCGATCCCCTCCTGTTGCTGTTCGTAGAATCGGTATCCCTCCCGGAGGTCCTCCCGCGCCGATTCAAGAATCCGGACCTTCATGGAGCTCGCGGCGCAATTGCCGCTTGGCCTCGTCCCAGTCCAGTACCCGCTCCTCGCCGGCGGCTAGCCGGCGCTCCCGCTCTGCCAAAACCTGAGCGTGCCACGTGGGCACGGCGTCGTCTGCGGCCCGCGTTGACAGGTCCGCCCATAGGGCCTCCATGGCCCTTAGTTTCTCCGCCACAGTCATTTCCGCCAATGGCAGTTCTGCGTTCATGCTCCCGTAGTCTCCCTCCTGTGTGCGACGCGGTCAACGCCGCCGTTGGACCGGCGATTGGCCGCGTCCGATCCTCCATGAAGCGAACGACGAAGTCACCGACCGCCGCGTGAGCTGGCATGGACGTCGGCAGCGTATCCGACGCCCGAATGGCTATGGTCCGCGGCGGTGCGGTGGACTGGATGGTTCGGTGTCAATCCGGGCCGCGTCGTTTCTTCCAGTAGTCCGGATGCCGGCGCCCGTGAGCCACGGCGGCAACCACAAGCCGGTCGCCGCGGATGAAGTAAGCCACGTAGTAAGGGAACACCGGGCAGTTGACGCGACGATATCCTCCGGGCCGTTCGCGCCACATGAGCGGCTGCTGCAGAAGCAAGCCGCAGACCTCGAACACCTCGTTCCGAAACCTCCATCCCAGCCCTTCCTGTTTTGACTCGTAGTACTCAGCCGCCTCTTGCAGCTCGGTGCGGGCTTCGGGCAGGAACTCCAGGATCATGATCCCAGGCGCCGGTCGAGTTCGCCGAACACCTCGGACGCCGGAATCGCTCGGACGGCACCGGCATCGTAGCGCGCAATCCGTCCTCGGATCTCCCGGTCCCAAGCCCTGTCCATCGCTGCCGAGGATTCGGGCTCGACGCTGCTCAGGATTCGATGGGCCAAAGTAAATCGCTGGTCTGGAGGCAATTGCACTGCCTCCGCGACGATGGAATCAACCGTCTCGCTCATGCCCGGACGATACGCTTCGTCGTCGTCGTGTCCAGCTCGTCTTCAGCCATGCAGTCACCGAACGACCAAGCTCAGCGACCGCCGCCGGGCAGTACGGTGGAGCGGAGAAGGGTGATCCGAACTGGCTG
>CAZHUS010000106.1:0-28465 GCA_964535555.1 uncultured Verrucomicrobiota bacterium
GATTCGTTTCACGGCCACCATTCGCGGCCAGCGCAGCCGCCGCATCACCCTGGTCGCCTCGCTGCTGGATCGGGGGCTTTATCCGGACCAGGAACTCATCGCCCTTTATGCCCGGCGCTGGCGCTTGGAACTGTGCTTCCGCGACCTCAAAACCACCCAGGGCATGGAGAGGCTCCACTGCAAAACCCCCGTCATGCTCGAGAAGGAACTCCTGGCCGTTCTCATCGCCCTGGTCCCTGATCGCCCCCATCGTCAAGAACCTCGCGCTCTGAAACGACGACTCCAATGCTACCCCCTCCTCACCAAACCCCGCCGCAGCTATCGTGAAATCCTCCACCGCAACAGATACCGCAAAGGAAAACGCCGCAATTTGCAGGCGCTTAACGAAGTGCCATTCGAGCCTGTCACCTTGTTCGCTCGTTGTTGGTCACTTTGTTTTCTCGCACGGCTTGCCCGGTCGGGCTATAGCGAGGCCGTGTGGAAACCGGCGGTGGAGCATTCCCAAAGCCGGTGTTCACTCCGCAAACCCTCCCATACCGCGGTTTGCCCGGAAGAGGAACGCCACACACAACCGATGCCCTGCATGAAGACCGCTTCCACACTTTCCTTCGGCGCTGCGACTTTGCTGGCCCTTCTCATGGCCGGTTCCTTCGACGCCCGGGCTGTCGAATGGTTCGTGTCGACCAGCGGCGATGACGCCCATCCCGGGACTCGAACCGAGCCCTTTGCCACGCCGCAACGGGCCATGCTGGCGGTGCGCCAAGTCGTGGCCGCCGGGCTCCAGGAGGACGTGCACGTCACCTTCGCCGCCGGGACGTATGAGCTCGCGGCGCCGCTCGTCTTCACGCCCGCTGATTCAGGCACCGCCGATCACTCGATCACGTACGCCGCAGGGCGAGGCCAGGCGGTGGTGTTCAGCGGCGGACGGCGAATCCGGGGCTGGCACGACGAGGGCGGCCGCTGGACCGCCCGGTTGGATGGCGTGCGCTCGGGGAATTGGTTCTTCCGCCTGCTGGTCGTGAACGACGAGCGGGCAACCCGGGCGCGCTGGCCCGATTCCGACGGGACACTCCGGTTGGCCGACGTTTCAGCGGACACAAGATCCTTCACCTTCGACCGGCCATTGCCGGGGCCGGACCTTGCGGGTCAGGACGCCGAGCTGGTGGTGTACGAGAACTGGTCGATTTCGCGAGCGCTCATCACCGCCGTTCGCGACGGGCGGGTCGAGACCGCCAATCCCGTCGGCTGGATCGGACATGGCCCCGCCACCACCGCGAGCCCCGGCAAGCCCGCCTTCATCGAGCACGCCCGGTTGGCTCTCGATCGGCCGGGCGAGTGGTGGCTCGACCGCCAGACCGGCGAACTCGCGTACCTGCCGCGGAACGGCGAGCGCCCGGGTACGATCGACGCGGTGGCACCGACCTTGTCCCAGCTGGTGCAGATCGCGGGGACGAAGGATCGGCCGGTGCGAAACCTGCGCTTTGAAGGTTTGCGGTTCGAGCACGCGGATTTCGCGCTGCCTTCGTTCGGATACTCGGAGATCCAGGCCGCGCATTACGGACCCAGCACGAATGAGCCGACGCACGTCCAACCGGTCGCCATCGAGTGCGCGTACGCGGAGGATGTCCGGTTCGAGGCGTGCCGCTTCGCCCATCTCAACGCCTCGGGAATCGGGTTTGGCCCGGGCTGTCGGCACAATGTCATTTCGCGTTGCACCGTCGAAGACATCGGCGACAACGGCATTATGATCGGTTGGCGGGGCCAGGGTCGCCTGCAAGCCGGTGCCGAGGGTCGCCTCGATGCGGACTGGGCTGATCCAGGCGATGTGCCCGTGGGAAACGAGGTGGTGAATTGCGTGGTGCGTCGTTGCGGCGCCGACAGCCGGGGGGGCGTCGGCATCTTTGTGGCTTTCTCGGCCGACACCCGCATCGCGCACAATGAGGTTTATGATCTGCCCTACACGGGCATCTCGGTCGGGTATCGGTGGAACCCGACGCCGACATCGCAGGTGCGTTGCCGGGTGGATTTCAATCACATCCATCAGGTGATGCAGCAACTCGCGGACGGTGGCGGCATCTACACGCTCGGCTTCCAACCCGGGACCGTGCTGCGGGGCAACCTGATCCACGATGTGCCACGCAGCGCCTACGCCCATGGCGGGGCACCGAACAATGGCTTTTTCATCGATGAGGGCAGCAAGGGGTTTCTGTTCGAGTCGAACGTCGTCCACGCCACGTCGGGCCGCTCGGTGCGGTTCAACCAGAACCAGCCTGAAGGCCACACGTGGCGGGCCAACGCCTTTGACGAAGCCACCACTCCGGACGTCATCGCCGAAGCGGCGAAGCGGGCGGGGCCGACCGCCTTCGGACCGCCTTTCGCCTGCACGGACTACACGGCAGGGCGGGTGTGCCTCGTCTCCACCACGGGCCGGATCGAGTGGGAGTATCCGGCGCCAAGCGCCAACGACCTCTGGGTGCTGCCGAATGGCAACCTGCTTTTCAACACCGGCCATGGCGTCCGGGAGGTGACGCGGGCGAAGGAAGTCGTCTTCGATTACCAGTCCACGAGCGAGATCTACGCCTGTCAGCGGCTGCCGGACGGCAACACCTTCATCGGCGAGTGCAATGCCGGCCGATTGCTCGAAGTGGCGCCGAACGGGAAGGTGGTGAAGGAAGTGCGCCTGCTGCCGGACGGCAGGGACGGCGGCCATGCCTACATGCGCAATGCGCGGCGTCTGGAGAACGGACACTACCTGGTGGCCCATTATGGCGAGCAAGTGGTGCGAGAATATGATGCAGCCGGAAATGCGGTGATGGCGATCGCGGCGAACGGCGGGCCGCACAGCGCCATCCGGCTGTCCAACGGGCACACCCTGATCTCCTGCGGCGACATGCCCGGGGGGAGCCGCGTCTTCGAGGTGGATTCCAGCGGAAAAGTGGTCTGGCAGATCCAGGGGGACGAGCTGCCCGGGATCAGCCTGAAATTCGTGGCCGGCCTGCAGCGTCTGCCCCATGGAAACACCGTGCTGTGCAACTGGCTTGGGCACGGCCAGTTTGGCCGGGCACCGCACCTGATCGAGGTCACGCCCGACAAGCGGGTCGTCTGGACCTTCGGGGATCATGCAGGGTTCAAAACGGTCTCGAGCGTGCAACGGCTTGATCTGCCGCGCGACGCCGCCCCTTGGCAACTCGCCCACTGAAAGCGTTCTTCCTGCTGGCGGGTTTCTTCAGGCACCAAACATTCCATCGCCAGGGGTAAGGCGAATTCGTCCGCTCCCGCCTGCTCCGCATCCTGGTGCCGTTCGTCGCCGGTTCGTTTCTCCTGCGCCCGCTGCTGGTCTCCGGCTGGCTCATGGACAGCGCGAGTCTGCACGGGAGGGTCGATATCGGGTCCTGCCGGATGGGAGGCATCCGCATGGCCGCGATCCTCAGCCCGGGCGGAATCGAACGCGGCGCGGCTTCGGCGCCGGGACAAGAAGACGATGGACAAGGTGCGCCCGGGGCTGGGGTACTGGCGGTCGGTGCTGGTGGAGAACGTGCAGGACGCGGCGCAGGAAGTCGGATTGGATGCGGTGTTCCTGGACGTGACCCTCACCACGTGAACCTGCCCACAGCGTGGTCCAGTAAAAGACGTCGTCGGAAGGGATGCTGCGGCTCGAGCGCGAAGTGGGCGCGATTGGCGACGGACTGGTAGTGGGCGGGAAGGGTCGAAACGAGATCGCCCATGCAAGTCGGCTCGCTGTTGCGCGCCGCGGGGAAGTAAGGCGTCCACCGTCGTTTCGAGCCCGACCGGCAAGGTCCTTTGGGGCGGGCTGGTGCTCGAGTGCTTCGCTGGGCGACCGCGCCGGCGATCCCGGCCTACTGCGGGTCTCGCCTCCCCGGGGCCCCCGCCAAGACCTCCTGGCCAGGAAGAACATCGGCCTCGAAGGTCGACGAGCCCGACACCTTCAGTCGGAAGAACTCATGACCTTGCGCCGGCAGCATCATCGTCAGCCGGAACTCACCCGGCGCCAGCTCTTCGGAAACAGCAGCTGCCGGCCGCCACGCCCGGAGATCGAGCGAGGTCTCGATGGAGAGCCTGCTCCCGGCTGGAGCCCGGCACTTCAAAGACACCGCGAGCAGCTCGGAAAGACTCTCCGTCGAGGTCCGGAGATGAGCGACCAGCTCCCCACCCGTCAACTGGATGCCACTGATCTGCGCCTCGCGTTCCAGCTGGATCATCGGGGCGTTGCCTACGAGAGTCCCGCCTAGATCCACGAATGCGCCTGCCGTGATCCGGCCCGGGTTGTTGATGGTGGCTTGTTGTCCCTGCTTGAGAGCAGCAGCATGGCCGGCGATGGCAGCGTCATCCTTGGGAGGCCATCACGTCATCCACGGCCACCGGCTCGCACATCGAATACACATGGTTGCCGGGCGAATCCCCCGGGCTCAGGCACAGGTCGCTCTCCTTGATCGGGAAGGACACGTGCGGACCGTACTTCAGCCGCTGGCCTTCCATCGCTACCTTGAAACCCCCGACGATCCTTGCGCCGAATTCTGGCGGCGTGTTGCTCGCCACTGCCTGCACCTCGGGAAGCGTGAGGTAATCGAGTTTGAATTTGCTCTTCCCACCGATCGCGCCGGGCTCGATGACGAGTTGCAGCGGCCCTTCGGGAGTTTCCGCCTCGACCGTTCCACCGGAGCCGAACAACCCAACGCTCCCGTCGGGGTAAATCTGCCGGCTCAGCGAGACCGTGCCGCGGGTCCCATTCCGGTTCACCAGAACGGCCGTGATGAAATCATCGACCTGCGCCTCGATGGAGTTGGTGAAACTCCCGTCGGTCTTCGAGAGCGTGGTGGCGCTGCGGCCGGTGGTTTCGTTGACGATGATGACTTCCGCTTCGGGTTCAGCCAGGCCCGGGGTCCCCACCACCCCCGACACGCCGTCCACCGGTTCGTAGCTGATGAGTTGAGCCTTGGGATCGCGGTTGAGCGCATCGCTCTCCGTTTTGAACGTGAATTCCGTCGGCCCTTCCAGGCGCAGGCCTCCGGCATCGACGATGTTCGCGGACAGAACGATCCGGTGAAGCGTGCTGGCTGCCAGTCGCGCCGTGGGCAGCAGCGTGGCGGCGGAGTTCCTCAGATTCAGCGTCACGCTGGCCGCGACCGGCTGGCCGTTTGCGTCCAGGAGCCGTATCCCATCCGCCGCCAGGGCGGCCGGATGGATCGGCTTGCTGAACTCCACGACGACCGAGGCGACGCGAGCCACGCCGGTGGCACCATCGGCCGGTGTCACGGAAACCACCCGCGGGCCGGAAGGCACGACTCCGACGTCACCGACGGCCGTGCTCCCCGCATCGGCCAGCACCACCTCGGCTCCACCCGTGTTGCCCGTCGCCAGCTCAGTGACCGACAGGGTCGCGGTGCCGGCGGGAGCGATCAGGCGGAAACCTCCGTCTGGCGCCGAGAACGTCAGCCACGGCTGCCCGTTCAGCCGCACCGGCCATCCCGCGGCGGGTTGACCGGGGCCGTCGCGCACCGTCCCATGCACCAACCCCTGCGCCGCCGGCAGTCTCAACAGTACGTATTCGCCGGCCCCCGTGACACCCGGCAAACGCTCCCCCATCACCGGTTCGAGGCTGATAAGTGCACCGTCGGCGCCGGTGCGGAACCGCTCGACCGGTTCGAGCCCGTACAGCCCGCTCCGCGAGAGCACTCGCGCCAGGACGAGGTTCACGCCGGCGGGAAGCGTATCGAACTGCAGCGCCAGGCATCGCCCTGCTGCCACCTCCGCCACGCTCAGATCGAACGCCCGCTCCACCGCCCGGTCATCCGGAACCAGCCCCTCGAAGTCCGCCACCGCCAGCTCCCGCAATTAGACGGCCTGCGGGCCCAACAGATCCCCCGCCAGGGCCACCACCCGAACCGGTCCGGTGGCCACCGTGCCTCCGTCCCCATCGAGGATCCCGCCCCGAAACGGTGTGGGTTCGATGACATCGACCTGCACCGTGGCTCGGTCCAACTCCTCCGCCCCGAGCAACAGAATGGGACGCATTGGGAACTCGGCCTGGAGGGTCGAACCGAAATCGTCCCCGGGCCGCTGGTGCGCCACGATGAACGTCTCGTACTGGGGCGTCACCCGCCGCGACCCATGACGGTACAGGGGCGTCGCACCCAACTCGGCGGATGGCGGTCGGACCTCGATCGTGATGTGTGGCGCGGATGAGTACAAAGGCAATGCCGCCGCGTTCGGTTCCGGGCACATTCTGGCGCCTTCCGACCGCCGCCTGACAGGTCCAGATCGCCCGTACGGCGGCCGGGGACCGGCCGCGGTCCGGGGCCGGAGGCGACCGCCCCGACGCTGACCCGAAGTTGGTCTTCAGGCGGTCAGGACCCTGGTTTGCCAGAACTGCCGGCGCCCCAGACGATGGTCCGGCGTTCCTTCAAGAGGTAGGATTTCACGTCACCGATGCCCTTGCACGGGACAACGCCCCGCTCCTCGAGCACGAAGTCGTCCTTCAAGGCGAGGTAGGTGTTCTCGGAGACCTGAATCGCGCCGGGCAGCCCGGAGGATTCCATCCGGCTCGCGAGATTGACGGTGTCGCCCCAGAGATCGTAGGTGAACTTACGCTTGCCGATGACGCCGGCCACGATGGGACCGGTGTTCATCCCGATCCGCATCTTGAGCTCGGTACCATTGGCGGCGTTCAACCGGTCCATGGCAGCCACCATCTCGAGGGCGACGTCGGCCACGGCCTGGGCGTGATCGTCGCGGGGGACGGGGATGCCTCCAGCCAGCATGTAGCTGTCGCCGATGGTCTTGATCTTTTCGAGGCAACTCCGTTCGACGAGCAGGTCGAACGTCGTGAAGATGCCGTTGAGAATCCCGACCAGGTCTCCCGGTTGCGTGCGCCGTGACAGCGCGGTGAAGCCGACGAGATCGGCGAACATGACGGTGACGGTGGGATGGCCGTTGGCGATGGTACGCTCGCCCACCTTCAACCGCTCCGCGATCGCCTTGGGCAGGATGTTCAGGAGGAGGCGTTCCGACTTGTCCTTCTCGATCTCGAGCAGTTCTTTTTCCGTCTGCAGTTGGGCCAGGCGCAGCCGGTCCAGATCGCGGAGCCGCTTCTTCTCGAGCGAGGAAGTGACGCGGGCGCGGAGCAACGTGGGATTAAATGGCTTGGGAAGATAGTCCTCGGCGCCCAATTCGATGCAGCTCACGGCATGTTCGATCTGGTCGGCGCCGGAAATCACGATGACCGGGAGTCCGCTGAGCTGCCGGTTGGCCTTGAGGGCGACCAGGAGCTCGATGCCGGTCATCTCGGGCATCTCCATATCCAGGAGCATCAGGTCAAACGGCCGGGCGAGGATGAGGTCCAGGGCCTGCCGGCCGTTGGCCGCCTCCGTGATGTTTCGGAAGCCGAGGTTGTTCAAGGCTCGGATCAGCGCCAACCGCATGGTCCGGCTGTCGTCCACGACCAGCATGGCGGCTTGTTGCACGGTGGTCACGTCCGCGACGACCGCAGGCGTTTCCGCCGGTTGGGCGGACACGGGGTTCTTGAAGGAGAGCTCGGGAGAATTCATGCGCCGGGGCGCGGTTGTAGGGGCACGATGCGGCCAACCTTGGCCAGCAACTGGTCTTCACGAAAGGGCTTGGTGACGTAATCGCGAACGCCGAGTCGCGCCACCGTGGCCATGTTCTCACATCCCGATTCGGCCGTGAGCATGATCACGGGCGTGCGTCGCAACGCGGGATCCTCCCGCAACCGGCGAAGCATGGTCAGACCGTCCATCACCGGCATGTTGTGGTCCAGCAGGATCAGGTCCGGCTTGGACCGTGCGGCCACGGCCAGTCCCTCCTCCCCATTCGAGGCTTCGAACAGTTCGCAGAGGAAGGGCTGGAAGAGGCGCGCCAGCACGAGCCGGATGGTCTTGCTGTCGTCCACGCTCAAAATGGTCGGCATCAGGTCGTCAGATAACCGAGGTGGATTTCAAGCGTGAGACCGTGACCCTGGCAAGACCAATGCGTGCGGCACACGTGCGTCCCGGGCGACCCGCTCGGCGTCCGCGGACTCGTCTGGCTCAAGCTCCAGGCCGCCGCCGCGCCAGGCGTTGGAGCCTCCGTTCGCAGGACCACCTGCGGGATGCCCAATTCGCAGGCGTGGCCCTCCAGCCGCAATCGCGTCGCCACCCGGCCAGCCAGCATGTTGCCCAACTCCCCCGCACAATCGGCGAGCAGGCCCGGCCCCAGCGAGTCCGGCGAAGATGCCCCTGTCAGCCGCCTTGCGGCTTCCGCCGCGAACGCTCGCGGGATGGAAACCACGAGCGCGCCGCGAATCCGGGTTCCCCTCAAATCCACCACGCATCGCATCGGGCCCTCGGGATCGCGCCCATCGTCGGTCGCAGCCTTGACTTCCTGCGACGGAACACCCAGGAGTCCGCCCAGGACCTCCACGAGGGCGGAACGGCTGATCTCCTCCAGGTCGGGCCTTGAGCAGGTCGAGGTCATGACCGGGCTGGCAGGGCCAGGGCTCGAAGGATGGCCGCGGGCATTCGCTGGAGGGGCACGACTTCATCGACAACGCCCAGCTTGATCGCGGCTTGCGGCATGCCATAGACCACGCAGCTCTCCTCGTGCTCGGCCAGCGTCCGCGCCCCGGTCATCCGCAGCGCCTGCATCCCCGCCGCCCCATCGGCCCCCATGCCCGTGAGCAACACGGCGACCGCTTCGGCGCCCGCGTGCTCGGCAGCCGACCGGAACAGTACATCGACAGCCGGACGGCAGTGGTGCACCGGAGGCGACTGAATGACCCGGGCGCGGTAGCCGTGTCCCCAAGGCGCGACGGCCAGGTGAGAATCCCCCGGCGCGACGAGGCACAACCCGGACTTCAGTTCATCCCCGTCCCGCGCTTCCCGGACCTCGAACCGACAGAGCTCGTTCAGGCGTTCTGCCATGAGTCGCGAGAAGTTCGGCGGGATGTGCTGGACCACCGCCATGGGCGGCAGGCCGGAGGGGAGCCGCGGTAACAAGAACCGCAACGCCTCCACCCCTCCCGTCGAGGCGCCGATCAGCAGAACCCGGCGCGGGGGGAACGGGCCGGCCACGGCAGGCGGTGTTGCCGGCGGCGAGATTTCCACGGGCAAATCCGGCAGGCGCGTTGGGCGGCGGGCCTGGGCGGCCGCCTTGACATGGTACGCGAGCCGCGGCGCGAGTTCACCGAGCGTCTGGCGACCGTTGGGCTTGGCCAGCACATCCAACGCGCCGGCGGCCAACGCCTCGAAGGCCTCCGCAGAACCCTGCGGCGTCAGGTAGCTGATGACGACGACCGGCATCGGGTGGTGCTCGTTGAGAATCCGCAGGAAGGTCAGCCCGTCCATGCGTGGCATCTCCAGGTCGAGCGTCAGCACGTCGGGATTGAGCTTGAGGATCAGTTCTCGCGCGGCGTACGCATCGGCGGCAACCCCCACGACCTCGATCTCCGGGTCCTGACTCAGCGCCTCCCGGATGGCCCGGCGGGCGACCGCGGAATCGTCGACGATCAGGACCCGGATTCGCGGCTTACGGTTCATGGCCTGCGGAAGACGCTTTGCCGCACGGGCTCCAACTCGTGGGGGATTCCCATCAGGCTCTCAGAATGCCCGATCACCAGGTATCCGCCCACAGCCAGCTGGCGCGTCAGCTTGTGCACCAGGGTCGCGCGGGAGGCGGGGTCGAAGTAAATCATTACATTGCGACAGAAGATCACGTGTTGGTCGTACGCCACGGGATACTCCGGCTGGAAGAGGTTGATGCGCTGAAAGCGCACGCGTTGTCGCAACTCCGCCTTCACCCGGCAGGTCCCGTCGCGGACGCCCACGCCGCGCTGAAAGTACCGCCGCAGGAGCTCCGGCGCCAACGCATGACGCGGCTCCAACCGGTAGATCCCCTGCTCCGCCAGGGCGAGCATCGGGCGCGAGATATCCGACGCTTCCACCTCCCAACTCCCGCCCGGATGCGTGCGGAAGAACTCCGCGAGGACGACCGCCAGCGTGTACGGCTCCTCTCCGGACGAGGCGGCCGCGGACCAGACCCGCAAGGGCCGCCCGGCCGCCAGCAAGGGCGGCAGGAGCCCCGGCAGGATTTGCTCCGTCAGGTAGCCGAAATGGCCCGGCTCGCGAAAAAAATGGGTGTGGTTCGTGGAGATCAGGTCGACGAGATGCTCGATCTCCTCCGCACCGGCGGCGGATTGGAGGATGGCGCAGTACTCGTCGAAACCACCCAGGCCCAGGGCGCGCAGGCGTTTGCGCAGCCGGTTGGCCAGCATCGGCTGCTTGTCGGGACCAATGTGGATGCGGCTGTATTGATAGACGAGAGCCGCCAAGGTCCGGTAGGCCTGAGCAGATAGCACTGCCGTCTGGGTCGCCTCCTGCCGGGTCCTGGCGAATCCCTCCACAACCGGGTCAGAAGCTCTTGAAGTGGTCGTCATCGGCGCCCGCGCCGGCCGAAGTGTCGCCCGGCATGGGGATGGCCTTCCGCGTATTGACACTCAAAGCCCGCGCCGTGTGACTGCGCGCCGGATTACGCAAGGGCGATGGGGAGCTGGAAACCGACACCCGCGTCGGGGTTGGCCTTGAGGGTGGGGTCGCATGGCTTTGACCAGTCCCGGGCCGCTCACCATCTCCGCCACCGCCGCCGACCAATTGCCGGAGCTGCCCGACCGCGTCCTTGAGGGAGGCGGCCTGGGCGTCGAGTTCCTCGGCGGCGCTGGCACTTTCCTCGGCGCTCGCCGAGTTGCTCTGGGTGACCTGGTCCAACTGGCCGATGGCGGTGTTGATCTGCTCGATCCCCTGGGCCTGTTCGCGGGCCGCGGTCGCGATCTCCCGGACGAGAGCATCGGTGCCCGAGACCTTCTCGGCGATGTGCGTCAGGGATTCGCGGACCTTGTCACAACTGAGAGACCCCTGGTGACTGCTGGCGATCGCCGCCTCGATCTTCTCGGCCGTCTCCTTGGCGGCGGCCGCGCTCCGCTGCGCCAGGGAGCGGACTTCGTCCGCCACGACGGCGAAGCCGGCGCCGGCCTCTCCGGCGCGGGCGGCTTCAACGGCGGCATTCAAGGCGAGGATGTTGGTCTGGAAGGCGATTTCGTCGATGTTCTTGACGATCTTGGCGACCTCGGCGCTGGAGGTGTCGATGGCCGCCATCGCCTGAGTCATCTCGACCATGGTCCGGGAGCCGGCTTGGGCCACGGCGTGCGCGTCCGTCGCCAGCGCCTTGGCCTTCTCGGCATTGTCCGCCGTGGATCGGATCATGCTCGACATCTCCTCGAGCGACGCGCTGGTCTCCTCGACCGACGCGGCCTGCTCGCTGGCTCCCGAGGAGAGCGTCTGGCTGGCGGCCGAGACCTGGCCGGCCGCGGCGGCGGTCTGGGTGGCTCCTTGCTCGAGACCGGCGGCCAGGCCGCGCAGCAGCCGGGTGGTGGACCGCACCGTCAGGGTGGCCAGGATGCTGGCCGTGATCAAGGCCACGCCCAGGAGCACGGAGATCAGCACCACGCCGGAGCGCGCCGCGGCCTTGCCGGCGTTGGCCGCGGCGGTGCCCAGTCCCTCGTTGTATTCGATGTGGGCGCTGATGGCGGCGACCGTCGCCTCATAGGCGGGAAGCACCCGCTCCTTGAGGAGCTGCTTCGTCTCCTCCGACTGGCCCTTGCCGACGGCCTCGAGGTAGGGAGTGCGGGCCGCGATGAAGCCGGCCCGGGTGCGCTTGACCTCTCCAAAGAGCCGGCGGTCTTCACTGTCGGAAATCAGCGGTTCGTACTGCTTGAACAACTCATCGATCCTGGTGCGGTTGTCAGTGATGTGGCCCTCGATGTCCTTGCGTTCGGCTTCCGAGGCGGCTTCACCGTACTGCAGGATGGTCAGGATATTGTCGCGGGTTTTCCCGGCGCATTCCCGAAGCAACAGGACGCTGGGCAGCGTGTTGTCGGCCAGGGTGCGAAGCGAGTGGTTGACCGAGGTCATGCGCCAGTACGCGGTGCCACCCAGCAGGGCGGTGATCAACACCAGGGCGGCGAAACCGAAGTTGATACGGCGGGAGATGGTCCAGGAGTTCATGCGGCCGAAGGCGGGTTGGGTTCGGGGGACTCGGTAGAAAGTTGCTGGAGCACTCCCTCGGAGAGGAAGACCCGGTTCAGGTCCAGCAGGGTCTTCACCGCCCCATGGACCGTGGCCATGCCCAGGATGTAGCCGGTGTCGGGCACCCCGCCGAAATCCGGCGTGGGTTCAAGTTCCGCGTCCGTGAGCTGCACGACCTCCTCCACGGCGTCGACCAAGGCTCCCATGAGCGTCAGGGGCGCGGGAGGGTCACCCACCTGGACCACCACAATGCAGGCGCGCTCTCCATAGCCATCGGCCGGCAACTGGAACTTGGCCCGCAGATCCAGGATGGGGATGACTTTGCCCCGGAGGTTGATCACGCCCTTGATCGAGGCGGGCATCCGGGGCACCGGCGTGATCGGCGTGAGCCGGATGATCTCGCGCACGCCGAGGACGGGCAGGCCGTAGGACTCACGCCCGAGCCGGAAGGTCAGGTATCGACCGGGACGGGCGGCGCCCGCCGGGGGAGGTGAAGCAGCGTCAGTTGTCATGCATGGTGGCTTTGCATCGGACCAGGCTGTCGACATCCAGGATCAACCCGACGCGGCCGTCCCCGAGAATCGCCGCGCCGGCCAGCAGGTTCTGGCGCCGGAAAGTCTCCCCGAGATTCTTGATCACCACCTCCTGTTTGCCCAGCAGGCTGTCCACGAGCAACCCCCGCGCGGCGTCGCCAGACTCCACCACCACGACGATACCGTCCGTGGGATCCTCGACGCGCGCCGGCGTCCGCAAATGGTCGCCCAGCCGAAGCAGCGGCGTCAGCCGCCCCCGAACACTCACCATTTCGCCCCGACCATGGACCGTGCTCACCATTCCCGGCCGGGGGCGGAAGGACTCCCGGACGGAGAGGGTGGGAATGATAAAGCGCTCGTCGCCCACGCCGACCAGCATCCCATCGATGATGGCGAGCGTCAGCGGCAATACGATGGTGAAGACCGTGCCCTCGCCGGCCGAGGAGGAGATCTCGACCTTGCCCCGCAGCTTGTCGATGTTTCGCCGCACGACATCCATGCCCACGCCCCGCCCCGACACGTCGGTGACCTTCTCAGCCGTGGAGAACCCCGGCGCGAAGATGAACCCAAAGAGCTCGGCCTCCGCGGGCGTCGCCGCCGGCCCCACCAGACCCCGTTCCCGAGCCCGGGCCAGGATACGCTCCGCGTTCAGCCCCTGGCCATCATCGCGGATCTCGATGACAATCCCGCCGCGCTGGTGCGAGGCGGTGAGCCGGATGGTTCCCAGCGGGGGTTTGCCGCGGGCGGCCCGCTCCGCCGGGGCCTCGATGCCGTGGTCCACGGCGTTGCGGATCATGTGGACAAGCGGATCGCTCAGTTCCTCGACGATGTTCCGGTCCAACTCCGTCTCCTCACCCTCGAGGAGAAGCTGGACCTGCTTGTCCTGCCGCGCGGCGAGGTCGCGCACCAGGCGGGTCATCTTCTGAAAAGTCCGGCGAATCGGCACCATGCGGAGCGACATCGCGGTGCGCTGGAGTTCGGTGGTGACCCGGGAAAGTTGGCGGAGGCAGCGCGACAGGTGCCGGCTCGAGAGGCGCTGGACGTCCGGGTCCTGAACCACCATCGATTGGGCGATCACCAGTTCCCCCACCAGGTCCACGAGGTTGTCCAGTTTGCGCGTGTCCAGCTTCACGAAACCGGTCGCCCCCTCGATCTTGGACACGGGGTCTCCGACCGGGGCCACCACGCCGGTTGCCGCCGGGGGCGGCGCCGGCGCCGGGGATGGAGCGTTGACGGGCAGCGTCGCAGGCAGCGATGCCGGTGCGGCCGGCGCCGGGGAAACGGCTGCCGCCGGCGGCCTCCCCCCGGCCAGCAGGGCGCGCGCCCGTTGTCGAAGCGCCCGTGTGGCCACCGTGATGGGTGCCCCGGGACTCGTTCCCTGGAGCTGTGAGCCGATCTCACGCGTGAATTGCCGAAGGGCATCCGCCCCGGCCAGGATCAGCTCGATGGTTTCCGACGTGAGGCTCAGCGTCGAACGCCGCACGGCGTCGAGGACGGACTCGAGGTCATGCGCCAGATCCCGGAGGGCGTCGAGGTGCAGAAAACCAGCGCCGCCCTTGAAGGTGTGGAACGCGCGGAAAATGGCATGGACCGTCCCGCTGTCGCCCGGCGTTTCCTCCAGCTTGAGCACCCCCTGCTCGATGGTTTGGAGCAGGTCCAGCGACTCGCCGTGGAACTCGTTGATCAACTCCGAGTCCGCGTCGAGTTTCAAGCGGATGGTAGGTTCCGCTGCCTCGGCAGGGAGCGAGTCCTCCCTGGCAGCGGGAGGGGCGGGGCCAGGACCGCCTCGAGGGGTGACGGCCGGGGCCGACTGGGGCGAAGCCCACGCTGCCGGAGGCGATGGGATGTGGGCCGCTCGCCCCCATTCGTGAAGCGCCGCGGTCATCCAGGCATGCCAGGCCGACAGGTTGCTGATGGCCTCCGGGGTGAACTTGCCCGGACCATCGAGGATCTCATCCAGCCACCGACGCGCGGTGGCCATCCCCGTCGAAACCGCCGGCGGGGAACGAGGCGTCAGCAACTCCTCCAAGTCCATCAGCAGGCTGTTGAGCGGGAGCAGGCCGGCGTCCTTGTCGGGCTCGACGAACGCCAGTTCCAACCCCAGCTTGCCGAGGAGCTCGAGCGCGCCGTCAGGGACCCTGGAGACGTTCGGGGACGCTTCCATCAGCAGTCGATGCCCGGTGAGGCACGGGCGGAAAGGCCCGGGAGGACGCGGAGGCGCCGGGAGCCGGTTTTCGTCCGATGACCGCAGGTCGAGCGCATTTGTTGGTTGCTACGGTGTTAGCCTTACCCGATCGAAAGAGCGCAGCAAGCGCAAAGCTCCGGGAGTGGGGCGCGCCGTCCCTGGCAAGGCCTGGTCCAAGTGGCGGGCGAGCCGCCCGCCACCGCACCCGGGCCGGGTGCGCTCCCCATGCGGAGCGGGTGCGTTCCTCGCTCAAGCGGCCGGGTCGTGAACGACTCCGACAAGAAACAGGTTCATGGGACCCTTGCCTTTGACTTCGACGATTCCGCGCGCCTCGCAGGTGCACCAACCCTGGATGCGCTGCTGCACCGCTTCGCTCACCTGGATGCGGCCGGGGACACCGTGCGATTCCAGGCGGCTGGCGGTGTTCACCGTGTCGCCCCAAATGTCGTAGATGAACTTGCGAATCCCGATCACGCCGGCGACCACGCTCCCGGTGTGAATGCCGATGCGGAGTTGCAGTCCCCCCAACTCGGCGTGCAACCGGGAGACCGCCTCCTGCATGGCGACCGCGAGACGTACCATGCGGTCGAGGTGGTCCGGCCGCGGATCGGGCAACCCCCCCGCCACCATGTAGGCATCCCCGATGGTCTTGATCTTCTCGAGGCCGTGCTGTTCCACCAGTTCGTCGAAGCTCGAAAACACCCGGTTCAGCAAGCCCACGAGTTCGCCAGGCGCGAGGCGGATCGAGAGGGGCGTGAACCCGGCGATGTCCGCAAACAGCACCGAGACATCGTCAAACCGTTCGGCGATGACGCCGGACTGCTTCTTGAGCTTCTCCGCGATGGGGGCGGGCAGCACGTTCAGCAGGAGCCGCGTGTTCTCCTTGTTCAACCGGTCGATGGTCAGGTGGGTGTGCACCCGCGCCAGCAGTTCGTGCGCGTTGAACGGCTTGCCCACGTAGTCGACGGCCCCCAATTCGAAGCCCCGCACAATGTCCGCGGTCTCCGTCTTGGCGGTGAGAAAGATGATGGGGAGATCGGCCCAGCGCGGCGAGGCCTTGATCTGCCTGCAGGCTTCGTAGCCGTCCATCTCCGGCATCATGACATCCATGAGAACCAGGTCGGGGCGCACCTTTTCCAGGACCTGCAAGGCCTGCTTTCCATTGGTGGCGACACTGATCTGGTAGCCGTGATCCTTCAGGATGGCAGACAACGCCTGAATGTTGGCAGGGGTGTCCTCGACAATGAGAATCCGGCTGGTCTGGGAGGAAGGCATCGAGCTCATGGGGAAATCAAGCCACGCTCGCGCGCGGCCTGCTCAAGGATGGCCAGCGCGTCCGACAAGGCGAAGCCCCCGACGTGCTGTTCAAAAGTGGGAAACGCTTGACCCGGGAGCAAGGCCCGGAAGAGATCGCGGTTGGTCTCGAGACACTCCCCTGCGGCGGGATCGAAGTTGTTCAAGTGAGTCATCATCTCGGCCACGACGCGTCTCGCCGCGTCGAGGTCCAAGGAGGGCGGGGCGGCGGACGCGGCCACGTCAGCGGGTGACGCGGCTGGCGCTGGCAACGCGGCGCGAAGCGCGCCGACGAAGGCGTCGAGCGTCCTGCTGAACTCCCCGAAAGCCGCTTGGAACTCGGCGGCGGGCGCTTTCGCAGCGATGGCCTTCTCGACCGCGGCCGCGACGGTTTGCACCCCGCGAGCGCCGAGGTTGGCGGCCACGCCTTTGACCGTGTGCGCCAGGCGCTCCGCGGTCTGGGTTTCATTCCGGGACAAGGCGTCGGTGATCTGCGCCGGCGCGGTCGCCTGCTGATCGAGGAACTGTCGCAGCAACTTCAAGTAAAGCTTCCGGTTGCCGCCGACACGTCGCACGCCGTCTTCAGAATCCAGTCCCTCCACCAACGGGATGGCCAGTCCCGGACCCGGGGTCGCGGCAGCCGGAGCAATCTCCCCAGTGGTTGCTTCACCCGCATGGCCCGGTTCCGGGGTTGCCATCGTCTTGCCCCGGGCAGGACGGTGGTACCGGCCCAGGGTTTCGAACAGCAGGGCGGGATCGATCGGTTTGGACACGTGGTCGTTCATGCCCGCGTGGAGACAGCGTTGCCGTTCCTCCAGGGTGGCGTGAGCGGTCATGGCGATGATCGGCAGCCCGGCCAACCGCGGCTCGCTGCGGATCCGTGCGGTGGCTTGGTAACCGTCCATCTCGGGCATTTGGAGGTCCATCAACACAACGTCAAACGCCGGGGGGAACGGCCCCGGGCACAGCTTCTCGACCGCCTCGCGGCCGTGGTTGGCCACCGTCACCGTGGCGCCGACGCCCTCGAGCAACTCGATGGCGATCTGCTGGTTGATTTCGTTGTCCTCGGTCAGCAGGACGCGAAGGCCGGTGAGACGGACGTTGTCCTCGGCGCTGGCGGCCGTCCTGACCTCACCATCCGGACTTTCGGCGGCGAACACGCTGACCAGGGAATCGACCAGCATGGACTTGGTCACCGGCTTGACCAGGAACCCGTCCACCTTGAGCCTTTCGGCCTCTTCCCGCACCTCTTCGCGACCGAACGCCGTGACAATGATGACCGCGGGCTGGCGGGTCAGGGTGCTGTCGTTCTTGATCAATCGAGTGGTCTGGAGGCCGTCCATGCCCGGCATCCGCCAATCCATGAAGATGACGTCGTAAGGGGCGTCGGCATCGCGCTCCTTCACCGCTGCGAGCGCCTCGTGGCCGGAACTGACCGCGTCAACGCGCGCGGCGAGGGGCTGGAGCGATTCCACCAGGATCTCGCGGGCCGCGGCGTTGTCGTCGACGATGAGGACCTTCAGATGCTCGAACTGGCTGGGAACGCGCCGTCCGGTCGGCGTGACCTGACCCGCACCCAGCCACAGGGTGAAGAAGAACGTGCTTCCGGCACCCGGTTCGCTTTCGAGCCAGATCTGGCCGCCCATGAGTTCCACGAGACGGCGGCAGATCGTAAGCCCCAGGCCGGTGCCCCCGTGCTTGCGCGTCGTGGACATGTCCGCCTGCGAGAAAGGCTGGAACAGCTTTGCGGCCTGCTCACGCGTCATGCCGATGCCCGTGTCCCGCACGGAGAACTTGAGCTGCACCTTGTCGCCGGTGCGTTCGAGGGGTTCGATCTTGAGCCGGATCTCGCCCTTCTCCGTGAACTTGATGGCGTTGTTGACGAGGTTGGTGAGGATCTGGCCCAACCGCAGGGGATCGCCCCGCAACTGGTCCGGGATGCTGGCGCCAACGTCCGCGAGGAACTCGAGCCCCTTCTCATGGGCCTTCTGCGCGGTGACGGTCGTCACGGACCCGATCACCTCGTCGAGCTGGAAGTCGGTGGTCTCGATGTCCAGCTTGCCCGCCTCGATCTTCGAGAAGTCGAGAATGTCGTTGATGATCGCGAGCAGGGAGGTGCCGGCGTTGTGGACCTTGCTCAAATAGTCACGCTGCTTGGGCGTGAGCTGGGTTTTGAGCGCCAGGTGCGAAAGGCCGATGATGGCGTTCATCGGCGTGCGGATCTCGTGGCTCATGTTCGCCAGGAACATGGACTTCATCTGGGTGGCTTCCTCGGCGCGCGCCCTGGCGTCCTCGAGCTCGGCCGTACGCTGCGCCACCAACTCCTCGAGATGCTCCTTGTACGCGGTCACCTCGGCCCGCGAATGCTCCGCGTCCTCGGCCAGGCTGACCGCGGCGAGCCGCTGGCGTTCCTGTTCCATTGCCTGGTCGCGCACGCCGTACTCCGCCTGGCGCGCCCGCCATTGCTCGACCGCGAAGGAACCCATCAACCGCGCGAACCGCGTGAGAAAACCGAGGATCGACGGCAGCCGCGCCTCGCTGATGACCGGCGCCTCGCGCACCGCCTTGAGATACTGCTCCCGCTCGAATCCCAGCTCATCCGCCTGGGCTCCAAAGAAGCCCTCGTCGGGCGGCGCGAGGTGGAACTGGCCGATGAAAACGTTGGCCACATGCTGACCGGCGACCTTCACAGGCGAAGCGCAATCGGTCATGCCGTTACGACAACGGTAGATCGAGTACTCCTGTCCGTCCTGGAGTTTCAGGGCGAGGCTGGTGTCGCTCTCGATGCAACGCGCACAACTGGTTTCATTGACGCGGTGGAAGTCGGTGCAGGCGCGCTGCCAGCGGGCGGCGGCGAGCACTTTGCCGTCCAGGTCGATGATGGCGGCCGCGACGCCCACGGCTTCACAGAAGTCGCCGAAAAGCGACTGCAGTTCGTTCTCGCGCACGAGTTGAACGAAGCGCTCCTTGACCGTCGCGGGGTCCGGTTCGAGCGCGCACACCTCCACCCGCGCCGGCCCGGGTTCCGGCGCTTCCACCTGCTCGACGGAGGGAAACGGCGGCTGACGCCCGAGTTCCGTGGCGAGGGCGTTCGCCTGCTTCTTCAGCTCGATGATCCGTTGCTCGCGGCCGAGCGCCAGGCGGTTGAACCGCTCGATCTCCTCCACCTTCTTGCGGTCGGAGACATCCACCAGCGTGCCGATGAGCCCACCCGCGGATCCGTCCGCCCTGCGAAATCCCGAGACGGAATACAGCGCGGCGTGGACCCGACCGTCGGCCATCGGGATGCTGATCTCCTTCTGGATCGACGCCATGGACGCGATGACGGACTCGTCTTCGGCCTGGTAGGCACGCCGGTCGTCCTCCGGCAGGTGTTCCAACTCGGAGACGCGTCTCCCGATGAGGACTTCGCGGCGAAGGCCGAACGACTGCTCATAGGCGCGATTACATCCGAGGAACCGCGTCTCGGGATCCTTGTAGAACAGCGGATAGGGAATCGTGTCCACCAAGGCTTGCAGGAATGCCGCATGGTCGCGAACGCGATCCTCGGCGAGCTTCTGCTCGGTGATATCCTGCGTCACCCCGTACATGTCCGTCGGCTTGCCGGACGCGTCCTTGACCACGTGACCCAGGGCGTGGATCCAAACCACCCGGCCGTCCACAGGCCGTTTGTAGGCATAGACCGCGTCGTAGACGGGGATCTTGCCCGCCACGGCGTCCTCGAAATTCCGCGCCGTCACCCTGCCTGCCTCCTCGTCGCCAAGCCGCACGTGCTCGATCCAGTGCGCCAGCGTGTAGCGATGGTCCGGGACCGGGGGATCGCCAAAGATGCGCGCGGCGCGTGCGGAAGACGTGTACCAACCGGAACCGTCGAGGGGCACGTGCCAGTACCCGGCCCGCGTGAGGTCGAGCGCCTGATCGGCCAGAAAGTTGGCGTGTTTGATCTGAGCCTCGGCATGGCGGCGATCCGTGATGTCGGTGAAGCTGATCACCGCCCCCAACAAGGCGCCATCCTTGCGAATCGGAGTGGCGCGATACTCCACCGGCAAGCCGATCCCGTCCTGGCGCCAGAGAACCTCGTCGTCAATCTGGCTCGTCTCGCCGCGGGCATAGGCCGCGAACATGGGGCACTCCTCGCGGGGATAGGCACGGCCGTCCGGCCGGTGGTGGTGAAAGACCTCGTGGGAAGGTTGGCCAAGCAACTGCTCGGCGGTAAACCCCAGCATCCGGCAGGCGGCGGGGTTGACGAACGTCACCCGGCCTTCCGGGTCGACGCCGAAAATGCCCTCGGCACTCGATTCCAGGATCTGGCGAGCCCGTTCCTCGCTGACCTTGAGCTGCTCCCGTTGCGTGGTAAGTTCCCGCTGCTGCGTCAGCAACTCCTCCTTCTGCGCGACCAGTTCCTCGGTCTGCTCCTCCAGCTGGCGGGCCTGCGCCTGCGTCTGGCCCAGCAACTCCTGGGTGCGCAGGCTCCGCTGAAGCACCTCGAGGCTCAAGGCCACGCGCGGCA
The DNA here is from genome assembly GCA_964535555.1 of uncultured Verrucomicrobiota bacterium. GTDB lineage: Bacteria > Verrucomicrobiota > Verrucomicrobiia > Limisphaerales > J093 > DSVZ01. The sequence continues at coordinate 20,614 of CAZHUS010000106.1, forward strand.
GCACTTCCTCCAGAACGCCCTGCTCGCGGGGAGTCAGCGCGCGGAACCCTGCGATCTCGAGGACGCCGAGGAGCCCCTGGGGACACATCAGGGGCCAGGCAACCGCGGAGGAAGGCGTGGCTGCACCCGAACCGGAGGTCACGCGCAGGTACCCGGGCGGCAGCCGATCGAGCGTAATCATGGAACGGTCGCGGGCGCACTGACCGACCAGGCCTTCACCCAGACCGAACGTGGCGGCCTGCCCGGCCTCGGCGGCAAGACCATAGGCGGCGATCCGTCGCAGCCGCTCGCCCCGCTCTTCCGCAAGGTATAAACCGCCGACGCCGCCTCCGAGGACCGGAAGCAGCGCCGCCAGCAAGCGCTGTCCGAATTCCGCCAGGGAAGCGGAAGCCTGCAACTCGGCGGTGATCTTGGAGGCCGTGGTCTTGATCCACCGCTGCGTCTCCATCTCGGCAGCCCCGTGCTTGAGCACGTCCACGGACCTCGCCAACCCGCCGGTTTCATCAGACTCCCCGGTAAAGGGAACCGGAACGTCGAAGTCGCCCGCCGCAATCGCCTTCACCGAGCCTTCGAGCGCCCGGATGGGCCGCACGATCCGGCGCACCGTCAGGAAGCCCACAATGGCCGTCACCAGCAACGCCGCCGAATTGCTGAAAAACACGTTCCAACGGGCCTGTTCGAGCATCCTCACGGTCCCATGACCGGAGGCGGTTGCCAGGTCTTCATTGTGCTGGATCCAGTCGCCCGCCACTTCGCTGAGCCGGCGCCCGAGCTCGCTGAAATTCCCATCGAACAGAACGGAGGCCTCGCGGCGCCGGCCAGCCTCCGATAGCGTGAGAATCTCGTGCGACGTCCCCAGCCATGCCCGGCTCGCGTCCTTGTAGTCGTTGTAGAGCCGTCCGTCGCGCGCATCGCTGATCATCCGGTCCCCGTAGCTCTCCAGGAGACGGCCGAGCGCCTGCTCCCTTTGCGCGAAGGAGTCCCGGATCGACTTCTGTTCTGCCGCGGTCTCGGCCAGGACATGGTCGCGCAGGCTCACCCGCAACTCGGTCATGATCCGGCTGACGTTGCCGAGCGCGGCAAGACTGGGGATCTGCGTCTCGGCGACAAAACGCCCGCGGGCCTCCACCGACGCGAACTCGAACCGCGAAAAGACGCCAAGACCCACCAAGGCCGTGACGGGAACGGCGACCAGGAAGAGCAAACGCCGGGCGATGGTCATGTTGGTATGTTGTTCCGAGAGACTCCGCACCACCTCGGGACGCGTCAATGAGTTCCCGCGCCAGCCGCTGCCCGGGCCAGACCGCTGCTCGCCGCTTCGCCGCCTCGCCGGCGGCTGGGTGTGTACATGCCGTCACCCAGCGGATCGAAAAGGCTTCCCGCCTTCCCGATATACTCGGTGGGATCCATCACGAGCAACCCCTCCGGCGTCAGCAGCGATGCCAGCCATCGGAGAACCGCCTCCCGCCGTCCGGGCTCCAGGTACATCAACACGTTCCGGCAAAAGACGACCTCGAACGGACCTTCCACCTCGCCGGGGGGATCGGCCAGGTTCAGTTTTCGGAACTCGATCAGCTTCCGCACCGCATCGACCGGGGACCACAGCCCGCCAGGTCCGAGCCGGAAGAACCGCTGGCGACGCCGGGCGTCGACCGGGTGCATCGCGGATTCGCGGTACCTTCCCAGGGCGGCCTCGGAAAGCGCCTCGGCATCGATATCCGAAGCGAGGATACGGACGGGAGGAAGGGGATGGGGAAGCCATTCCAGAACCGCGATGGCGAGCGAGTACGCCTCTTCGCCCGTCGCCACGGCGGCGCACCAAAGTCGCGCCCTGCCCTGACGCGCGCAGGCTTGGGCGGCCCGTTCCGCGGCCGCGCCGAAGTGTTGCGGATGGCGGAAGAAGGCGGTGTAACGCGTGGTCAGCACATGAAGGAGTTTCCGGCTCGCCAGTGCTTCGCCGGCCTCGGCCGCGCCCAGGAGCGCCTCCAGCGCCGCGGCATCCCTCAACCCAAGGCGACGGAAGCGGTGGTCGAGAAGCTCGCGGTGACGTGCCGAAAGTTCGATGCCGGCCAGGCGGGATGCCAGCCGCAGCGTGCGTTCGAATTGCTCTCCGCTCAGCACCACGGACGAGGCGGAGCCCCGGACGACGAGAGAGCCGGAAGGGTGCAGATGCCCGGGGAAACCAGGTCGTGGCGTCGCAGTCTGGATCCGCGTGCATCCGTGTTCATCCGTGGCTCTCGACCTGGGTCGGGCGGCTTCAAGGTTCGCGGCTGCGGGAATTCTACACGAGCAACTCCTTCACCACGCGCCCGGCGATCCCCGTCAACCGGGCGTCCAATCCCTGGAACTTCACGCTCAACCGAGTGTGCTCGATCCCCAAGGCGCGCAGGATCGTGGCGTGCAGATCGTGGACGTCCATCGGATTGTCCACCGCGGTGTAGCCCAACTCGTCGGTGGCCCCGTAAATGAGTCCCGGCTGGAAGCCGCCGCCGCACAGCCAGATGCTGAACCCGGCGTTGTGGTGGTCCCGGCCGTCGCCACCCTGGCTCATCGGCGTCCGCCCGAACTCCCCGGCCCACACCACGATGGTGTCCTGCAACATGCCGCGTTGCTTGAGATCGGTGATCAAGGCCATGCAGGCGCGGTCGATCTCCTCCGCTTTGAACTCAATGCCCTGCTTGACGCCGCCATGGTGATCCCAGTCCTTGTGGTAAAGCTGGATGAACCGGACGCCCCGCTCCGCCAGGCGCCGGGCGAGCAAGCAGTTCGACGCGAAGGAGCCGTCGCCGGGCTTGCAGCCGTAAAGCTCCAGCATGGCCGCAGGTTCCCCCGACACGTCCATCAGCTCGGGCACACTGGCCTGCATCTGGAAGGCCATCTCGTATTGCACGATGCGGGTCGCAATCTCCGGGTCATCCACGATCGTGTCGTGCTGCACGTTCAACGCGTTCACGGCGCTTACCACGTCCCGTTGCTGTTCCCGGCTCACCCCCGGGGGGGTTCCAAGGTAGAGCACCGGATCCCCCTTGCCCCGGAGGTGGACGCCCTGGAATCGGCTGGGCAGGAAGCCCGAGGCCCATTGGCGCGCGGCAATCGGCTGGTTCTGTCCCCCCCGCCCCAGCGAAGTGAGCACCACGAAGCCGGGCAGGTTTTCCGCCTCCGAACCCAGGCCGTAGACCATCCACGACCCCATGCTGGGACGCCCGGCAATCTGCGAACCCGTGTTCATGAACATGTGGGCCGGGTCGTGGTTGATCGCCTCGGTGGTCATCGAACGAATCAGGCAGATTTCATCGATCACCGAGCCGATCTGCGGAAACAACTCGCAGATCTCGACGCCGTCCCGCCCAAACGGCCGGAACTTCAACTGCGGCCCGTAGCACACCAGTTTCTGGCCCTGGAGCTGGGCGATCTGTTTGCCCGCGGTAAACGACTCCGGCATCGGTTGACCATGCATGGCCGCCAGCTTCGGCTTGTAATCGAAGGTCTCGAGGTGCGACGGGCCCCCGGCCATGGTCAGCCAGATCACCCGCTTCGCCTTGGGCGGGTAATGAAACGGCTTCACCACCCCGGTCCAGCGGTCGGACTTCGACGCCGACTCCGCCGCCCGGAGCACGCCCGGGTGCATCAGGGACGCGAGCGCGAGGCTGCCGAGCCCTTGCGCGGCCCGGCCAAGAAAGACGCGGCGCGTCTGCCGCTGGGCCAGCCATTGCTTGAAGTGCGGGTCAGGCTTCATGTCAGGAACGGGTGATGGTCTCGTGAAGGTTCAGCAGCGCCCGGGCGACGTTCGTCCAGGCCGCCAGTTCGGCGGGATCCAGGTCGTCTGGCGCAGGCGTCGCCCCCACCTTGAGAAACGCCGCCGCGGCCGCCCGGTCCTGTCGATACTCGCCGAGATGCTTCTCGAGCAAGGCCACCAGGATGGCCGTTTCCTCCGTGGACGGCTGCCGCGCGAGCACCTGCAGCCAGGCCCAGCGGAGACGCGACGCGGCATCGCCGCTGGCTTCGCGCAGGATCCGCGTTGCGAAGCCCCGCGCCGCCTCGACGTAGGTCGGGTCGTTCAAGAGCACGAGGGCTTGTTGCGGGATGTTCGAGCGGCTCCGGTCGGCGGCACATTCTTCCCGGCTCGGCGCGTCAAAGGCCAGCAGGCTGGGATGGAGAAAGCTCCGCTGCCACCAGACGTACAGACCACGACGATACTGTTCCGGCCCCGCACTGGGCTCATACGTGCGCGGCGGGAAGTTCAAGTTCTCCCAATAGCCGTCGGGCTGGTACGGCTTCACGCTGGGTCCGCCAATGCCGTTGTTCAAGGACCCGGCAAACGAGAGCGCGGCGTCTCGAACCAGTTCCGCCTCCACGCGCCAGCGCCCCTGGCGGGCAAACTCGCGGTTTTCCGGGTCGCGGATGAAGAGGTCCCTGGGTGCGATGGAGACCTGCCGGTAGGTGCGGCTCGTCACCATCAGACGCACCATGTGCTTCAGGTCCCAGCCACTCTCGATGAACTCGCGGGCGAGCCAGTCGAGCAAGGCAGGGTTGCGAGGCGGTTCGCCCTGGGCGCCGAAATCGTCGAGGACCTTGGCGATGCCCACGCCGAAGAACTGCTTCCACAGCCGGTTCATCACCACCCTCGCCGTGAGCGGGTTGTCGTCCGCGACCAGCCAGTTGGCGAGATCGAGCCGCGTCAGCCGTGCCGACGGTGTCAGTGCAGCCGTTTTCACGAGGTACGCCGGGAGGGCCGGCTCCACCAGGTCGCCCGTCTCGATGAGGAAGTTCCCGCGGGGGAGGATGCGGACCGTGCGGGGCGTCTCCAGGCGCTCCGTGACCAGCGTCCGCGGGATGGTCGCTTCGAACTCCTTCTGCGCCTTGCGGGCCGCTGCCAACCGCGCCCGCAACTCCGCCAGCTCGGGACAGATGCTCTTGAAATGGCCCAACAACCTGTCTCGCTGCGCCGGGTCGCGTTGGTCCGGAGCCACGCGGAGCAGCTCGGCGATTTCTTTGGGAGGCGGCAGCGCCACGGGCGAACTTGCGGCCGCGGCGTCGGTGGTTACCGCAAGCCGGAAGCACCCGAGCGTGTGATGCCCGTGACCGTGGTTCTGCCGCAGCTCCAGCACGAGTTCCTCGCCCTCGAGCAACGTGAGCGGTTCCTTCAGGGCCAGCAGCATTTGCTGCGCAACGCCGACCTGGGGCAACACCGCCCAACCCGCGTTCTCGCCCTTCACGTCGTTGTCGATTGCCGATGCCGCGGACCAGAGCTTGTACGGGTTCGCTTCCGTGTGGCTGGTTTGTTCGAAGGTGGCCAGAGCGGATTGAAATTTCGCCTCCCGGCGCTCGCCGCCCGGCTGTTCGATCTGCGCGACGATCTCCGTCAACACGAAGTTGCCGTTGCCGGCGCGTCCAGGTCCTTTCGCCGGAAGCGAGTCGTCGGGCAAGGCCTCGACCCGAAGCCCGACCACTCCGGGCGCGGTGTTCGTGAAACGCAACGTGTAGACGTCCTTGTCGGGCGCCTTGCCGCTCACCAGGACACTGCGATCCTCGCGGATCTTCAAAACGGCGCCTCCGGCAGATTGGGCCGCAGCCGGAGCGAGACGCTGCCAGCGTGCGTCCGATTCGAGGGCGTCGGTTTGCGCTTGCTGCCACGCCTGGAATGCCTGAGCCAGCCCGGGATGCGGCCCGTCGTAGCTTCCCTGAAGTTCGCGAACCGTGCCGGCGAGCCGCTCCAGTTCTCCCGCCTGCGCCGGGTCAGGTACGAGCATGCCTTCGCCTCGGGAGCCGATGATGGGTTCCTGGATGTCGGCAAAGAAAGCCCCGAGCGAATAGAAGTCCCGCATCGTCACGGGGTCGAACTTGTGGTCGTGGCACTGGGCGCACCCCACCGTCTGGCCGAGCCACACTGTTCCGACCGCGCGCACCCGATCGGTCAGGTAGCGCGCCTCGTAATCCTTGGGTTGAGCGCCACCTTCCTCCGTGGTCAGGAGCAGCCGGTTGAACCCGGAGGCCACTTTCTGGTCGAGGGTTGCGCCGGGCAGCAAATCCCCGGCGAGCTGTTCGCGGGTGAACCGATCGAACGGGACATTCGCGTTGAAGGCCCGAATCACGTAATCGCGGTAAGGCCAGATCGGACGCGGGTTGTCCGAATGATAGCCGATCGTGTCGGCGAACCGTGCCACGTCCAGCCAGCCCAGGGCCATGCGTTCACCGTAGTGCGGCGACGCCATCAGGCGCTCGACCAGGCGCTCGTAGGCTCCCGGGGCCGTGTCCGCTTCAAAGGCGGCGACCTCCTCGGGCCGCGGCGGCAGGCCGGTCAAATCGATGTGGAGCCGGCGGATGAGCGTACGCCGGCTGGCTTCCGGAGAGGCGGACATCCCGAGGTCTTCGAGCCGGCGAGCCACCCAATAATCGATCCCGTGGGTGCCCGCCGGCGTCTCCGGCCTGACGTGCGGAACGTACGCCCAGTGACCCGCGTATTCGGCGCCCTCAGCAATCCAGAGTCGCAGCCGGTCCTTCTGGGCTGCCGTAAGCGTCTTGTGCGACTCGGGCGGCGGCATCAGGTCATCCTCGTCCTCCGTCAGCACCCGGACGATGAGTTCACTCTCGTCCGGCTTGCCGGGAACGATCGCGCGCTTGCCGGACTTCGCCGGTTCGAGGGCCCCTTCGCGCACATCCAGCCGCAGCCCGCTCTTGACCTTCCGCGCGTCCGGCCCATGACAGGCGAAGCAGTTGTCGGCCAAAAGCGGCCGGATCTCCCGGCTGAAATCCACCTTGGACCCTGCAAGCAGGCACGCACTGCACCAGGCCGCGACGAGTGGCAACGCGCGGACCGGGACCCGGCAGCATCCCCGAAGAAGCGTGATCATTTCCATGAACGATCCAAACTATGACGCCTTCGGCCCGCGGACGCCAGCCGCTCTTTCGGATCGGGCACCGACCTCCGCACCGTCACGAACCAGGCGCGGTTTCGTCGCCGGTTCGGTCGGCGGCGGCCGGTCGTTCCCGGCGGTGAGCCGCGTGTGCGGCCGGCGCTTCGCTTTGCCTTCAGCCTTGAACTCGGCCTTGTCTCGGGGCTACAACCCGCGCATGGGTGCCCAGTGGAAGCAAGCCGGCCGCGAAGCCGCTGCTCAAAAGAAAGGTCAGCTGACCAGCAAGCTCGTCCGCGAAATCGTGGTGGCGGCCAAACTCGGCGGTGCCGATCCCGACCTCAACGCCCGACTGGCCGCCGCGGTTGACAAGGCACGCAAAGCGTCCGTCACCCGGGACACCATCGAGCGAGCCGTCAAGAAGGGCTCCGGCGAGACCGGCGAAACCGCGAATTACGAGACCGTCTTGTACGAGGGGTTTGCCCCGCACAAGGTGCCGGTGATCATCGAATGCCTCACCGACAACCGCAACCGGACCGCCCCCGAAATCCGGAACCTCTTCAAGGCCGGATCGCTGGGACAGCCGGGCAGCATGGGCTTTTTCTTCGACCGCTGGGGCGTCGTCGAGGCCACGCACCCGGACAAGTCGCGTGACGCCGAGAGCGACGCCATCGAAGCGGGAGCCCAGAACGTCGAGGCTCTGGAAGCCGACGAGACCCCTGAAGGCCAGCTGGGAGCCCGCTTTCTCACCGAGACGCGGGATCTGGCCACCGTGAGCACGTGGCTGATCAAGAACGGCTGGAAGATCCTCGCCAGCGAGATGCGCTACGTCCCCAAGAACCCCGTGGACCTGCCTGAGGCGCACCACAAGGAAGTTGCCGACTTCCTGAACGCCTTGGACGACCACGATGACGTGCATCGGGTCTACGCCGCCATGAAGTAATCCGAAGGCACGTCCGGGGCCGCGAAGCGCCTGGAGTGCGGGGATTCATCCCCGCTTT
>CAZHUS010000107.1:0-28329 GCA_964535555.1 uncultured Verrucomicrobiota bacterium
CGCAGGAACCCGCGCCGGCTCGAGGACGTCCCTGCGGGCTGAAGCCCGCGCTCCTGCCCCTGAACCGCCACCAGGTAGGGCGGGCACTCCGCTGCCCACCGCCCGGCGAGTCGGACCACCGATTCCCTTCCGGTCACAGCTTCAACCACCAACGCAGCAGCGTCGGACCAGCGAAAACCCAGATCACCGCTCCCAAAGCCAGGAAGGGACCATAGGGCATGGGCGCGGAACGGGCGTGTCGGCGCAGCGCGATCAAGCCCAAGCCCACCACCGAACCCACCATGGCACTGGCCACCAGGCTGAACACCACGCCTTGCCAGCCCAGGAACGCCCCGATCATCGCCAGGAACTTGAAGTCCCCCTGCCCCATCACTTCCCGAGGCAAAACCAGGCGGCTCGTCACCGCCCGAAAACACGGCACCTCCTCGAAACGGAACGAGTCCGTGCCCACCCGCACCTCCTCCTTGGTGACCTCCACCACGACGTTCGCATAGCAACGATCCACCATCTCGACGCGATCTGCGCCCAACCGGATGCTGTCGTGCCGGCGGTACAGCAGTTCTTCGTACGGAATCGCGCGGTCCGGGAGCAACAAGGCCGACTCGCCGAAGCGCACGTCGGTTCCCGGCTCAAGGTCCAGCGCGTGGCGTCCCAGAGCGAGTTTTCCCAACCGGATCACCGCGTAGATGATCCCTCCGCCCAGGGCGGCGCCCGCGAGCGAACGCCCGAGGGCCGTTGCGGGTGACCCTACGCCGTGGACGGCGGGCACCAGAAAGGAAAGCACCAGGCCGAGCCCAAGGCCGCCCAGGGTGATCTGGTCGGGAATGATGAAATGCTCGGCGTCGATCGCGGTTGCTGCGAGCAACAGGGCCATCAGGAGGCCAAAGGCAAGCGCCGCCCCGGGGGAAGCTTCGCCAAAGACGAGCCAGCAGGCGGCGAACGCGACACCGGTCAGCAGTTCGACGGCCGGATATCGCCATGCTATGGGCTCCCGACAATTCGCGCAGCGGCCGCGCAACCAGAGCCAGCTTACCAACGGCAGGTTGTACCGCCAGGGAATCGCTTGACCGCAGTGGGGACAGTGGGAGGCGGGCCGCCACAGGCTCTCGTCGCGCGGCAAGCGGTGGATGCAGACGTTCAGGAAGCTGCCGACGATGCTGCCGGTGATGAAGCTGACGACGGTCCAGAAGTGGAACGGCACCATCATCCACGTCAGGGGATCCAACAGCGACTCGGCGAACAGGGTTCTCATGGCTTCTCCCCGGCGCGGTAAACGCTGCGCTCCAGGGCCTCGCGCATCACCCCGACCGGAGCCGAACGCCCGGACCAGATCTCCAACGCCTTGACGCCCTGGTAGAGGAGCATGCCCAGACCGTTGGCCGTGCGACAACCTGCGGCCGCAGCCGCCCCGAGAAACGGTGTCTCCACCGGACGGTAGATCATGTCATAGGCGGCAAGCGCCTGCCCCGGCTTGAATGCCGCAGGATCGAACGGCGGCGGATCCCCGGCGCGAAGCCCGAGCGACGTGGCGTTCAGCACCAGGTCCACCGCTCCCGGAGGGTAGCCAAGCTCGATGCGCACCCCGGGGTAGCGCGCCGCGATCTCCGCCGCCACGCCTTCGGCCTTGCTGCGGGTCCGGTTCACGAGATGAACCACGGCCGCCCTCTCGCTGGCAACCTTGAGCGCGGCGGTGCGCCCGGCTCCGCCCGCCCCCAGGATCAGGACGCGCTTGCCAGCCAATTCCAGCCCCAGTTCCTCCCGAAGCGCACGGGTGATGGCGTCGGCATCGGTATTGAACCCCTGGGCCCGCACCGGGGCGTCTTCGGGAATTTCGCGCCACTCGGCCAGGGGAAGCCACTCGCCCGGCGCCGTCCGGGCCTCAAAACGGATCGTGTTGACCGCGCCCCAGGTCTCGGCGCTCGCGTCCAGGGCGTCCACCAGCTTGTAAGCAAGGAGCTTGTGGGGAACGGTGAGATTGAGCCCGAGGAAGCGCATGGACTTCGCGCCGGCGATCGCGGCGGCGAGTTCCTCGGGGCGAACGTCAAACGCCAGGTAGCGCCAGTCCAGGCCCAGGGCGCGGATCCCGGCATTCTGCATCGGCGGCGATGCGGAGTGTCGGATGGGATGGCCGAGCACCGCAGCATAGCGGGTACAGGCTGAGAGTGGTGGTTGGCCGACCTCGGACACGGGCCGTCTTTTGCCCGAACCCCTTGGGGATGCCAAGTCTCGATTCCCGAGACTTTCCGGATAGACCCTTTGACTTGCACGCATCTTTTCGACACTTTCCCGCTCACGCGCAGGGAACCCGCCTTCGAGAGACGACGGCGGCTCCCCCGGCGCCAAAGTTGAGTCATGGGCAAATCCCTGGTCATCGCCGAGAAACCGTCGGTTGCCGCCGACATCGCCCGCGCCTTGCGCGTGAAGAAAGAGGGTGACCACTTCGAGAACGAGGAGTACGTCATCACCTCCGCCGTCGGCCACCTGGTCGAAATCGATTGTCCGAGCGAGTTCCAGCCCAAGGGCGGCAAGTGGACCTTCGCCGCCCTGCCGGTGATTCCCCCGCGCTTTGACCTGAATCCGCGCGAGAAGAGCGAGGACCGGCTCAAGTCGATCCAGCGTTTGCTCAAGCGCAAGGACATCGACCAACTCGTCAATGCCTGCGACGCGGGGCGCGAGGGCGAGTTGATCTTCCGCTACATCGTTCAGTACGCCGGCGCCAAGAAGCCTGCCCGCCGACTTTGGCTGCAGAGCATGACGCCGGAGGCCATCCGCGAAGGGTTTGAACGGCTCCGGACCGATCAGGAAATGCAGGGCTTGGCGGATGCCGCCATCTGCCGCAGCGAAGCGGACTGGCTGGTGGGGATCAACGGCACCCGGGCGATGACCGCCTTCAACTCCAAGACGGGCGGTTTTGTGAAAACCACCGTCGGCAGGGTGCAGACCCCCACCCTGGCCATCCTGGTCGAGCGCGAGGACCGGATTCGCAAGTTCGTGCCGCGCGCGTACTGGGAGTTGCATGCCACGTTTGCGTGCGAGGCCGGCGCGTACGGCGGACGTTGGTTTGACGAACGCTTCAAGCGTGACACCTCCCGGGATGCGGACGTGGATCTGCGGCCGGAACGGATCTGGGATCAAGCCCAGGCGGAGGCCATCCGCGCCAAATGCCTCGGCCGCCCCGGCATCGTCACGGAAGAAAGCAAGCCCTCGAGCCAGCTGCCCCCGCTGCTGTTCGATCTCACCAGTCTTCAACGCGAGGCCAACGCCCGCTTCGGGTTCAGCGCCAAGACCACCCTGGCCCTCGCGCAAACGCTCTACGAACGCCACAAGGTCCTCACCTACCCGCGCACCGATTCCAGGCACCTGCCCGAGGACTACCCGGCCACGGTCCGCCGGACGCTCGAGGCCCTGCAGAACCCGGCCTACCAGCCGCACGCGGGCCGCATCCTCGAACAAGGGTGGGTCCGGCCCAACCGGCGCATCTTCAACAACGAGAAAGTCAGCGATCACTTCGCCATCATTCCCACCCCCGAGCAACCGCGCCACCTTACGGACGCGGAGCAACGGCTCTATGATTTCGTGGTGAAGCGGTTCCTGGCGGTCTTCTTCCCGGCCGCGGAGTTCCTCGTGACCACCCGGATCACGCGCGTCGAAAGCGAGCCCTTCAAGTCCGAGGGAAAGGTGATGGTGAACCCCGGCTGGATGGCGGTCTACGGACGTGAAGCCCAGGACGAAGACGCGCCGACGCTCACGCCGGTGAAACCCGGGGAACAGGTCCAAACCCAGGAGATCGAACAGCGCGCGCTCCAGACCAAGCCCCCCGCACGGTACACCGAAGCGACCTTGCTCAGCGCCATGGAAGGCGCGGGGAAACTGGTGGATGACGACGACCTCCGGGAAGCGATGGCGGAGAAAGGCCTCGGCACCCCGGCGACCCGGGCGGCCATCATCGAGGGCCTCCTGGACGAGCATTACCTGGTGAGGAACGGCCGCGAACTTCAGCCCACCGCCAAGGCGTTCCAACTCCTGATCCTCCTCCGGGGCCTCGGCGTCGAGGCCCTGACCAAGCCGGAACTGACCGGAGACTGGGAACACCGGCTCAAGCAGATGGAGCACGGCAAGCTGCGGCGCGAGGAGTTCATGCACGGCATCGCGGAAATGACGCGGCACCTCGTCGACCGGGCGCGCTCCTACGAGCACGATACCGTTCCGGGCGATTTCGGAACTCTGTCGGTCCGGTGTCCCCGTTGCGGCGGGGAAGTGCACGAGAAGTACAAGCAGTTCCTGTGCGTCAACGAGAGGTGCGGGTGGTCGCTGTCGAAGATCATCCTCGGCCGGCAATTTGAGATCCCCGAGGTGGAAGCCCTGATCGCCCGGGGGCGTGTCGGACCGTTGCAGGGATTCCGCAGCAAGCAAGGACGTCCGTTCAACGCCATGATGAAGCTGGGCCCGGCGCCGGACTACAAGGCCGAGTTCGATTTTGGCGAGGGAAACAACGCCACCGGTGACGGCGAGGGCGCGTCAGGCAAAGTGGAGTCGGCGCCCGACTTCAGCGGACAAACGCCCTTGGGGAAGTGCCCCAAGTGCGGCGGGTCGGTTTTTGACGCCGGCATGAATTACGCCTGCGAGAAGGCCGTGGGAGCCGCGAAGAGCTGCACCTTTAAGACGGGGAAGCTCATTCTCCAGCAGAACATCGAGCCGGCCCAAGTGTCGAAACTGCTCGCCGAAGGGCGGACCGACCTCTTGAAGGGATTTGTTTCCAAAAAGTCCGGGCGCAAGTTCGAGGCCTTCCTCGTGCTCAAGGATGGCGACGTCAAGTTCGAGTTCGCGCCGCGCACCAGACAACCGCGGAAGCCTGCCGCGACGGGCGACGAAGCCGGCAAGGAGCCGCCGCCCAAAGTGGATTTCACCGGGCAGGAACCGGTCGGCAAGTGCCCGCTGTGCGGCGGTCGCGTCTTCGAATCCGAAGCCAACTACCTCTGCGAGCAAACCCAGCGCGACCCGCGTCCCTGCAAGTTCAAATCGGGCAAAGTCATCCTTGAACAACCCGTAAGCCGTGACCAGATGGCGCGTCTGCTTTCCGGCGAACGCAGCGACCTCCTGGCCGGTTTTGTTTCGCGCAAGACCGGCCGACCGTTCAGCGCCTTCCTGCTGCTGGACGAGAAAGGCAAGGTCAGCTTCGAGTTCCCGGCCCGTGAGGCCGGCCCCGCCTGAGCGAATGCGGCGCATGATCCCCGCCAGCCCCTGGCTGGCAGGCGGAGGGGACTTGACACACGTTTGGCAACCTATGACCCCAGACACCCACAGGATTCCACGCGCACTTGGCTGGCTCGCATGCGGGTTCGTGATTTCGATCGCGGGCTGCACAACCCCCGGCAACGGCTTGCCGACCGGCAGTCGCGTCGTGGGCGGCGGATTGAGCGTGGACTACCGCGCGCCGGAGAACGGCACCGTGGTGCTCCGGGAAGAGACCACCCGGCGGATGGTGGCGACCCAGACGCTGAGCGAGGGGGACCCGTTTACCTTCCCGGACGTGACCATGCATCACGAAGCGCTGACGAAACTCTTCGGCGATCCGATGCCCACGAACCTGGTGTTCACGCTCTACTTTGTCCCGGGGCCGAAGGAGACACCGTAACGGTCTCGTCTCAGCATCCGAAAACGCGGCGGACGAACTCGCGGCTGCGCCGGTGATTCTCGACGGCCGTTCGCGTGATCTTCGTGCCGTCCTCCAGCGCCAGTTCCACGGAGTACACGCGAGGAAGTTGCCGGTCGCGCGCGAACCGCGCGATCTCCGCGTAATCGATGTCGCCGGTGTCCAGGTCCTCCCACCAGATCTTGTCCCGGCTCTGGCGGAGATGCCACGACACCACCCGGTCGCTGTACCCGCGCAGGGCCTCCATGGGGGCCAGTCCCCCGCGATACATCCAGTGCGTGTCGATGTTGAAGCCGACAAGTTCCCTGGGTGCGTGACGGAAGTTGTAGTGAAACTCGCGGGCACCTCGGACCAGTTCCGGAGTGTGGTGGTGGATCCCGAGTTGGAGTCCCAGGACCTTGAGTCCCTTCCCGAACTCGGTGAGGGCCGCGGCCTGGCGTTCGAGTTCCTCGTCCGTCTTCTCGCGGCCGATGGGGTCCGGGTTGCAGTTGATGACTTGAAAGCCCGCTTCCCGGCAGGCCTTTGCCGACAACAGCAAGCGTTGCACGACCTCGCCGGCCTTTTCGTCGTGGAGCCTGCCACCGGTGTAGAGCGCCACAGGCCGCAATCCTTTGGACCGGCAGCGCGCGGCGAATCGCAGGTTCGCTTCCGGATTGGCGCCATCCATGAAGCCCTCCGCGTAATCGTAACCGGCGTCGCGCAAGGCCGAGAGGACTTCGTCGAGGTGCTCGTTGAGGTTTTTACCCTCGCGCTGGTAGTACTGACCCCACCCATAGAGCTGCGATCCCACCAACGCCGTCCCGGGCGTGGTCTCACCCGCGGATGATGCCCCTGGGAGGATGCCAACGGCCAGGCCGGTTCCCGTCGCCTTCAAAAACGTCCGACGGGACAGGCAAGCACTCCATGAACCGCGGTGTTCGTGAGTCATGCCTGTGCGTAACACTCCCGCGGCAGCCGCGCAATCCCGTCGTGCAATGGGTGCAACGGGAGAGTCGAGGGACCATCAGCCTGATGTCCGGCCGAGATCGCAGTACGACTTGCGTTGCGGCACGACCGGGCGCGAAATGGCGGCCATGAAACTCCCGAGCGCAGCTTGGTCGCGACGTGACTTTCTCGCCGCCGGCACCGGGTTGGGTGTCGCCGCCGTGTCCGGCGCCGAGGTTCCGGCGACGCCTCCAACCCAGGCAACGCAGGTGCGGCTGTTTGGCCTGCGGCATCCGCCGCTGGAGCGCGTCCGCGTAGGGTTCATTGGCGTCGGCAACCGTGGTCTCAGCCTGATGGGAAACCTGCTCGACCTTGACGGTGTCGACATCAAGGCGGTCTGCGACGTGGTTCCCGACCGGGTCCGAGGCGCCCAACGCCGGGTCGTGGACCGGGGACACCCCGAACCCGCCGCTTACCAACAAGGACCCGACGACTACCAGGGGCTCTGTCGCCGCGCCGACATCGACTTGGTCTACATCGCCACGCCGTGGGATTCGCACGTGCCCATGGCGGTCGAGACCATGAAGCAGGGCAAGCACGTGGCCGTCGAGGTTCCGGCCGCGCTCACGATCGAGGAGTGCTGGAACTTGGTTGACACCGCGGAACGGACCCGCCGCCACTGCCTCATGCTCGAGAACTGCTGCTACGGGGAGATCGAGTTGCTGGTGCTTCGGATGGCCCGGGCGGGGATCCTGGGCGAGTTGACGCACGCCGAGGCCGGCTACCTGCACGAAGCGCGCGATTACCTGCTCCAGGACACCATTGGCTCGAACTGGCGCCGCCGCTTCGTGACCGCGCTCGATGGCAACCTGTATCCCACGCACGGCCTTGGTCCCGTGGCGATGTACCTGGGCATTCACGCCGGCGACCGTTTCGAGCGCCTGGTCTCGATGAGCTCTCCCGAGGCGGCCCTGAGCGAACGACGCGATGCCCTCCCACCGGATCACCCGCGACGTTCGGATCGTTACGCGTGCGGCGACATCAACACCTCCATGCTCAAGACGGCACGCGGTCGCACGGTTCTGGTGCAGTTTTCGATGGTGATGTCCCGCCCCTACAGCCGCATCAACCTGCTCGCCGGGACCCGCGGCACGTTCTGCGACTATCCTCCGCGTCTGCATCTGGATGGCCATGGCGAGGATTGGATCACGGACCTCCAGCCTTTTCACGACCGTCACGGGCATCCCTTCTGGAAGCGGCTCAACCAGCAGGCCCGGCAATCCGGGGGTCACGGCGGCATGGACTACATCATGAACTGGCGCCTGGTCCAGTGCCTTCACGACGGACTGCCCCTGGACATGACTGTTTACGACGCGGCGGCCTGGAGCAGCATCCTGCCGCTCAGCGTTGCCTCGGTCTCGGCTGGCGGTGCGCCAGTCGCCGTACCCGATTTCACGCGCGGCGCCTGGAAGGACCAACCGGACTCCGCACTCGCCGTGAGCGGACCGACCGCACCCCCTGTGCCCTGAGCCCGCGGCACCTTTCCGACCCAAGGCCGAGCTCAGCAAACGCCGCGGGCGACCACGGCGGCGGCGTTTCGGCTTCGAGGTACTCGGGCCACCCGCGGTTTCATCCCGGCCTGGGTTACGCCGACCTCTGAAACTGCATGCCTCTAAAACAGCGAGCGCGCCGCGATCTGGGCAAGGTTGAGCACGTTCGCCGGGAAGATGCCCAGCCAGAGCAATCCGCACCAGCACAGGGCCAGCGCCGCCCTCACTGGCCAGTCGATGGGAATCGAGGACGACTCCTTGGGGTTCGCCCCCCAATACACGACCCGAACGACACCGAAGTAGTAGTACAGCGAGATCACCACCGCCACGACGGCGAGTCCCGCCAGCCCGTAAAGGCCGGGATGCGTACCGCCGCCCTGGATCGCGGCCTGCAGCAGGAGGAACTTGCCGAAAAACCCCGCCAGGGGGGGCACGCCTGCCAACGAGACCATGGCCAGCGTCAGACTCGCCGCCAGCAACGGCGACCGCTGCGCCAGGCCCGCAAGACCGGAAATGTCCTCTTCATCCTTGCCGCGCCATACCACGGTCGCGACCAGGAAGACGGCAAGGACCGAAAAGAGATAGCCGCCGAGGTAAAAGAGGATCGCGGCCACGCCATCGGCCGTGCCCGCACAAAAGCCGATGAGAATGAAGCCGGCGTTGGCGATGCTCGAGTAGGCCATCAGGCGCTTGAGGTTCCGCTGCGGGATCGCGCAGAGCACTCCGTAGAACATCGTGGCCACGGTCACGACCAACAACGGTCCGGCCCAGCGACCCGCCAGGCCGGGCACCGCCACGTACAGGACGCGTAGCAACAACACGATCCCCGCCGCCTTGGATCCGACCGCCAGAAAGGCCGTCGTGGGAAAGGGTGAGCCTTGGTAAACATCCGGCGCCCAGAAATGGAACGGCACCGCCGCGATCTTGAACCCGAGCCCCACGAAGACCAACAGGAGGCCGGTCGCGAGCAGGCGGCTTTCGAGAATCGGCGCGGGGCTGGCGGCCACCTTGTTGAAGTTCATCGTCCCCGTGGCCCCGAAGATGAGAGCGATGCCGTAGACGAGAAACCCGGTCGAAAGAGCGCCCAGAATCAGGTATTTGACGCCGCCTTCCAGCGACGCGGCCCGGCGGCGCTGGTAACTGGTGAGAACGTAGAAGCTGACCGTCACGAGTTCGAGCGACACGAACAGCATCGCAAAATCATTGGCGGAGGCGGCGAGCATCATCCCCGCGAGCGCGAACAACACCAGGACCTGGTATTCGGTCGCCCCGGACTCGAATCGCTCCGAAAACCGGTCGCCGATGAACAGCACCAGCACCGCCGCCAGGAGGAAGTAGCGCTTGAAGTAGAGCGCCAGTTCGTCCATGGCGTACATGCCGCCAAAGGCGGTCCGGGCCTCGGCCAGGTCGATCGAGAAGCTCGCGAGGAAGATGACTCCCACTGCGATCGGGACGAAGGAAATGAGCGCGCGTCTTTGCTCGGGACGGAGCCAGAGGTCTGCCAGCAGGACGCCGAGTCCCAAGGCGATCACGGCGGATTCGAGGCCGATGGCGGCGAGGTTGTTCATGGCTGCCGGGACGAAACGAGGGCCGGCGGCACGGGGTTCGCCACGGCCCGGGAGCCGTCAGGAGGCGTGGCGGCCATCCCGGCGGTCGAACGGGTGGCGCGCCGCACGATGTCCGTCGCGACGGGGTTGATCTTGTCCGTGAGCAAGCGCGGCCAGCAGCCAAAGACCAGCAGCGCGACCAGGAGCAGCGCGTAAGGCAGCCGGACCCAAAGGTTCGGCGCGTCCAGCAAGCCCCGGGCCCGGTCACTCTCGGGACCGTGCCAGATGGCCCGGATGGCCCGCAACATGTAGACCGCGGCGATGATCAACGCGCCCCAACAAGCGAGGATGGTCACGATGGGACGACTCTCCCACGCGCCAAACAACACCAGCGCTTCTCCCGGAAAATTGGCGAATCCCGGCAGACCGCATCCGGCGAACATGGCCATGATCATGACGCCCCCGATGAAGGGCAGCTTGCGGAGCAGCCCACCCATTTGGTCCATGTTGAGGGTGCCGAGCCGCTGATGCAGGAAGCCGCTCACGGCGAAACCCAGGGCCGCGAGCAATCCATGCGCGACCATGACCACCGCGGCCCCGGTGACGCCCAGCACCGTGAGGCTGGCGATCCCAAGGAACGCGAAGCCCATGTGGGCCACGCTCGAGTTGCCGAGCAGCCAGTTCAGATCCCGCTGGCGCATGGCCACCAGCCCGCAGTAGAGGATGTTGCCCAGGCAAAGCAGCGCCAGAACGGTCATCCAGGACTGGGCTCCGGCCGGCAAGAGCGGCAGCCCGATGCGAATGAGGCCGTACAGGCCGAACTTCTTGATCACGCCCGCGTGCAGCATCGCCGCCGCCGTCGGTGCCGACCCGTAGCCCAGGGGCGCCCAGGTGTGGAAGGGCCACAGCGAGACGAGCACCCCGAACCCGAACAGGAGCAGGCCAAAAATCCAGCCTTGGGAGGCCGGGTGGATCGGCGTGGTGGCAAGCAGCCGCGTGAGTTGCGTGATGCTGAAAGTGTGGTGGCCGGACGCCGCATAAAGCGCGATCAGGCCGATCAAGGCCAGGAGCGCCCCCAAGCTCAGGTACAGCGTGATCTTGAAGGTCGCATAGTTCCGCTGTTCGCCACGGCCCCAGACGCCGATCAAGATGAACGTCGGCACGAGGGCAAGTTCGTGGAAAAAGTAGAACAGGAACATGTCCCAGGAGGCGAACGCGCCCAGGATCCCGCCGCTCATCAGCAGGATCAGGATGTAATAGAGCTTCTGGCGTTCCACGATGTCCCGCGAGACGCACGTGGCGGCGAAGGCAACGAGGCTGCCCATCAGAACCAACCCGACGTTCAGGCCGTCCACGCCGAGGTGAAAGCTGATGCCCAGCGCGTCGATCCAGCGGGCGTGTTCCTCGAACTGCAGGCCCTCGGCACCAGGCACGAACGCGACGAAGACTCGCACGGCGCCGATCAACGACAACAGGGTGGCGAGCAGGGCCGTTGCCCGGAACAACACGTTGAACGTGCGCGGCAGCAGCGCAATGACCACGGCGGCCACCAGCGGGCAAAAGACAATGAAGCTGAGGCTCGCCATCGTTAGCTTTGACTCGCCAGAAGCAGCACCAGCACCACGCCGATGGCGAACAGGACGGCGTAAACCTGCAGGCTGCCGGTCTGGAGCAGGCGCAGGACGCGCCCCGCCAGTTCGACCGATCCGTACGTTCCCTTCACGATCGCTCCGGACAGGATCCAGCGATCCACCACGTCCAGGAGCGTCGCGAATGCGTCCTGGGTGGCCGCGATCAGGCGGGTGTAAATCTCATCGAAATAGAAACGGTCGCGCATCCAGCGGGCCAGGGGCCCCAGCCGGGAAGGCAGCGGATCCGCGACGGCGCCCGCATAAATCATCCAGGCGAGCACCAGGCCCGCGCCCACCGCAAGCAAGCCGCCCAAGGCCGGGATCGGCGCGTGAATGAACGGTTCCATGACGTGGCCGAGCCACGAACCCGGGTGCGCGGAGGAGTCTCCGAACTGCTGTCCGAGCGCCGTGTCGATGCCCCAGAAGCCTCCCAGGAGGCTGGCCAGGCCGAGCAGCAGCAGCGGGCTTGTCATCACGGCCGGGGATTCGTGGGCGTGGTCCGGGGCTTGCGATTTGGCCGGGCCGGTGAAGGCGACAAACACGAGCCGGAACATGTACAGCGTGGTAAGCGCCGCCACCACCACTCCCAGCAGGAAGAGAAGCCGGGCGTCGTGTTCCCAGGCGGCCGCCAGGATGGCGTCCTTGCTGAAGTAGCCGCTCAGGGGTGGCACCCCGCACAGGGCCAGCGTCCCGGCCAGGAACGTCCAGTACGTAATCGGCATGCGGCGCGCGAGGCCACCCATTTTCCAGATGTCCTGCTCGTGGTGGAGAGCGTGGATCACCGAGCCCGCGCCGAGGAAGAGCAAGGCTTTGAAGAAGGCATGGGTCGTGAGGTGGTACATGGCGGGCACCGGCCCCGCTTGTGGGACGGCCAGTCCCACCGCCATGACCATGTAACCGAGTTGGGAAAGGGTGGAGTAGGCCAGAATGCGTTTGATGTCGTTCTGCTGCAGGGCCATCAAGGCGGCGAGCAAGGCGGTGATTCCTCCCGTCCAGGCGATCACCGCCAGGGCCGAGGCGTTCAGCAGGAAGAAGATCCGGCAGAGCATGTAGACGCCGGCCGCAACCATGGTCGCCGCGTGGATCAAGGCGCTGACGGGCGTGGGCCCCTCCATCGCGTCCGGGAGCCACACGTGGAGCGGGAATTGAGCGGATTTGCCGACAGCCCCGCAGAACAGGAGCAATCCGGCGACGGTGGCCACCCCACCGAGCGCGCCCGGGTTGCTGCCCAAGCGCGCCTCCAGGACCCGGATGTCCGTGGTGCCGAGCGTGGCCCACACCACGATGATTCCGAGCAGGAAGCCAAAGTCGCCCACGCGGTTGGTGAGGAAGGCCTTCTTCGAAGCCTCGGCCGCGGCCGGGCGGTCGTGCCAGAACCCAATCAACAGGTAGCTCGAAACCCCAACCAGCTCCCAGAACACAAACATCTGCACCAGGTCACCCGAGAGGACGATGCCCAGCATCGCAAAGGAGAAGAGGCTGAGACCTGCGAAATAGCGCGGCAGACCGGGGTCGCCGTGCATGTAACCCCAGGAGTAGATATGAATCAGGCTGCCCACGCCGGTGACCACCAGGAGCATGCCCCGGCTCAGAGGATCCAGGCGCAGCCCGAAGCGAACCGCCAGGTCTCCCACCTGCAACCACGTGAAACCGGCTTCGGCGTTGGTCCCCTGGTTCGCGAGAACGACGGACGCCGCAAAGGCAATGAGGATCGCTCCGATCGACCACCCGGCCGCCTTGCCCGGCTGCCGGAGGGCAAACAGCGTGATTGCCGCCGCCGCGAGCAGCGGAGTCAGCAGAATGACGGCTGACAAGAGCGCAATCATGACCTAGTGCCGCAGCGTCTGCAGATCTTCCACATGGGCGGTCTGACGCCGGCGGTACAGCGCCACGATCAAGGCAAGCCCGACGGCCACCTCGGCCGCGGCGACGGTGATGATGAAGAAGACCATCACCTGGCCGTTCAGGTGGTTGTTGAAGCGGGAGAAGGCCACCAGCGCCAGGTTGGCGGCATTCAGCATCAACTCCAGCGACATGTAGATCACCAGGAGGTTGCGCCGCACCAACACCCCCAGGAGACCCAGGCTGAACAGCAGGGCGCTCACCACGAGGTAATGGGAAAGGCCGACGTTCACCGGAGGTCCTTCTTGCTCAGGAGCACCGCACCCAGCATGGCCACGAGCAACAGCACCGAGAGGACCTCGAAGGGCAACAGGTAATCGGTGAATAGCAGGCGGCCGAGCGGTTGGGTGGCCCCCTCCACCCTCGGCCCCACGTCCGCAATGACCGCCTGGGGCAGCCCACGGAAACCGAGCACCAGCAAGCCCGCCACCGCCGCGCTCAAGACTCCTCCCGCTGCCAGCCCGAGCCGGCGTATCTCGCGGCGCTCTTCCTGGCGGAGGTCCAGCAGCATGATGACGAACAAGAACAGCACGATCACGGCGCCGGCATAGACGAGCACCTGCACCGCAGCCAGGAAGAAGGCGTGCAAGAGGACGAAGAGCGCCGCCAGCGACACGATGGTCAGCACCAGGAACATGGCGCTGGTCACCGGGTTCCGGCTGAACGGGTTGGCCACCACGAGAAAGCCGAACAACAGCGTCAGGGCCGCAAAAATGTAAAAAAGGACATCCTGCACAGCAGAGTCAGAAACGCCTCGCGCGCGGGGATTCAACCGACACGGGTCCGGCGGCGCAAGTCCGGCGTTTGCGGGTCAGATCTGCTCGAAGTAGCGCTGGCGTTCCCAGTCCGTCACCGCGTCGCTGAAGGCCTGGTGCTCGAGACGCGCATGGCGGACGTAAAACTCGACCACCGGTTCGCCGAAAACGGCCCGAGCCAGAGTCGATAGTTCAAAAGCGTCCGTCGCGTCCCGGAGCGAAGCCGGCAATCGGGGGAGTTTGGTGTCGACGTAGGCGTTGCCAAGGTACTCCTCCCCGCAATCGAGCTTCTCCTCCACCCCGGCGAGGCCGGCCGCGATCATGGCAGCGAACGCCAGGTACGGATTCGCATCCGCGCCGGGCATGCGGTTCTCGATGCGAAAACCATTCCCCTCGCCGACCACCCGGAAGCCGGTGGTGCGGTTGTCACGCGCCCAGGCCATGCGGGTCGGTGCCCAGCTCCCGGGCTGGAAGCGCTTGTAACTGTTGATCGTGGGTGCCATGAGCAGGCAAAGCTCGGGAGCGTACTTCATCAGGCCCCCCAGGAACTGCCGGAAGAGGGGGCTGCCTCCGGCGACGGCGGCCCGACGTTTGCCGGTTCCGGCCGCCGTTCCCCAGAAGGCGTTGCGGCCGTTGCGCCACAGGCTCAGGTGCAAGTGGCATGAGTTGCCGGCCTCCGCCGGGGCGTACTTGGCCATGAACGAGACGGCCTTGCCGTGCTGTTCGGCGATCTCCTTGACGCCTTGTTTGAAGACGGTGTGGCGGTCCGCCATGGGCAGCGGTTCCGCGTAGGTGAAGTTCACCTCGTGCTGCCCGCGGCTCCACTCCCCTTTGCTGCTCTCGACGGGAACATCCGCAGCGGTCATCCCGTTCCGTATGGCCCGCATGAGCGGCTCATCCCGGGTGGGCTGCATGAGGTGGTAGTCGATGCGATAATCGCTCGAGGGCTGCAGGTCGCGATACCCGTTCAGGTGGGCGGCGTGGTAGGTCTGGTTGAACAGGTAGAACTCGAGTTCGCTCGCGCAGTAGCAGGTCAGCCCCAACCCTTCGAGCCGGGCGAGCTGCCGTCGCAAGACCGAGCGGGGGCTTTCCTCGACGAGCGTGCCGTCATCGCGCACGTGGTCGCAGATGACCAGGGCGGCTCCCGGTTGCCACGGCAGCACGCGCAGCGTGGCGAGGTCGGGCTTGAACGCGAAGTCACCAAAGCCGGCGTCCCAATTGGCGACCTTGAACCCGTCCAGGGGGTCCATCGGGAGATTGACGGTCAGGAGATAATTGCAGCCGTGGGTGCCGTGATCGGCCACGTCATCGAGGAAATAATCGGCCCGAAAACGCTTGCCAACCAGCCGGCCAAAAGGATCGGGAAAACCGACAAGCACCGTGTCAATCTGACCGGACTTCACCTGGGATCGGAGCTGGGCGAGGGTCATAGCGGTTTCGTCAATCGATCATCTTTGGGCCCGGTTCTTCGTGCAGTGCCGCGCCGTGAGGTAGGGCCAGGCTGCGCCGATCCGATCGGATGAGCCTGGGAAGCGGCATGTTCCTCTTGGACTTGCTCCATGGAACGAACCGGTGAGGAGCGCGGGCTTCAGCCCGCAGGGACGTCCTTTGGCGGACGTGGCTTCCTGCGGACTGAAGTCCGCGCTCCTGAGACGGTTCATGGGAAGGCCTGCCGGCTCAGGTTCATTCCGCCACGTACACGTTCTTGAGCTCGGTGTAGCCTTCCATCGCCGCCATGCCGAGGTCGCGGCCGATGCCGCTCTGCTTGAATCCGCCGAACGGAGCCTCCACGTGCACACTGCTGTGTGAGTTCACGCTCAGTACACCGCTCTGGACCGCCCGCGCGACGCGCAGGGCCTTGGAAATATTGGTCGTCCACAACGAACCGCTGAGGCCATACGGAGACGCGTTCACTTCGCGAATCATGGCTGCCTCATCCTCGAAGGGCACAATCGCCACGACCGGGCCGAAAATCTCCTGACGCCAGCAACGGTCCTCACGGCCCACGCCGAGAAGCACGGCGGGCTCCAGGTAGGCACCCTTCGGCCATGGCCGGCCGCCTCCGCAAGCGATCTTGCTTCCGCGCTTCCGGGCGTCCTCCAGGAACTCCTCCACGGTGTTGCGCTGGCCCAGGGATACCAACGGGCCCAGTTGAGTTTCCGGCCTGGCGGGATCGCCAACCACCAGCTTGCGCGTGGCGGCGACGAATCCCTCAACGAAAGCCTCGTAGATGCTTTGCTCCACGAAAACCCGACTCCGAGCGCAGCAATCCTGGCCGCTGTTGGCAAAGACGCTCATGGGCGAGGTCTCCGCGGCGCGCTGCCAATCGGCGTCGGCGAAGACGATGTTCGGCGACTTGCCACCCAGTTCGAGCGACACGCGCTTCAGATCGCGCGCGGCCAATTCCATGATGCGCTGGCCTACCTCGGTCGAACCGGTGAAGGAGACCTTGCGGATCAGCGGGTGGGTTACCAACGCTTCACCCAGCGCCGCGCCGCTGCCGGGCAGCACCTGCAGCACGCCGGGGGGAAGGCCGGCTTCCGTCGCCAGTTCGCCCAGCTTGAGCGCGGTGAGCGGAGAAAGCGAAGCCGGCTTGAGGATCACGCAGTTGCCCGCTGCGAGGGCCGGCGCGGCTTTCCAGGAAGCGATCGGGAAGGGAAAGTTCCAGGGCACGATGCAGGCCACGACCCCCATGGATTGACGCAGGGTGAAATCGAAGCCGCCCCGGGCCACGGGAATGGTCTGGCCGCAGAACTTCGACACGGCGCCCGCGTAATACTCGAAGCACCGCGCGCCCAGCCCGGCTTCATCGCGCGCATCGCTGATCGGCTTGCCGATCTGGAGCATCTCGAGTTCCGCGATCTCCTCCACGTGTTCGCGCAGCTTTCGCGCCACCGCGTGCAGAATTCCTTCCCGTTTCCCCGGCGCCAGATCACGCCAACCGGACTCCCAGGCGACCTGCGCGGTCCTCACGGCGGCGTCGAGGTCCGCTGCCTCGGCGGCCGCGACTTCGGTGAAAGGCTGTTCGGTGGCGGGATTGACCAGGGTTGTCCGCCGGCCGGACTGGCTCGCGCGCCAGGCGCCATCGATGAAAAGCTGGGTGGGTGGATTCATGAAAGGGCAGCAAGCCAGGACGAGGCTCAGAGAGCTTCCGTGTAAAGTTGGCGAAAGTCGTCCGCGGTGACCGGAACAATGTTGGTCCGATGGCAGGGGTCATCGACGGCCTGAGTGACCAACTCGTGGAGGTGCTCCGTCTTGACGCCGTGATCGCGAAGCCGCGTCCCCAGACCGAGGCGCCGCAGAAACTCCGCCACGAAGGCGATGGTGCGTTCGTCCGCGCGCACGTCGGACTCGCGCATCACTTCCAGGCCGCAGGCGATGCCGACCCGGCGGTAGATGCCCGGACGACGGCGCGAACAGAACCGCATGCCTGCGACGAGGCAGAGGGCGTTGGCGAGGCCATGGTGCATGCCGCAAACCGTCGAGAGCGGATGAGCCAGCGAATGCACCACGCCCAGGTCCTTTTGAAAGGCAACGGCTCCCATCGCGGCGGCCACGAGCATGTGGCCGCGGGCCTCGAGGTCCGCCCCGTTCTGCACCGCGCGCGGCAGGGCGTCGACGATCAACCGGATGCCCTCGAGCGCAATGCCGTCGCACATCGGGTGGAATTGCGGGCAGGTGTAGCTCTCGATGCAGTGGGTCAAGGCGTCGGCCCCCGTCGCCGCGGTCAGGCCCGGGGGGAGTCCGCGGGTGAGTTCCGGATCCATGATCACGAGCTTCGCCAGCAGTTCGGCATGGAACAACACCGCCTTGCGATGCGTGGCATCCAGGGTGATGACGGAGCTTCGCCCCACCTCACTGCCCGTCCCCGCGGTGGTTGGGATCGCCACCAGCGGGGCAAGGCCCGTCCAGTCCGCCGGCTGCTCGTAGAACTTCTCCAACGGAAAGCCGGGATGCCTGGCCAGGAGCCGTGCGGCCTTCCCGGCGTCAAGCGGGCTGCCGCCCCCGATGGCGATCACCCCGTCACACACGTTCTCCCTCATGACTCGGGCAGATTGCCGTACGTCTTCCTCGACGGGATTGGGGTGAACCTGGCTGAACAGGAACCAGTCGCGATTCGCGCGGTCGGCGCCGAGGACTGCCTCCAGGCTGCGAAAGGCCTCGGTGTTGAGCAGGCCGGGGTCGGTGACAACCAAAGGCCGCCTCACGCCGAGTTGGACGAGTCGCTCGCTCAATTCGCGGATGGTCCCGCAGCCGAAGCGGGTGAGGGTTGGGAAGGAAAAAGTCGTCGGGCTCAAGTGATCAGGCTGCCGATGGATTCGCCGCCGACCTGCAGCCCCGCCCCCCGGCGTGGCTCGCAGTTGGCGGCGTACCAACCGGTCTGCCAGGCCGGGGACGCTGCGGTTGCGAGGTCGCCCTGTCAAGTTTGCGGAGTTGCTTTGCAGCTCCGATTTCGGGCTTTCCCCCCGCGGGAATTCGACTACACAAGAGGGGAACACGATTCAATCCACGCCATGCACGCTGCCAGTCACGCCCCCGGGATCTCTCGAAGGTCTTTCCTGCGACAATCCTCCCTGACGGCCACGGGTGCGGTCACCTTGCCGCAGTTCGTTTCCGCCCGGGTGCTGGGGGCCGACGGCCAGCCAGGCGCCAACGCCCAGATCGGAGTCGGCTTCATCGCGATCGGTCGGCAGGCTTCCGCGCTGCTTGCCGGAGCCGTCCGGATTCCGGAAACCCGGGTGTTGGCGTTCGCGGACGTAAACTTGCCGCGCGCGAAGGCCGCCGCGGAACGCCACCAGGCGGAGGCCTACCAGGATTATCGCCGCCTGCTGGAACGTAAGGACGTCGACGCCATCTTCACCGCCACGCCGGATCACTGGCGTTCGTTGGTGTGCATTCACGCGTGCCAGGCGGGGAAGGACGTCTACGCCGAGAAACCGCTGACGCTCACCATCCGCGAAGGCCGGCGCATGGTCGAAGCCGCCCGCAAGTACAAGCGGGTCTTTCAAACCGGAAGTCAGCAGCGCTCGATGCGGGAGAACATCATCGGCTGCAATCTCGTCCGCGACGGGGCCGTCGGCCGGATCACGCACGTCGTGGCCCAGAACTACCCCAGCCCTTGGGAAGTGAAGTTCCCCGAGCAACGCGTCCCCGCCGGGATCGACTGGGAGGCCTGGTGTGGTCCGGCGCCCCTGGTGCCGTATCACGAGGACATCTATAGCCCGCGTGCGAACCCTGGCTGGATTTCGTTCCGGACCTGGTCGGGCGGCGAGGTGACCGGCTGGGGGTCCCATGGCTTTGACCAGATCCAGTCGGCCCTCGGAATGGACACAAGCGGCCCCGTCGAACTCTGGACCACGGGTCCGGGTCACGAGCCCCCGACCTATGCCGCTCCCGAAAGCCGCGACCGCGGCGAAAAGCTGTGCCGGGTTCCGACCGTATCCTTCCGTTATGCGAACGGCACCGTGGTTGACCTGGCCGACGGGCCTGCCGGCGGCGGCCTCTTCATCGGCGAACGTGGTCGCATCCGCATCGATCGCGGGATTGTCCGCACGGAACCCAACGAGGAACTGGCCGAACAGGCCGTGCGGGCCGGACGCGACCTCGGTGGCGATCACATCCGCAACTGGTACGACTGCATCAAGAGCCGCGAGCAACCGCGGGCCGATGTCGAGATCGGGCATCGCTCGGGAACGGTCTGTCACCTGGTAAACATCGCGCGCTGGATCGGCCGGAAGCTGACGTGGGATCCGGAAACGGAGACCTTCCCGAACGACGGCGAGGCCAATGCCCACCTGGACCGGCCGCGGCGGAAAGGCTACGAGTTGCCGGAGCGGGTCTGAGGAACAGGCATCCTGCCAAGACCCCGGACGCCACCACGTGGCAAACCCCTTCTACGAGCCCGGCTCCCGTCGTGCGAGCCGTGTCCAAGTGTTGTTCGACACGATCGCTCGTCGTTACGACCGGATCAACGACCTGCAGAGCTTCGGACTGCACCGCTTGTGGAAACGATACCTGGTCAGCATGACCCGCCTGAGCCCCGGCCAACGGGCCCTCGACCTGTGCTGCGGCACCGGCGATGTCGCCTTCGCGATGGCCCGGACCGGAGCCCAAGTAACCGGACTCGACTTCAGCCCGCAAATGCTCGAGGTCGCCCGACGACGACAGGCGGCAGGACAGCGGGCCGCCCCCGAAACAGGTCACGGCGGGAAGGTGGAGTTCGTGCGCGGTGACGTGCTCGAGCTTCCGTTTGCGGAGTCGTCCTTCGACGTCGTCACCATCAGCTACGGCCTTCGCAATCTTGCCGACTTCGAACGTGGCGTCACCGGGATGGCACGCCTGCTCAAGGCGGGCGGTCGTTTGCTGGTTCTCGATTTCGGCAAGCCCCAGCATCGCCTCTGGCGGGCCGTGTACTTCGGTTACCTGCGCGCCGCAGTCCCCGTTTTTGGCCGGATGTTCGCGGGAAGCTGGGATGCCTACGCGTACATCCTCGAATCGCTGCGTCACTATCCCGGACAATTGGGTGTGCTGGACCTGATGCGCCGCGCGGGCCTGACGAACCTGCGGATTCGAAATCTCCTCGGCGGCGCCATGGCCATCAACTTCGGCGAGAAGCCATGAATACGCGGCGCGGGGGCGCCCCGAGAATCGCCACGCATCACGGGGGCGCTTCGGACGGTCGCCCGCGCCAGGTCCGCAGCTCGGATCAGAGAGCCGCGCGGAGGGTCGAGTCCAGCTCCTCGCGGGTAAGCACAATGGGATTGGCCTTCATGCTGCTGGCTTGAAGAGCCTTCTCCACCACCGCCGGCACATCCATCTCCGTCAGGCCATAGCGGCGTAGCGGGGCAATCTCGCACGCAGAACAGAGCGCTTGGACCCAGGCCACGCCGTCGGCGGCAGTGGCCTGAGGAGCCCCGGTGAGCAGGCGCGCCACTTCGGCGTAACGAGCAATTGCGGCCGAGTCCGGTTGACGATGCTGCAGCGCCCGCAAGTTGGAGGCCATCACGTGCGGCAGCAACGCGGCACACACGCCACCGTGGGGGGCCGGAAACATCCCCCCAATCGGGGCCGCGAACCCATGCACCGCACCCAGGCCCGCGTTGGCGAGGGCGAGCCCTCCAAAGAGACTGGCCAGCGCCATGTCCTCGCGGGCATTTGGGGCGATCGACTCCTGTACGGCCCGCCGCAACGAACGCGCACAACGCCGCAGGCCTTCCAGGCAGAGACCGTCCACAAGCGGATTGGCGCGGATGCTCACGTACGGCTCGATGAGTTGGGTCAGGGCGTCCAGGCCGGTAGCGGCCGTGACGGGTGGCGGAAGCGCGAACGTCAACTCCGGATCCACGACCGCCAGACGGGCCAGGAGGTGCGGACTGCGCAAGCTGGCCTTGACGTGGTGTTCCGGGGAGGCCAGCACGCTGTTCTTTGTCACCTCGGTACCCGTCCCCGCGGTGGTAGGGACCGCAATCCACGGCACGGCAGGACGCGGCAACGGTCGGCCGTGTCCGACCACCTCGAGGTAATCCAGGAGGTCACCGTCGTTCGGCAGAAGGCCGGCGATGGCCTTGGCGGCGTCCAACGCACTCCCGCCCCCGAAA
Source organism: uncultured Verrucomicrobiota bacterium (assembly GCA_964535555.1). Taxonomy (GTDB): domain Bacteria; phylum Verrucomicrobiota; class Verrucomicrobiia; order Limisphaerales; family J093; genus DSVZ01. The sequence goes on from CAZHUS010000107.1 coordinate 21,561, forward strand.
CCGATCACCAGATCGCTCCCGCTCTCCCGGGCTCGCGCAACGCCTTCCCGCACCAACGGTACGGTCGGCTCGCCGGGGACCGCGAACGCCGTGACGTCGACACCGGCATGATGCAGCAACTCCTTCAGCCGGGCGGCGCGGTCCGCGTTTCGGCCGGTGACCACCAAGGCGCGCTGGCCAAAGGCCCGGGCGGCCGGGCCAACTTCCTTCAGCGAACCTGGCCCGAAGCGAATGCGTACCGCAGTGGCGAACTCGAAGTCCATGTCCGGTTACCAGGCAGCGTCCGCAGGGAAGACGTTGGTGAACTTGGTGCTCGAACGAGGCTGGGCCATCATTGGGGCCACGGTGTCGCGCCAGCGCGCGTAATGGGCGGTCTCTTTGTGCCTGGCAGGAGCTTCGGAGTCGCGATAGGCCTCGATCAGCACAAACCGGGTCGCGTCCTCCGCTTCCTGCAACACATCGAAGCGCGCAATCCCTGGCTCCTTCAGACTCTGCCGGGCGTTTTCGAGCGTGGCCTGTTTGAAGCTCTCCACGCACTCGGGCTTCACCTGGACGTGAACATGAACAACGAGCATGGGGACGAGTATCGCCGGCACCGCCCCGGGCGCAACGCGCACTTTCTTTGGTTTGGGGTCAAACCTTGACACTTTGACATTCTCCGGCCGGCCCGGCGGGCTTGTGGGCAGGGCTTCCCGTGGTCGACGGAGCCCACTCTCCAGGCATAAGCCGTGGTGGGGCTGGCAACGGGTGACGGGCGGGCGCTCCAGGCGCTTTCGAGCCCGAGTGGGGGTCTCTCAAATGTCAAATGTCAAGGTTTGACCCCACGCGAGGAAGCTCCACCCTTGCGCAGAACGGGTCCAAAAAGTGGCCAAGAGGTGGCCAAGAGGAATTCAGTCGAATCGAGGAAGCCGGGAATACGACATCGCCAACCACCTGGAACTAAGAAGCTTAAACTGGTGGTGGGAGAAGGATTCGAACCTTCGTAGGGCGTTAGCCCGACAGATTTACAGTCTGTTCCGATTGACCGCTCCGGCATCCCACCAAATCCAGGACCAAGGCGCGCTTTCAGGGTCGCGCTGCCAAGGACGCGCGATTGCCCGCGACCTCCACGCTGCCAGCCAGCGGGCGGCGGGACGGACTGTATGCAAGTCACGAAGCGACGGGCAAGCCCATTTCCGTCCAAACCTCCTCCGGCCACCTGCATCGATCCGTAGCCGTCGACCTCAACCCGCAGAACCACTGCGCCCGCAACCGCAGCTTGACGGCTCCAGCCCATTACTGGCATGAATCATGCGCGATTCATCGTGTGCACAAGGGCAAACGCCGAGCCTTCACCCTGATTGAACTCCTGGTTGTGATCGCGATCATCGCGATCCTCGCAGCCCTGCTGCTCCCTGCGCTGGCGTCAGCCAAGGAACGTGCCCGCCGGGCCACCTGCAAGAGCAACGTCCGGCAGTTCATCCTCGCCACCCACGTCTACGCCGGGGATTTCGGCGATCGCCTGCCGAGCGGCCTTACCGACGCCCTGGATCCGGAGGACACGCATACCCCCATCCTCTCCACCAACAGCCGCGCTCTCCTCCTGCAGTACAGTGGCGGGTTGGATGTTCTCGACTGCCCCAACCTGGTCACCGCGTTCAAGACCAAGACAGACTGGCGGGTGCACGAAGGTTTCGGCTTCGCCATCGGTTACCATTACCTGGGCGGTCACAGCAACACGCCTTGGACCGCTGCGGCCCCGGCGACGGCGAGGTGGATTTCTCCGCAACGAACCGCCGAGGATCCCACGCTGGTGCTGGTCGCCGACCTGAACGTCTTTTGTCATCCGTACCTTCGCAACCTCGCGCCCCATGCCGCCTCCGGCCACGTGATTCGGGAGGACGGCTATTATGAGGACAACGACAACGCCCCCAACGAAACCTGCGCAGACATCGGGGCCCGAGGCGGTAACATCGGCCGTGTCGATGGGTCCGTAGCTTGGAGGCACATCCGTGAGATGCAGATCTACCGGGCGTCACAGAAGTACGATACGTACGGCATGTGGTGAATTGCAGACGCCCGATGGCGCCACCCGGCCGCTCCAAGCCCACCCGCCACCCGTCCAGAATCGTCCACCGGCGGGCCCAACAGGAGGGCTCGGGGGCAACCTGGCCGGCGAGTGTCGGCGCGCTGGAGAAATGAATGGCGTCCGCGCCGACTTCCGTGTTCCATTTCCCGCCGTGGCAACCATGCCCGCGAGCACCTGCTCCGCTCGTCGCACGGAGCTTTCGGGCGCTGGAGACGACGCCCAGCCGGCGCCACCTGCGGCACAGGTCTCAGGCGAAACACGACTTTCCCGATGCCCAAACGCACGGACATCCACTCGGTTCTGATCATTGGCGCCGGCCCGATCATCATCGGGCAGGCGTGCGAGTTCGATTACTCCGGGACACAGGCCTGCAAGGCGCTCAAGGAGGAGGGTTACCGGGTGGTGCTGGTGAACTCCAACCCGGCGACCATCATGACCGATCCGGAGTTCGCCGACCGCACTTACATTGAGCCCATCACCCCGGAGTGCGTCGAGAAGATCATCTTGCGGGAGATCGGGGAGCTTCGACGGCTGGGGGTACCTGAGCCCGGGACGCCCGCGGCCGATTCGGTGGCTCACAAGCTGGTCCTCCTGCCAACTTTGGGGGGCCAGACGGCGCTGAATACCGCCATGGCTCTGCACCGCAAGGGAGTCCTGCAGCGGTTGGGCGTGGAGATGATCGGCGCGAATGCCGCCGCGATCGAGAAGGGCGAGGACCGGCTCGTCTTCAAGGAACTCATGCTGGCGATCGGACTGGACGTGCCGGTCAGCGGCGTGGCGCACTCCCTCGAGGAGTCGCGCGCCATCGCCGAGCAGATCGGCCGCTTCCCGTTGATTATCCGTCCGGCGTTTACCCTGGGGGGCACCGGGGGCGGCATTGCCTACAACCGGGAGGAGTTCGAAGAACTCGCCAGGCGGGGTCTCGATCTTTCTCCCGTGCGCGAGATCCTGATCGAGGAGTCGCTCCTCGGGTGGAAGGAATTCGAGATCGAGGTGATGCGCGACCGGGCGGACAACTGCGTGGTCATCTGCTCCATCGAGAACTTCGATCCGATGGGGATTCACACCGGCGACAGCATCACGGTGGCACCCATCCAGACGCTGACGGACAAAGAGTACCAGATCATGCGCGATGCGAGCTTCGCCGTCATCCGGGCGGTGGGGGTGGAGACAGGCGGCTCCAACATCCAGTTCGCCGTCAACCCTGATAACGGCCGGATGGTGATCATCGAGATGAACCCCCGAGTTTCCCGAAGCTCGGCGCTGGCCTCAAAGGCCACCGGGTTCCCGATCGCCAAGATCGCCGCGAAACTCGCGGTCGGCTACCTGCTCGACGAGATTCCTAACGATATCACCCGGGAGACCCCGGCCAGCTTCGAGCCCACAATCGATTACGTGGTCGTGAAGGTGCCTCGATTCGCCTTCGAGAAGTTCCCCCAGGCCGACCCCTCCCTGAACACGCAGATGAAGAGCGTCGGCGAGGCCATGAGCATCGGCCGCACCTTCCAGGAGAGCCTGCAGAAGTGTTTGCGTTCACTTGAGATCGGGCGATCCGGTCTGGGCGGGGACGGCCGCCCGTGGCGCGTGGGCCCCGATGTCTTCGAGGATCTAGGTCCCCTCCCGCGCGACGTCATCAGCCGCAAACTCAGCGTCCCGAACGCCGAACGGGTTTTCTTCATCCGACACGCGTTCCGAGCCGGCTTCACCGTCGAGGACGTTTTCCAGTGGACGCAGATTGACCGGTGGTTTTTGACTCAGATCGAGGAGCTGGTTCAATTCGAGCAGACCCTGGCCCGGAGCGCGTAAACCGACTCAGAACGTCATCGCGTCGTTCATGCAACGGCACTGGGGACAGCGTGAACGATCCGCATCCGGGTCATCGGTGTAGACATAGCCGCACTTGCCCGGAGCGCGTAAACCGACTCAGAACGTCATCGCGTCGTTCATGCAACGGCACTGGGGACAGCGTGAACGATCCGCATCCGGGTCATCGGTGTAGACATAGCCGCACTTGCCACAACGAAACAGCCGGTCACCGGACCGTGACGGTCGGAATCGGCGATCCCTCCAGCCATACAGCACCGCAACCAGGGCGATCCCGGACAGGAGCGCCAGCACGTACGCGGTGATCAACCAGGTCATGCTCATGGAGGTTCTCGCACGCTGGCAGTATGCCACACGAATTCCACCGCTCCCCAAACGAGCGGAGATTCGCCTGGGAGCACTTCCAGGTTAGAAGCTTCGAATCGGAGTGATCTTGCCAGTTTCAGCCCCTCTTGGTCGGCTGCTGCCAGGCCGCTACCGGGAGGGAGAACGCTGGCCGAGAGCACGCCGCGACCGATCTCGACAAGCAGACTGACGGATGTGGGGGCAAGCACGTCCACGTTCGTCCACACAGGGAGGTGGGGCATCTCGGCCAGGCGCAAGGCACGCAACGGTTGGCTCATGCGGATTGCCGAGGAACCCGGTCCGGGATGGGGCCCCGCGAGCGGTTCCTGAATCGGGAGTGTCTCGAAGCTGCCCGCCGTCAGCATCGCCACCGGTCGGGACGGGATGCCGAGGCCATCCGGCGCGAAGGACAAGTTCAACATCGACCCCGTGAACCCGGCGAATGGTCTGCCGCTAGCGGACCGAATCATCGTGTCCAGCCGAGTCCGGCCCCAGAGCAGACCGGAAAAACCGGAGCCATTCACCTCGGCAAAAGCCGCGTCGCCCGGCAAGCTCCCCGCTTCCTCCGAGGGGGCGGCTGCCACCCAGGTCAGATGCGGCTCCTGACCAGCGCCAACACCGTCAGGGGGCTGGCCAACGGTGGACCGATTCCCCAGGAGAATGACCAGCGCGACCTCTCCAAGGAAAATCCACACCACCAATCGGACGAGCGAACGTGCGGCTTGAGTGTCTCTCGCCATGAAGCCGGATCAACGCAGGGAGGCGGGTCTTCCGCCGCTCAATGGCGCCGGCCGCGTCTGGAGCTTGACTTGATGGATACCCACCTGCCGGCAAAGCGCATAAAAGCTCACCAAATCCTGCAGGCGAACCCCGGCCCCGGCCTGCAGGACGAGCGGGAGAGGCCCCCCTGCCGCCTTCAGGCGTCGCGAAAGCTCCTGACTCAGCCGCCCCGCCGTGGTGATCTGTTGGTTGAAGTAGAGTCGCCCTTCCGCGTCCAAGATGACAACCACGCCGTCCGGACCGGGTACGTCGTCGGGCAGCTGCGCCTCTGGTAGCATCACGGGAATTCCAGGGACCGGTGCGAGATGGCTCAGCAGGACCAGGAAGATCACGAGCAGAAAGAAGACGCAGGCAAAGGGCGCGACATCCAAGCGCCCGGTGAACATACGCGCCTGACTGTGGAGGCTCACGGGTTCGGAGAGGGATCGGTGAGGATCCCGAGGATTTCAACGGAGGATTTCTCCATATCGAGCACGATCGAACGGACGCGGCTGACGAGGTAATTGTAGCCGGCGTAGGTGGGGATCGCAATGGCCAGCCCCGCGCCGCTGCAGACGAGTGCCTTCCAGACTCCGCCAGCCATCAAACCGGACGGAGCCGCCACACCCTGGGTTTGAAGGACCTGAAAAACGTCCATCATTCCGAGGATCGTTCCCAGCAGGCCAATCACCGGGGCGGTCTGGGCGATCGTGGCGAGAATGCCCAATTTCTCTTCCAGCCGAGGTACCTCGAGCAACCCCGCCTGAGTGAGGGCCTCCCGGATACGCTCGCGCCCCTGATCCCTCGCAAGGATCGCCGTTTTGACCAGTCGGGGCACCGGACCGGCGGTGGCGTCACAGATGGACAAAGCCTCCACGACGTTGTCCCGGCGAAGCACCGTGCGAACACCGTTGATGAAATCGAAGCTGTTGATGTGCTCCCGGTGGTAGTGAAGCAACCGTTCGACGAAGACCGCCACCGCCGTGGCGCCCACGACAAACAGCAACCACATCATCACGCCGCCGCGCGCAAGCAACTCAGGGAGCATAAAGGCGAGCTCCTCCTACGCGCCGACCGCGCAGGGGACAAGAAAAAAACAGGGCCGGATCTTCACGACCCGGCCCTGAGATAAAAATTGGCGACGACCTACTCTCGCGCAAGCTATACAGGCACTACCATCGGCAACGCGACGTTTGACGGCCGAGTTCGGGATGGGATCGGGTCGTTCCGTCGCTTTATGGTCACCAAAAACCTTCCAGAGAACCTGCTCTCTGAAAACTGCGCAAAGGAGCTTCACGTTGTCACACTCGCCGTTGAAATCGCTTCTCCCGGAGGAGATTAAGCGATCAAGCCTCACGACCGATTAGTATCAGTCCGCTGAACGCGTTACCGCGCTTGCACGCCTGACCTATCAACCCGGTGGTCTACCGGGGGTCTTGAGAGCCTTGCGGCTGGGAGACCATATCTTGGGATGAGCTTGGCGCTTAGATGCTTTCAGCGCTTATCTCGTCCGCACATGGCTACGCAGCGATGCCCCTGACGGAACAACTGCCACACCAGAAGTGCGTCATTCCCGGTCCTCTCGTACTAAGGAATGAACCCCTCAAGTTTCCTGCGCCCACAGTGGATAAGGACCGAACTGTCTCACGACGTTCTGAACCCAGCTCGCGTACCGCTTTAACCGGCGAACAGCCGGACCCTTGGGACCTTCTCCAGCCCCAGGATGCGATGAGCCGACATCGAGGTGCCAAACCGCGCCGTCGATATGAACTC
>CAZHUS010000108.1:0-27776 GCA_964535555.1 uncultured Verrucomicrobiota bacterium
CCCGCCACCTTGATCCGTGCCATGCGCATGACTGGCCTTTCTGTTCCGTTGACGGGAGCAACAGTAGACCATCGTACTGAATTGTGCAACTATCAGCCTGTCACTTTAACGTCCACCGAACCGTCCGCCACGGGCAGGTTCTCGATTTCACCCAGGCGAAACTCGACGTTGTCGTAGCTTCCCTTGACCTGGTTGGCGCGAGCCTTGGTGATCATGTCGGGGGTCATGTCCACGCCGATCACCAATCCGCCCGCCCCGACGGCCCTGGCGGCGAGGAAGGCATCGAATCCGGCGCCGCTGCCGAGGTCGAGTACCGTCTGGCCCGGCTTCAGCGAGGCGAGTGCGAGGGGATTGCCGCAACCCAAACCGAGGTTGGCCCCCGGGGGAGCCGCCCCGATGTCCGTGGCGCTGTAACCCAGCCGTTGCGCGGTGGTGGCGACGCCATCGAAGGCCTGCGGGCCATCCCCGCGTTCCCCACCGCAACAGGTCGGGCCGCAGCCGCAGCCGACGGTTTCGTTCCTGGCGACTGCCCCGTATCGTTCCCGCACGGCCCGCCTGACGGTGTCCTGATCCAATCCTGCTGTCGTCGTTTTCATGGGTGATGTGTTGTCGTTCCGGGGAGGCCAAATCGGACCTCCGTTCACTCATGAAGACGAACATCCTCGCCAAAAGACGCAGCCTTTCTGCCGGTTGAGCTCCTCCAGCGCTCAACCCGGCGCGAACTCCACCCATCGTGGCGTCTGACCGCCATCCAGAACACCGCACTCTCGGAGGCGGAGCGGCCCGCGGGGCGATGCCAGGTTCGCTTGTGCCATGCTCAAGCCCTGACCCCCTGTTGGTACCACGCCCGCGACCCATTGCACACTCGGCAAACCGAGAGCATCACGGGCACTTCCACCAGCACGCCGACCACCGTTGCCAGCGCGGCTCCCGAGTCGGCGCCGAACAAGGTCATGGCGACCGCCACCGCCAGCTCAAAGAAGTTGCTGGCCCCAATGAGCGCGCCGGGCGAGGCGACGTTGTGCTCGACCCGCAACCAGCGCATCAGCAGGTAGGCCAGCCCGGAGTTGAAATAGACCTGGATGATGATGGGGACGGCAATCAACAGCACCGCGAACCAGCGCCGGGTCAGGTTGTCCGCCTGGAACGCGAAGATCAACACGAGCGTCAGGAGCAGGGCGCCGATCATCACCGGGTGGAACTTCGGCAGGAAGCGCTGCTCGAACCACTCCTTGCCGTGAGATCTCATCAGGACGGTCCGCGTCAGCCAGCCTGCGGTGAGCGGGATCACGATGAAGACGATCACCGAGGTGATCAGCACCCGGGCGGGCACAATCACATCGGCGACGCCGCACAGGAACATGACGATGGGCGCGAACGCCACCAACATGATCAGGTCGTTCACCGCCACCTGGACCAGGGTGTAGGCGGGGTCGCCGTCGGTGAGATAGCTCCACACAAAGACCATCGCCGTGCACGGTGCGGCGGCCAGGATGATGAGCCCGGCGGTGTATTCTTTCGCCGTTTCCGCCCCGATCCACGGCACGAAGAGGTGCTGCATGAACACCCAGGCCAGCAGGGCCATGCTGAAGGGCTTGACCAGCCAGTTGACGAACAAGGTCACCAGCAGTCCCTTGGGCCGGCGCGCGATTCCGCCGAGGGCGCCGAAGTCGACCTTCAGCATCATCGGGTAAATCATCAGCCAGAGCAGCACGCCGATCGGCACGTTCACCTGGGAGCCGCGGCCGAATTCAAGCCGGCTCAAGGCCGCCGTGGTGTCTGGCAGGAGTTTCCCGATGGCGACGCCGACCACCATGCACACCAAGACCCACGCGGTCAGGTAGCGTTCGAAAAAGGCGAGGCGCTTGGGGGCGGGGGGAGGCATGGGGGTGGGGGTTGAAGCGTAAGGCGTGAGGCGTGACCAGCGACCCGTCATGCGTGTTCCGGCCTCTCGGGTCCCGTCACGCCTGTCTCAACCAGCCAGGCCTTCACCCGGTCGCGGATCTGGTCCCGGATGACGCGTACCTGCGCCAGCTTCTCCTCAGGTGTACCTGTCACCCTGGATGGATCCGGGAAGCTCCAGTGCAACCGGGTGGCGACTCCGGGGAAGATCGGGCAGCGTTCCGCGCTGGCTTCGTCACAAACCGTGATGACGTACCGAAACAGCCGGCCGGCCTTGACGACATCGAACACGGACTTGGTCGGTTTGTGGGCGATGTCGATGCCCACTTCGCGCATGACCTCGACCACCACGGGATTTAAGGTCCCGGGTTCAAGGCCGGCGCTGTCGGGCTCGAAGGCGCCGCCGCCAAGGTGCTTGAGCCACGCCTCGGCCATCTGGCTTCGGGCGCTGTTGTGGATGCAGACGAAGAGCACGCGGGTCGGGTTCATGATTTGGGGCTGGATCGAGGTTCTCGGGCCAGAAGTTCAGCATGCACCGGAGCAACAACAGGCCTGGCCTGGCTTGCGGGCGGTGACTTCGACGCTCGCAATGAAGTCCGCCGCCTTGGTCCCCGCCGGCAAGGCCGCGGCGATCTTCTCGTAAAGCGGATCTTCGAAGCTCTCGAGGGCGGCGACGTACTCGGGTTTGATCTTCAGCTCGACGTTGGCCAGGCCGGCCGCCCGGGCGAACCTCTCGGTGTCCTGCGCCAGCACCGCCCCCGCCACGCAACCGACCAGGGCCTCCACCATCTTTCGCACCTCCTCGGGCAACGGCCTCAAGAGGGCCATGTCCGAGACGGCGACCCGCCCGCCCGGCTTGAGCACCCGGGCGATCTCGCGCCAGACCTGGGGCTTGTCGGGCGAGAGGTTGATGACGCAATTCGAAATCAGGGCGTCCACGGAATGGTCGGGCACCGGCAGGTTCTCGATCTCGCCCAGGCGGAATTCGACATTGTTCAAGCCGGTCTGCTCGCGGTAGCCGGCGACGTTGCGACGGGCCTTGGCCAGCATCTCCGGCGTCATGTCCACGCCGATGGCACGGCCCGTGGGACCGACCTTGCGTCCGGCAATGAACACGTCGAAGCCGCCGCCGCTTCCCAGGTCCAGCACCACTTCCCCGGGCTTGAGGGCGGCCAGGGCCGCGGGGTTGCCGCAGGACAGCCCCATGTTTGCGCCCTCCGGCAGGGCCTGGAGCTCGGCCACGCTGTAACCGAGTTCGCGGGCGAGCCGTTCGGCGTCGGCCGGCGTCGAGCCGCAGCATGACACTCCCGGGCTGCAGCAGTTGGCGGAGGTGTCGGTGGCAATCTTCGCGTAGCCGTCGCGGACGACGTCGCGGACCTGGTCGGGTTCGGGGGCAACAAGCGGGTTCTTCATAGCATTCAAGAGTGGCATTGGCGGCGGCAGATATCGCGGGGATCAAGCTCCAGCACCTGCTTCAGGCGCTTGGCATCGGCGGCGGTCTGGGGATCGTCCTCCAGTGACCTGGAAACCCACGTCAGCGCGGTGCGAACCGCCGGCGGCGCTTCCTTGCCGGGGAGGGAATAATAGACCCAGCGGCCGTCCTTGCGTGTGTTGACGAGCCGGGCCTGGTAGAGGATGGCGAGGTGCTTGGACATGGTCGAGGGCGCCAGATCGAAGAGCTCGGTGATCTGGCAGGCGCACAACTCGCCACCGCGCAACGCCAGGAGCAGGCGGACCCGGTTGGCGTCGGCGAGGGCTTTGGCCAGGCTCATGAACGCGCGCATGTGACGCATTGTTCGCCATATGACGAATGATGTCAAGGCGACCGTCTGAAATCGCCACGACGCCTGCCCCGTTTGTGCCGAACCCGGGCAGCTTGTCCCCGGCCGCGCCGACGCGCGGTCCCCACTCCGGAAGCAGGCCCCGGGCCGGCCTGGCCGCGTGGACCTTCGTTGCGTCCGTTCGCGTCCGGTGAGTAACGATGTACCCTCTACCTGGCCACAATCGCCGCGCGCCATCCGTATGAACTCGCTCGCCCTCATCACCGCCACCACCGCCCCAGCCCCCGTCGTCCTCATCCGCCTGATGGTCGGCGCCGTGTTCGTGTCTGAAGGTATCCAGAGATTCCTCTTTCCCGCCGAGGTCGGCGCCGGGCGCTTCGCCAAGATCGGTCTGCCCTCGCCGGAGTTCCTGGGCCCCCTGGTGGGAGGCTTCGAAATTGCGTGCGGCGCCTTGATCCTCCTGGGGCTGTTCACGCGAGTCGCCACGCTGCCGCTCCTCACCATCATGGCCGTGGCCCTGTCCAGCACCAAGCTGCCCATCCTCCTCAAGTCGGGTTTCTGGAAGATGGCGCACGAAACGCGCACGGACTTCTCGATGGTGATGGGCTTGCTCTTCCTGCTGGTGGTTGGCGCCGGGGCCTGGTCGCTCGACGCCTGGCGGGCAAAGCATGTCCGGATCGAGGCCGGGACCTCACCCGCTTCCTCGTCCCCTCCCGAAGCGAGCGACTCCGGCCGCCCAGGGCACAGGGATTCCCCCACGTCATCGTGACCGACTGCGGATCCGGGAACCCCCTGGGGGGAGCACAACCGCGCCGGTGGAGCGGGAGCAGTTCGGCCTGCGCGCGGAAAACCCAAAGCCCTGAAGTGATAACGCGCAGCTCGCAAGGTGGAACGGCATCCGGGGTCTAGTTCCACGCGCCTTCCGCCGACCGGAACCTGACCAGGAACCGGATACCCACCCCGCGCACGTTCTCCACCCGAACCCGGCCGCCGTACAACATCACGATGCGCTCCGCCAAGGCCGGTCCCAATCCCAGGTCACCCCCGGGCATGACCTCGGCCTGGGCCTGGAAATCGAAGAACCCCGAAGCCACCTCCGGCGGCAGTTCTCTTCCCTCCACTTCCAGCGACAGTCCCACCTCACGCCCGCTGCCGGTCGCCGCCAGCCGAACCGTTGTCCCTTCCCGGGCGAACTTGACTGCCGTCTCCAACAACGACTGCAGCGCCCGCGTCAGGTAGGCGGCCGCTCCGCTCACGCGTCCGAGGCCTTCAGGCGCTTCCCCCAACCGCACCTTTCGGCTCCCCGCGAAGGTCATCGCCTGTGTCCGCGCCTGGTTCAGCAACACCGCGAGATCGCTCTGCTCCCGGACGCCTTCATCCACCCGGGCGCCGATCTCGGTCAGGAGCAACGCGTCATCGAGCAAGGTCATCAAGGCCTGCCGGCTCTCCTCGTACATGCGTTCGTAGGCCGCCGTTTCCGGATTTCGAGCGCTCGCCAGAATGAGCTCGGTCATGCCGAGGACGCCGTGCAGCGGCGTCCGCAACTGGCGCGAGATCAGGCTGAGGAAATCACTCTTCGCCCGGTCCAGCAGGGCCAGACGCTCCTTCGCCAACGCCAGTTCCTCGGTCCGCGCCGCGACGGCCGCGGACAACTGCTCCACTTGCCGTGCCTGCTCCCGTCGCAGCCGTGCGAGTTCCAGGTGCGTCCGAACCCTTGCCTCCACCTCTTCCAGGCTGAACGGTTTGGTGATGTAGTCGACGGCCCCGGCCTTAAACCCCCGCATCTTCTCCCCGATGTCCGCGTGCGCCGTGATGAAGATCACCGGGACGCCGGCCTGGCCTGGCAGTTGTTTGAGCCGGCGGCACGTTTCGTAGCCGTCCATCCCCGGCATTCCCAGGTCCAACAAGACCAGATCCGGGGCCGCCGCCCCGGCCGCGCGCAAGGCGAGTTCGCCGCTTGGTACCGGCCGTGGCTTGTACCCCTTTTCGTGCAGCATGCCGCTGAGGAGTTGCAGGTTGGCCGGCGTGTCGTCGACGATCAGGATGCTCGGCAGCGACTCGGAGTGGAGGTCTGTGTTCATGCGTGGGATGGGCTCGGGCGTCGACGCCCGGGTCGGGAATCCAGCTGCGCGTCGCGATCCACCGACATGGCTGCCGATCCTAGAGGCCATCGATGCCGACTCGCAATCCGGATAAGGATCGGATGCGGACGATGCTTAGTAGTCCGGACTAGCGCGGCTCCCTCCCCGGAGCGCCCCTTTTCTTGACACGCGCCAGCAGTGGGGGGCCTGATGGGTGGCCGCCTTCATGTCCAGTCAAGATCAACCGCGACAGTCGCCCGACGGCCCAGGGCGGACTTCCGCGAAACGCATCCCATGCCAACCTCAGTAAGTTCAGCCAACGGAGCCAGCCTGATGGAGCCGTCGGCGCCGTCCTTCTCGGTTCGCCTGCCTTCGCGGACGTCAGCTTGGCAGATCGCCATGGCCTATGCCCTGGTCGGAGCGATCTGGGTTCTGGGTTCGGGGTGGTTGGTGCACCGGTACGTTCAAGACCCGCCATGGGCGGCAAGGGTCGAAGTGTTCAAGGGGTGGTGCTTTGTGGGAGTGACCGCCATGCTGCTGGGTGCGGCCTTGGATCGTTACTTTCGCGCGATTCGGGAATCGGCCCGGCTGCTGCGGCAAAGTGACGCCTGCTACCGCGCCCTCTTCAAGGAGGCCTCCGACGGCATCCTGCTGATGCCCCCGGACGGCAGCCGCCTCCAAGTCAACCCCGCGTTCGCCCGGATGCACGGCTACGCGCCCCGGGAAATGGAGTCCATGCGGCTCAGGGACCTGCTGACTCCGGCCACGGCGGCGCAGGCGCTGGAGCGGCTCCGGCGTGCGGAGGCGGGAGAACCGTCGGAATTCGAGGTCGAGCATCGTCGCAAGGACGGGTCCACCTTCGGCCTGAGTGTCACGGTCAGCCGGTTGGAACTCGGTGGCCAGCCGTGTTTGTTGGCGCTCCATCGGGACATCCACGCGCACAAGCAGGCCGAGGAGGCGGCGCGCCGCAGCCAGGAGCGGCTCAATTTCGCCCTGCAAGCGAGCCACACGGGGGCCTGGTCGCTGAACCTCGAGGACCGCACCGCCACCCGCACGGAAATCCACGCGCAGATCTTCGGCTACCCGACTGCCGAGGGCGACTGGAGCCTGGACCGGTTCCTGGCACATGTGGTCCCGGAGGATCGGGAACTAGTGCAGCAGCAGCTTCAAGCAGGTGTCGCCTCCCACTCCGGCTGGAGCTTTGAGTGTCGGATTCGCCGGGCGGACGACCAGGTCCGTTGGGTGTTCATCGCCGGTGGTTTTGAACCGGACGCCGGTTCGCCGGGGATTTCCGGCATCATCCAGGACATCACCGAGCGCAAGCAGGCGCAGAATCGCGAACGCAACCGCCGGCAGATCCTGGAATTGCTGGTTTCGGGGGAACCGCTGCCCGAGATCCTCAAGGCGATCGCCTTGGGAGTTGAAATGGACCAACCGTCCGCGCTTTGTTCGATCCTGCTGATGGACGAGTCAGGCCGACGCCTGTGGCATGGCGCCGCACCCAGTTTGCCGGACTTCTACAATGAGGCCATTCACGGCGTCACCATTGGCGCGGGGGTCGGTTCCTGTGGCACCGCCGCCCATCTCAAACAACGCGTCATCGTGGAAGACATCCAGACGCACCCCTATTGGGCCGGCTTCCGGGACCTCGCTCAGCAGGCCGGTTTGCGGTCCTGTTGGTCGGAGCCCATCCTGGCCGGCCAAGGCAAGGTGCTGGGGACGTTCGCCATCTATCATCGTGAACCGCAGGCCCCTCAACCGGAAGACCTGGCGCTCATCCGAGACTTCGCGGATCTCACGCGCCTGGCGATCGAACGCAAGCAGGCGCAGGAAGCGCTGCGCCTCAGCGAAGCGCAACTCCGCGCCGTGGTGAACACCCTGCCGGATCCGGTCTGGCTCAAGGACGCCCAAGGTGTCTATCTGGCCTGCAACGCCCGCTTCGAGAGCCTCTACGGCGCGACCGTGGCGGAGATCGTCGGCAAGACGGACTATGACTTCGTGGACCGGGCGATGGCGGATTCCTTCCGGGCGAACGACCAGGCGGCCATGGCGGCGGGGGGACCGCGCCTGAACGAGGAGGAACTTCACTTCGCTTCCGATGGCCACCGCGAGGTCATGGAAACCACCAAGGCGCCGATGTTCGATGGGGAGGGCCGGCTGATCGGCGTCCTGGGCATCGCTCACAACGTCACCGAGCGCAAGCAACTCGAGGCGGAATTGCGTCAGCTCAACCTCGGCCTCGAGCAGCGGGTGGCGGAACGCACCGCGGCGTTGCAGGCCAGCGAGGAACGCCTGGCCCTGGCCTTCCGCGCCACGCAGGACGGCATCTGGGACTGGCACCTGGAAACCGGTGAGGTCTTCTACTCAGGCCGCTACAAGTCCATGCTGGGTTACGAGGAGGCGGAGATCGAGCACCACGTCAGCGCCTGGCAGCGGTTGCTGCATCCGGACGATCGGGCGCGCGCGCAGGACGTGGTGGCCGGTGTGCTGCGCGGCGAACGCGAGTACGTGATGGAGTTCCGCATGCGCCACAAGGACGGCCATTATGTGGACGTGCTCTCCCGCGGCTTCCCGCTCCAGCGCGAGCCGGGCGGACCCATCGTCCGGATCGTCGGCACACACTACGACCTCACCGAACGCAAGCAGGCCGAGGCCCAACTGCAGAAGCTCTGGCACGCGGTGGAGCACAGCCCCGCGAGCGTGATGATCACCGACTGCCAGGGAACCATCGAGTATGTCAACCCGCAGTTCGAACGCGACACCGGCTACACCGCCGCCGAGTCGCTCGGGCACAATCCGCGCTTCCTGCAATCAGGCATCCACCCGCCGGAATTCTACGCCGCCCTGTGGCAGGCCCTGTTGAGCGGACAAACCTGGCGCGGTGAGATATGCAACCGGCGGCAGGACGGCTCCCTCTACTGGGAACTGGCCGCCATCGCGCCGATTCTCGACGGCGCGGGGAGGACGACGCACTTCGTCGCCATCAAGGAAGACATCACCGAGCGACGCCGGGTCGCGGAGGAGTTGCGGCAGGCGCGGGACCAGGCCCAGGCGGCCAACCGCGCCAAGAGCGTGTTCCTCGCCAACATGTCGCACGAGATTCGCACGCCGATGAACGCCGTGCTCGGCTTCACGCAACTGCTGCTCCAGGATCCCCACGCCAGCCCCGCCCAGCGCGAGCGCCTCACCACGATCCAGCGCAGCGGAGAGCACCTCCTCGAAATCATCAACGAGATCCTCGAGCTCGCGCGCATCGAGTCCGGCCGTGCCTCCCTCAACCCGGTCAACTTCGATCTCTCCGGACTGCTGCAGGATCTGGACGCGATGTTCAGCCTGCGCGCGCAGGCGCGAAACCTCGCCTTTGGCGTGGAACTGACGCCGACCGTCGTCCCGCCGCTCTTCGGCGATCGGACCAAGCTGCGCCAGGTGTGCATCAACCTGCTCGGCAATGCCTTCAAGTTCACCCCGGACGGCGGACGCGTCACCCTGCGCATGGCCCTCACCTCCGAGCCCGGGGGAACTGCCCGGCTCAGAGGCCAGGTGGAGGACACCGGCCCGGGCCTCCAACCGGAGGAAGCGGCGCGGCTGGGCGAACCTTTCTTCCAGACCGCCGCCGGCCAGGTTGCGGGCGGCACCGGGCTGGGTTTGACCATCAGCCGCGAGGCGCTCCGCCTGATGGGCGGGGACCTCGCGGTGCGCACGGGCGAACTCGGGGGCGCATGCTTCGAATTCGAGGCCCGGCTGCGGCTGGCCTCCGCCCCGGCAGAGGCGGAGTCTGCCCCCCCGCCACCCGTTCGGCGGTTGGTGCCCGCCTGCGTGGGCTACCGGGTGCTGGTGGTGGATGATGTGCCTGACAGCCGGGACGTGCTTGCCGGGCTGCTCGAGCCTCTGGGCTTCGGTGTCCGCACCGTCGCCAACGGTTTGGAGGCCGTGGAACGGTGCCGGACCTGGGCGCCTGCTCTGGTGATTCTCGATCTGCGAATGCCGGTGATGGACGGCGTCGAAGCCGCCCGCCGGCTACGCGCCGAGCATGGCCCTGGGCTCAAACTGCTCGTGTTGAGCGCCAACGTGGCCGTAGAAGCGCGCGCGCAAGCTCTGGCCGCCGGCGCGGACGAGTTCATGCACAAGCCCGTTCAGCACGCCGCACTGCTGGAGCGCATCCGCACGCTGGCTGGCGTGGCCTACGAGTACCGCGCGCAGCCATGGGAGTCCTGCGTGCCCGAGCACCGCTCCGCAGCGGAGGTCGGAAGGGACAGCCTGGGCCGATTGCCCGCGGCATTGGTCGCAGCGCTACGCACCGCCAGCGCCGTTGCGGACTACGGCCAGCTGCTGACCTTGGTGGAGGTGGTCTCGCGGCTGGATACCTCCTTGGGCGAGGAACTGCAGCGCATGGTTCAGCACTTCGACTACGCAAGCCTCGACGCCCTGCTGGGGCCGGACCATGCCAGCGAGCCCCCGCAGAGCGAAACCGCCGCCCACCCTGAAGCCCACCGGCGCGATGGGAATCCAGCGGCTGCGTCTTGAACCTGCCGCCCGGGCGTGCTGAAGCACGGACGGACCCGGGCTTCCGAACGTCGGCGTGGAGCTTCAGCGGGGCTGGGATGCCTCAGCGACCATGGCTTTGAACACCGGCAGGCTGCGCGGACCCACAAACCGCCGTCGGATGTACCCCTGCGCATCGACGATCACGGTCGTGGGCAACTCGCCCCCGTTGAAGCGTCCTCCCACCTCGTTCCTGCCGTCGAGCAAGACCGGATAGTTGATCCCCCGTGCCTCCACGGTGCGGATGACCTTGTCCCGGACGCGCCTCAACGCCGGTGCCGTGGGTTTGTGGTCGACGTGGTCTCCGTCACGATGAGTCTGCTCCTCGATCGACACCTGGCCGCCGATGTGGCCATGGGTGTCCGGCACCAGGTCCAGGGAAATCCCCAGGATCACGAGGTTGTCACCGTGTGCTTGTTGCAGGGACACCAGCACGGGAATCTCCCCGAGGCACGCGGTACACCACGTGGTCCAGAAGTTCAGCAGCACGACTTTGCCCCGGTAATCGGAGAGCCGCACCAGGCGCCCCTCCAGCGACGGGAGCTCGAAATCGCCGGCCGCCCTGAACCTGGTTGACGCGAGCGCTGCCGCCGGAACTTCCGGGATCGCGCGGTCGAACCCGGCCTGGTGCTCCGTCCACCACGCCTTCGCGCGTTGCGCGCCCGCCCAGGCTTTCTCGCGGCTGCTGTCGGAGAATTCCATCAGCCCGGTTACCGGGTTCTGAATCGAGACCGTCTCACTGAACCTGACGCCGAAGGAACCGCCCGACCACCGCTCCAGCTGTTTCAACGCCGCCGTCACGACCTCGGGGTCCGCCTCGTCGAGAAGCGACACGACGGCGGGCACGCCCACACGGGTGGGCAGGCCGCGAAGCGCCTGCAATCCCAGGAGCTTGACCTGGGGATCGGGATCGGCCAGCTGCGCGACGGCCAATGCCGCGGCGGCCGGATGCCGTCGTTCCCCCAGGCAGGCCAGGGCGGTCTGCCGCACGCTGAGGTCCGCGTCCAAAGCCGCGGTCAACACCATGGCCTCCAATTCGTCCGGCCAGGGTTGCGTCAGCGGCGCGGCCTGCCACACCTGGCGAATCGCCACTTGCCGATGCACGATATTCCCGCGGTTCCACGTGGCGAGAATGGTGGCGACGCGGTCGTCGGCGCGCGCGATCATCTCCTCGACGACCTCCGGGGGCGGCGCCGGGTTGGCCAGGGTCGCACGCTGCGCCACCCAGTTGCGGAGAGGGGTAGCGAGCAAGGCGACTCCCACCAGGACGACGAACCCGGTGATGAGCAGCCGCCTCCGTGCATGCGGCGGTCGGCAGGTCGGACCCTCGCCAACCGCCTGGGGGGAGGAAGCGCCGTTGCACGGAGCGACCTTGGATTCGTTGGAGTTCACGCCGCGTCGGGGCTGGATGGGCGATGGCGCCATGGACGTCGATAAGGTTGCGAGCCTCCGCCGCGGCCGCAACTGGACGTTCTCTCCGGCGCAGACGTTCGGCATCGTCCAGGCCTTCTACCCCGACCAGAGCAAGTGGGACAAGCGGGCCAAGGCGCTCGGCGATGCCGGCGCCCGTGATCCGGCCGTCTCCATCCAGTTGGTCGACAACCCGATCCTCAGCTCCCTATGTCGGAAGCCGGATCAGCACTGACTCTACGACACGCGGACCGGAATCTCCACGCGCAACCCTGGGCGGCGTCGCTCGCTTGAAAGCCCCTTGCTCAGCGGAACGCCTGCAACTCACCCCAGGCCAGCATGACTTCCCGGAGCGCTTCGAGGTAGTCGAGTTGGGCGGCCGACGATTCCCGCCGGACTTGGAGTACTTCGGCGAGCCCGGCGTCGCCGGCAGCGTACCGCGCCTCGAGGGCGTCACGCACGGTGGCGACACGGGGAAGGACCTTGTCCTTGAGGATCCGCACGTTCGACAGGGCCGCACTCAAGGCCAGGTGAGCCTGGCGCAGCCGCTGGCTCAGGTCCAACGCCGTGGCGCGAGACCGGGCTTCGGCAGCCTCAAGCTCCGCCCGCGCCGCACGCACGCGGCCCTGCCCGCGGTCGAAGAGCGGCAGGGGCAGGCTGAATCCAACATCGAAGCTGTCCTGTCGCTCACTCTCGATCCGTCGGTACAGCGCTTCGACGCGGATGTCAGGCACTCGTTCGGCCCGCGCCAACGCCACACGGGCTTCGCGGGCGGCAACGTCCGCGCTGGCGGCGGTCAGCGCCGGATTGGCGTCCAGGCTGGCGGTCAACGTCTCGAGGGCGGGAACCTCGAACGCGGCTTCCAAGTCGCCATCGACCGATCCCACGGTGAGACCGGACGAACCGATCGCGCCTCCCAGGGCGTTGAACGCCTGGTCGCGCAACCACCGGCTGCGGCGAGCCGCGACTTCCGCGCGGAGGGCCTCCAGTTCCACGCGCGCCAGGTCTTCGGGAATGGCATCGCCGAGTTCGACCCTGAGCTTCGTCAGCGAAACCGCCTGTTCGCTGGCTTTCAGATTGTCGGTCTGCGTCTGCATCGCCCGTTCTTGGTACAGCGCGGTGGCGAAGGCGCCGTGCACCCGGCGGCGCAACTCGCGTCGTTTGACTTCAACTCCGCTGTTGAGGCGCTGCTGGTCCAGCCTTTCGGCGTCCTGGGCTCTCGCCAGACGGCGGCTCAGGGGGATGGGTTGGACCACACCCCCCAGGTACTCTGCTTGTCCCAGCGTGTTCCCGCGAAACGGCGCGGACTCCATCCGTCCGATCAGTTCAGGATTGGGGAAACTGCCCGCTTGTTCCGCGCGACCGGCGGCGGCTTCGGAGAGGGCACGACTTTCCGCCAGATCAGGGTGCTGCGCCTCGGCGAGGGCGAGGGCCTGGTCGAGGGTGAGGCTCTCGACGCGGTTGGTGGCGCCTGCCGCAGACCAAGGCACGGCCACAAGGAGCAGGGGAAGCAGCCGTTTCCAGAACCCCGCGCAGCCACGGGCGGCGAAGAAGGACGACGAGTTCATGAGCATCCTTGGGAGACAGGCATGGCCGGACGTCCAAAGCGCAGGTAAAGCGCCGGGACCACCAGCATGTTGAGCAGCATCGACGTCAGCAGCCCGAACAGAATGACAATCGCCATCGGCGTCTGGATTTCGTTGCCGGGCTCCCCGCCTCCCAACGCCAGCGGAATCAAAGCCAGGCCGGCCGCGAGCGCGGTCATCAGGATGGGCGCCAGCCGTTCCAGCGCCCCCCGGAAGACCGCAGCCCGCAGGTCCGTCACGCCTTCCTCCAGTTGCAGGTGGCGGATGTGCGAAACCAGCATGATCCCGTTGCGCGTGGCGATGCCGAAGACGGTGATGAAGCCGATGAGTGAGGCGACACTCAACACGCCCCCGGAAACGAACACACCGGCCACGCCACCGATCAACGCGAGCGGCAGGTTCAACATGACCAGGGCAGCGTCCCGTCCCGAGCCGAATGCAAGGTGGAGCAGGAACCCGATCCCGACGACGACCGCCACCCCGAGCAGGAGCAGCACCCGCCCGGCATCCGCGGCGCTCTCGAACTGACCGCCGTACTCCACCCGATAGCCCTGTGCGGCGTCCACGAGGGGTTTCACCAGCTTCTGGATGTCCCGCACCACGGAGGTGACATCGCGCCCGGCGGCGTTGGCCGAGACCACGAGCTTTCGCTCGACCTGCTCGCGACTGATCGCGTTCGGTCCCGTGTCCTTGGTCACCCGGGCCAGTTCCGCCAGCGGTACTTTCGCGCCGCTCGGGGTGCCAAGCAGCAGCTCCCCCAACGTGTCGGGACCCCAGGGCGGCGTCAGCGGACCGGAGGCGGGCAAAGGCGGCTGGGCCATTCGCACCACCAGCGGAAAGACGTTCTGGCCTTCCAGGATGGTGGTGACGGGGAGCCCCTGGATCGCGGCCTGCAAGGTGTTGTCCACTTCGCGGACGTGCAGACCATGCCGCGCCAGCGCCGGGCGATCGAAAAGCACCCGCAGCTCCGGCACATCCACCTGTGGCTCGACGCTGAGATCCACCACGCCCGGCACGGTGTTCATCGTCTGCCGCACCTTCTCTCCCAGCGCCCGCAGCTGGTAGAGGTCCGGACCGAACAGCTTGACGGCGATTCCGGCGCGAGTGCCGGAGAGCATGTGGTCAATCCGATGGGAGATGGGCTGGCCAATGTTGATGGTCAGGCCGGGAAGCCCGGCCAGGTCCTGCCGCAACGCCGCGAGGAACTCCTCTTTGCTGCGGTCTTTCATCTGGAGCGACACCTCGATCTCGGAGGCCTCGACTCCCAGGGAGTGTTCGTCCAGTTCCGCCCGGCCCGTGCGACGGCCGACGTTGACCACCTCGGGATGCTGCAGCAGCACCTGGTCCACGAGGTGGGCAAGCTGGGCCGATTCGGGCAGCGCGGTGCCCGGGAGCGTCGTGGTCGTGAGGGTCAGTGAGCCTTCGTTGAATTCGGGAAGAAACGACCGGCCGAGGAAAGGCGTCGAGCCGAGCGCGGCCAGGAACAGCCCCACGGCCGGAAGGGTGATCCGCCATGGATGCGCCAGCGCCGGCCCGAGCAGCGTCGCGTAGCGTTGCTTGAGCCAGTGTACCAGTCGCGGCTCCGTGCCTCGCTGGACGCCCCGGCTTCGGGGCAGCAGGAACGAGCAGAGGGCGGGCGTCACCGTCACCGCCACCACCAGCGAGGCGAGCAGGGCCACGAGGTACGCCTCCCCCAGCGGCTTCAACAAACGGCCTTCCACGCCCGACAGGAAGAAGATGGGGATGAACACCAGCGCGATGATCAGGGTGGCGAACACGATCGAACGACGGATCTCGACACTGGCCGCCAGCACCACGGCGAGCGCGGCCCGCCGCCGCTCCGGGGGAAGCACCGCGTTCTCGCGCAGCCGTCGGAACACGTTCTCCACATCAATGACGGCATCATCCACCAGTGCGCCAATGGCAATCGCCATGCCGCCCAGGGTCATGGTGTTGATCGTTTGTCCCAGGCCCTTCAAGACCAGCACGGCACTGACCAGCGAAAGCGGGATCGCGAGCACCGTGATGAACGAGGCGCGCAGGTTGGCCAGGAACAGGGCCACGATGACGATCACCAGCCCCACGCCTTCCAGCAGCGCGGTCTTCACGTTGCGCAGCGCCACTTCGATGAACGTGGCCTGACGGAACACGTGCCGGTTCAACCGCATGCCCTCCGGCATCTTCTGCTCCAGTTCGCCGAGCACCACGTCCAGCTCGCGCGTCAACCCGAGCGTGTTGGCACCGGGCTGCTTCGAGAGCCCGATCAACACCGCGGGCTCGCCGTTCGCGCAAGCCTCGCCCCGGCGCGGCGACTCCCCGACCCGCACCTCGCCCAGCTCCGCGATGCGGATCGGCACGCCGTCCCGGACCACCACCACCGTCTCAGCGATGTCCGCCAGGGAACGGAACCGTCCCACGCCGGTGACGAGATACTCCGAGCCGCGCGCGTTGAGGAACCCGGCGGAGATGTTCTCGTTGGAATCGCGCAAGGCCTCGGCCACTTCGTTGACGCCCAGGTCATGGTGGTGCAACCGCTCGGGGGAAAGCACCACCTGGAACTGCCGTTCGCCACCTCCCGTGGGCGTGACCTTCGCGATGCCGGGGACCGCCAGCAAGCGCCGGCGCAGCACCGTATCCGCCCAGGTGTGCATCTCGGTCGGGGTGTGCCGGTCGGAGGTCAGCGCCAGAAACATCACCTCCCCCATGATCGACGTCTCCGGCATCAGCACCGGCGCCTCGACCTCCGGCGGCAGCATCGGCACCACCGTTTGGATCTTCTCGCCCACGATCTGGCGGGCGCGATACGGGTCGCTGCCCCAGTCGAATTCAGCCCACACGATCGAGATGCCCACGGCCGTCGAAGAGCGGACGCGGCGGACACCCGGCGCGCCGTTGAGCGCGGATTCGAGAGGCAGGGTGACCTGGCTCTCGACTTCGAGCGGCGCCATGCCGTGCGCCTCGGTGATCACCGCCACGGTGGGCGCGGTCAAATCCGGAAACACGTCCACGGGCATCCGCAGCGCCGTGTGCGTTCCCATCACCAGGAGCAACACCGCCGCGGCCAGCACCAGCACGCGGTTCCGCAGGGAGAATTCGATGATGCGGTCCGTCATACACACCTCAATGGGCGTGGCCGTGAGTGGGAATGGTGCTCGACACCGAGGCCAACCGGACCGCGAAGGCCCCCTGCGTCACCACCCGCTCGCCCGCCTTCAAGCCCGACAGCACCTGCACCCATTCGTTGTCCCGTATCCCCAACGCCAGGTCGCGCTTCTCGAACGTCTCGCCCGCGACCTGCACAAAGACGACCGGGCGCCCGGCTTCCTCGACGAGCGCCGACTCCGGAACCGCCAGGGCGTTCTCAGTGTGGGTGGTTTCCACGTGGAGCGTCAGGGCCTGGCCCACAAGCAACCCCGCTTCGCGGTTGTCCATCTCATAGAGGACCGGCACCGTGCGGGTGAGGGCATCCACCTCCAGGCCCGCAAAGACGAACCGGCCGCCCGTGGCTGGAATATCGATGAACCGCCCCCGCGCGTGGGGTAGCTCGAAGGAAGCCGCCTTCGCCGCTGCGAGGCGCTCCCGCACCAGCTCCGGAACGCGGGCCTCGATCCAGAGCACCTCGGAATTGAGCAACCGAAAGACGGTGTCCCCGGCAGCCACCGTTTCGCCCGCGCCCGCCCCGGGAGCATTGATGACGCCGGCGATGGGCGCTCGCAATTCCAAGGCCGGGATCGCCGGCGCGTTGGTCTGCGCCGGGATCTCGGGCCGGCGGTAGGTGGCTTGAAGGGCGGCCGCGGCCTCGTAGCGCGCCTTCGCCGTCGCGAGCGCCACTTCGGCTTCCTCGAGTTCGCGTGCCGACCGGGCCTGCTGCGCCGCCAGCTTCTGCACGCGCTCGTAGGCGGCTTCGGCCTGGCGCAACGCGGCCCGCGCGCGTGCGAATTCCGCCTCGATCCCCACCACGCGCTCCGCCGCATCCGAAAACACGGGCTGGATCACGGCCAACACCTGGCCCGCCTCCACCCGTTCGCCGGGCAATGACACCAGACCGCCTGGCGGGGCCAGAAGCTGGCCGGCCAGCGGCGCGACAACGCTGGCGCGACCGCCGGGCTTGGCCAGCGCCTTCGCCGGAAGCGCCACCCGTTCGACCAGACGCCGCTCCCCCACGCTCCCGGTCTGGAACCGGAGCTTCCACTGCTGTTCCTTGAGAAAGGTGATGCCGCCAGGTGCCGTCGGTGCTTCCGCATGGGCCGCCTCATGTTCATCGGCAAAGACCTGGATGGGCGGAAGGACGATCGTGGAGTCGCCGCCGGCGTGCGGCACCGTCAGGCTCAGGTCCCAGGCACCCGCCTTGGGAAAGGTGAGCATCGGCTCGTAAATGCCCGGTCGGGAGGGTGCACGATCGTCATGTTCGATGGGATCGATCGCCGGCTCGCCTGTCGGGCGCATTCGAAAGGTCACGGGGCCTTCCGCGCGCGGTTCGAGGGTCTGCAAGTCCGTCACATGCGTGACAAACTTCGTCGGGACTCCCGCCACCACCAACCGATGTTCGGCGAACACTTCGTAACGCTCACCCCACACCGTGATCTGCGCCGTCCCCGGCTCCTCGTCGTGATGGTGATCGTCGGACGCCGCGGCTTCTCGCCCGCGCGAACACCCCTGCAAGAGACCGAGACCGAGACCCACAGCCGCCAACGCCGCCCCGAACCCAATTCTGTTCATCGTCACGTTCATCTTCCCAAAGCCTTCCTCGCGCCCACGGTGCTGCCGGCCAGACCGGGCGAGGGAGCGCAACGCACCGCACGGCCTGGGGGAACGTCTCAGGTGCGAAAACGACCGTCGCCTGAACGCCGTTCCGGACGGGTATTCAGGAAATGCAGGAAGGCGCGCGGGCGGGCAAAGCCGCGCGGAAGAGAAACTGCCAGGCGTGGGTGATCTCCGGCGGCGAAAGTCCGGAAAAGCCGAAGCCGGGCAAACGCGGGCCGCCGGTCTCCGGCTCCATCCATGCCTTCGCCATCAGCGTCGCGGCGGGTGCGGAAGTCAGCCGGCCACTGGGGGTCACCTCGAGTTGGTGCTGGGAGGCCGGGTGCTCGTGATGATGCCCCTCGCTGGCGGCGCACGCGTTGTGGATCGTCGGAGTGTCAGGTACGCCGGAACTGGCCTCCGCCGCATGACGGGCGTGGCAGTGGGGTTCCAGGTAGAGGTGCAGCGGAGTGTAAACGAGCCAGACCATGAGCCACAAGACTGTGCACCCGCAGGGCAAGCCGGACGCCCCCCGGCGTCGGGAAGCGCTTGGCGGCACCTGTCTCGCGGACGTCATTTCGATCGTTTCCCCAATGAGGACGCAAGCTAGCGGTGACTCGACGCCGCTGCCAGTTTTCTTTGTCCGGCGCAGGAGCGACTGCCTCGTTGGGTGAGAACGCCCCGGGCACTTCAGGCGACGTGCCATCGCAGCAGGCCGACCGCAGGTCGCTGGAACCCCCAACCCGAGCCTGGGAGGCCATCCGCCTATCCCTGCCGCTATTCTCCGTGTCCCTCGGCATGCATGCGGTAGGAGCGCCGACCCGTCGGTGCGGGAGCTGCTCGGTTCTTCCTTGAACTGATCCTCCCGCTTAGACAACCTTCAGACAGATTGGAAAAGCGAACTCCCGGAGCGCGATGAAATTGTCTCCAAAGCCTGTATTGGTGGGTTGTGGGCTGCGTTGGGTGCTGGTGATTACGGTGCTTCTGCCTGGCTGCGCGCGCATCACACGGGTGGAGCCGCGGGAAGGCCTGCCCGGCTCGGTCATTGAGATCCGAGGCCGGGGCTTCGACCCGGTCTGGTCCCGCAACACCGTCACCATCGGAGGCAACCCGGTCCGGGTGATCGACGGCAACCGCCGGCGCCAGCGCGTGGTGGCCCTGCGCGACGTCGCCACCGGCCCGGTGGTCGTGACCACCCCCGTGCGCACCCTCACCAGCCGGACCGTGTTCGAGCGCCGCGGCGACACGCTCGCCCCGACTGCCGAGCGAAGGAGTGGACCGGAGCTTGTGGAGGGCACGGCTTACCCCTTGGACAAACGCTATGACATGAACGCGAAGGGAGTGAACCAGAAGATCCTCCTGGTGCTCGCCCGGCCCAACGACATCGATCCCGAGGCAAGTATTCCGGCGTGGGGAAGCGACCCGACGGACCCGGCCAACCTGCTGCCGTTCGCCAACGCCCGGGAGTTCGTGCTGAACTTCGCCAATCACCCGCAGAAGGGCGCCAATCGCTATTTCCGCGAAGCCAGCTACGACCAGACTTCGGGCGCCTTCGACGCCACTCCGGACTGGGTGCCCCTGACGCAGACCTGGGACTTCTATTGCTGGGGGACGAACGATGTCGCCCTCGCCGAGGCCGGCGTCACTGGCGCCCAGGCCGCTCTCGACGTCGTGAGAAACAACCCCGCCGCCACCCAGGCCGATCTCGACGCCGCCCAGGCAGTGCTCGACGGAAAGAAGTCCGAGCTCCGGCGTGCCCAGGACTCGGGGGGCTTCCTCCAGCAGCCAGATTTCGCCTGGGCCGAGGCCCTCATGGGGGCCAAGGCTGCGATGGGGGATGCCGCGTTCGACAGCTTCTCGGACTACGTGCTGGTCGTCGCCGGCCCGTTCCTTCGCGGGGCCTGCTGCTGGCAGACCACCCAGTTCCACGCTGAATCCAGCAACCCCGCCCTGCCCCTCGGCCCGTTCGACGTCGTCTTCCCCGCCCCTCGCGGCGGCACTTACATCGCCGAGGACGCCCGGCCCGGCCGGCTCGCGCACGAGTTGTCCCACTTCTTCGCCAGCGGCGACCTCTACGGCGGCAGCGCGGGGCCATTCGACATGATGGGCTTCCACGACTCGCTCCCGCTCTACAGCGGCTACAACCTGGACATCAAGACCAGCTACTTCGACGAGATCGAGCCGGGCGGCAATGTCGTGAAACTCCAGTGGGGCGCCCCGCCGGACCTCAACGAGCCGTACGAACTCGTCGCGCACGGCCTCAACCAGGATCCCGCCGGCGACACGACCCGCCACCTCCTCACCCTGCGCGTCACCGACGGCCTCTACTACTTCGTCGAGGTGCGCCAGCGGCCCGACTCGTCCGCCGGTGCGGCCCAGGATTACGTCTTCGATCAGGAGATCCCTGATGGCGGCACGCCGCATCGCTCCGGCGTCGTGATCACCAAGGCGGTCGAGAACCACAACCAGAGCAACAACCGGGAGCCGGGGGTCACACTCGTGCCGGCCATGCTTGCCGGCGGCACTCACATGCTCCAGCCCGGCGAGGTCTTCACCGACCCGGCGCGAACCATCCGCATCTCCGTCGAGGCCCGGCTCCAGGACCGCCCCGCGCGGTACCGCGTCCGGGTCGAGTGGGGCCATCTGCCGGCAGCCGACCCGGACGGGCAGTTCGACCTGCGGATCAAGCCGTGGTCGCCCCCGCCTTGGGAGACACCTGATATCTGGTGCAACAGTCTGAAGAACGACACCACCTCCCCGGCCGAGGTCGTCTACCGGAATCACGAACCGGGCGACCCTACCAAACCCGTTGGCAACGGCGACCCTCCCTGGGTCGGGCATGGCAACATCCTGTTTGCCCGCATCACCAACCAGGGCGTCGTCGAGACGCCCGAGGACGTCCGGGTCACCTTCTACGTCAACAGTCCCCCGGGCATCGGCGACAACGGCACCTGGGGCCCCTTCGACACCGTCAACCTCGGCCGCCTCGCTGCCGGCGAAACGCGAATCGTCGAGGCCGCGCGCCGCTGGGTGCCCGCCGTCGGTGAACACACCTGCGTCAAGGTCCTCCTGGAACCCCTGACCGGCGAAGTCACCTTCGACAATAACCAGGCGCAGGAGAACTTCGGCGAGTTTGAGGCCGAGGGTTCGTCGCCCCACCGCGCCGTCGAAACGGAGGTCGTCGTCCGCAACCCTTACGACGAGGCCATCGTCATGGACCTCCAGGCGCGCAACCTCCCCAAGGACTGGTTCGTGGCCCTCGACCAGGGCGCCGTCTGGCTCCCGCCCCGGGGCGAGTCGAAGGTCCACGTCGTCGCCTGGACCGACCGGGTCCCCGAGTGGGACGGCGGCGGGGACCACCAGAAAGACCAGGGACCGTCCAAGGCCCTGATCGACATTGAGGGCTGGGTGACGCGCCCGGAGACGATGTTCATGCCCGTCGGCGGCGTCACCGCGTTCATCCAGGCCGTCCGTGAGGTCGAAGTGACGATCGAGACGCGAGGGAAGGAACTCCAGCGGGGGACGCAGCTGGGAGTGTTCGGCCGCCTGACGCCCCCCGTCGCCTCGGCGCCCATCGCCCTCCACGTCACCAGCCCGGGCGGTCAGCGCGAGGTGGAACGTACCACCACCGACGCCACTGGCGCCTTCCAGCACCTCATGACCTCGCCGCTCCGCGAACGCGGCAACTACAAGGTTCAGGCCTTGGTGCTCCGCGGTTCCCCTGCCGCCGAGGCCGAGTCGCCAGTCGTCCGTGTCACCGCCTACTGAGTCTGGCGCACCTGCACGGCCCGCCGAGGGAGCTCGGGTGGAACCCTGGATGCGCTCGCCGCCATTCCCGGGATGTACAACTCGGCGCAATCCGGACGAGTTGCAATCCTCCGGTTGCAGGCGATCGCCCACAGCTCCCACGCTCCATCGATGTAGTTGTCATTTCCAGGCCGCCCGCACGCCTGCGCAAACAAGTACCACTTGCCCTCGATCCGATAGAGCGCGGGCGTCGCCACGTGGTACAAAGTCCTGTCCTCGTAGAGTCCTTCCCATCGGGTCTGCAGCATGGTGTCCAGATCCAGCTGCGTCCAACCCCGCACCGGGTCGGTGCTGACAGCGAGTCCGGGTCGCCAGCGCGCCCCTCGATCGACACCGACCTCGATGCACAGGATGTACGTTGCCCCCATTTTGAAGACCTGGTGCCACTCGTAATACGCGGACGGCGTGGATGGGAAGATCTGCCCCATGCCGCGGGGGTCGTCCGCGTTGAACCGGCGGGTCCAGTGCTTGCCATCGGGCGAAGTCGCCAACCGGATGCCGGGCAGGATGCCGTCTTTCCCGCGGTAGGAGTAGTACAGGTACCAATCCCAGCGCTGCGCCGTCCGGTTCCATTCGCGCAGGACGGCGGCCTGCGAGGCCATCTCCTCGTGAAAGGGCGCCGCGGGTTCGGGAGCCAGCACGGGCGCCGTGCCGTAGCGGACGATCGTGGAGGCATCGACGTTCGAGTAGCCGTCGGCACCCGCCGGACAAATGGCGAGACCGATGCGATCCTGGACTGCTCCGGTCGAGCCGGAGTAGTAGATATAGTAGGCGTCTTCTTCCGGGATGTAGAGCACCGTATCGAGACGGATGGTCGTCGCGTCCCAGCCTTGTCCAGCCGGCGGGAAGATGGGATTGCCCTCATCCTGGTGCCAGCGGAAGGGCGAGGACGCCTCCGCCCAGGCCTTGCCAATCGCGGCGACCACCCGGTTGGTGGCGGAGATGGCCCCGTAGAACATGATCAGGCGCCCCGGCACTTTGGGATTCGGGAGGATGCAAGGCTCCTCGATCTGCTGCGACATCCACTCGTGGCTGGCCCGGGCGAGCACGATCTCGCCATGGATCAGGGCCGGATCGGGGCGGGGCTCTCCTGCCAGGCTCGTGCAGCCAGGCTGACCCAGAATCATCACGGCAAACGCCCACCCTGCGACGGCGGGCCTGAGCGTCTTCCGCCAACGGGGCAGGCGATTGCCGAAAGCCCTCGCTCGGTTCATGCAAGCGAACGATGCCGAGGGAGTTTCGTTGCGGCAAGCGCGCTGTCAGCGGTCCTCTTCTTGCGGCGCGAAATCGGGCGGAGGTTCCCGTCCTGATTCACCGTCCCGTTCCGTCCCCGGAAGGTGTCGTCGCGGTGACGATTGTGAAATCGAGGCGTGCGCCCCAGTTCCGGGTTGTCTTGGGGCAGAAGTGGGATTCTATGCTGCCGATGAGCAAGGGTTGCCAGCGCCACGGCACCGTCCTGATCCCATCATGGGCTCTCCGGGCTGGCAGATCGGCCGCAGTTCCCTTCTCACAACGACCATGAAAGTGCTGTTCACCGTTCAAGGCGAAGGCCGGGGTCACCTGACCCAGGCGCTCGCGATGAGGGAGATGCTGGAGCGGCGCGGCCACGAAGTGGTGGCCGCCCTGGTGAGCAGCAACGGGTCGCGCCCCATTCCCGACTACTTTGCCTCCAGCTTTACGGCGCCGGTTCGGTTGCTCCGCGGGCCCGGCTTCGCGTTTCCCGGCGCTCGCGGCGTGTCCGGATCGGCAACCCTGCGACGATTGGTTCGCGACCTGCCCGAGTTCCCGCGGAGTGTGCGGATCATCCGGGAGGCCTTGCGCGAAACCAAGCCCGCGCTGGTGATCAACTTCCTCGAGCCGTTGATGGGTTTTCACAACCTCGTCTTTGGGGCGCGAGTCCCCACGGTCGTGGTCGGGCACCAGTACATGCTGGATCACCCGGCGTTTCCGGGGATCAAGCGTTATCGGCGCGAACGCCGGTTGATGCGGGGCTACGTGGCGATGGCGGGCGCGCGATCGACCCGTCTCGCCCTCTCGTTCTACCCGGCACCCGATCTGCCCGAACGCCGGCTGGTGGTCTGTCCACCTCTGTTGCGGCGGCAGTTGTTCGAACTCGAGTCCACTCCGGGGGACCATGTGCTGGTTTACCTTCTGAACCATGGCTACGCCGAGGCCGTTCGACGCTGGAATACCCTGCATCCGCAGGTGCCGCTGCATTGCTTCTACGACCGCCCAGGCGCGCCCGCCGAGGAGCGGATGGCTCCGAACCTCACTTTCCATGCCCTGCACGGCGAGAAGTTCCTGCGGATGATGGCGGGCGCCCGCGCGGTGGCGTGCACGGCTGGCTTTGAATCCGTGTGCGAAGCGGCGTATTTGGGGAAGCCGTTGCTCATGATTCCCGTGGAGAACCACGTCGAGCAATACCTCAACGCGTGCGATGCCGAGCACGCCGGCTTGGGCTGGCGCGATCAAGACTTCCGGCTCTCGCGGTTGCTGGCTCCGGGTCTGGCGGGGGCACCGGCAGCGATTCGACGCTGGATCGAGCGGGCCGAGCAGGTGGCGATGCATGCCGTCGAGGCGGCGGCGGGACGGCGTTCGGTAGAGATCACTCCTCTCCCGGTTGCCGTGGATTCACTGAGGGGAGAACCGGCCCTCTGAGCCCCGTCCCGGGGGAGCGTTGCGTCGAATGCTGCTGGCGCCGGAGGAGGCGATAGATCCGCGTCCGCCCTCTGAGCCGGGCACTTCAAGCTCCACCCAAGCGTCACCGGATCGACACGGAACTGTCACATGGCCGGTTCAGGCTGCTGCTGGTTCGCTTCGCCTCGCCGGGTGGTGTTCGTCTGGGGCGGATCGAGCCTCCCGAGCAATTGCCGGGCAGCTGACACCAAGCCAGACTCAACCTTGTGGACACGACTTCGTTTACGGTCAACCAGCGTACCTATTCGCCGCCGCCCCGCCCCGTGGTGGCCATCTGCCTCGACGGCTCGGCGGACGAATACCTTGACGCGGCTCTCGTCCGGGGCCGGATGCCTCACGTGCTACGCATGGCGGTCGGGGGTTTTCGCGGCCTGGCCCGGGGCCAGATGCCCAGTTTCACGAACGTGAACAACACCTCGATCGTGACGGGCGTTCCCCCCGCCGTGCACGGCGTGCCGGGCAACTACTTCTACGACGTGGCGAGCGGCCAGGAGGTCATGATGAACTCAGCCCGGTTCCTGCGGGCCGGAACGATCTTTCCGGCCGCGCAGCGGGCTGGAAGACGGGTCGCGGTCGTTACCGCCAAGGACAAGCTGCGTGACATCTTCGCGGCCGGCTTGATCGAGTTGGGAGGAATCGCGTTTTCCTCGGAACGCGCCGCCCAGGCTGCGAGGTCAAGCCATGGCATCGACGAAGTCGAGGCGCTGGTGGGGCCGACCCCGAACATCTACAGCGCTGAGGCCTCGGTCCATGTCCTCCGGGCGGGGGCGAAGTTGCTGGCGTCCGGCCGGGCCGATTTTCTGTATCTCAGCACGACCGACTTCATGCAGCACAAGTACGCCCCCGAGGAACCGGAGGCGCTGGATTTCTACGCGGCCCTCGACGAGCAGATCGGCGAGTTGCTGCGGCTCGACGCGGTGGTCGGCATCACCGCGGACCACGGCATGAACGCCAAGCAACGCGCGGACGGATCGCCCCATGTTCTCTACCTCGAGAGCACGCTGGTGAAGCGCTTCGGCCCGGGCTTCCGCGTCATCCTGCCGATCACCGACCCGCACCTCGTCCACCATGGCGCCCTCGGCTCGTTTGCGCAGGTGCACCTGCCGCCCACCGATGCGCCCAGGCTCACCGAAGTGCTGGAGTTCGTTCGCGGATTGCCCGGCGTTACCGAAGTGTTGGACCAACGCACCGCCTCGCGCCTGATGGAGCTCCCCGCCGACCGCATGGGCGACTTCGTGGTCTGCTCCGGGCGCGACGTCGTTCTGGGGCGGACCCCGGAATGGCACGATCTGAGTCTGATCGAGGAAGGACTGCGGTCTCACGGCGGCCGGTACGAGGAAATGGTCCCCCTGCTGTTGAGCGCGCCGCTGAAGCCGCAATACGCGGCGAAGGCGCAGGGGGACCCGCGCAACTTCGACTTGTTCGACTTCGTCTGCAACGGCACCACCGCATGAACCTCTCGAGTCTTGTCGCCGGCCGGCCCGTGGCGGGAGCCGGGTCCCTCACGGTGCGCAGCCCCTACCACGGCGCCACCGTCGGCACCGTGGCCACGGCCTCGCGCGCTGATGTCCACGCCGCCGTCGCCAGCGCGCTCGCCTTTCGTGAGACCCCCTCGCGGTATGAGCGATCTCGCATCCTGACGCAAACCGCGGACGCCCTCGATCGGGCTCGAGAGGACTTCGCCCGCCTGATCACGCAGGAGGCGGGGCTGGCGTTGCGCGAGACCCGCTATGAAGTGGGGCGCACGCTCGATGTGCTGCGCTTCGCCGCCATGGAGGCCCTGCGGGATGACGGTCAGGTCTTTTCGTGCGACATCTCGCCGCAGGGCAAGGCCCGGAAGATCATTACAATGCGCGAACCGCTGCGATGCGCCGCCGCCATCACGCCTTTCAATCACCCGCTGAACCAGGTGGCGCACAAGGTCGGCCCTGCGATTGCCGCCGGAACGCCGATCATCCTGAAGCCTTCCGAAAAGACGCCACTGGCCGCCCTCAAGCTCGCTGAACTCCTGTACGCCGCGGGACTGCCCGGTCCCATGCTCAGTATGCTCCTGGGACCCACGCCGGAGGTGGCGGAAACGCTGGTGGGACATCCCGAGGTCGAGGTGCTCGCGTTCACGGGCAGCGTGGCGGTCGGGAAGCGGATTGCCGCGACCGCGGGCTACAAGCGGCTGGTCCTCGAGCTCGGCGGCAACGACCCGCTGATTGTCCTCGACGATGCGGACCTGGATCTCGCCGTGACCCTCGCCGCGGAGGGAAGCTACCGCAACTCGGGGCAGCGCTGCACCGCGGTGAAGCGGATTCTCGTCCAGGAAGGCATCGCCGCGAAGTTCACGCGCCGGCTCGTCGAACGCACCCGGGAATACCGGTGCGGCGACCCCATGGATGAAGCCACACGCGTCGGCACCGTGATTGACGAAGCGAGCGCGATCCAGCTCGAGAGCGTTCTCCAGGAGGCGGTGGACGCGGGGGCCAGGGTTCTGATTGGGGGGAAGCGAAACGGGGCCTTGCTTGAACCCACCGTGATTGCCGATGTGCCCCGGGATTGCCGGATGGTGGTGTGCGAGAGCTTCGGGCCGTTGGCGCCCCTCTTGACGGTGCGGGACCTGGACGACGCCCTCGAACTGGCGAACGGCACCGCCTTCGGGCTCAGCTCGGGTGTGGTGACCACCAGCCTCCCGCAGGCGCTGAAGGCCGTGCGCGGTCTGCGCTGCGGTACGGTGAACCTCAATGAAGTTCCAGGGTTCCGCATCGAGAACTCGCCCTTTGGGGGCATCAAGGACAGCGGCCTGGGAGTGAAAGAGGGCGTGATCGAGGCGATGAAGGCTTACAGCTATGTGAAGACCTTCAGCCTGCCCTGGTGATGCCGTGAGCTCCTGCCGTGAAGCACCGCCAGGTAGGGCGGGCACTCCGCTGCCCGCCGCTCCGGCGCGCAGGGGACTGCGCCCTACCTTGGAGCGGCGCGAAGCGTTTGGAGTGCGTCCGGGTTACCGGCGCCTTCTGGTTCAGGTGACGGCGCATGGTCGACAGGCCAAGGACCTTTCCCTCAGCCTCCCCCGGAGCGCGGACTTTGGTCCGCAGGAACCCGCGCCGGCACAAGGACGTCCCTGCGGGCTGAAGCCCGCGGTTCGCAACGGTTCCTGGTCCCGATGCGCGCTGGTCCTCCCGGCGTCTCGGCTTCCCATGAACCTGCCCCGAAAAGCGGGGATGAATCCCCGCACTCCAAGCGCT
>CAZHUS010000109.1:0-26964 GCA_964535555.1 uncultured Verrucomicrobiota bacterium
CGCCCGGAACTGGTTCGCCGCGTGCGGCTACAGTTTTATTTAAACTGCTCTAGCGGCGCTTTTTGGTTCATGGCCGGTGAGCAGGTCCGCAAGGAACAAGGAACTCTCCACGACCCGAGGCTTACGGCAGGACTTCCCGCGGCACGAACTGGTAGCTCACGAAGGCGAGGTGCCGGCTGTCGGGTGACCACGAAGGCACGTTGATGGTTCCCTGGCCGCCGAACAGCCTGGCCAGGATCCTCGGTTCGCCGTTGCCGGGTGGCAGCGGCATGAGGTGGAGCGTGACGTCCTGATTCGGCGGATGCCCCTGAACTCCGGGAGCGTAGCCCAGATAGACCAGCCAGCGGCCGTCGGGAGAGGGATGTGGAAACCAGTGATTGCCTTCGTCACGCGTGACCTGCTCCACCTGGCTGCCGTCCTTGTGCATGCGCCAGATCTGCATTCGCCCGCTCCGCTCCGAGTTGAAGTAGATCCACTGTCCGTCGGGAGAGAAATCCGGGCCATCGTCCAGGCCGGGCGCGGAAGTAAGCCGGGTCTCGGGTCCGCCCTCCACCGGAATCGAGTAGACATCGTACTCGCCGCCGCGTTCGGCGCAGTAAACCAGGGTGCGGCCGTCCGGTGACCAGCCGTGCCAGTACGAAGGGCCTTGGGGCGTGACCAGTCGCGGCCGTCCTCCTCCGGCCGGGGCGACATAGATCAGCGACTTCCGGTCGCCCTGCGATTGGTCGCTGATGGCCAGCCACCGGCCGTCCGGTGAGTAGCCGTGGTCGTTGTTGCAGCGCTTGGCGAAGTCCAGGTCCAGCGGCACCGGTGCGCCCCCGGCCACGGGAATTCGCCAGAGTCTCCCGTCGCTGTTGAACAACAGCTGCGCGCCGTCAGGGGACCAGTTGGGGGCTTCGATGTGGTTGGTGGTTTGCCACACGACCCGGCGATCGCTGGAGGCGAGGGCGACGGTTTCGAGGGTGGAATGCACGCGAAGTCCTTCGGGAGGCAGAGGAGCGAGCGGCGTGAGTTCGACGTCAGCGAACTCCGCGGCTTCAAGGCGGCTGTTGTCGTGGGCGCAGACCGCCAGGCCCACCAGGAAGGGCTCTTCCAGCTTGAGGCGGAACGTGCCACCCGCGGGGACCAGCGGACTTCCGGGCGCCCCGACGAACATGGCGAAGTAAGTCCCCCGCTTCTCGATTCGAATCCGCTGCGGTGCGCGAACGTTCGCCTGGATTTCCCGTGTCGGTCCTGCGGAGACCTCCCGGTACTGAAGTGAAGTCAGTCCGTCCCCGTGCAACACGGCATCGGCATACGCCGCTTCCGCATTCGTGCTCTGACGGAACATGAGGCAGGCCTTGCGGTGCGGATTGCCGCCCGGGGTGGGCCAGCGGATGTCGGCCGTGAGCGCGACGTCGCCCGCCATGGGCTTCCAGAGGAAGTGGCAGGCGTCGTTGGTGAACCACATGTTCTCCCCGCCGCCGCTCACGAGGTACGTCCTCGAGGCGGTGTCATACCGGACGTCGCCGGCGTGCTTGACCGTGCCAACGTCGGCCTGCTGCGTGAAGGAACCCAGCGGCGGGAGAGACGAGGCCGCCTCCGCGAGAGCGATCGAGGAGGCCAGAACCGGCGCGAAAAGGGCCACGATTGGCCAGGATCGCCTCACGGTTCGGCGAGGTCGCGTAGAGGGGTGCGGAGCATGCATGGCTTCAACGTGTCCCCGGCCTCCCTTCCCGTCGAGCCCGTTCGATCGGGCGTGGACCGTCGCGGCGATTCAGGCCCGCCGGCGCCGTGGGCCAGGCGCGGCTGGCGCCGGCTGCTTCGCGTCCTCAGGCCGCAACGCGTCGAGCAGCTTCTCATGAAGCCCTCCGAAGCCGCCATTGCTCAACACCGCCACGACGTCCCCGGGGCGCGCCTGGCCCACGGCGTAACGGACGATGCCCGGCACGTCCGCGATGTACTCCGCCGTGCGCCCCGCCTGGCGAACGTCCTCGACCAGGCGAACGGGATCGAGCCGATCCTCGGGCTTGAGCCGCTCGAGGGCGGCGACCTGCGCCACAACCGCGACGTCCGCCTCGGCGAGAGCCGCTGCGAGTTCCTTCTGAAACACGCTCCGCCGCGTCGTGTTCGAGCGGGGCTCGAAGACGGCCCAGACCCGTTGCCCGGGGAACTTCAATCGCGCGGCCCGGAGCGTCTCGCGAATCGCGGTTGGGTGATGGGCAAAATCATCGATGACGGTGACGCCTGCCCCGGCGCCGCGGATCTGCATGCGGCGTTGAACGCCCTTGAAGGTATCGAAGGCGCCCTGAATCTGGGCATCGGTAAGTCCGCCGTGGCGCGCGCAGGCGACAACCGCGGCCGCGTTCAGCACGTTGAACTGCCCCGCCAGAGGAATGCAGAAGCGCGTGCCCCCGGCCACGAACACGCTGACCTCAGCTCCAAGTTCCTGGACCTGGACTTGAAGGTCATTCTGCGAACCGACACCGAACCGTCGCACGGGGCAGAAGTCGACGTTCAAGAGCGGGGCGAGTCCGGGGTCGTCGCCATTCGCGAGCACGAGGCCGTTGCGCGGGACCAGGCGGATCAAATGCGAAAACGACTTCTGGATCGCGGCGAGGTTCTCGAAGATGTCCGCATGGTCGAACTCGAGGTTGTTGAGGATGGCGACCTCGGGCTGGTAGTGGACGAACTTGCTGCGTTTGTCGAAGAACGCGGTGTCGTATTCGTCCCCCTCGATCACGATCCACGGACTGTCGGTGAAGCGGGCTCCTCCGGGGAAGTTGTTCGGCATCCCCCCGATGAGGAAGCTCGGGGCGAGGCCGTTGTGTTCGAGCACCCAGGCGAGCAACGCGGACGTCGTGGTCTTGCCATGCGTGCCGCAAACCACCAGCGCGCGCTTTTTGCGGATGAAAAACTCCCGCAGCAGTTCGGGAAGCGAGCAGTACCGCAGGCGACGGGCGAGCACTTCCTCCGCCTCGGGGTTGCCCCGGGAGATGGCATTGCCGATCACCACCAGTTCCGCACCCAGCGCCAGGTTGGCCGTGTCGTACTGCGTGGCCGGCTCAATGCCTGCGGCGGCGAGGATATCCGACGCCGGCGGGTACACGGCCGTGTCGGATCCGGTCACGTCCACACCGCAGGCCTTCATCGCCGCGGCCACCGATGCCATGGCGATGCCGCCGATGCCCACGAAATGAACCGATTCGATCCCAGAGATCACGCGCGGAAGCATGGGGTTTCGGGGCCTCGGGAGGAAGGCAGATCTGGCCGGAAGATGTTCACAACATCTTCGGTTCGGGTCCGGGGCGGCCTGGCCCGGGATGGGGCGATTTGCATTCGCACGCGGGCGTCCTACGGTTCGGCGCGTCAATGCCGCACCATGAAAACCTGGCTTGCAGTCCTGGCCGCCGCCGCCTTCGGGCTCGCTGCGGACGTTCGCACTGATTCCTCCCTGAAGCCCATGAATGCCCCCAAACCCTCCCAACCCGGCCTGGAACTTGCGACTTTTGGCGGAGGCTGTTTCTGGTGCACCGAGGCAGCCTTCGAATTGGTGGAGGGGGTGAAATCGGTGACCAGCGGCTACGCGGGGGGCAAGACGGACAACCCGACCTACAAGCAGGTCTGCGGCGGCGACACCGGCCACGCGGAGGTGATCCAGGTCGAGTTCGATCCTCAACAGGTCAGCTACGAGCGGTTGCTGGAGCTGTTCTGGATGGTTCACGACCCGACAACCCTCAATCGCCAGGGCGCCGACATCGGGACGCAGTACCGGTCGGTGATTCAATACCACAGCGAGACGCAGAAGGTGGCGGCCGAGAAGTCGAAGGCCGAGGCCGCCCGTGAGTTCTCGAAGCCCATCGTCACCGAGATCGTGGCTGCGACCCGGTTCTACCCGGCCGAAGCCTACCACCAGGACTATTTCAGGCTGAACCCGACCCAGGGGTATTGCCAGGCGGTGATTGCCCCCAAAATTCAGAAGCTCAAGAAGGAGCTCGCCAAGTAAGCGGTGGGCCGGGTGTGACCGAGCGCCCCCCAAGGCAGCGGGCCGGGAGGTCCCCGGCCCGCTGGATGAGGATGACCGACTTAAGCCGCCGACGCGTGACTCACGGCTTCGTCAGCCGGTAGAACCGCGTCGGGTCCGCAGCCGGCACGGTGACCTTGTAGCTGTTGCCCTCGACCGTCGGGGTGAGACCTGCCGAGTTCCAGGCGGCGGGCGAGAGGGCCGTCGTCGTTTGCACTTCGAAGCCCGTGGCGGTTGCCGGCCAGGTCAACACGACATTGTTGCCGTCGCGACTTGCCATGAGGCTCGGACCTTCCGTCGGGGCGAGGTGATTCGAGGTCACCTGGAAGGACGCCAGGTAGGTCACGCCCGGCACGCTGCTGTAGGCCGCCAGGAAGGACTTCGCCGCGGGCGAATACTTGATGTTGTGGAGGTTGACGCCCGTGTCGAGACCGCCCGGCGAGTCGGCCAGGAAGTAAGGCGCCCCCAACTGGCTCGGCAACGGCAGGCCGTCCGGTCCGAGCAAGACAAACGCGTAGGCCGTGGGGAGACCCACGGTGCTGCCGGTGGCATTGAACCCGACCGCGATGGCGCCGTGCTCCGGGTCGGCCGCGAGCTGCGGATGCTGGTGGTTGAACGGGTTTCCGGAAGTCCCGTCCAGATAGGGCACCTCCTCGTGGGCGGGCGTGAACACAAAGCCGGGGGCCGGACCGATGTTCACGTAGGAAAGGTCGCCGCGAGCCGTGCCGTTGCCCGCGTCGAAGGCGGTGATCAACTGGCCGTTGAACGGGTTGACGATCGCCGCGGGATGCCCCTCGGCGGTCCCGGCCGGAAGCCCGTCCGCGAGCGGTTGCTCCGGCCGGACGACGAGGTTGCCCTGCCCATCCGGCTGCGCATCCACGACGGAACCGACGATGCGGTTGCTCAAGGTGCCGGTCGAACCGTTGGAGTTGTCCGTGTTGGCGATGTACAGGAACGCCTTCAGCCCCGCGTGATAGATGGCATCCGGATCGTCCTCGTCGCCGACCGCCTGCAACACATCCAGACGCGTGTGGGGAGCCGTCAGGAGGGTGCCGGCCTTGTCGTACAGCGCGCCGACGGTGGCTTCGCCCTCACCCGTCGCCTTGCGTTCGGCCGCAAGGAGGATGTTGCCGTCCTGAGGGCTCACCGCCACGGCCACGTCATCGTACGATTCGTCGGACTCCGGGTCATGCACCCACGCCTTGGCCACGGGCGAATTGCCACCGGCGACGGCCGCGGGGTTTACAAGGGCCATGAGCACGACGTCCTTGCCGAGCGCGTTGTAGGCGCGTGCGTTCGCCGCCACCACGTATTGCTTGGAAACCGGGTTGTACTTCACGTCGCAGCGGTTGAGCGTCCCGGACGGGCTGCCGAAGACGACAAACGGATCGCCCGTCGGCGCCAGCGTGACCGGGTCATAGAACCTGCCCACCATGGCCATGGTGGCGACTTGCTGGCTGATCGGGTCGGTGTACCCCCCCGCGTTGGTGGAATCCACGAAGGTCACCAGCACTTCGGCAGCGTCCGTATTGGCCGCGAGCGAGGTGTCCCGGGCGGTCACCCCTTCTCCGGAGACGATCGTCGAGCCGAGGGCGCGCATCCGCGGACCCTCAGGCGGGGCCAGCGGCGCGGTGAAGTCGATCCAGGCAACATAGAAGCTCGCGTCGGCCAGCCCGGCTTCGGTGTCCGAGGTGGTCTTGCGGGACTGGATGACGAACTTCCCGTTCTGAAACTGGAAGCTCAGGAATGCGCGCGAGGCGAGGGGGACCGACGTGTCCGGCTCGTTGTCGGCCACCTGCAGCAGCAGCGTGCCGTCCGTGGCGGTCTTCCCGGGAACCGTGAGCTCATACGTGCCCGTACTGGTCCGGGTGATGCTGAAGTCACCCACGGCCTTCCGCTTCGAACCGTCCGATCCCACGATGTGACCGCCAACGAGGCGCGGGGCGTCGAAGGGGATGTAGACGAACTGGAACTCGGATTGGCCCGCGTCCGCGAGCGTCTCGGCATCGACCGCGGCATCTTCGCGGATGGTCACCAACCAGCCGGTGCCGTCCTCTTTGGCGGCGACGCCCACGAGGTTCACGTCACTGCCTCCGTCGGACGAGGTGGCGAAGATCATGCCATCCTCAAGCGCGTTCACTCCGGGAAGGGTGAGTTCGGCGGTGCCGGCGTAGGCGCCGCTCTCGGCGGGCCATTGCTGCCACTTCACCATGCCTGCCGCGAGACCCGCAGCATGGGCGCGGGGGTTGGTCCAGCTGGAAGCGCCCTCGGAATTCGGCCCGGCGGCCTCACCGCCCAGCCAGCCTTGATCGTACGGAAACCACGTCGCGGAAAACGCGAAGTTCGCCTCCGGACTCGAGGCATGGGTTCCGGCACGACCGGTGTTGATGTCCAGGTTTCCGCCGCCGAACGTGCCGTCCCCCATGTTATATCCGGGGCCGGAGGAAGCTTCCGAAATGGCGACCGTCGGGAAGAAGGGGCCTTCGCCATCGTTCCAATCGATCGGGCCATTCTGGCGAGCCGTGGGGATCACCACGCCGAAGAGCGGGCTGGGCCGCCACGCCTGGCTGGCGGGAACCGAGACGGCGTTGTCACCGAACTCGATGAAGCCCTGATTCAGGTTGCCCAGGGCGGCGGCAGGATCGCCGGGCGAGAGCCGCAGGGCGAAGTCACCGCGGTTGTAGCGGTTCACGGACCATGGGATCGGCCCTTGGCCATCGAGGCCGGTCACCTCCACGCTGCTGTTGAAGACCGTGCTGCCCTTCGCGATCACGTTCAGGCCGGAGACCGAGGTGTTGGGGAAGGCCCCCGGAGGTCCGCCCCCTTCGGGAACTTGGGGCGTCGGTCCGGGCGGTGCCGCCAGCAGGGCCGGCATCAGCAAGGCCGCGGCCGCGGCACCCCAAGGGGTTGGGCGCCGCGGCGCACGCGGTGAATGGACAGGGATCAGCATGATGTGCATAGGGTATTGTTAGCGACTGTTCGCGATCTGGCGATGCTTGCGGGCGACCGTCTCCCTCGTCAAGCCATGCTCCAGAATGTAACAGGCTTCATCGCCGCGTCGAGCGACACCCCTTCGGAACCGCCAAGCGCCATCGGGAATGCCGCTTGCCTGAGGTGGGGGCCTTCTCTAGGCTGTGCGTTGTGAGTGAGCCGAAGGTGACTCCGGCGTGTGCGAATCATGCCGGACCGAGGCCGGATTGCTGTCCCTTGAGCAAGGTCCGGGCGGGCACCTGTGTCCGGATCAAGCAACTGCTGGCGGCGCCGGAGCTTTGTCACCGCCTCCGTGAACTGGGTCTGTGCGAAGAGCAACGCATCAAGCTCCTGCTGCGGGATCGCAGCGTGGTGTGTCAGGTCTGCAATGTCCGCCTCGGCCTGAGCGGCCGCCTCGCGGATTCGATCTGGGTGGAGCCGCTCACGCCTGAAAAACAGGCGGCATGAGGATGGCGCCGCCGGTACCCAAACCCCTGACCAGCCTTGCCGCCGGGCAGAATGGCGTCGTCGCCGAGGTGCACCTTCCGGGGGAAGTTCGGGCACGGCTGCTCGAGCTGGGTCTGACCAACGGGACCCCCGTTCAACTCCTCCGGTTTGCTCCGCTGGGGGATCCGGTCGAGATCAAGGTGCGCGGCTCCAACCTCTCCCTCCGGCGCCACGAGGCGGAGCAGGTGCTCGTTCAAGCCAGTGTGTAGCCGCCTGATGGGCCGTCTCCGGATGTCGCGCGTTCCCGAGGAGGCCTGGATTCCCGATTCTGTTCTCCATGGCTGAAGTTCTAGCCAGTCGCGTCGCCAGCCGGAAGGCATCCGAACCGGGCAGCTCGCGGTTTCTCGTGGTGCTGACGGGCAATCCGAACTGCGGCAAGACGACCCTGTTCAACGCCTTGACCGGCTTGCGGGCCAGGGTTGGCAATTACGCCGGCGTGACCGTCGAACGCAAGGAAGGACGCCTCCTGGGCGCCGGCGCTGATGCTCCGATCACGGTGCTCGATCTCCCCGGCACTTACAGTCTGAGCCCTCAATCCCTGGACGAACAGATCGCCCGGGATGTGCTCCTGGCGCGGCTCCCCGAGGTTCCCCGGCCGGACGCGGTGGTGGTGGTGGTCGATGCCTCGAACCTCGAGCGCAACCTCTACTACGCCACCCAGGTGATGGAACTGGGC
The DNA here is from genome assembly GCA_964535555.1 of uncultured Verrucomicrobiota bacterium. GTDB lineage: Bacteria > Verrucomicrobiota > Verrucomicrobiia > Limisphaerales > J093 > DSVZ01. The sequence continues at coordinate 8,157 of CAZHUS010000109.1, forward strand.
TACCCCACCGTCCTGGCGCTGAACATGGTCGATGTCGCCCGCGACAACGGCCACGAGATCGACGTGTCGAAACTCGAGTCCATGCTGGGCGTGCCCGTCTGCCCCATGGTCGCCAGCACGCACGAAGGTGTGCCCGTCCTCCGCGGGAAGCTGCTTGAGGCCGCCCGGAACGGGAACGCACCCTCTCGCGCCCGCCCGTCGGCCCGGCTGCCGGACGCGTTGGAACGGGAGGGTGCCGCCCTGGCCCGACTCCTGGACCCAAACTCCGGCCGCTCTCCGGCCCGTGCCCGGGCCGAGGCCCTCCTGCTGCTCACCGACGAACGCAACTTCACCGACAACGCCCGCCAGCATCCCCAGCACGTCACGCCCGCGACCCTGGCCGCGCGCGAGAGGATGGAGGCGGCAGGGCTGGACTGGCGCACCGTTTCGATCGAGGCCCGATACGACCGGGCTCGCGAGATCCACGATGCCGTGGTCACGGAAACGAAGGTGATGGGGGAGACCACGAGCGACCGGCTGGACCGTCTCTTCACCCACAAGGTCTGGGGGACGCTGTTCTTTCTGGGTCTCATGGCGCTCATGTTCCAGAGCATCTTCAGCCTGGCCCAAATGCCCATGGACCTCCTCGAAGGCGCCGTCGCCTGGGTGGGCGGCCGGGTCGGGTCGTGGCTTCCGGAAGGTGACCTGCGCAGCCTGCTCGTGGATGGCGCCATCGCGGGCGTGGGGGCGGTGGTGGTGTTCCTGCCGCAGATCTGCCTGTTGTTCCTGTTCATCGGCCTCCTCGAGGACACCGGCTACATGGCACGCGCGGCCTTCTTGATGGACCGGCTCATGAGCAAGGTCGGCCTGCACGGGAAGAGCTTCATTCCGATGCTCAGCTCGTTTGCCTGTGCCATCCCGGGGATCATGGCCACACGCACCATCGAGCATCCGAAGGACCGGTTGGTGACCATCCTGATCGCGCCGCTCATGAGCTGCTCGGCGCGTCTCCCGGTCTACACCCTGCTGATCGCGGCCTGCATCCCGAACCGTCCCGTCCTGGGGTTCATCGGCCTGCCGGGGCTGACGATGTTGAGCATGTACCTGCTGGGAGTGGTCCTGGCCCTGGGCATGGCCTGGGTCTTCAAGAAGACTCTCCTGCGGGGTCACACGCCGTTGTTGATCCTCGAGCTGCCGCCCTTCAAGCGTCCCACCGCGAGGGTGCTGCTCCGCCATACCTGGGAGCGGGCCAGGCTGTTCCTGCAAAAGGCGGGCACGGTGATTCTCGGCTTCAACATCATCCTGTGGTTCCTCGCCACGTACCCGCGGCACGCCAGCATCGAACAGGGCTTTGAACGCGCCCGAACCGCCGCCCTCGAAGCGCGGTTTTCGCAAGAGGCTGAAACGCCGAACGACGCGGCGGCCTTACAGTCGCGGTTTGCCGAACTCGAAGCCTCGGAGGCCTGGGGCAAGGCCCGGGAGGCCATGACCCGTGGCGAACCCGCGGATGTCGATCCCGCGAACCTCCGGCTGGCCCGGCGGCTCGACGAACTCGACCGCGAGCGGGCCGGCGAGCGCGTCCGCAACAGCTTCGCCGGGCGGCTGGGGCACGCCATCGAGCCGCTGATCGTCCCGCTGGGATTCGACTGGAAGATTGGCATCGGCATCGTGACTTCGTTCGCGGCGCGGGAGATCTTCGTCAGCACGATGTCCGTGGTGTACAGCGTGGGCGGCGGCGATTCGGCGGAAGCCGTGGGGGAACTGGCGCAAACCCTGCAACGTCAGCGGCGCCCCGATGGCACCCTGGTGTTCACGACCTTGACCGGGATAACCCTGATGGTCTTCTACGTCGTGGCGCTGCAGTGTGCCAGCACGGTGGCCGTGGTCCGGCGCGAGACCAACTCCTGGAGATGGGCGGCATTCCAGTGGGCCTACCTCACGGTCCTGGCGTGGCTGCTCGCCTTCGTCACCTACCAGGGCGGACGATTGCTCGGAGCCGGCTGACGCCGACCCGGCGCCCGGGGCTCACCGGAGCGCCTGGTAACGCGAAGCCACCCAGTCCCAGTTGATCACACCATAGAAAGCCGCCACGTAGTCGGCGCGCCGGTTCTGGTACTTGAGATAATACGCGTGCTCCCACACGTCCACGCCGAGCACCGGCGTCCGTCCCTGCGACAGGGGCGAATCCTGGTTGGGCGTGGTCTCGATGCGCAACTTGCCGCCATCCAACGTAAGCCAGGCCCAGCCGCTGCCGAATACCGAGAGCGCGGCCTTGGCAAACTGCTCCTGAAAGCCTGCCAGGTTGCCGAATCCGGCCTCGATGGCCTTCGCCAGGTCACCCGTGGGACCCGCGCCGTTGTTCTTCCGGAGCAACGGCCAGAAGAGGCTGTGGTTCGCATGACCGCCTCCGTGGTTGCGGACCGCGGTGCGCACCTTTTCGGGAACGCTGTCGAGCCGCCGGAGCAGCTCTTCCACGGACTTGCCGGCGAGGGACGGTTCCTCGGACACAGCCTTGTTCAGGCCCGCCACGTAAGCGGCGTGATGCTTGCCGTGGTGGATTTCCATGGTCCGGGCGTCAATCGCCGGTTCCAGCGCATCCGCCGCGTAGGGCAAGGCCGGCAGCGTGAAGGGGCCCGCGGCGGGAGCGGCGGAGGTCCCGGACGGTGCCTGGGCGAGGGACGAGCCAACAGCGGCCCCGCCAACGAGGACGGTGGACGCGAGCATGGTCTTCTGCAGGGCTTCTCGACGTGTAAGCATGGCAAGTGGGCTTTCGTGGTTCGGTGACCGAGAGGAGAGGATAGCGCGAAGTCGTTTGGACGCCAAGGAGCGGGTTGGCTACAAAAATCGCGCTCCGCTCAGGCGCGATCGTAATTGGCGTCTCCGTCGCCCATGACGCGCTGAACCAGCTTGCTGACGCGTCGGCCGGATGCCCGCAGCTTCACGGTGTTCCGGTAGAAGCCACCGCGCATCCGGTTGTTGCTGCTGAAAGCCCCCATCGCCGCGTTCACCTCCGACCAGCTGCGCGCGTTCCCGACCCGCTCCATGAACTCGAAGTCGAGCTTGAAGTGGTCCGGATGCAGCATCAGGATCAGCGGCCGCAAGACGCGCACCCGCACCGGCAAGGCCTTGCGCGCGGCCACCGGCACGAAGCGCTGCTCCGTGCAGCCGTAGTGTTCACAGAACGCTTCCTTAAATGACTTGCTCCAGGTGCTCATCGTGAAATTGTACCCTTCCTTCAGCAGGTGGTATCCCGCGACCGGCGATATCAGGTGCGAACCGATGCCGTACCATTCAACAGACAATGACACGCCACTTTGGTTCAGCAAGGACGAGATTTTAGCGGTTGGCGGCCGTAATCGACGCCGCCAGCTCCTCCGCCAGGTCGGTCAGCGCCAGGCTTAACGCCGACGCCGCCCCAAGCGGATCCACATCCGGAGGCGGCCCGGTCCGCTCCGTGTGCGCCACCCCGGCGGCCGCGGGCTTGGCGGCGAGCGGGGTGGTGATGCGCCAGCGCGCCTCCAGTTCCACCCGGCCGTCCTCCAGCGCGTCAAACCGGTCCAGGTAAAGCGTCAGCTCCCAATCCACCGAGCCCGGCCGCCAGGAACCCGTTTCGATGCGTGCCCCGGGGAGGAGGCGGCGCAATTGGGTGGCCAGCACTCGACGCACGCCATGGGCCAGCGGCTCACCCCACCGATAGACCGAGGAATAGCGGAGCTCGTTCTCATGCTCCCGGATCGCCAGCCAGGGATTGTCCAGATACTCGGGAATCCCGATGGGGATGATGGCCACCACAGGTCCTGAGGCGGGCGTTCCCGGCTCCGGCGCGGCGACCTCGGGGGCCGACAACACCAGGTGACGGGTGACGTCGCGGGCGGGCTTCAGGCCCAGGCAGCCCGTTCCCACGAGGGCGGGCACCAACACAATCCACACGCAAGGGAGCTTCATCGTTTGGGGCCGGAGAACTCCCGGCCGGAGATCAGGGCATTCGGATTCCGCGTCAGGAACTCCGCCAACTCGGCCACGGCGCGTGAGGCATGCCCGAGGCTGTCCAGGGCGGCGATCAGCTGGGTGGTGAGACGGGAATGAGGGGCCAGGGTTTCGCGCATGGTTTCACTCGTCTTGCGCAGGTCCCCGACCGCCTTCGTCACCTCGTCCAGAGCGGCGCCGGCCCGGGCGGCCACCGGGTCAACCTGACCGCGCAACTGGGCCGAGAGCGCCCGGATTTCGTCCAGGGCCTTCCGGCCTGAAGTGAGGGCCTCGGTCAGGTCCGGCGAGGCAACCACCCGGTTCAGGTTCGCCAGCACATTGGTCAGGCCGCTGCTGATCTGCGCCGAGTTGAATTCTTCGAGGCGCCGGGTGAGCACCTCCATGACCACGTCCAGCCGGGTGAAGACGCGGTCGAAGTCCATCTTGGCGAGATTCTCGAGCAGCAACTGCACCTCGTTCGGCGCGGTCGGGATTTCCAGGTAGCGCGCTTCGACCTGATGATAGCGGGGCGGGGGGGCGTCCTGCAGGATCCCGAGTTCGACGAAGAGAACGCCGGTGACGAGGCTCTCCGCCTGGAGCTTGCCGCGCAGGCCTCGTTCCACCATTCCTTTCAGCATGGCGGGGTTGTCGAGGCCGAAGGGCCGGTCCGAAAGGCGCTCGACCAGTCGCTTGTCGATTTCGATGATCACCGGCCGGTGGACGTCGTCCTCGCGTTGGTTGTGGCGCAACAGGACGTGGGTCACCCGCCCGACCCTCACCCCGGCCACCGCGACCGTGGCGCCAGGTTCCAGGCCTTTCACGGAGGACTCGAAGTAGAGGATGAACCGCACGGGCTTGCCGAACCATCCGGCCGAGCCGAACAGGAGCACGCCTCCGACCAGCAACGCCAACCCGAGCAGCACAAACAACCCGACGGCGGTGGGATTGGCTCTTTTGCTCATGACGCGTGGTGGGGAGAGTACGGGATGCGCACGGGAATTCAACGGCCAGGGGAGGTTGGGTGCCCGGGCGGTCCGGCAGGAGCGGCCTGACCGCGCGTCAAAAACTCCCGCACGGCAGGGTCGGTCGAGTCTTCGAGCAACTCGCGGGGATGGCCCCGGGCACGGACAGTGCGGGTCGAGGCGTCGAGGAAGATGGCATTGTCCGCGATGGCGAAGATGCTGGCCAGTTCATGCGTCACCACTACGACCGTCGCCCCGAGGCTGTCGCGCAGCTCGAGAATGAGTTCGTCCAGACGCCGCGAGCTGACCGGGTCCAGGCCCGCCGACGGCTCGTCAAAGAAAAGCACCTCGGGGTCGAGGGCAATCGCCCGTGCCAGAGCGGCCCGTTTGCGCATGCCGCCGGAGATCTCCGCCGGGTGAAAGTCTTCGAAACCCTTGAGGCCCACCAGCGAGAGCTTCACGCGGGCCAGGTCGCGAACGTCCGCCGGCCCCAACGCGGTGAACTCCTCGAGCGGGAGCGCAATGTTCTCCGCCAGGGTCAGGGAACTCCAGAGGGCGCCCTGCTGGAACATCACGCCGAAGCGACGCAGCTGCGCCTGTCGCTCGACCTCGTCCGCCTGCCAGAAGCTCCTGCCGTCGTAGAGAACGTCACCCCGTGCGGGCGCCTTCAGCCCGATCAGATGCTTCATCAGCGTGCTCTTGCCACAGCCGGAACCGCCCATGATCACGAAGACCTCGCCGCGGCGGATCTGAACGTTGATGTCGCGCATGAGCACGAAATCGCCATACGCCATCGTCAGATCGCGGATCTCGATCTTGACCTCCGGGTCGCGGTCCGGCAGGGCGGCGTCAGATGTTGAGGGCATTGGTCAGCACCGCGAACAGGCCGTCGGCAGCGATGATGCCGGAAATTCCGATCACCACGGCCGACGTGGTCGCCTCGCCCACCGCGGCGGCATCGCTGCCGCAGCGCATGCCCCGCCAGCAACCCACCAGGGCCACCAGCACGCCGAAACAGGCCCCCTTGAAGATGCCCAGCAGGAAGCTGTTCAACGTGATCGCCTGGATCGTCCGGTTGATGTAGTCCGTCGCGGAGAGGTCCAGCAGGGACGTGGCCACGACCAGGCCGCCGGAGATCGCAATCAGGTTGGCGAAAGCGCAAAGGAAGGGCATCATGAGGCCTAGCGCCAGCAATCGCGGCAGGACCAGGAACTCGGCGGGAGGGAAGCCAAACGTGGTGAAGGCATCAATCTCCTCGTTGACCTTCATCGTTCCCAGCTGCGCCGCAAAGGCCGCGCCCGTCCGGCCGCACATGATGATCGCCGTCATGATGCAGCCCATCTCCCGCACCGTGGCGACCGCCACCAGGTCGGCGACGTACACCGAGGCTCCAAACCGGGCGAGCTGCACCGCCCCCACAAACGCCAGGATCAGCCCCACCAGGAAATTGATCAACGCCACGATCCCCAGGGCGCGAGGCCCGGTCTCCTGCATCACCAGCAGGGCATCGCTCCACCGCAGGTGAGCCCGCCCCGTCATCCAGCGGAATGCCGCAAGCACGCATTCCCCGAGGAACTGGACGAAGTCGGCGGCACCCGCCGCTCCCGCCAAAGCCAGCTCACCCAAGCCCTCGAGCCAACGGCGCGGCCGTTGCTCCCGTCGCGCGTCCACCTTTTCGGGAACAGCCCGGGCCAGGCGGAGGAGGCGCACAAGTCCCTCGGGCACCGCCACCAGCTTGACGGGGATGCGCTTCGCGGCGCAGAGCTCGTCACACCGGGCCAACCGGGACAGCAGGCTGCTTCCCCAGCCTTTCAGGCCGCTCGCGTCCACAAGCAGGCCCGGAGGCGGGGAACCATCACCCAAGGCGTCATAAATCGCCCCGAAGGAGGGCGCGCCTTCCGGTCGGCTCCAGTCGCCCGCCACCTGCAGGCGCAGCTCTCCCCCGGCAGTACGGTCCACCGTGAGTGCGGGGGCGGTTGTTTCGGCATTGCTCATCTAGACAACCCGGAGGACTGATTGAATCAGCTGGAACGCGCAGCGTCCAGTGACGCTTGCCGTTTGTGTCGTTCGGCGACCCTTCCCGTCGGGAGCGTCGATCGGGCGCCACGCGCGGTGACCAGGAACAAGCAAGCGCCGGCAAACCGGACGCACTCCAAACGCTTCGCGCCGCTCCAGGGCACGTCCGGTATCGCGAAGCGTCTGGAGTGCGGTGGTTCACCACCGCTTTTCGGAGCAGGCTCATGGAGAGCTCCTTTCTTCCTTCCGGACCTGCGCATCGACCATGAACCGGCGAGGCGCGCGGGCTTCAGCCCGCCGGGACGTCCTTTGGCCGGCGTGGCTTCCTGCGGACTGAAGCCCGCGCTCCTGGGAAGGTTCATGGAGAGACGGTGCGCATCCCGGGCGCTCGAGATTCGCGGGAACGCGGAGTGCCCGCCCTGCCTGGTGGTCGCCGGGCGACCGTCCTTGCCCGTTCATGGCCACGGAGGATAATCGGTCCATGTCGCGAGCCGAATTCGTCCACCTGCATGTCCATACCGAGTACTCGTTGCTCGACGGGGCTTGCCGCGTGGACCGGCTGGCGCAGAAAGCCGCGGGGCTCGGCTTCGGCGCGATGGCGATCACCGACCACGGCGTGCTGCACGGGGCGATTGACTTCTACCAGGCCGCGCGCAAGGCGGGCCTCAAGCCGATCCTCGGCTGTGAAGTTTACGTGGCCCCCGGAAGCCGTTTCGAAAAGAAAACCCTCAGCGGCGGCCGCGATGCCTATCACCATCTCGTCCTGCTGGCGGAGAACGAGTGCGGGTACCGGAACCTGATCCGCCTGGTCACCGCCGCACACCTCGAGGGCTACTACTACAAGCCGCGCCTGGACAAGGAACTGCTCGCCGCGCACGGCGAAGGTCTCATCGCCCTTTCCGGCTGCCTGGCGAGCGAGATCCCGAGCTACATCGCGCAGGAGCAACTCAAACAGGCCCGGGACGCCATCGACTGGTTCAAGCAGGTGTTCGGGCGGGACCGCTTCTTCCTGGAGCTGCAAGACCACGGCATCGCCGAACAGGCGGTCGTGAACCGCCATCTCATCCCCTGGGCCAGGGAGTTCGACCTCCAGCTCGTTGCGACGAACGACGTGCACTACCTCGAAAGCGAGCATTGGACGGCTCACGACTGCCTGGTCTGCATCGGCCGCCAGATCACGCGCGACGATCCGAAGCCCCGCTACCAGCCCGGACAGTTCTACCTGCGATCCGCCGAGGAGATGACGGCGCTCTTCCACGAAGTGCCCGAGGCCTTGCGAAACACGGTCGCCGTGGCCGAGCGCTGCAACGTCGAGATCACCTTCGGCAAGCTCCGCTACCCGGTCTTCGCCCCGCCGGCGAACGTCACTCGCGAGGAATTCCTGCGCCAGTGGCTCGTGGAAGGCCTGCAGCGACGCTACGGCCTCGACACCCATCTCGACCAGGGACGCTTCGTCTGCGATGGCGTCGAGGATCCCGCGCGGCTGCCGCAGTTCGGGGTGCCCGCGAGGGAACTCCCAAAGGCCGGCGACGGGGAGGAAGCCATGGAGGACTTTCCCGAGGATCAGCCTTCCGCGGCTCCCGCCTCGCCCGTCTCAGCCGAAGCCATCACGCTGGCCACGCGTAGCGTCCTGGACCGGCTCGAAATGGAACTCGCCGTCATCGAGAAGACGGGTTTCGTCTCCTACTTCCTCATCGTCGGCGACTTCGTTCGCCACGGGCGATCCAAGGGGATTGCGTGTGTGGCCCGTGGTTCGGCCGCCGGCTCCCTCGTCACGTACCTCCTCGAGATCTCGAATGTCGACCCCATCCGGTATGGCCTGCTCTTCGAGCGGTTCCTGAACCCGGAGCGCATCAGCCCGCCCGACATTGACATCGACTTCGCCGACGACCGCCGCGCCGAGGTGATCGAGTATGTGCGCGAAAAGTACGGCCGGGAGAGCGTCGCCCAGATCATCACCTTCGGCACCCTGGGCGCCAAATCGGCGGTGCGGGACGTCGGCCGCGCCATGGGCCTCAGCTACGGCGATTGCGACCGGCTGGCGCGGATGATTCCCGCCGACCTGGGCACGACGCTCGAATCGGCGCTCGAAAAGTCTCCGGACTTTCGCAAGGCGTACGACACCGAGGAGCAGACGCGGGAACTCGTCGACATGGCGCTGGCGCTGGAAGACGTGGCCCGAAACGCCTCCGTGCACGCCGCCGGCGTCGTCATCGGCCCCGAACCGCTCGTGAACGTGCTCCCCCTCAAGAGCGACGAGGACGGGGCCATCGTCACCCAGTACGCCATGGGCCCCGTGGGGGCGTTGGGCCTGCTCAAGATGGACTTCCTGGGGCTGAAGACGCTCACCGTGATCCGCAACACCTGCGAGATGGTGCGGCGCACGCGAGGCGTCGAGATCCCGATCGAACGCCTGCCCCTGGACGATGCCCGGACGTACGAGCTGCTGAACAGCGCCCGCACGCTCGGGGTGTTCCAACTGGAATCCAGCGGGATGCGGGATCTTTGCCGCAAGTTCCAGATCGGCTCGATCGAACACATCACCGCCCTCATCGCGCTCTACCGGCCGGGGCCGATGGATCTCATCCCCGAGTTCCTGCGTCGCCGCCACGGCGAACTCCGCATCGAGTACATGCATCCGCGGCTCGAGCCGATCTGCCGCGAGACCTACGGCATCATGGTTTACCAGGAGCAGGTGATGCAGGCGGCCCAGGCGCTCGCGGGTTACACGCTGGGCGGCGCGGACCTCCTCCGCCGCGCCATGGGCAAGAAGAACAAGGAGGAGATGGCCACGCAGCGTGAGATCTTCGTCCGCGGCTGCGCCGAGGTGAACGACATCCCCGTCGACAAGGCGAACACGATCTTCGACCTCCTCGAGAAGTTCGCCGGCTACGGCTTCAACAAGTCCCACGCGGCCGCCTACGCCGTCGTCGCCTACCAGACCGCCTATCTCAAGGCCAATTACCCCATCGAGTTCCTGTGCGCCATGATGACCAACGACATGGGCGACACCGAGAAACTCGGCCTCTATATCGCCGATGCACGCGAACTGGGAATCGAGGTCCTGCCCCCGGACGTGAACGAGAGCGACGTCTACTTCGCCCCCGCCCGCACCTCCGCCGAAACCGCCCCGGGCGCCATCCGTTTCGGCCTGGCTGCCATCAAGGGCGTGGGTGAGATGGCGGTGGAGTCGGTGCTCGAGGCCCGCCGCGCCGGCGAGCCCTTCCGTTCGCTCGCCGATCTCTGTGATCGGGTCGACACCCGTGCGGTGAACCGCAAAGTGCTCGAGGCCCTGATCAAGTCCGGCGCCTGCGACGCGCTGGGCGAAACCCGCGCCACGCTCTGGCACTCGCTCGAGCGGGTGATGACCCGGGCTGCCCGAACGGCGCAGGACCGGGCCCGGGGCCAGACCTCGCTGTTCGGAATGCTTGAGCCGGAGAGTGAAGCGCGGGTCGAATCCCTGACCCGTCAGCCCGAGTGGCCGATTGCCGAGCGCCTCGCCGCCGAGAAGGAGTTGCTGGGTTTTTATGTCACCGGCCATCCGCTGGCTCCGTACCTTCCGTTGCTGCAGCGCTACGCCGCCAGCACCACCCGCCAGCTGGCAACCCTGCCACGCTCGAGTCTCACCCGCGTTGGCGGCCTGGTGGCCGCGGTCCAGCAAGGCATCTCCAAGAAGACCCAGAAGCCCTACGCGCTGGCCACGCTCGAGGACCAGGAAGGCACGGTCCAGGTGCTCTGCCTGAACGAGAATTTCGACAAGTTCCGCGAACTCCTCCAGCCCATGGCGGTGCTCCTGGTCACCGCCGAGGTGAACCTCGGCGAGGACAAGCCCAAGTTGTTTCCGGTCGACATCATGCCGCTCGAGGAAGCGCCGCGACGTTTCACCAAGCAGGTGCATGTGCGGGCTCGCGGCGCCGGGTTCGCGTCCAAGCTCGACGCCCTGCGTCAGCTTGTGAGTCAGCATCGGGGCAAGACCCCGCTCTTCCTGTGCCTTACCCAACCGCAGGGAGAACGGGTGTTCATCGAGGCGGACGGGGAATTCTCGGTGCTCCCATCCTTGAGGCTGCAACAGGAGATCGAAGGCCTGTTCGGGCCCGGTGCCTATTACGCCCAGGTGGATCTCACCCTGCCGGCGCGACCGCCACGACGCTGGGAGAAGCGTCCGGCCGCCGCCGACGCCGAAGAGTAAGCGCCGCCCGGACAGCGGCTCTCATGCGCGCCACACACCCCTCGGGGAGCGCTGCTGACCGCCTGCGTCCGGACTGGCTGTAACCACGGAGCCCCCTGGCCCGTCTCGCTTCCTGTTCGCTCGACAACAAACATCATCAACAACAGCAAAGGAATCGGATGAAATCCCCTGGCATTTCGACGTGGAAGGCACTCGGCCTCGGCTTCGCGCTCACGCTCGCCCCCGCAGCTTTCGGCGCTGACCAGCAACCTCCCCAACCTCCCGCCGGCCGGCAGCGCGGTGGAGGCCCGGAGATGCAAGCCCAGCGCGCGCAGGAGCAGTTGAAGAAAATGGTCGAGGAACTCAAGCTGACCGACGCTCAGAAACAGAAGGTGGAGGCCAGCCAGAAGGAACAGGCCGAGGCGATGCGCAAAGTGGCCCAGGACACCAGCCTCACGCAGGAGCAGCGGCGCGAGAAGATGCAGGCCCTCCGGGCCACGAACCAGAAAGCCATGAAGGAGATCCTCACGGCCGAACAGTTCGAGAAGTGGCAGAAGCTCCGCCAGGAACAGATGCAGAACATGCGTGGCGGGCGCCCCGGCGGCCAGGGCCAGGGCCAGGGTAATCGCCCTCAGCGTCCGTCCGGCCAGGGTGGCGCGCAGGCGCAGTAACGGTCACCGGAAGCCGCCGAGGTAGGGCGGGCACTCTCCGGGGCCCGCCGATCCGGCGCCTTGGACAGACCGCCTCCTCACGTCGGCGCCGACAAGGGAGTCCCGGTGGGGCGAGGTTGTGCCGAACCAACCGGTTCGAGGACGCTCGCCCCACCACGCGAAGCTCCCGCCGCACCGCTCCCAACCCAACGACCATGATCGCCGCCTCACGTCCGGGCCTGCACGGTCGGCTCGCGTCGAGCCTGCTTCTGCTCGCGCTCCTTCTCGGCGGGACCGAATGCACGTCCGTCCTCGCCCAGCGCCCACCCCAGGGCCCGATGTCCGCGGTCCGCACCACCCCGGAGGAACTGGGCTACGAACTCTTCTGGCAGGATGAGTTCGAAGGGAAGGAACTGGATCCCACCAAATGGGAGGTCCGCGGCATCGGCCCGCGCGCCCTGGGGTTCGTCTCTCCCGAGGCGGTGAAGGTCGAAAACGGCTTCCTGAAACTCGGCGCCATTCGCCAGGACGACCGCATCCTGCTCGGCGCCGTGGGCACGCAGGGACGTTTCATGACGCGTTACGGCTACTTCGAATGCCGCGCGGAATTGCAGCGTTCCCCGGGTGTCTGGGCGGCGTTCTGGATCCAGTCGCCCGACATCTCCCGGGGCGAGGACCCGGCCAAGTTCGGCGCCGAGATCGACATCATGGAGTGCTTCCGGAAGCTCGGCCCGGACATCGTCTCCCACAATGTCCACTGGGCGTACGGCCCGAACCAGAAGAGCACGCGGGGCATGCAGAGTTTCCGCGAGGGCGTCGGGACGGGCTTTCACACGTTTGCCCTCGAATGGACGCCCGAGAAATACGTCTTCTTCGTGGACGGCTACCGCTACTACGAGGTCACCGCCGGGCTGTCGCAGATCGAGGAGTACCTCATCCTCAGCATGGAAATCCCCTCCAAGCCCGAGGAGATCGCGAAGACGGTGTTCCCGGACGTCTTCACGGTCGATTACGTGAAGGTGTACAAGAAGCGGACTCCAGCCGAACCCGGCCGCTGAATCAGGCTCTCCCTCGCTACAATCTCGGTCGCCGGCCGTGGCTCCGGCTGCGATTCGAACGGAAGTCGAACGCGATACGAACGCTTCGCCAGACCCGCGCCGTGATCGAATCGCGGTCGGACGAAGTGTCGGAACCATCCAGGCTGAGACACGGGTGGCTGCAGGCCGGGCACATCAAACGCGGGACCCCGCCCGCCAGCCGGAGCTGGTGCACGCAGGCGTCGCAATACGTGCGACCGCAGCGGCTGCACCGGAAGTCCGCCGCGGTTTCGCGATGGTTCTCGCAGGCCGGCTCGCCATCCGGAAGCAGCGCGGGACCGGGAGGTTCGGGCTCGGACAACACGGGAATGGCGATGTGGACCGGCGGAATGACCACCCGCATCACCACATCTCCCAGGGCCAGTCGCTGGCCGTCTTTCAATTCCTTTTCCCCCACGGGCGCCCCTTCCACGGTCGTGCCGTTGCTCGAGCCGAGGTCGCGGATCTTCACCTCCATCTCGCCCACATGGATCTCGCAATGCCGGCTGGAAATGGTCGGGTCGTCAAAACGGAACTGACACTCCTCGGACCGGCCGAAGAGGTTCAACCCGCGCTCCAGGGGAAGCACTTCACCGTGGCGCGGACCTGATTCAATCACGAGCGAGGCCACGAGCGTTACCTAGCCAACACCGCCTTCATTATGCGTCGTCCCGACCGGAAGTCGAACGCGCTCCCCCCTCGAGACCGAGATGCTGCGGCCGGTGACGGGCCGCGGTCCCCACAGCCCGGGGCGGCACTCGCCCCCGCCCGCGGCAGATCAGACAAACAGGTCGAGTTGGGACGACGGCTCGAGCCGCTTGAGCTTCTCCCGTTCGGCCCGGTGGCCGGACGCGCGGCGGACATTCCCCTCGGGCGTCAGTTCCGACTCCTCGAGATTGCGCAGGATGATCTTGGCCCGCTCGAGGACCGGCTTCGGGATCCCGGCGAGCCGCGCCACCTGGATGCCGTAGCTCTTGTCGGCACCGCCGGGCACGATCTTGTGAAGGAACACGACCTGGTCATTCCACTCGCGCACGGCGACGTTGAAATTGCGCACGCGCGGCAGCCGCCCGGCCAGCTCCGTGAGTTCGTGGTAATGGGTCGCAAAGAGCGTCTTCGCGCCCACCTGGTTGTGAAGGTGTTCCACGATGCTCCAGGCGAGGCTCAGCCCGTCGAACGTGCTCGTGCCCCGGCCCACCTCGTCCAGGATCACCAGGCTGCGCGCCGTGGCGTTGTTCAGGATGTTGGCCGTCTCCGTCATCTCAACCATGAACGTGGACTGGCCGCGGGAGAGGTCGTCGCTGGCGCCGATGCGCGTGAAGATCCGGTCCACCAGATCAACCCGGGCCGACTGCGCGGGGAGGAACGAGCCGGTGTGCGCCAGGAGCGTCAGGAGCGCGGCCTGCCGGATGTAGGTGCTCTTGCCGGCCATGTTCGGCCCCGTGATCAGCGCCACCTGGGTGGGGGGATGACCTTCGGCGTTCGGACTTCCGAGCTCCGCATTCGACGGCGGGGAGGCCGCCGCCTCCCCGGTCCGCGCCTCCGCCGCACCGCTGGCCAACGCCACGTCGTTCGGAACGAATCGCTGCTCGGTGAGGGTCTGCTCAAGCACCGGATGTCGTCCGTCCCGGAGGAGGAGCTGACCCGCGTCCCGCACCTCGGGACGGCAGTAGGCGTGCAGCCGCGCCGTTTCCGCAAAACCGGCCAGCACGTCCAGTTCGCCGAGCGCGCGCGCCGTCTGTTGGATTTCCTGCAGCCGGGCGAGTGCGGCTTCGCGCACGCGCAGGAAGATCTCGTACTCCAGCTTCACCCCGCGTTCCTCCGCGCCGAGGATCTTGGATTCCATTTCCTTCAAGGCCGGCGTGATGAACCGCTCGCCGTTGGCGATGGTCTGCTTGCGGACGTAATCCGAAGGAACCTTGTCCAGGTTCGCCTTGGTGATCTCGATGTAGTAGCCGAACACCGAGTTGAAGCCCACCTTGAGCGACGGAATCCCCGTGCGCTGAATCTCGTCCTGGCGCAACGCGGCGATCCAGTCCTTGCCTTCGCGGGCGGCGCGGCGGACCTCGTCGAGCGCGGCGTCAAATCCGTCGCGGATGAGCCCGCCCTCCTTCAAGGCCAGGCCCGGTTCGTCGACGATGGCGCGCCCGATGAGGTCGACCAGTTCGGGACACTCGCTGAGCTGGCCCAGGAGTGCGGTCAGCAGCGGTGATTCGGCTCCACGCGAATCCGCCATCGTTTCGCCGCCATGAACGAGGGCCGTGAGCCCGGTGGGCTGGAGAGCGACCTGTTCCTCCCGGACCTGCTCGGTGGCCATGAACCCGTGAGGAGCGCGGGCTTCAGCCCGCAGGGACGTCCCCTGGCCGGCATGGCTTCCTGCGGACTGAAGTCCGCGCTCCGGGGGAGGTTCATGGAAAGTACCGCTCTCGCGCAGCACCTCCGGTGTCCACGCATCCGCCAGCTCTCGAAATGACCCCTGCCGTGCCTCGTCGGGCGGCGGAGCCGCGATCGCCTCTCCCAAAATTCGGCGCAGGTCCGGCACTTGTTGAAGGCCGCCTCTCAAGGCCGCCAGATCCCGCGCGTTCCCGGTCCCAACGCTGAGCCGGCTGATGGTCCGCTCCAGATCACGCACCTCCTTCACCGCGGCCCGGAACGCGTCCAAGGCTGCGGGCGCGGCGAGCCAGGCCTGAACCGCGTCCTGGCGACGCTCGATGGGTGCCACCGCGGCAAGGGGTTGCGAGAGCCAGTCGCGCAGTCGACGGGCGCCCATCGGGGTGACCGTCCGGTTGACGGCGCCGTAGAGGCAGGCGTCACGCGGGGCGTCGCGATGCTGCGGTTCCAGCACCTCGAGGTTGCGTAGCGTGGTGGTGTCGAGGACCACGAAATCCGCGTGTTCGTAGAAGCCCAGCCGCGTGAGATGCGTGAGGTCCCGACGCAACTGGTTGAGCAGGTAGTGAACGAGCGCGCCAGCCGCGCCCAGGGCGGCCAGCCGGTCGCGCAGGCCGAAGCCGTCGAGCGTCGTCACCTTGAAATGATCGCGCAGGGTGAACTGCGCGGTCTCGGGCGCGAACGTCCAGTCGTCGTAACCGGTGAGCACGCGCGACGTCGCCTGTACCAGGTCGCGCAAAGCGGCAGCCTCCGTCGGCAGCAGCACCTCGGCGGGGCGGAGGCGTTCGAGTTCGGCGACGAGTGCGGCCTCGTTGGCGGGTTCCGTGGCGCGGAACTCGCCCGTGGTGAGATCGGCAAAGGCGAGGCCCAGGCGGCGGTCGACGCGACACAGCGCGGCCAGGTAGTTGTTCCGTTCCGCGGCGAGCATGCGCTCGTCGAAGTGCGCGCCGGGGCTGAGGATTTGGGTGACCTCGCGTTTGACCAGTTTGCCGGGCCGGGCGTCCTCGAGCTGATCGCAGATGGCGACCTTGCGTCCGGCGCGCAACAGGCGGCCGATGTAACCGGGAGCGGCGTGGTAGGGCAGGCCGCACATGGGGATGCCCTGCCGCTGGGTGAGCGCGAGGTTCAGGATTTGCGCGCCGGATTGCGCGTCCTCGAAGAACATCTCGTAGAAGTCCCCGAGCCGGAAGAGCAACAGCGCGCCGGCCGGCAGCTCGCTCTTGATGCGGCGGTACTGTGCCATCATCGGCGTGAGTTGGACCTCGGTGGACATCAGCGCTGCAAGGCTAGCGCGGCGGGCCGGCCGGGGCGAGGGATTTGCAGCGGACGGCTCGCCAATTCGCCAACGGTCTCGGCGCTTCGGCAATCCGGGGGCCGTTCCCTGTCAGCCCGGATGGCCTCGGGAGTGGCGGACCGGCCTGCTACCGGCAAAAGGTCCCGATCGGGACATCTTATCGGCGGACGGGACCCGCTTCCGCTGCAGCGGGGGATTGACGTGCGCGGCCGGCGCGGCAGCTTTCCCGTCGTGAATACGCGAAGCGGCAAGCGGGTACCCGGGCCTCGAGGAGCGGACAGCTCCGTCCCGGCATTCAACGGAGGCAGGATCGCCGGGACGCCCTGGCTCGGCGCAGTCTCGCCCCCCCGACACCACCGGCCCGGGGCGGTCTTGCCCAGGCTGAACGCCCTCCTGTTCCTCTCGGCCTTGGTTTGCTGGAGCCTCAGCGCCCAGCAAGTGCCCGTGGTCGAGCGGACCCTCAGCAACGGAATGAGGCTGTTGATGGTCGAACGCCGGGACGAGCCCACCATCTCCGGCGCCTTCGTCGTCCGTGCCGGCAGCGCCAACGAACGCCCGGGCATCACCGGCATCGCGCACCTGTTCGAACACATGATGTTCAAGGGCACCCCCACCATCGGGACCAAGGACGCCCGCCGCGACGCCGAGATCATCGCCGAACAGGAACGCGTCCGGAACCTGATGCGCGCGGAAGAACGGGAACTCCGCGCGGCGTGGCGGCGTGGCGAGGTGGCCGATCCTGAAAACCCGGAAAACCAGAGCGCCCGCTACCGCGAACTCGCCGCCGAGTTTCAGAAGCTCATCGAGGCGCAGCGCGAACTCCTCGTGAAGAACGAATTCGACCGCATCTATACCACCGCCGGCGCCTCGGGGATGAACGCGTTCACCAGCACTGACATGACCGCGTACTTCATCACCGTGCCCGCCAACAAGCTCGAGTTGTGGATGTGGATGGAGAGCGAGCGGCTCCTTCGCCCCGTGTTTCGCGAGTTCTACGCCGAACGCGACGTCGTGTTCGAGGAGCGCCGGATGCGGACCGAGTCGACGCCCCTGGGCAAGTTCGAGGAGAGCTTCAACGCCATGTTCTGGGATGCCCACCCGTATCACTGGCCAACCGTCGGTTGGCCCAGCGACATCCCCGCCATCAGCAAGAAGGACGCCGACGACTTTTACGCCACTTACTACGCCCCGCAAAACATCACCCTCATCCTGGTGGGGGACATCCGCCCGGACGCCACGCTGGCCAAAGCCGAGAAGTACTTCGGACGCATCCCCCGCGGCGACGGCAACGCCCCCGACGTGGTCACGTGGGAGCCACCGCAGCCCGCCGAGAAACGAATGCACGCCGAGGCCGAGGCCAATCCGCAGGCGGACATCCTGTGGCACACCGTTCCGTTCGGCCACAAGGACTCGTATCCCCTCGAAGTGCTCGCCCAACTGCTTTCGACCCGCACCGGCCGCCTCTACAAGGGACTCGTCCTCGGCCGCCAGGTGGCCACGCAGGTCGCGGCGCGCCAGAATTCCGAGCGCTGGGCAGGCTACTTCAACGCCGGGGGCGAGGCGCGCGAAGGCCACACACCCGAGGAGGTCGAGAAAGCGGTGTACGAGGAACTCGAGGATCTCAAAGAAACTCCGGTTCCACCCGAGGAACTGCAGAAGGTGAAGAACAACTTCGCGGCCGCCGAATACCGCAAGCTCACTTCGAACACGGCGATCCTCTTCCAGCTCATCTTCAACGAAGGCCTGGGCGATTGGCGCGAGATCAACAGCGCCGGGCCCAAGATCCAGGCAGTCACGGCCGAGGACATCCAGCGCGTGGCGCGAACCTACTTCACCAAGGAGAATCGCGCCGTCGCCATCTACACCCGCAAGGCAGGCGCGGCCCCTGAAGACCCGGACCTGGCGGGCCTCACGGCCGAGCAGAGACAAGCCCTCAAGGCCTTGCTGGACCGGTTGGCGCAGGAGAAGGACGCCGCCAAGTTGCGCGAACGACTCGCCACGGTCCGGGTCCAGGCCGAGGCCGCGCCTGACGAGGTCAAGCCGATGATCGCCATCATGGTGAAGAAGATCGAAGCGCGCATCGCGGAGCTCGAGAAGTAGTCCATCGCCGCCACCATCTGTCTCTCCCGTTTCCTTCCACTCGCATGAAGCCCAACGACACGTTCCAGCCAGTAATCCCCTGTGTTTCTGTCTGCCAGGAGGTAGGGCGGGCACTCCGTTGCCCGCCGACTCCGAAGCGCCCGGGGCCCCGCGCGCTTCCCATGAACCTGCCCCGAAAAGCGGGGATGAATCCCCGCACTCCAGGCGCT
>CAZHUS010000110.1:0-26659 GCA_964535555.1 uncultured Verrucomicrobiota bacterium
AGCACGGACGATCTTGCCACCCGCTCCACGGATTAGCGCCTCACGCCACACCGGCGGGTGGCGGCGGTACGCGCGGCGAAGGCTTGAAGGGACGACTCGTACATTGCGAGCAACTCTGCCAGGGTCATGGCGCTCTGGGCAGGGGCCACCAGGCCGTTCTTGCCGAGTTCTTCTTTGAGCCGTCGTTGGGCCAGTTCGCGATCGGTTGTCTCGAGGCTTTTCCAGATCTTCTTGCCGGCGATCTTGGAGATCGCATAGTAAACCTCGTTGGCCGAATACTGGAACAGGTTCTGGCCGACCTTGCGGAACTCTCCGCCACGGTTGTGGGCCTTGCCCATGGCCGAGCAGCGCAGGGTGGAAGCGAGGGGTGGAAGCAGATTCTGAATCGCCTTGGGCTATTCTCCAAAGGCATTCATTTGCACCTGGTTTGGGCGCTTGGCGCAGCGGCTAGCGCGTCTCGTTTACACCGAGTAGGTCGGGGGTTCGAATCCCTCAGCGCCCACCAGGCTTGAACCGCCGGCGATCATCGTCGTGCAGCCGGGCGAAGGAGACCCATCCAGGCGATGGATGGCGGGAGGAAAAGCTGTTCCCGCGAACCACCGCCCAGTGGAACACCCGCGCCGGCATTGGATAGCTTCCGATCCCGGATCACGAATCACGCACCTCGCATCTCGCATCGCGCATCGCGCATCCCCGCCCGCCCCCACATCCCCTTCCATCTGGCCGGACTCGCCCGATTCTGTTCTCCTGTTCCTCATGCGTCCCCGCACCGCCTCTCTGTTCGCTCTGCTCGCCGCGCTGTTTGTCGCCGCCACGCCCACCGGGTTCGCCGCCACCCCGGCCCGCCCGAACGTGCTCCTGGTGATGCTCGATGACGTGGGCTATGGCGACTTTTCCTGTCACGGCAGCCCGTTCATCAAGACGCCACACTTCGATGCCCTGCACGACTCGGGCGTTCGCCTCACCGATTTCCACGTCGCCCCGATGTGCTCGCCCACGCGCGGCCAGTTGCTCACCGGCCTCGACGCCTTTCGCAACGGCGCCAGCGTCATCGCCAGCTCGCGGATGATGGTCCGGTCTGACGTGCCGATGGCGCCCCGGTTCTTCGCCGACGCCGGGTATGCCACGGGCCAGTTCGGCAAGTGGCACCTCGGCGAGAACCCGCCGCATCGCCCCGAGGACCGCGGATTTCAGCAATCCCTCTGGTTCCCCATGCAGGAGATCAGCGCCATGGCCGACTACTGGGGCAACGACTACTTCGACCCCGTGCTCCGCCGCCCCGGCGGTCGGCAGGAGAAGTCCTCCGGGTACTGCACCGACGTCTTCTTTCGCGAGGCGCTCGCCTTCATGACCCGCGAGCAGGCTGCCGGGCGTCCGTTCTTTTGTTACCTGCCGCTCAACGCCTGCCACGGCCCGCAATGGGCGCCGCCCGAGCTCCGCCGCCGGATCGCCGCGCAATTCCCCGACCTCGCGCCTGGCCAGGTCGGCTACCTTGCCATGCTGGCCAACGCCGACGAGAACTTCGGGGAGCTTGAGTCCTTCCTGAGCGGGAGTGGCCTGCGCGACAACACCGTCGTCGTCTTCCTGACCGACAACGGCGGCTACGCCCTGGTCGGCCGCTACAACGCCGGCATGCGCGGCGGCAAGTCCCGGCTGGCCGAGGGCGGACATCGCGTTCCCTGCTTCATCCGCTGGCCAGCCGGCGGGATCCACGGCGGGCGCGACGTGCCCGGCCTCACGCAGGTCCAGGACCTCCTCCCGACCCTTCTCGAACTCTGCGGTCTCACCCCGCCCCTCGGTAGCCGCTTCGACGGCCTCAGCCTCGCCGCGGCGCTGCGGGGTCGGGGTGCCGTGCCCGACCGCACCTTGATCGTGCAATATGGACCGCCTGAGCCGTTCCGCATGACCTGCGTGCTGCGCGGTCGCTGGCGCCTGCTCAGTGATATCAAGGGCCTCGCGGTGGGCGGTCCCGAGTTGTACGACCTCGTCACCGACCCTCTCCAGCGCACGAATCTGATCGAGGCCCGCCCTGACCTGGCCCGCGACCTTCGCGCTGCCTACGATGCCTGGTGGCAGGGCGTGGAGCCGATTACCCGCCAGCGGACCGCAATCGTCCTCGGCCAGCCGGACGCTCCCTCCGTCCGGTTGACCACCGCCGAGTGCCGCGACAACGCTGTACACGGCATGGACGGCCTCCGGCAGGGCGTCAAGCGCCGCGGGGTTTGGGACGTGGAAGTGATCCGGGCGGGCACCTACGCGTTCGCCTTGCGCCGCTGGCCGGAGGAGTCCGGGCTGCGTCTCCGGGACGCCGCACCACCGTGGACTCCGCGCGACACCGCCACACCCGATCACGCCGGCTTTGCGGCCGGCACGGCGCTGCCCCTCGCCACGGCCCAGCTTCGGGTGGGCGGGCAGACCCGTTCTCAACCCGTTGCGGAAGCCGACCTCTCCAGCCAATTCCGTCTCGACCTCCCCGCCGGTCGCACCGAGATCGAAGCCTGGTTCGCCGGTCCCGAC
The DNA here is from genome assembly GCA_964535555.1 of uncultured Verrucomicrobiota bacterium. Lineage (GTDB taxonomy): Bacteria > Verrucomicrobiota > Verrucomicrobiia > Limisphaerales > J093 > DSVZ01. The sequence continues at coordinate 2,518 of CAZHUS010000110.1, forward strand.
GGCAAGCCCGTCTGCCCCGCCTTCTTCCTCACCGTCACGGCCCCTTGATCACGCCAATGCACGCGAGGACTCCTGCACGCCATTTGCGGCGACCCTGACCGTTGGTTCAGGCAGACTACCGCCATCATGAAAAGCGACAGGAAGCCGTTGTCCCCCCAGGAACGCGATGGGTTGCTGGCGGCGTTGCAGACCCGGTTTGAAAGCCACATGGCCCGACACCAGGGTTTGAGCTGGGCCAGGGTGCGGGCGCGGCTGGAGGCCAAGCCGGACAAACTGTGGTCACTTGCGGAAATGGAACGTACCGGTGGCGAGCCGGATGTCGTGAAGGTCAAGACGGACGACGTCGTTTTCATGGATTGCGCACCGGAAAGTCCGGCTGGCCGGCGCAGCGTTTGTTACGACCGCGCCGGGCTCGAATCCCGCAAGGAGCACCGCCCGAAGACCACCGCCCTGGATCTGGCCGCCGCCATGGACATCGAACTGTTGACGGAGGAGGAGTACTTCGCGCTGCAAGGGTTGGGCGAATTCGACACCAAGACCTCGAGTTGGATCGCCACCCCGGCGGACTTTCGTGCGCGGGGCGGCGCGCTCTGGGGCGGCCGCAGCTACGGCCGTGTTTTCATTGGCTGCAATGGGGCGCAGTCGTATTACGCGGCGCGGGGATTTCGCGGGGTGCTGAGGGTGTGAGATGCAGTAAGGTCCGCAGACCGACGCGACTTGCGGCCCGTATCGAAGGACGCGTCCTTGCGCAACCGGATCATGAAAACATTCCAAGGCTACCACCTCATCACACCGGATGACTTGCACTGGCGGCGCTCCAACCTGATGCGCATCCCCAACGCCGATTTCCTGGAGCGCACCGGGAGCGAGAATCTGAGCGCGCGGCTCTGGCATGCCGTGGCCGCCGAAGGATTGAGACTCCGGGGTGAGTCCCAAGGTCAGGAGGACCAACGGATCACCCGGTTGGAGATCCAACTGAACGGCTCCGAGTCGCCGAGGTTACTTCGCTCGGCGCGGGCGGCCAATCGTTGATAGCGCTGCGAGAGGCCACACAGGTAATCCTGGGCTTCCGCCGCGGCTTCGCGCAACCCCTGCAATTGCCCGACGTTCCACTCCGCCACGAGGGTGGCGATGATGCCGGCGTAGTCCGCGGCGGTATAAACGCCCGTCTTCTGCGCCACCCGGGAGAACCTGGCGAAGAGACTGGGATCGCCGGCGGGCCCCATGAGCTGGGCGGGCATCACAATCCGGGCTCGCATCATCCGGGCGAACGCCAGGATGGCGCCGTTGGGGTCGAGCTCGAAGATTCGGGACATGAACGTCTTGTAGGCTCGTTCATGCCGCGATTCGTCCGCCGCGATGATGCCGCAGATCCGGTGCAGTCGGTCCTCGCCTGCCCGCTTCGCCAGTTCACCGACGTTCCGATGGGAGATCTTGGTGGCGCGTTCCTGGAACGAGGTATAGACGAAACCCAGGTAGGGATCCGGGCCGGTCTGGGGGTCGAAGCCGTTGTTGATCAGATGGTGGATGCTGGTCTCGATGGCCCGCATGTCCACCCGTCCGGTCAGGTAGAGGTACTTGCTGAGCAGGTCGCCATGGCGGTTTTCCTCGGCGGTCCAACCGCGCCCCCAGCGTGCCCAGGCCGAATCGCTTGCCCCCGACGGGTCGCCCACACCCTGCAAGCGATTCAACCAGGTCTGGTAGGACGGGAGGGCTTCCTCGGTAATCATGTCCCCGACCAGGACCACGAGGACCTCGTCGGGCAGCGCCGTCGCCCGCTGGCGGAATTCGGCAAGTTGGCTCTGCCACTCGGCGGCGGCCAGGTCCGGCAGAAGCTCCGCGGGCTGCCAGCTGTCCTCGACGGGTCGGAGCAATGCCTCGAGGTGGTCCCGGACGAACGGTTCCATGCTGCGGATGACCTCGCCCTGCAAGCCCGCGAGTGAACGGTCAAGCGAGTCAATCATGAGGGACGTTTCCAATGCGTGCCATAGCCGCGAACAATGCGTCGGTGGATGAGTCGCCGCAACCGTGGAGAGCCCGCCGGCAGGTGACGTTTGCGCGGCAGGTGATTGCCGGGAAGCGCGAGGTCGCGAATGTCAATGCCAGCTTCACAACACGGTCAGAGCATTCTCCGACTCCGGGCGTCGATAGGCCATGGGGTGTAACCCTACCATCCCGGTTCCCTGGCGGCGGGCGAACGCGACGGACGTGCTCGGTGGTGATGAACGGTTGAGGAACGCGGGCTCCAGCCCGCAGGGACGTCTCCAACCCGGCGCGGGTTCCTGCGGACTGAAGTCCGCGCTCCGGGGAAGGTTCATGGGAAGTCCCGTCGGCCTGTCGACCATGCGCCGGGGCCGTGAACCGAAAAGCGCCGGTAAACCGGACGCACTCCAAACGCTTCGCGCCGTTCCCAGGCCCGTCCGAACTCGCGCAGCGCCTGGAGTGCGGGGATTCATCCCCGCTTTTCGGAGCCGGTTCATGGAAAGTGATTGAGCGGCCCCCCACCTCCTTGGTGGCGGAGTGTGGATGAACCGCATGAAGCCCGCTATGGGGTGAACACCCCACTACGCCGTCCGAGCCGATCGCACTAGAATGGTGGGTCGGGTGGATTTGAGTTGAGCCCATCAGGCTCGGGGAGCAACCTCATGGTGATGCAACAAACCCCCGTCCAGGGTCGGTCTCTCCGGGAGACGATCCGCGCCCGGATTCCGAGTCGCCGGGCGCAGCCAACCGGACTCCGACCGTGAGCACCACTCCGAAGCGACGCCTTCGGGAGCCGGATCCGGCGCGTCCCGCTGTGATCCCTGCCTCCTCGTCGCCTGGTCCGGTGGCCATCGTAGGGATCGGGGCCTCCGCAGGAGGCTTGGAGGCCCTGGAGGAATTCCTGAGGCACGCCCCGGCAGAGGCCGGGTGGGCGATGGTCATCGTCCAGCATCTGGACCCCACCCATAAAGGGATCAATGCCCGAATTGCTGCAGCGTGCCACCGTCATGGAGGTCCACCAGGTCCGGGATCGCACCGGGGTGAAGCCGGATTGCGTCTATGTGATTCCGCCGAACAAGGACATGTCCATCCTGCACGGGGTGCTGCACCTGCTCGAACCGGCGGCTCCGCGTGGACTGCGACTGCCCATCGATTTCTTCTTCTGCTCCCTCGCCCACGACCAGCAGGAGCGGAGCATCGGGGTGATCCTGTCCGGCATGGGTTCCGATGGGACGGTGGGCTCGCGCGCCATCAAGGAGAAGGCGGGTCTGGTGCTGGTCCAGGAGCCGGCCACAGCCAAGTTTGATGGCATGCCCCGCAGCGCCATCGACGCCGGGTTGGCGGATTTCGTGGCGCCGGCGGGCGAGTTGCCAGGCAAGATTCTCGCGTCGCTGAAGCACACGCCCCTGGTGTCCAGGGCGGAGCGGGCCTTGCCGGACCGGACCCAGAGCGCCCTGGAGAAGGCAGTCCTCCTGTTGCGCGCGCGCACCAACCACGACTTCTCGCTGTACAAACGGAACACGCTCTATCGCCGCATGGAGCGCCGGATGGGGGTCCATCAGATCGGCAAGCTGGCCACGTACGTCCGTTACCTTCAGGAGAACCCGCAGGAGGTGGACCTGCTGTTCAAGGAACTGCTGATTGGGGTCACGAACTTCTTTCGAGACCCGGCTGCGTGGGAGGTCCTGAGCAGGGAGGCGATCCCGGCCTTGCTCGCCAGCCGGTCTCCCGGCCAGCCGTTGCGGGCGTGGGTTGCCGGATGTTCGACCGGCGAGGAGGCCTACTCGCTCGCCATCGTCCTCAAGGAAGCGATCGCCGCCAGTCCGGCGGCGGGGCGAACCGCGCTGCAGATCTTCGCCACGGATCTGGACCGGGACGCGATTCACAAAGCCCGACTGGGCATCTTCGCCGACAACATCGCGGCCGATGTCTCGCCCAAGCGACTGCAGCGGTTCTTTACCAGGGAGAAACACGGCTACCGGGTGCGGCAGGAGATCCGCGAGCTGGTGATCTTCGCGTTGCAGAACCTGATCCGGGACCCTCCCTTTACGAAACTGGACCTCGTGGTTTGCCGTAATCTGTTGATCTATCTGGCTCCCGAGGTGCAGAAGAAGCTGTTGCCGGTCTTCCACTACAGCCTCCGTCCCGGCGGCCTGCTGTTCCTCGGCAGCGCGGAGACCATCGGCGCGCATACCGACCTCTTTGTCCCTCTTGGGGGAGGGTCGCGGCTGTTCCGCCGCTCGGAGCGCGGAGGGGAGGCGCGGCCGGTCGAATTCCCCTCGTCCTTCGGGGCCACCCCCGCCGGCTTGAGGGAGACACGTCAGCAGCCGGCGCCGGTGGCGAGTCTCCAGTTCCTGGCCGACCAGTTGATCCTGCAACGCTATGCTCCACCTGCGGTGCTGGTGAATCATCAGGGGGATATCCTCTACATCAGCGGGCGGACCGGGAAGTACCTGGAACCGGCGGCTGGCAAGGCCAACTGGAACCTCTTCGCCATGGCGCGTGAGGGGCTCCGTTACGAACTGGTTGGCGCCTTCCAGAAAGCCCTTCGGCAACCGACGACCGTCGCGGTACATGGCCTCAAGGTGGCCGTCGAGGGCGTGGAGCAATCCGTGGATGTCACCGTTCAACGCCTTGACGAACCCGGACCACTGAGCGGCATGGTGGTCATCCTGTTCACGGAAGTGGCGACGCCCGTGAACAAACCCCCGGGCGGCAGGATATCGTCGTCCGACCTTCGCCGGGCGCGGCGTAGCGACCTCGAGCAGGAACTGCTGCGGGTTCGCGCCGAAGCGCGGGCCACGAACGAGGAGATGCAAACCGCGCAGGAGGAACTCCGCTCGGCCAACGAGGAACTGCAATCCACGAATGAGGAACTGCAGTCCACCAACGAGGAGCTCACCACCTCCCAGGAGGAGATGCAGTCGCTCAACGAGGAACTGCAGACGGTCAACACGGAACTGCAGGCCAAGGTGGATGAGCTGTCCTTGGCGAGCAACGACATCAAGAACCTGCTCGACAGCACCGACATTGCCACGCTCTTCCTGGACCGGGAGCTCCGCGTGCGACGGTTCACCGCCCGGGCCTCGAAGATCATCAAGCTCATTCCCGGGGATGTGGGCCGCCCGATTACCGACCAGGTTTCGGATCTGGACTATCCGACCCTGGCCGAGGACGCGCGCGAAGTCCTGCGGACGCTGGCTCCCGCGGAGAAGCCGGTCGCCACGCGCGATGGCCGCTGGTACAGCGTGCGCATCATGCCTTACCGCACGAAAGACGACTGGATCGATGGAGTTGTGATCACCTTCTCGGACATCACCGCCGCACGGAGCCTGGAAGCGGAGTTGCGAGCCAGGCAGGCCGGTCTCGAGAGGCAAGCTGCGGAACGCCCGCCCAGGCCTCAGCCGGGGAACCGAAAGCCCGGCGGGCGCAAGGTCAGGCGACGGGGCTCGCGGACAAGCACCCCGTGAACGGGTGCGCAACGATCGACAGCATGCCGCGAAAGCCCCCACGCGCTGCCGAGCCTGACGCCTTGCGCCGTCGCGCGGAGGAGCGTCTGCACGAGTTGCGTCGGCACGACTGTCCGGCCCGAAGTGAGGCCGATCTGCAGCGATTGGTTCATGAGCTGCAGGTTCACGAGATCGAGTTGGAAATGCAGAACGAGGAGCTTCGCGGTGCCCGGGACGAAGTGGAACAGGCCTTCGAGAAGTACAGCGACCTTTATGATTTCGCTCCCGTGGGCTACCTGAGCCTGGACCCCGCGGGAACGATTCGCGAGGTCAATCTCGCCAGCGCCGGCCTGCTGGGAGTGGAACGTGCCCCCCTGGTGGGTCGCCATTTTGATGCCTTCGTGTGCGCGGACGAACGGCCCGTGCTCCGCGCGTTCCTGACGAGGGTCTTCAAAGGTGAGGCCCGACAAAGCTGCGAGTTCAAGTTGCTTCCGAATGACCGTCCGCCGCTCACGGTGCAGCTTGAGGCGCAAGTCGCGCCGTCGGGGCAGGAGTGTCGGGCCGTGCTCACGGATGTTACGGAGCGCAAGCGTTCGGAAGCGGACCGGCTGGTCGCACGGAAGTGCGAAGCGGCCGAGGTCCTGCTAGGGGGCCTGGCCGACGATTACAGCCGTCTGCTCACCACGCTGCTCAGCAACCTCAAGCTGGCGGAGAACCTCGTGCCCGCCAACGAGGGGTTGCTGGCGCGCTGCCTCCAGGAGGCGGAGTGGGCGGCCGTGCGCGCCCATGACCTCACCCGGCGACTGGTCAGTCTCGTCCACACGGACCCGCCAGTGCGCCGGCCGACCTCGCTGTCCGAGGTCATTCACGTGGCGGTGGAGGCTGCCCTGTCTGGTGCGCCGGTGCGGTGCCGGTTCCTGGTGGCGGAGCGTCTCTGGTCGGTCGACGCCGACGCCCGTCAGATCGGGCAAGCCCTTCGCCATGTGGTGCTCAATGCCCGGGAAGCGATGCCCCGGGGTGGCGTGGTCTCGGTTCGCGCGGAGAACCTGCGGCTGGACGCCCCGGGAGACGCGACCTTGCCACCCGGCGCCTACGTCCGGCTGAGCATCGCCGACCAAGGGGTGGGGATCCCGACGGAGGAGTTGCCGAAGATCTTCGATGCCTTCTATTCCACCAAGAATCGCGGGAAGGATCAGGGTTTGGGGCTCGGCCTCACGATCACGCAGGCCATCGTGCACAAGCACGGAGGAGCCATCGTGGTGGACTCCGCCGTGGGGGTGGGGACCACGGTGCACCTCTACCTGCCGGCGACGGCGACCACGGCTGAGGCCGGACAGAGGGGGAAGGGAAGCGGGGAGTCAGCGCGCGACGAAGAGCGAGGTGGCCATGACCGTCCTTGACTCCTCCCTTTCACGCCGAGCCCCCGGGGCGCAAGGCCAGACCCTGCCCGATCCGGCCCCGGTGGCGGCCCTGCGCCGTCGCGCCGAAGCGCGGATGAAGCGCCGAAAGCGTCCGAACCGGTCCGTCGCCCCCGACCGCCGGTCCGAGGAGGGTGCCCGACGACTGCTCCAGGAGCTCCAGGTGCACCAGGTCGAACTCGAACTGCAGAACGCCGAGCTCCAGGAGTCTCGCGACCGGATGGAGGCTTTGCTGGATAAATACAGCGATCTCTACGATTTCGCCCCGGTTGGCTACTTTTCGCTCGATGAGCGGGGTCGGATTCTGGAGGTCAACCTGGCGGGAGCCGCCCTGCTCGGCATCGAACGGTCGCGCCTCCTGGGTCGCCCATTAACGCGGTTTGTCGAACCGGGGAAACGCCCGGAGTTCCTGGCATTTCTGAGGTGCTTGTTTGCCGGGGGGGGAAGCCCGGTGGGTGAGTTTCCGCTGGTGAAGGGAGACGGCTCCATCCTCTGGGCCAACCTCCATGCCTCGTCCCCGGACCCGGAAGCCGGTGAGGAACCTCGGTGCCGCATCGCGGTGTCCGACCTCACCTTGCTCAAGCTTTCGGAACAGGCCAGCCGTCGCATTGAGGACCTGGCGGTCGCCAACCGGACTTTGCGCGAGGAGATCCAGCGGCGCGAGGCGGTGGAGGCCGCCTTGAAGGTCAGCGAGCGAAAGCAGCGGCGCCTGCTGGCCCAAGCCCGCCACATGCAGGAGGAGCTGCGCCGACTGTCCCACGACATCTTGCGGGTCCAGGAGGACGAACGGCGGCGGATCAGCCGCGAGTTGCATGATGACGTCACCCAGACCCTCGTGGGGATCAATGTGCACCTCGAAGCGCTGGCGGGGGAGGCCAGGGTCAATCCCGACCTGCTCCAGGAGAGAATCGCGCGAACCCAACGGCTCGTGGAGGAGTCGCTGAGCATCGTTCATCAGTTCGCCCGCGAGTTGCGCCCGACCGCGCTCGACGATCTTGGACTGATCGCCACCCTGCATTCCCTGCTCAAGGAGTTCATGAAGCGGACGGGCATCCGCGTCCGGTTCAACGCCTTTGCCGGCGTTGAGCAACTGGACGACTCGCGCCTCACCGCGCTGTATCGTGTCGTTCAATCGGCCCTGGTCAATGTCGCCCGGCATGCCCACGCCAGCCAGGTGATGGTCGACATTCAACGATCCGCGGACGTGGTCCGTTTGGAGATCAGCGACAATGGCCGGTCCTTTCAGGTGGCGCGGATCCTCAAGGCCCGGAGGAACAAACACCTGGGACTGATCGGCATGAGGGAACGGGTGGAGATGGTCGGTGGCAAGCTGAGTGTCGAATCCGCCCCGGGCAAGGGCACCACGATTCGAGCCGAGGTCCCGTTCGTGCGGGGCCCAGCGAAGAACCGCTGATGGACCCGTCCGGTGGTAGCGGCCGGGAGGGGATCCGGGCGCGGCGGGCGGTGCCGGGCCGCGGCCTGGAGTCTTCACGGGGGTCAGCGTGAAAAGGCGGCCGCAAGTAGGGTTTCACCCCATGGACAGACCGGCATCGGGGCCGGATTATCCGCTTGGAATGAACGCCTGCCGAGGACCACGCTGGTCTCCCGTCTCGTCTTGGTCGGGGGCATGCGCAAGCAGCCAGGGCGTAGAACCCGGTCAGGGCCTTGGATGCTGCCAGACATCCCCAAGGCGGAAGTGCCGCTCCGTAATGGTTGGCAAACCCAAAAACCGCGTTCCGTCCTGCCGGTCCGCCAATCGATGAAACGCATCACCGTGCTGTTGGCGGAGGATCATATGGTGGTCCGCGAGGGTCTGCGGGCGTTGCTCGAGGCCGCCGGCGACATTCAGGTCGTCGGAGAGGCCGAAACCGGTCGGCAGGCTGTCGCATTGACGCGGAGCCTCCGCCCCGACGTGGTCGTCATGGACATCGCGATGCCCATGCTCAACGGGTTGGAAGCCACCCGGCAGATCCGCAAGGGAACGCCCGACGCGCGGGTGCTCATTCTCTCCGCGCACAACGACGATGCTTATATCGAGCAGGTGCGGGCACTGGGGGCGGCGGGATATCTGCTAAAGCAGACTTCGGCGCAGGTCCTGGCGTACGCCGTACGCGAGATTTACCAAGGCCACGCCTATTACAGCCCCTCCATCGCCCGCCGCCTGTCCCCACGCCGCGCGGGACCTCCGGACCGGGTGGTGGGAAGGCGCGGGGCCGAACTCACCTCGCGCGAGGCGGAAGTGCTTCAGCTCATCGCGGAAGGCCAGGCCAATAAGCAGATCGCGGCGGAGTTGAGCATCAGCTTCAAGACAGTCGAGAAGCATCGACAGCACCTCATGGAGAAACTCCAAATCCACGACACCGCCGGCCTGACCCGCTACGCGATTGCGGCGGGGATCATCGAGAGCAGCGTGCAGGTGCGGATCGTGTAGGCCGCGGAAACCATGATTGTAAAACTCCGCGTGGACCCGCAACTCCGCGCTCCTTCACGGGATCCTGGACGTTCTCATCCATGGGGGGGTCTTCCGTAGACGTTCCCGTCAGCCGCGGGGCCGGCCAGGGCCACGGCGGGCACGAGGGGGGGGATCATCAACGGAAGCTGGTCCCGGTCGGCGGGTCCGCGAGACCGAGCCGTGTGCCGCCATCGGGCCAGGATCCTGCCGCCGGGGCTGTGAATGTACTCTCCGAGTGCCCACCACAACAGCAGCGCCACGGCCGAGTAACTGATCAGAATCAAAAGGAAGTTCACAAGCTGTCTCTTTCTATCGGGAATCTCCTGGAAGCCCGTTGGGCTTCCGCGAGTGCCGACTTGGGCGCGGGAAGGAATTGACCAGGGAGATGCGCCACGTCCGCCCCTGCGTTGCCCCACCATAGCAGTCAAAGGGGGTCGACGCCAACCGGGTGGTCGATTGGGGCCCGGTTCTCCCGCAGGGCCAAACGGCCCTCCCGATCTTCGTCACGGCCTGGCTGGACGGGCCTTCGGAATGGGCGGCAGCGGGTGTTGCCCGGCGCCAGCACTGGGGTACACACCCCATGGCATCCCCGCGAACGCGTGGTCTAGTTTCTCGGCATGAAACGGGCCCACCAGGCGAGGCCGTTGGCGGTTGCGGACGCCCGCGTGTTCCGGGGCGATGGTGGTGCCGCGCGACCCACGCACCCATGAAGACATTTCTGGTCCACGTCGGCGACGATGACTTCTGCCGGGTGCTCCCCGAGGAGCTCGATCGGGAACGAAAGGCAAACGGTCGGGTGAAGATCATGGCGTTTCCCCCCTTGGGGATTCAAACCCTCGCCCCGGTGTTACGGCAGTCCGGCCACCAGGTTCGGATGTTCGACACGGCCCACCCGGAAATGACGGCCGATCACATCGCGCGGTTGGCCTCCCACGAACGCCCGGACGTGATCGCGCTGTCCTTCCTTTCGACCACCACCTATCCCGCGGCCAAGCGCATGGCCCGTCGGCTCAAGAACGAGGTGCCGCGGGTCCCGATCATCGTGGGCGGCCCGTTCGCGACGTTGAATGCGAGTCACATCCTGCGGGATTGTTCGGACATCGACTGTGTGGGGGTTGGTGAGGGTGAGGAATTGCTGCCGGATTATCTGGAACACCTCCAGGAGCCGGGTTCGGTCGCAGGTCTGTTTTGGCGCTCGGCCAATGGCAGTGTGGTCGCGAATATCCCGCGGCCTCTGCTCCGGGACCTGGATCGATTCCCCTATCCGGATCGCACGAGTCTGCCGATCGATTATGTTGAATCGCTGCCGCTGGATGTGCCGGCGGTCCTCTCGCTGGACAAGTTCTGCACGGTGCAGACCTCGCGCGGATGTCCTTACGCCTGCAGCTACTGCGACATTCCGTCGCTGGGAGAGGGACGATGGCGGAGCCGATCGCCGGCGCATGTCCTTGGGGAGTTGCAGGAGCTCCACGACTCGGGCTATCGCTCGATTTACCTGACCGACGATCATTTCCTCATCAATCGCAAGCGGATCCAGGCAATCTGCCAGGGCATCCTCGATCGCAAGCTGATGTTGCATTGGGGGTGCGAGGGACGCGTGGATTCCGTGGGGATCGATCAACTGCCGCTGATGCGTCAAGCCGGCTGCGATTTCCTGGCCTTTGGCGTGGAAGCCGGCACGCAGAAGGTGCTGGACCGTTTGAACAAGAGGCAGACGCCCGCCCAGGTCGAGCACGCGGTGCGCGAAGCCAGACGGCAGGGCGTCGGCCGGATTCATGGGTTCTTCGTCATCGGATCGCCCGATGAGACGGCGGCGGATATCCTCGAGAGCTTTCGCTTCGCCGCCCGGCTGGAACTGGACACCTTTGGCTTCAACCGCCTGTGCGTTTACCGGGGAACACCGCTTTGGGAAGAGTACGTGACGCGCGGCATCCTTGACGACGACCGCGACTGGCACAAGTGGTTCAAGTGTTCTGACATCGATCCCACCGCGCTCCCCGGGGCGGTCGTGAACCGGCTGCGAGCTCGCGGCTACGGCCTCCTGTTTCTCCACCGGATTTTCCGGCGGCCGGTCCGAACCTGGAAGCTTCTGCGGACGTTCGGCCGCCACATGAAGAAGACCGACATCCTGTGGTTGCTCAGCAGTCCCTTCCGCCGACGGGCCTTGACCCGGCAACCGGAGCTCCCCGCACGGATGCTGGACCGGGGCCTCACCGAGCCGGAACGGCCAGCTCTTCCCGCCCTCAACGGCAAGGCGCATCCGGCCGCCAGCGAACCGCGCAGCCCTCGGGGTGGACGCGGGAAGCAACGCATGGCGATCCCGGACCTCGGACGCCGGCTGGCCACACCAGCCCGTGAGATTTCCCATTCAAACCATGCGGAAGATCAGACATGAAACCAACTCGACTGAAGAAGGGGATGACCTTCGGTGATTTTATCGCGGCGATCTACGAAGTCGCAGGGAAGCGCAAGGCGAAGCTGGTGGTCCGGTTCGCCGTGAACACCAGGCAGGTGTCGTTCTTGGGGCCGCGGCGATACGTGGTGGCTTAAGCGAGCCGTTTCGCCATGGCAAGGCGTGTGCCGAGAGCGCTTGGGCCCGGGGCGAAGCGCAAGTCAGCGCGCGGTCGGGTTCACTGCCGGGATGACAACTGCGGCGCCGAGGTGGAACCAGGATCCAGACGGAGGACCCGAGGATGAATGCCCTGCTGCTGTACCCGGAGTTCCCGGACACGTTCTGGAGCTTCAAACACGCCTTGAAATTCATCCACAAGCGGGCCTCGTTCCCGCCCCTGGGACTGTTGACTGTGGCCGCCATGCTCCCGTCGGACTGGTCGCTGCGGTTGGTGGACCTGAACGTGCAGTCCTTGCACCCACGCGACCTGGCTTGGGCCGACCTGGTACTCATCGGCGGCATGATCGCCCAACGGGAGTCGGCCCGCGCGTTGATCGGGCGCTGCCGCACCGCACGCAAGACCATCGTGGCCGGCGGGCCCCTTTTCACGCTCGAACCGGACCGTTTCCCGGATGTTGACCACTTGGTGCTGAACGAGGCGGAGGTGACTCTCCCGGAGTTCCTGCGGGACCTCCCACACGGGGTGGCACGACGCGTTTATTCATCCCAGGACTTGCCGGACATCCGCCGGACGGCCGCGCCGCGGTGGGACTTGGCGGACCTGCGACGCTACACGACGATGAGCGTCCAGTTTTCGCGCGGGTGTCCCTTCGATTGTGAGTTCTGCAACATCACCTCCCTCTATGGACATCGACCCCGCACGAAGACCGCCGCCCAGGTCCTCGGCGAGCTGGATATGATCAGACGGTTGGGCTGGCGCGGTGGGATCTTCTTCGTGGATGATAATTTCATTGGGAACCAGCGGGCGCTCAAGCAGGAGTTGCTGCCGGCGCTGATCGCGTGGCAGGAGGCGGGACGGCGGACGCCTTTCCTCACCGAGGCCTCGATCAATCTCGCCGATGACGAGGAGTTGATGCGCCTGATGGTCCAGGCGGGGTTCAACCAGGTGTTCGTGGGTATCGAGACGCCGCAGGACGAGAGCCTGGCGGAATGCAACAAGCGGCAGAACCGGGGCCGCGACTTGTTGGCGGATGTCAAACGAATCCAGCGCGCCGGTCTGGAGGTCCAGGGTGGTTTCATTGTCGGCTTCGACAGCGACACCCCCGCGGTCTTTCAGCGGCAGATCGACTTCATTCAGCAGAGCGGGATCGTGACGGCGATGGTCGGCCTCCTGCAGGCCCTCCCGGGCACGAAGCTTCACCAGCGGCTCAGTCGCCAGGGCCGTTTGCTGGGTCACACCACGGGCGACAACGTCGACGGGACGACGAACTTCATTCCCCGGATGGATTGGGACGCGCTGCATCAGGGATACCAACGCCTCCTGGAGCATATCTATGCGCCCGGCCCTTACTACCGGCGGATCCGGACCTTCCTGCGCGAGTACCGCCCTCCCGCGTTCCGTCGGGGCGTGAACTGGCGCTCGCTGATGGCCTTTGGCCTCGCGAACGTCCGCCTCGGCGTTCTCGGTCGCGAGCGCTACCACTACTGGGCCTTGCTCCTCTGGACGTGCTTCCGTCGTCCCGTGGCGTTTCCCCTCGCGGTCACCCTCTCCATCTACGGCCATCACTTTCGGAGGATCTGCCGCGCCCTCCAGCCTTGCGCCGAGGGACGAGCCCGGTGCTTGGGTCTCAGCCCGCCAGGCATCGCCGCGCCAGGCTCCAGATCCGGGCGGGATCGAGATGGATGCGGAAGCCCGTGCGCAGCCAATGGGAACGAACCCGGTTCCCGTACCGGAAGCGTTCGATGTCCTCCTCGACTTCCGCCAGGGAGCCGTCGCCGGCCAGCCAGCGGATGAACTCCAGGTCCTCGCGAAAAAACCCCGGTGCCGTGATGCGAAGGAAAAGCGCCAAGGGGAGGGCGTGCCGGTAAAGTGCTCGCCAAAACAGGGCCCGCTCGAAGCTCGAGTCGGTACAGCGCGTGTGCGCACAAAAGGCGGTTCGAAAGTCAGGGGCCTTCATCAAATCACACTCCGAGCCCGCCCGGGGCAGCAGGGCGACGCCAGCAGCGGGCCGGTACTACCGTGCCGTGTTTGCCTCCGAGCGCATCTGCCAGGGAAGTCGCCGTCATCGGATGGGGTGTTCAGGGGTATTCGGCATCAACTCTCCACCAGGCGGCGGATGTGATCGAACGTCCGGGCCGGCCAGGATCGCGCTTCTGCCGGCTGGGACTTGGTGCTCGGGACCAACGGCAGCGTGTTGTGCTTCAATTCCCTGTGGCAGTGCGGGCAGGCGTCCGCGTAGACGAAATTGCCGAGTTTGGCACCGCAGTGCGGGCATTTGGTGGTATTCATGTTCGAATTCCTTTGTGCATGGCCTCATCCCTTCAGGGCCTGCGGTTGGCTCACGTGCCTGGCGGGCGCAGGCGTCATCAAGTCCCGGGGCTGGGTAAGGGTTGACCCATCGACCGGCTTGGGCGTTCGAACGCAAGCGATGAAAGGCATCTTGAGCATCGGTCATGCCTTCAGGCGCGGGTGGCGCTCGAATCCGTCGACGCCGAGGCGCCGGGCGCCTTGCTGCTGGAACTCCGCGTGAGCTTGACGGTCCAGATGGGTGTTGCGTCGGTAAGAGAGGTTGCCCACCAGGCTGGCGAGCGGTTGACGCCGCTGCCACAAGTTGCGCCCGACCCGGCCCAGAATGCGCGGGAGGGAATAGAAAGTGCGACCGCAGATGTTCATTTCCTGGAGGATGGCGGGCAGCGAGAGGCGCTTGTACCGGGCGACTGGGAACGTCAGAGTGTAGTACTTCCAATCGTCCGGAAAGACGTCGAGGGCAATCCGATCCTCCGCTCTCATCTGGTCCCACAGCCGCGTGCCGGGCAGGGGCGTCAGGAACAACGTGTTGAGATAGTCCAATCCGAGCCGGTCGGCGGTCTCGGCGATCCGGCGGCCGATCCCCGGTTCGTCCAGGTCCAGGCCGATGATAAAGGAACCCACGACCAGGATGTTATGGCGTTGGATGCGTCGCACGGAGACCCGAAGATCCCGGCCGTTCACCAGGTTGATCTTCTTCCCGAGTTCCCGCAGGCCTTCGGGAGTCGGGGACTCGATGCCGATGAAGACACCGCGGCAACCGGCCCGGGCCGCGAGCGTCAGGAGTTCCTCATCGTCGGCGAAGTTGATCGTGGCCTGCGCCACCCACGCCTTGCCGAGTCGGGCTTGGGCCAGGGCGCGGAACAAGTCCTTGGCGCGGGCGACGTGTTCCGGTCGCGTGCCGATGAGGTTGTCGTCCACGACCAGCACCCGTTTCTCCCGGATGGACTGGAATTCGCGCACCACCTCGGCGATGGCTCGCTGCCGATACCGCGCTCCGTTGAACGTCGTCACGCTGCAGAAGCTGCAGTTCAACGGACAGCCGCGAGTCGTCTGGATGGCACCAAACGCATAGCGCGCGGGAAGCAAGTCATGGCGGGCAGGCGCCAGAGCCCTGACCTCGGCCAGGCCCCCATCATATCGCGGTCTCAGCCGCCCGCGCCCGACGTCCGCCAGAACCTCCCTCCACACGCCCTCGGCTTCCCCTGTGACGATCGTGTCCACACGCGACAGAACCTCGTCCGGACACATCGTGGCATGGATGCCCCCCATCACGACGGGCACGCCACGACGCCGGAAGAAGGCCGCCACCTCGTAGGCGCGGGGGGCCTGGGAGGTGAACGCGGTGATACCCACCAGGTCGGGTCGAGCCATGGCCTCGTAGTCGGGCGTGCCAAGGTTCTCGTCCACGATTGTCACCTCCCAGCCGGGTGGGGTCAGACCCGCGAGCACCATCAGGCTGAGCGGCTTCCAGACGCGGTAACGGTTCCACCGGCTCTCGCTGACATTGACGATGCTGACGAGCGGGTTGGAGGGATTAACCAGGCAAAGTCGCATGGGGCACCTACACTTCCTTCACGGCATCACCCCCAGTCGACCGGCCCGGAACGCCCCCGCCATCGCCCGCGGGATCAGGGCCTCCGCCTCCACCACCCGGGCGCGCATCTCGACAATGCGGGCTTTCATCTCCCGCGCCACGGCGATCGCGGCGGTGCGCCGGACTTCGGCGTGAGCTTGGGCGATGAGCTTGTTGGCCTCCGCCTGCCGGCCCTGGAGATGGGCACCAACGTTCTCGCCCACGTCCAGCGCCGCAATGTCGAGCGACAGGATCTCGTACGCGGTATTGGCATCGAGCGCCTTGTCGAGGACGGTCCGCGAGATGCGATGCGGATTCTCGAGGATGTCCTTGTAGGAAGCCGAGGCGCCAATGGAGCTCACGATTCCCTCGCCCACCCGTGCAATGATGGTCTCCTCCGTCGCGCCTCCGACAAAGCGGTCCAAATTGCTGCGCACGGTCACCAACGCTCGCGCCCGGACCACAATGCCGTCCTTGGCCACTCCCGCGATGCTGCCCTTGGCCACACCGGGGGCGGGGCACTCGATGACCCGGGGACTGACAGACGTTCTGACGGCGTCGAGCACGCCCTTGGCGGTGCCTTTCGTTGCCAAGTCGATGGCACAGGCCCGGTCGAAGAGCAGGCGGATGCCTGCCTTGCTGGCGGCGATCACGGCCAATACCACCGTTCGCACATCGCCGCCGGCCAGGTGATGGGTCGAGAGCTGGTCGATGCTCACCGGCACCCCCGAGCGGACCGCGGCGATCCGCTGGTCCACCACGAGGTCCAGGGGAATGCGCCGCAGGCGCAAGGCGATGAGTTCGGTGAAAGTGACTTTGGCGCCGGAGAGCAGGGCTCGAAAGTAGATCCTCACCAGGCTGAACAGGACATAACTCAGCGCCAGCAACAAGGCGACGCCCGGGAGCAGCAAAGCCCCGGTCCAGATCCAGTCGAAATCGCGAGTCTGAGTCAGCATCCGGTCCTTGGTCCACGTGGGGTCCACGTCTCGGCGGCTCGTTCCTGGAATGGCCAGGAGAGCCTTCACGCGGACTCATCAGCGACGTTACGTTTCGCGCCTGCTTGGCGCCATGGGGTGTTACCCTACCGGTTAGCCCGTCTCGGACGGACGGTGGTGAATGCGTCGCGGCCCCAAGGCCAGATGCGATCCCGCGGTACGTCAGGGAGGGCGTTGCGCTTTGCACCGGGTTGAGCTTGTGTCAGGCTTTCGCCATGTCTGTCCTGCGGTGGATCGGTTTCCTGGCCCTGTGTGGGTGCCTCGTCGCAAGAGGCACGGCGGCGGCGGTCGAAACCAGGCCCAATGTCCTGCTGATCTGCGTCGATGACCTCAAGCCGCTCCTGGGCTGCTACGGTTACAGCGCCATCCAGTCTCCCCACATCGACCGGCTCGCCGCGCGCGGCCTGGTGCTCGAACGCGCGTACTGCAACCAGGCCGTGTGCGCGCCGTCGCGCAACGCGCTGCTCACCGGCGTGCGGCCGACGACCTCGGGCATCTACGATCTCGGGACGAACTTCCGCGCTGCAGTGTCCAACGCGGTCACGCTGCCGCAGTATTTCAAGCAGCACGGATACCGGACCGAGGGCGTGGGGAAGATCTTCCACGTCGGCCACGGCAATCACGAAGACCCGGCGTCATGGAGCGTCCCGCACGTTCAGGAGAAGTCCATCGCTTATGTGAACCCCGGCAGTCCGGCGGGCTCGCGACTCACGCGCGAGGAGGCTCTGTTCGCCAATCAAAGCGCGTCCGGCCTGCCTCGTGGCGCTGCCTGGGAAGCCGCCGATGTGGCCGACGAGGCTTATCCCGACGGCCGGATCGCGGCCGAATCCGTGCGGCGGCTGAGGTTGGCGAAAGCGCATCCCGAGCAGCCCTTCTTTCTCGCCATCGGGTTTCTGAAGCCGCACCTCCCTTTCTGCGCGCCGAAAAGGTACTGGGACCTTTACGAACGCACGGCTTTCAGCGTCCCCGCCCTGCGGGCGGCCCCCGTGGGCGCGCCGCGGTATGCGCCGACCAGTTGGGGCGAGTTGCGCCAGTACCGCGATATCCCCGAAGTCGGCCCGCTCGACGACGAGCAGGCACGCACCCTGATTCACGGCTACCACGCCGCGGTGAGTTACGTGGACATGCAGATCGGCAAGGTGCTGGACGAACTCGACCGCCTCGACCTTGCGCCGAACACGATCATCGTCCTGTGGGGCGATCACGGGTATCACCTCGGCGACCACGGTTGGTGGTGCAAACACGACAACTACGAGCAAGCCACGCGCATTCCCTTGCTGGTCGTCGCGCCGGGCATAAGCCAGCCAGGGTCGCGTGCCACCAACGCCCTCATCGAGAGTGTGGATCTTTACCCGACGTTGGTCGATCTGGCCGGTCTGCCCGCACCCCGGCTTCCTCAAGGTCTCGAGGGGAAGAGCTTCGTGCCAGTCCTGCGGCGTCCCGAGCTCGCCCCGAAAGGCCACGCGTTCCACGTCTTCCCGCGCGGTCAACGCCTTGGCCGGGCCGTGCGCACCGCCCGGCACCGGTTGGTCGAATGGAAGGTGCCCGGGCGCCCGGCCGAAACCGCGGAGCTGGAACTGTACGACTACGATCAGGATCCCCTCGAAACGAGGAATCTCGCCGGGGATCAGCCGGAAACCGTGACGAAGCTCCGGAGCCTCCTGGCCGAACTCCCGGAGGCGAAGGCCCAGATCACTACGGCCCGGTAGCTCTCCGCGAGGTCACGTGGGCGCCGGCGTGCGTGGGTTGAGTTACGATCGAGCCGGCTGACGGTTATCAGGACGGCAGCTTCGCACGCCACCGACGCCAGCATCCCAGTCCAGCCAGACCGGCGCCGAGAACGGCGGCCGATGCGGTTCGGGAACCGGGGCGTAGCTGCCGCTCCTCGAAACCTGCACGCACTGGCACCACCTCGCCGCGGTCTTCGACCGGGCCGACGATGGCGGCAAACTCACGCTGTGCTGGGACGCCGCCGCCCTTAGCACCACGCTCGAACGCCTGGGTACGGCGCCCGAATCTCCCACCGAACTCAGCTCGTCCTCTCTCGACGGCGAGGAACTGGATCGGGGCCCTCGACGAAGTGGCGTTCTACACGTCGCCCGAAGGTGCGAGGAGCCAGGTACAGGTCGGAGCGCGAACGATCTACGCCTCTGGTCCCGAACCCCGCGCCTCCGCGTCCTCTGGCTCTGACCCGGGAACGCTCCCAAGTCCCAGGATGTAGTGGAATCCATCTCTCCCCAGGCGACGGGACAAGGTCCCCATCACATACTCGACGTACTGCGGCGAGTCGTTGGGGCTCTGCACGAAAAGCGGCTTCCCGCGGTCGCCGAAGACGAATTCCCGGGTGCATTCGCTCGAATCGATCCCGCCGAAGACGCGGGCACCCTTCTTGAAATCCGGGTGCGGTTGGAGCCCAAGGTTCCTGGCGTAGGCCACCGCGCTTTCCACGAGCCTGCGAGCGCATGCGGGCGAGAGCGGCTCGCGGCCTTCTTCCTTGTCCAACCTTCCCAGCACTCGCTGCTCGTATTCCTCGATCCAGAGCCGCGTGAAGAACGCGTCTTTTACCCCGAGGCAGAATGCATCCACCAGGAACACACCCACCTCCGCCTCGCCACTGGCCTTGAAGCGGGCGATGATCACCTGGCCGAACCCACGCTCGAACAGGCCCCTGCTGCACCAGGCCTCCGTGGGCCTTTTGACGGGAGCACTCATCTGGCAGCCATGGTGATGCCACAGCGCCAAAATTCAACCCGGCTTTCGCCAACAATGGCCGGAACCGAGCTTCCGGCCTCGGGGTCGAACCGACCGAGGAACCCCTGAAAGGCGATGTGTTGAATGCGATCCGGGGCGCAATTCGAGGGGCTGCAGCCGGGACTTTGATCTTCAAGTCTCCTGTGGCCCTGCTATCTTCGCCCTCATGAAGATCGTCGGCAGACGCCGGACCTCCGAGTGTCCCGCTCCCATGACTCCGGCCGAAGCGCTGGCGAGAGCCGCGGTTCTGCAGGAGCAGGTCGAGCGGCTGAATCCATACCCCCGGCCGCGGGGCTTTGTTTTCAAGGCGCGAACTCGCGAGGCCTACGAGCATTGGCGCCAGTCGCAGACCAATCCGCGCCTGTGGTGAGCCATGGCCGCCCGCCCGCCGTTGCTGCGTGTCTGCGAACTCAGCACCCACGCCTGGGAGGTGTCGTACGCTGACGCTATTGCCGATGCGCAGTTGGCCGTCGTCGAGGGGGTCCACGTGCCGTTCCTCGGCCTCGACGCCCTGATCGCCAGCAAGGAGGCCTACCGGGAGCAGGATGCCGCCGACCGGGTAAAGCTGCTGGCCCTCAAGCGCAAGGGCTGAGGACGGCCGGGCGGACTATGAGCCTGTCATTTCATGTCGGGAATTGCGGTGGCGCAGCAAGGCGACCGTCTTACGCCAGGACACAGGCCCCACCACCACGCGACGCGGTTACCCGGCCACCTCCTGCTGGACCTGCGTGATCTGACCTGTCAACGTCGGTTGAGGTCCAAGCCCCTCACGACGGACACCCCTTCGGACTCATGGCAGGCACGGTAGTACCGACGATTCGTGCCCACGACCCCCAGCTCTTCCCCGGCGCAATGCAGCCCGCCTCTGGTGCTCGCGACCTGCGCGCTTCAGCCAGATCCGGAATGACCGCATCCGCGAACGTCGCTTCCAGTCGGGCGGACGTCACCCGGTCATGCCGGATGAGGAAGGCGTAGTATCCTCGGGGCGCCCCGTCCTGACCCCTTCATCTCAACACCCACCGACTTCTGAACTTACCGGGGGTCGGCGGTTGGACTTCGGCCAACAGGGTAGTGAGCCACGACCGGTTCGACGCTAAAGCCAGCCCCGAGTCGAGCCGAGAGCGCCTCGATGGCGCCGCTTTCGGCGCTCCACCTGAGCGCGCCTTTCGTTGGCGCTGAGGACTGACACGCCCGGCGTCGAGCGCACAATCTGCACCCAATCACCCGAGGAGTCCTGTCGCGCCTGCCTCTTCGGAGCGATAATCAATCTCTGCCTCATACAAGCGGCAGAGTACAGCGCCTGGAGACCGGCGATGAAGTCCAGGTCCACGCAGCCGCGTTCGTTCAATGTGACCAGCAACGCCTCTTGGGGCGTGTTGACCTGGGGTGCCGGGCGGTGCGGTTGGATGGTGCGTTCCCGGAAGACGGCCACCTTGGTGGCCCGACCGGTCTCCTCGTCGTACTGCTCCAGCGACAACAGCAGCGGCAGATCGGGGTCGCCACGGAAGGCGGAGGTGTTGGCGCGGGCCGAGACCGGGCCATGGCGGGCGACGAAGCGGTCGTAGGTGCGGTTGAGGTCCTCGCGGGCGGCGACCACGTCTTCATCGGGCGTGCCGTTCAACTGGGAGCGCAGGCAGCGGCGCACGGCATCGCGGACGCGGATCAGGCCACGGATACGTTTGGCGACGGTGTCGGACAGGCCAGTCAGGACCTGGAGCGAGTCGCCGTCGCGGATGGCGACCTGGTCGTTGACGAGGGCGTAGGCATTGGGCTTGATGTGCTCGGGGGCGGGGAAGGACTGGGCCAAGGTCGGCGGGGTCACGCGCGGTGCCTCGGGGCGGAACACACCCCGCGGCAGCAACGCGATGGCCTCGGCCAGTTGCTCGGCCAGCGGGCGGCCGTTGCTGACGAGGGTGGGCTCGCCCTGGCGGTACATGCGGCCCACCAACTGCATCTCGCCGAGCATCAGCTCGGGGCGGGCGGCGAAGTACTCGTTCACCGGCAGGCTCTCGCCGAGCGAGTTGGTGATGACCGAGACCTCCCTCCACGCCGGGCCGGCGGGCGGTTCGCCGGGGAGGCGTTTGCGGAGGATGACGAGATCGGTGGTGACCTCGGTGTTGGCGTTCTTCTTGAACGCGTCGTTGGGGAGGCGGATGGCGCCGACCAGGTCGGCCTGGGCCGAGAGGTATTCGCGCAAGCCGCCGTCCTGTTTGTCGAGGGTGCCCTTCGAGGTGATGAACAGGAGCAGGCCGCCGGGGCGGAGCTTGTCCAGGGCGGCGGCGAAGAAGTAATCGTGGATGAGAAACTTCCAGGCCTTGAAGCGCGGGTCCGCGACCGGGTAATCGCCGAAGGGCACGTTCGAGACCGCCACATCGTAGAACCCGTCGGCGAGGCGGGATTCTTCGAAGGCTTGATGCCGGATGTCGGCGTCGGGGTAGAGGAGCTTCGCCAGCCGGGCGGTGACCGAATCGATCTCGATGCCGGTGACCAGCGAGCGGGCGTGCATGTCGTCGGGCATGAGGCCGATGAAGTGGCCCAGGCCCAGGGCGGGCTCCAGGATCCGACCGTGCGTGAACCCGAGCCGCTGCAACGCCGTGTACACGGCCCGGACGATGACCGGCGCGGTGTAGTGGGCGTTGAGGGTGGTGGCCCGGGCGGAGTCGAGTTCGTCGGGGGTGAGGAGTTGCTCCAACCGTTGCCGCTCGGCCTTCCACTCCTCGTTCCAGGGATCGAAAACCTGCGGCAACCCGCCCCAGCCGACGTAGCGGACCAGCACGCGCTTCTCGTCGTCCGTCGCCGCCCGGTTCTCGACTTCGAGTTGCTGGAGCAGCGCGATAGCGGCGAGGTTGTCCTGGCACTTGCGCTTGAGGGAGCCAATCCCGACGCGGTCCGCGTCGGTGATGCGGTAGTTGCGCGCGTTGCGGAGTGGTTCCGGTTCGGCGTTTGCCGGGCCGAAGGCAACCCATTCTTCGTCACCGGTCAGTCCGTCTCCGGCGGCAGGAAGAGGTACCGTTCCCGGACAATCTCCCAGGCCCGGTCGTGGGCCTGCTGCGGCGTCAGTCCCTGCTGGATGAAGTGCCGCCGGAGCGAGTCCAGGTCCACCTCGGTCTGTTCCTCCGCCACCAGGAGCAGCGCGTGCAGTTGACCGACAACAGCAGCGCGGCGACGCACGAGCTGGAGTCGTTGCCGGGACGCTCGCGGGGCTACAACGCCGATTACTTGGACTTGTGCACCCACTACGACCTGAGGCCCTTGACGATCAATGTGGGCTGTCCGCACGAGCAGGGGGATGTCGAATCGGGGAACCGGCACTGGAAGCGGCGTCTGGAGCAGCACTTGCTACTGCGGGGCAGCCGGGACTTTGCGGCCGTGGAGGAGTACGACCGGTTCGTCGGCCAGGTCTTGCGGGCCGCCAACGCCCCGCGCCAGCAGCGCCTGGCCGAGGAACTGGCCTGCATGCGGCCGCTGCCGGCGACGCGCCTGGCCGAGTACCGGGAATATGAACCGGTGGTCAGTTCGCAGAGCCTGATTCGGGTGCAACGGCACACGTACTCGGTGCCCTCGCGGTTGATCGGGCACACGTTGCGGGTGGAGTTGTACGAGGCCCAGCTCCAGGTGTACTTGGGCCGGGAGTACCTGTTCGCGCTGCCGCGGGTGCGGGGCAAGCACGGGAAGGGGGTGGACTTTCGTCACGTGATCGGGCCGCTGTTGCGCAAGCCGGGGGCCTTCCTCCATTACCGGCACCGGGAGGCGCTCTATCCCAGCGTGACGTTTCGAGCGGCGTACGACCGGTTGGTGGCCGATCACGGGGAACGGCCCGGGGTAATCGAGTACTTGCAGGTGCTCAAGCTGGCGGCGGAGGAGACGGTGGAACGGGTCGAACCGGTGTTGCGCACGTGCCTGGCGTTGCCGGGACGGTGGCGAGCCAACCACGTGCGGGACCAGTTGGCGCCCCCGGTCCGGAAGGTGATCGAACTGGCGGGCCTGACGCCCAGCCTCGCGGCCTATGACACGCTCCTGGGGAAGGAGGTGGCCCATGGTGGCTGACCCACTGGAGATGCTCTTCCGGGAGTTCTGCCTGCCGACGATGGCGGCGCGGTGTGCGGAGATGCTGCAGAACGCCGAGGCGCAGAACTGGGGCTACCGCAAGCTGCTCTTGCAGTTGTGCGAGGCGGAGGCGGCGGACCGCCGGGAGCGCAAACGGGAGCGGTTGTTGCGCGATTCGCGGCTGCCCAGCGGCAAGCCGTTGGGCAATCTGGAGGAAGGGCAACTGCCGCTGAAGGTGCGCCGCCGATGGCCGACGCTCTTGGAAGGCGCGTTCCTGGAGCGGGCCGAGAACCTGCTGGTGTTCGGGTTGCCGAGCCCACCGACACACTGCTACTCATCGGTAAACCGTTGATCATAAAGGCAACAGGTTCTGCTGGAAGTCGCGACGCGGGACGCACTTCCCCGCTCGCACCGCCTGCACGTAGTTCCTCACGTCCACCAGGTGCAGGTCCTCTCGCCGGATCACCCACGGAGCGTTGGCAACCACTTGCTTTGCCGGCAGCACTTTCCGCTCGATCAATTTTCGGACCACCCCAGTGTGGCGTGAGGCGCTAATCCGTGGAGCGGGTGGCAAGATCGTCCGTGCTCGAA
>CAZHUS010000111.1:0-26293 GCA_964535555.1 uncultured Verrucomicrobiota bacterium
AGTGTTCACGGTAGATCCGGCACCAACTTGGGATAATCTGGCGCTTAGCATAAATTCTCGGGCAACGGACCGACACGCGCCCGCGCGACTACGTCTCGTTGCGAGCGCTCGGCTATTTTTATGCCTAGCGAGTCGCGCCTCAGAGTTCGCCGGTCGGAGGCGAACTCAACCCGCGGCCGAGAGGAGCGCGTTCATCCGGGCCACGACCTGGAAGGCGTCGGCGACATACAGCACGTCGGCCTTGCCTCGCGCCCAGCCGCAGTTGGGATCGAGGCTGATGGCCCGGCGTTCGGTGATGAAGCGCCATCCGACCGTGTGGGGTTCCTCGCCGTGGCAGCAGGTGCTCAGGCCCTTGGGGTGACGCGGCGTCGCGCCCGTCTGGCCGATCTGGTTCAGGTGCGAGAGGAACGACAGGATCGCCTGTCCTTCGCCGCCGAGGTCAACCAGCGACTTGCTGCTGCCCAGTGACGCCCGGGTCAGCTTCAGGAAATCGCGAATCAGCCGTTCGGCGTCGGCAACGTGCGCCTGGCCGTCCGCCTGCTTCTTGGTCCAGCCGGCCCCGGCCACAAAAAGCAGCGCGGCATCCGGTCGGATCGTTTGGGCGTCGGGCGCCGGTTCGCGGCAGCCGGTGACGGTGGTCTGCCGCGCCTTGTCCGACAGCGTGACTCCCACGGATTCGACGGTGGCCTGCCCGGGTTCGCCTTCCCAAGGGGCCTGCGAACCCGGATCCACGAGAATGAACCAGGGGCGCTGCGTGCGCGTCAGCACTCCCTCCATGCGCTGGCGATAATACCAGCGCCCCACGAGGACCTTGCCGTCCTGCACGGTCACGGAGGTCACGTGGGTGTCGGTTCGACCACCCAGCCGTTGCGCGGCGCCCGGCAGGGAGCGCAGGAATCGCGATGTTCCCGCCGCGATGACGTATTGAGCCTCGGCGGCATGGACCAGGGCCGCCGCGGCCGCGACATCGCTCCCGTATCGCGCGGTCTGAAACTCAGGGCCGGACACCGTCAGCACGCGGGCGGCGCCGCAGGAGGCAATCCGGTTCGCGGCGCCCTCGACCGCGCCGCCCACCAACCCGACGACGACCCGGGTGTCGGGAAGCGCGGATTGCAGGCGCAACGCAGCCCCAAGCGCCTCGAGCGTCGGACGCGCGAGCGAGCCGTCAGGTTCCGTGTGGCCGAGAAAGAGGATGTTGTGCATGGAGCAAAGGGGAGAGGTGCGGATCCAGATTCAGAGACGGGCGATGGGGTGACTCGGCGTGCAGAGTTCGGTTCAGGATTGGAGCCACGCCACCAGTTCGCGCGCGATCTCGTCCGGTGACGCCTCCTTCACAATGCGGGTCTGCCGTTGCTGCTTCGGGAGGGAGACACTCGCGAAGCTGACGCCCTCGGCGCCCACCTTGACCGGGCGCGCCTTTTGGAGGGCCGGCATGACCCCGCGCATATTGAGCATCCCGGTTTGCGGATTGTTCTTGGGCTCCGGGAGGTTGCCCGTGGCCCAGCCCAGGACTGCAGGCAGTCCAGCGCAGCACGAGATTTGGTGGCGCCCGCCTTCGACACGCTCGAGGACCCGAATCGTCCCGTCGGGCTGCACGCTCACCTCATCGACGCCGAGGAAGACGTTCTCAATCCCCAGACGCTCGGCCACACACTGCAGGGTCACTCCGGCGCCGCGGGAAGCGGATTCCCACCCGCCGAAAACCAGCAGGCTCGAGCGATCCAGGCCGGGGAGACTCGTGATGGCTTCCGCCAGGGCTGCCGCCGTCTCTGCGGGATCGGTGAACCCGCCTGCGGCCCCGTCCAGGGCGAGCAATTCGAACGGGGCCCGTTGGGCGACCGTCATCATGACCTGTTGCAGCTTGGGCTTGGGTCCCAGGCTGACGAGGGTCACTTTGCTGCCGGGATGCTGTTTCGCGAGATGCGCCGCTTCATAAAGCGCATGTCCGGCCCAGGGATCGAGCCAGGCAGGGAGCATGAGCTCATTCTTCAACGCCGGGCCGTTGGGTCCAACGACCGGCTCAAGCGTCTGCAACGGATCGGGCACGACGCTGCCACAAACAACGATCTGATAGGCCATGATGATTCGGACGGCGCCCAAGTTCCGGCACGGGCCGGGAGCGTTCGGGTCGCGCGTTGCGCGGCGATTGTAGGCAGGGGACGGGCGGTCTCAACGGGGAAATGGTGCCGGCTTCGATGCCGGTGAGCCGGGAAAGCGACGAATCTATCCGGGCAACCGGCGGTTGGGCGCTTATGGGCACGGCGCCGCCACCGGGCCGCCTGGAACCACGATTTGACTTTCGTCATCGCCCTTGCGAGCCTCGGTTCGTAGACACCACCACGCAAACGAACTAACCGGCTTGGCTCTATGCAAGAACTGAAGGCGCTGTCCGAGGCCGTCATCAACGGCGATGCAAAGACGTCCCGCGAGATCACCGAAAAGGCGCTCGCTGCCGGCGTGGATCCGCTGCAACTCGTCAACGAGTACATGGTGCCCGCCATGTCCGAGGTCGGGCGACGTTACGAGTGCAACGAGTACTTTGTCCCCGAACTCCTCATCTCCGCCCGCGCCATGAAGGCGTCCCTCGAGCTGATCCGTCCCCTGCTGACCGCCAGCGGACGCCAGCCCATGGCCCGCGTCGCCATCGGCACCGTGAAGGGCGATCTCCACGACATCGGCAAGAACCTCGTGGCGGCCATGCTCGAAGGGGGCGGGTTCGAAGTCATTGACCTCGGCGTGAATGTGTCGCCCGAACAGTTCGTGGCCGCCGTCCGGGAGAAGAAGGCGCAGATCGTGGCGATGTCGGCGCTGCTCACCACCACCATGCCCTCGATGAAGATCACCATCGACGCCCTGCAAAGCGCCGGCGTCCGCGATCAGGTCAAGGTCATCATTGGCGGGGCTCCCATCACGCAGCGCTACGCCGAGGAGATCGGCGCCGATGGCTTTAGCGAGAACGCTCCCGGGGCCGTGACCCTGGCCCGCCAGTGTCTCGTCAAGGCCTGACCAGGCCTCCCCCCAATGAACGCCCGGTTGTATGAACTCGTCCAGTCGGGCCCGGTCCTGACCGACGGGGCATGGGGTACCGAACTCCAGGCTCGCGGGCTCGCGAGCTCCGAGTTCCCTGACGCCTGGAACTTGACCCACCCGGACGAAGTGTCCGCGGTCGCCCGGGCTTATGTCCAGGCCGGCAGCCGCGTCGTCCTCACGAATACCTTTGGTGCAAACCGCATCCGGCTCGCGAGCCATGGACTCGCCGAGCGGGCCGCCGAGATCAACCGGCGCGGCGTCGAGTTGTCTCGTGCCGCCGCCCAGGGACAAGCCTCGGTCTTCGCGTCCATCGGTCCGACGGGAAAACTCCTGATGACCGGGGACGTCACTCCCGAGGAACTCCGCGCGGCCTTCGAGGAACAGGCGCAGGCCCTGGCGGCGGGCGGCGCTGACGCCCTGGTCATCGAGACCATGTCCGACCTGGAAGAAGCCCGGATCGCGCTTGCGGCTGCCCAAACCACCCGTCTTCCCGTGGTCGTATGCCTGGTGTTCGACTCCGGCAAGGACAAGGACCGCACGATGATGGGGGCCACGCCCGAACAGGTCGCTCAGGAGCTCAATACGGCGGGAGCGGACGTCATCGGCGCCAACTGTGGTGTCGGTATCGACGCGTATGTCCCCGTTTGTCGACGGCTCCGTGCCGCGACCGATCGACCGGTCTGGATCAAACCGAACGCGGGTCTGCCGGTCGTCGAAGGCGGCAAAGTGATCTACCGAACGACACCCGAATCGTTCGCCGCCCAAGTGCCCGCGCTCGTCGAAGCGGGCGCCACGTTCATCGGCGGCTGCTGCGGGTCGAACCCGGAATTCATCAAAGCCACCCGCGAGGTGCTGCGATCTGCGAGGCCGCGAGCCTGAGCCCAGACTGAACGGGCTGGTTCCCCGCGGCTCGGGAGCATCACCGGTCGAAATTCATCCGTTGAAGCTGGAGCTTACACGTTCGCCACGGCGCTCCGGGGCGCGCCGGCTGTGGTCCGGTGTGGCCGCGCTTGCGTTCCTGGGTGCGTCGGCATGCGGGCAAACCCCTGTCACCACCGCGCCAGCCTCGCCCCTGCCGCGGATCCGGGTCGCGCCCGACGGCCGCGGCTTCGTCACCGCCACGGGCAAGCCGTTCGTTCCCCTGGGGGTGAATTACTTCCGGCCAGGAACCGGATGGGCGCCGCAGGTCTGGAAGCAGTTCGATCCCGAAGCCACGCGGCAGGATTTCGCGCGACTTCGTGCGCTCGGTGCCAACTGTGTCCGCGTCTTCCTGACCTACGGCTCGTTTCTCCAGGAACCGGGGCGGCTGGCCGAAGCCGGGATGGCCAAGTTCGATCAGTTCCTCGAGTTGGCGGAAGCCGCGGGGATCTACGTTCACCCGACCGGACCAGATCATTGGGAAGGGCTCCCGGAATGGGCGCGTGGAGATCGGATCGCCGATCCCCGCGTTCTCGCTGCCCTCGAGGGTTTTTGGCAGCAGTTCGCCAGCCGCTACCGCGGGCGCAGCGTGCTCTTCGCCTACGATCTCCTGAATGAGCCCGAAGTGCGCTGGGACAGCCCCGTCATGCGCGAACAGTGGAACGCCTGGCTGCAGCGGGAGTATCGAACCGCGGGACAAATGGCCGAGGCCTGGAAGCCGAACGCGGTGACATGGGCAAATCAGCCCGTCCCCGCGCGTGATACCAGGCCAGGCCGCGAACTCGCCGACTACCAGCGCTTCCGCGAATCCGTGGCCGACACGTGGACACGCCGGCAGGTCGCCGCGATCAAGGCCGCGGATCCGGAAGCCCTGGTGACCGTGGGGTTCATTCAGTGGTCCGTTCCCGTGGGCCTGGCCGGCGCGTGGCAGTACGCCGCCTTCCGCCCGGAACGCCAGGCGCCCTGGCTCGATTTTCTGGAAGTGCACTTCTACCCGCTCGCCCGGGGGTTCTACGAGTACGCGACGGATGAGGACGAGCAACGGAACCTCGCCTATCTCGAGTGCGTGGTGCGGGAAGTGGCCCGCTTCAAGAAACCGGTGGTGCTCGCGGAATTCGGCTGGTACGGCGGGGGCCAACCCACGATTGACAACGGCAAACACCCGCCGGCCACGGAGGCCCAGCAGGCGCGCTGGTGCCGACGCGCCGTCGAGACGAGCGCCGGGTGGGTGACCGGTTGGCTGAATTGGGGCTTCTACGATCACCCCGGCGCGCGGGACGTCACCGAGTGGATCGGCCTCCTGACCTCCGAGGGTCGGGAGAAGGCTTGGGCATTGGAATTTCGGCGGCTCGCGGAGCGGTTCGATCGCGAACCGCTCCCGCTCCCAACCGACGTCCAGCGCCCGGTGCTGGAGTGGGATCGATTGATCCTGGATGCCTCGGCCGGCCGGGAGTTCCGGGACCGCTACTTCGAAGCGTATGCAGCCGGGCGGGAACAAAACCCGGGCGCAGCCCGGCGAACGCCCAAAAACCCCTGATTTTCCGCAGATTTTTGCCTTGCGCCCGGGGTGGACGTTGTTAAAAGGGCTCTGCAGTCCGTTGTCGATTGATACAACTTAACGAACTAACGCTATGGCAAAACCGCTCTCCAAGTCGCAAATCGCGGCCGCACTCGCGGACAAAGTCGGGCTCAGCAAGAAGCAGGGCGCCGAGATTCTCGCGGCGCTCAGTGAACTGGCTTACAAGAATGCCAAGAACAGCTTTACCTTCCCCGGCGTGGGCAAGCTCGTCCTGGTGAATCGCAAGGCTCGTCTGGGCCGCAACCCGAAGACCGGCGAGACCATCAAGATCCCGGCCAAGAAGGTCGTGAAGTTCCGCGTGGCCAAGGCCGCCAAGGACGCGATCCTGGGAGGGTAGTCGGATCGTTGCTTTTTTGCGCGAGGCACTCTGTCGATTCAGAGTGCCTCGTTTCGTTTTGGCCGCATGAAGATTGGCGTTGTCGGCTGTGGAGCGGTGGGAAGCTATTACGGCGCGGCCCTCACCCGCGCCGGGGCCGACGTTCATTTTCTGCTCCGTTCCGACTACGAGGCGGTTCGCTCCCAGGGCGTGCGGATCGAGAGTGTCCGCGGCGACTTCGTTGCCCATCCGCGCGCAGCCAGGAAGCCCGAGGAGATCGGAGTTTGCGAGGTCGTGGTCATCGCCCTGAAGACCACCGCCAACGATCAACTCGACGTGCTTCTGCCCGCGCTGACCGGCTCCGACACCATGCTGGTGACGTTGCAGAACGGGCTGGGAAACGAGGAGCAGCTCGCCCGCCAGTTCGATCCGGCAAACGTTTTCGGAGGCCTCTGCTTCGTCTGCCTGAATCGCGTCGCCCCCGGCGTCATCCGGCACACCGCGCACGGACTGGTCGTGTTCGGCGAGTTTCAACGCCGTCCGACGGACCGGGTGAGGCGACTCGAGAACCAGTTTCGCGAGGCGGGAATTCCCACCCGCGTCGCGGAGGACCTGGACCGCGCTCATTGGGAGAAGCTCGTCTGGAACGTCCCCTTCAATGGCCTCGGGGTCGCCGGGATTGTCGGCCGGGAACGCTTCGCCTCGGGGAACGTCCCGTCCATCCTGCCCCGGCGGGCAACGCTTCCGACCGATGAACTGCTCGGCGACCCGGCCTGGGAACGCTGCGTTCGCGAGTTGATGCACGAGATCATCGCCGTTGCCCGTGCCCTGGGGCATCCGCTCGCGACCGAACTTGCCGCGGAGAACATCGAGCGGACGCGCTGCATGGGGGCCTACAAGGCTTCGACGCTGCTGGATTTCGAGCGCGGTCTGCCCCTCGAGGTCGAGAGTCTCTTCCTTGAACCCCAACGCCGCGCGCGTTCCCGGGGAGTGCCCACGCCGCAGCTGGACCGGCTTTGCCGCGTGCTCCAGGCCCTCGAGCGGCAAGGGGCGGGCGGATGTCCGCGCGTTCTCGGCTAGAACCCTCGAAGGAAGTGACTGGGCTTCGGAAGAAGGGCGGCCGTGTCGGAAGAAGGGTGTCCCGACAGGGGGATCGCCATGAGTCGTCGCTTGACCGACTCTCACGCCAGTTTATTTTGCCGGGATCCGAGGAACGCCCAAGCTCGGATCGCGCGTGACGTCCCGCGACTTTTTCCGTCTAACGTCGTAATGGAAGCCGCGGCTTCCCGGACCGGAATGTCCCGCCGGACTTGGAATCGCCGTTCGAGCGTCCGCCCTGATGCAGCATCGCCACGGTTACGCCAGTGCCGAGACCTGCCCGTGCCTGGGCTCATCCCCGCCCAGGGCGGGTGTGCTGTGGCTTGTTGCGGCGGTGCTGGCCTTGCTGCCAGTCGGTTGTTCGACGAAGCACTACCGCAAGTCGGCCGACAAGGAAGTGTACAGCGCGATTTCCGTGAAGGGCACCCAGGTGGTGAACATGGACAATCAGTTCACCATCGAACAAACCAACGCGCTCAGCCTCGCGGGGCTGCCCATCCACACGCGCGTGGAGCCGTTCCTCGGGATCGCGGCCGAGGCGGAGCAGGGGGCGGTGGTGCTCGGGCTCGAGCGCGCCCTGGCGATCGGCGTCAAACAAAGCCGCGTCTACCAGAATACCAAGGAGCAGCTTTACCTGGCGGCGCTTTCCTTCACCCTGGCCCGCCACCAGTTCGCGCCCCTGTTCTCGGGCGTCGGTCGGGCCGATTACGCGGTCCAGACCGAGTCCTTTATCCGCTACGAAATCGACGAGATCACGGGCGAACCGCGCCCCGTCGTCAGCGATCAACTCGTCGAACGCAACCTCGTCAGTGGCAACGGCGCCCTCGGTGTGAACTGGCTCATCCGGGACATCGGCCGCATCACCGCGGCCTTCACCACCGACTTCACCCGCTTTCTCACGGGGGATCCGCGCACCGTGGCGAACTCCCAGTTGGGAGCCACGTTCACGCGACCGCTGCTACGCAACGCCGGCTTCAAGCAGGAGGTGGAGAACCTCACCCAGAGCGAGCGCAACCTGCTCTACCAGGTCCGCGAGTTCGTCCGCTTTCGCAAGACCTTCACCGTCCAGATCGCCCGGGATTATTACGGCGTGCTCAGCGGCCGCGACGCCACCCGGAACGCGTTTCTCCGGTTCGAGAGCGCCAAGCGCAACAGCGAACAGACCCGCGCCCTCGCCGAGGAAGGTCGGCGTCCCCAGGGAGACCTGGGGCGGCTCCAGACGGATGAGCTCAACGCCGAAGCCAGTTGGATTGACGCCGTCCGGCGTTATCGCCGCAGTCTCGACGACTTCAAGATCGTGCTCGGGATCCCCGTCGAGACGAACCTGATCCTCGACGACCAGGAACTCGCGGCGCTCCGGATCCTGCACCCGACGATCAAGACCGACGACGCGATCAAGGTGGCCCTCGAGGCGCGGCTCGATTTCCAGAATGAGCGGGACCGCTTCGACGACGCGAAGCGCCAGGTTTCCCTCGCCGCCGACAGCCTGAAGACCCATGTGGACCTGGCGGCTTCGGGCAGCATCAGCAGCCCGCCCGATGTCAGCTCCGGCTTCCCGGTGCCCGACCCCGAGCGGTACCGCTGGAACGCGGGATTCCTGGTGGACTTGCCGCTCGAACGCAAGGCGGAGCGCAATAACTACCGCCAGGCCCTCATCGCGCAGGACCGCGCCGCCCGGAGTCTGGCGCAACGACACGACGAGATCGTCCTCGAAGTCCGCGAGAGCTGGCGCACGCTGGAGCAGGCCCGCCGCACCTATGAGATCGCCGTGGCGGGCGTCACCCTCGCCGAGCGCCGGGCCGAGGAACAGGAGGTTCTGGCCGAACTGGGCCGGGGCCGGGCCCAGGACCAGGTCGATGCCGAGACCGCCCTGCTTCAGTCCCGGGATGCGCGTACGCAGGCCCTGGTCAGCCACACGATCGCCCGGCTCCAGTTCTGGGAAAACCTCGGGATTCTCTACATCAAACCGGATGGACAGTGGGAGGAGGTCACACATGGCGAAGGTCAATGAGCTTTGGAGCCGGTTGCGTCGGCGCCCACGCTGGCAGATCCTCGGCGGGCTGATCGCAGTCGTCTTGTTCACGGTGTTCCTGGTCCGGCGCGGCACGGCCGTCGGCGACACGGGGCTGACCTTCGCGGCGCGTCGAGGGCCGCTCGACATCCGGGTGGTCGAAGGCGGGAGCATCCAGGCGCTGGAATTCCAGGAGATCAAATGCGAGGCCCGGGTCGGCTATCAGGGGATCAAGATTCTCCGCATCGTCGAGGAAGGCTATCAGGTCACCGAGGACGACATCCGTACCAACAAGATCCTGGTGGAACTCGACTCGTCGGAACTGCAGAAGCAGATCACCCAGCAGGAAATCCAGCTCGAGTCCGCCGCGGCGTCCCTCACTGACGCGCAGCAGGGCTACGAGATCCAGATCAACCAAAACGCCAGCGACATCAAGGCCGCGGAACAGAAAACGCGTTTCGCGCGGCTGGACTTCGCCAAGTTCATGGGGGCCGAAACCGCCGACGCGGTGATCGCCGAGATTGGCCTGGATCGGCTCGTCGCCGCCGAGGCCGCCCAGACGCTGGCGTCCACCTCCGCCCCGGGGGGCGAGACCCCGGCGCTCCCGACGCCGGGAGCCGAGGTGGTCTCCTCGAACCTCACCGCCAGCGCCACCAACCACGCGGCTTTGCCCTCCCCCGCGTTGAGCGCGGTCCCTGATTTCTCGAAATACGCCAGCCTCGACCGGCTCAGCGATGGGGAAGCCATGCAGAAACTGCGGAAGCTCCAGGATGACAAACAGACCGCCGCCAAGGAACTCCGCCAGGCCGAAACCACGCTCGAAGGCACGCGCCGTCTCTTCGACAAGCAATTCGTCTCGCAGAACGATCTGCAGCGCGATGAAATCGCCCATGGCACGGCAGTCCTGAAGCTGCAATCCGCGGAGACCGCCGAACGCCTCTTCCTGCGATACGAATTCCCGAAGTCCGCCGAGGAGAACCTCTCGAAGTACGCCGAGGCCGCTCGCGAGCTGGATCGCGCCCGCAAGGCCGCCATCTCAAAACTCGCCCAGGCCGAGGCCAAACTGAAGTCGGCCCAGGGCCAGTACAACATCCAGTCGCGCCAGCTGAAGGAATTCAAGGAGCAGCTCGAGAAATGCACCATCACGGCCCAGAAGCCCGGTCTCGTGGTCTACGGGGGCGCCGGTCAGGACATGGTCTGGTACGGCGACCAGGAGCGCATCCGCGAGGGCGCCACCGTGCGGGAACGCCAGTCCATCATCACCATCCCCGACATGACCAAGATGTCGGTCAAGGTGAAGATCCACGAGACCTACATCAAGAAGGTGAAGAAGGGCCAGAAAGCGCGGATCACCGTGGACGCGTTCGCCGACAAGCTGCTCGTCGGCGAAGTCTCCAAAGTCGGTGTGCTGCCCGACTCTCAAAACATGTGGGCGAACCCGGACATGAAGGTCTATCTCACCACCGTCGACATCGAAGGGACGCATGACTGGTTGAAGCCCGGCATGAGCGCCAAGGTCGAGATCACGGTCGCGCAACTGCCGGACGTGGTGCAGGTGCCGATGCAGGCGGTGGTGCTGAACGAAGGCCAGCGCGTCTGCTACGTCCATCAGGGATTGCGCGTTGAGACCCGGCCGGTGGAGATCGGAGATTCGAGCGACGAGTTCGTGGAAATCAAGAGCGGCCTCGTGGCGGGAGACAAGGTCCTCCTCCGGCCCCCGGGTGCGTCCCCCACGGTCGGACCCGAGAAGCCGGAGAGCGCCCCTGCACCTTCCGCCGCACCGGCCACGGCGGCGGTCGCGCCGGCCCCGCCCGGTTGAGCCCGGCCCGGTTTTCCTTGCGGCCTCCGTTCATGACGCCGATCACCCCGCCTTTGGAGCCGTCCGGGACGCGTCGTGCCCGGTGGCCGCAGCGTTTGCGACGCACGATGAGCACCGGCGTCAAGAGCCTCTGGCTGCACCGGCTGCGCTCCCTCCTCACCGTGCTGGGCATCGTGTTCGGCGTTTGCTCCGTGATCGCCATGCTGGCCATCGGTGAAGGCGCCAGCTACGTCGCCCAGGAACAGATCAAGAACCTCGGCAGCCAGAACATCATCCTCAAGAGCGTCAAGCCACCGGAGGAACAGAAGATCAGCCAGAACGCCAACCAGAGCTACATCCTCCAGTACGGACTCACCTACACCGACCTGGAACGGATCCGCCAGACCATCCCCGGCATCGACATCGTCGTGCCCGGGCGCGTCATTCGCGATTACGTCTGGTACATCAGCAAGCGGGTGGACTGCGACATCGTGGGCACCACCCCGATCTTCATGGATGTCCGCAACCAGCACGTCGCCCAGGGCCGCTTCTTCAACGCGATTGACATGGACGAGAAGGCCAACGTTTGCGTGCTCAGCGCCGAATTGGCGCCGGCCTTGTTCCCTCTCGATGCCCCGCTCGGCAAGCATGTGCGGGTGGGGACCGAATATTACACCGTCATCGGGGTCATGGCTCCCGGCGGACGGGGCGCCGTGCTCGAGGGGGCGGAGAACCCGGTCAAGGAAACCGCCTACCGCATCTTCATTCCGCTGGAGACGGCGCGGGTTCGCTTTGGCGAAGTCCTCAGCCGGGCGCGCAGCGGCAGCTACGAAGCCGAGCGGGTCCAATTGCACGAAGTCACCGTCCGCGTCCGGCAGATGTCGGACGTCATCCCGGTTTCCGAGGCCATCAAGACCTTGATGGCGGTGAACCACAAGAAGCTCGATTACCAGGTGACGGTGCCGCTTGAACTGCTCCAGCGCTATGAGCAGACCAAGCGCATCTTCAACATTGTCCTGGGCTCGATCGCCGCCATCTCGCTCCTCGTCGGCGGCATCGGGATCATGAACATCATGCTCTCGACCGTCACGGAACGGACCCGCGAGATCGGGATCCGTCGCGCTCTGGGGGCCCGGCGCAAGGACATCACCACGCAGTTCCTGGTGGAGACGGTGTTGCTGTCCGCCAGCGGCGGCATCATCGGGGTCGTGCTGGGACTCACGATTCCCTTCTTCGTGACCTACTTTGCCGGGATGAAAACCATCGTGACGTTGTGGTCTCCCGTGCTCGCGTTTTCGATTTCCGCGCTGGTGGGGGTGGTGTTTGGGCTTTACCCCGCGTTGCGGGCGGCCGGCATGGATCCCGTGGAAGCCCTGCGGCACGAGTAGGCGCCGGAGGGAGTTGCCGCGTGGGGACCGAGAACTCAAAAGCGCCGGGAAACCGGACTCACTCCAGACGCTGCGCCTCACCCCAAGGTGCGTCCGGACTCGCGAAGGGCCGGGAGTGCGGGGGTTCACCGCCGCATTTCGGAGCCGGTTCAAGGGCAGTTCCTTGTTCCTCTCGGACCTGCTCGTCGGCCATGAACTCGTAAGGAGCGCCGGCTTCAGCCCGCAGGGACGTCCTTGCGCCGGCGTGGCTGCCTGCGGACGGAAGTCCGCGCTCCGGGGGCGGTTCATGGATAGCCGGTTGAGCCGTCTCAAGGACGGGGGCTCACTCCAGCCTTGCCTCACCGGCTCCACGAGCAGGATCTCCCCCCACGTCAGGGCCCGGGGATGGCCGGCGGGGCGTCGGCATTGACTCCGGGTCTCAGGAGCCCGAGGCACATGTCGAAGTACGGCACCCCGCCCCCCAGGAGCGAGGCCTCATACGAGAAGGAACTGACCCCTGAACCGAGCACCAGACTCGCTCGCGAAATCGCCAGGAAATCCAGGAACATCCGGTCGGCCGGAGCGACACCTTCCCAATCGAGCGTGCATACCGGGACGCGTCCGAAATCCTGGCGCGCGAACTCGCGGCGGGCGTCTTGCGAATCGGAGAAGACCACGATCCGGTCGAAGCTGGCCTGGGCCAGGATTCGTTGCGTGGTAGCGACCAGATCCTGGAGACTCCACGCGGGCAGGCCGAAGGCCTCACGTACCTGGGTGCGCAGGTGCACGGCCATCCACAGGCCTTCGAGCCAGGCGCCGCGAGCCTCGAGCGCCGCCAGGTATCGGGCTCGTGGGATGAAATGGCGCTGATAGAGTTCGATCTTCTCCGCGGGATGAATCGGGAAACTGAGGCTGGTGAGCACCAGCACGTCGTCCACCCCGGCGAGGTGATCCTCGGTCAGAGGCCCGTGGAATTGGTAGGCCGCCAGCGGATACTCCCGGGCCTCGACCACATTCAGGCCCTCATGGGCGAACGGGTTCGCCTCCTCGTACAGAAGCCGCACTGTCCGGCCGTCGTTGACAAACGGCGGGAAGAACGCAAGGGGCTCGAACAGGGTCTCAAAATCGCAGGCGCGGGCGCCGGTCTGTTCGTCTTCAAAGCGGAGCGGGCAACCGACCGGGGAATCGCGCCGCCAGAGATGCGCCAGGGTGAGTTCGTGTTGCCGCGCCGTCCGGATGGCAGACGCCATCACGCGGAGCGAGTTCCCCAAGCCACAGCGGGGACACACGATCAATCGTGTCGCTCGTTTCGTCATGACGATGATCCATCCGGCTGAGTGAAGTTGGTGGTCCAGGGTTCCACAGCGCAGGTTAGCCCCGCCGGCACCCGTGGACAATCCGGACTTCTGATCGACGGATCCTCGTTCGCCCTCTCCCGTCGACCCTGCAAGGGTCGCAGACTTCTGGCATCCCTGCGGGATGCGATTACCAACCCACCCGCGACCGGGGGTCACCGCGCCCGGCAACCCCCGGCTACCCTCTGGCAACCTTGCGGGTTGGCGGATCAGACGCGCGCCATTTCATGCCATGATCAATGAACCCGTCACTTTACCGCTGCAACAACCCCTCGCTGGCATCAGCGCTGCCATCCGCCAAGCCCGCTCCGGCTGACCTTCTCATGCTTGGAGGAGGATGGGTCGGGTCACGAGACGTGACATTCCCGATGCGGACCCGCGCGGCGTCCCACCCGAACGACCACCCCGTGCCTTCGTCCATGATGACCGCCGTGACTGCTTGAGCTCATCGAACTCGGCGTCGCCCAGGTTTTCACCTATCCCTCCACGCACAGCGGTCGTCTCCATGACAAGCCCGGCAATAGAGAAAGCAGGACCGCGAATCGCGCCGCATGATCTCCAGAGTCGATCCCGGACTCGCGACGGCGTGTGCGATGTGCGGATACGGCGCGCGCGGAGTTGGGGGATCGAAACCGGTGATCCCGGCAATCTGGACTGGTGTCCCCGCACCACGGGCGATAGTTTCGCACCATGAAAGCCGAGTTCACGGCCATCATCGAAACCGCGCCCGAGGGCGGGTTTTGGGCGATTTGCCCTGAAGTGCCCGGTGCGAACGGGCAGGGCGAAACAGTGGAAGAGACGAAGAAGAATCTGATCGAAGCGATCGAACTCCTTCTGGAAGATCGGAGGGCAGACATTCTTCGTGGGCTGCCGGAAGACGCCATTCAGGAGAGGATTGTGGTGGGATGAAGCGGGGAGATCTGGAGCGCCGCCTCCGCATCGCGGGATGCTATCTCAAGCGCGAAGGTTCAAACCATTCGATCTGGATGAACCCGAAGAACGGTGTGATGGAAGCGGTTCCCCGCCACCCCGAGATCAAAGAGCCTTTGGCGAAGCGAATCCTGAAGCGACTCGAGGCTGAATGAAGCGGCCGAAGTCTTCTAACGACAACGGTGAGCGACCGCCACCGGGCCAGACGGTCGAGGAGGGGCATGATGGGGGCGGCGACGGACGTGGTGCCGGCGGTTCCAGTCTCTGACACTCTTCTCGCAAGCCATGAGACGTTGGTAGACGGCAGGTAACAGCCTGCCAGGTCCGGTGCAGCGCACGGCGAGGATCGTGGTCATGCCCGAGATCCGTGCGCCGGAGTACGTCCACACCTACCGGCTCACGGCGCTGTCGATCTGGAACTGAAACTGCAGCGGCGGAACGACGGAGCGCTGGAACTGGAGACGCGCGACCAGGTGCTGGCCGAGGAACTGTGATCCCCGGGCACCAGGCGGGGTGCTCTCCCGCGCCCGGCGTGCGGTGGCGTTCCGGTGAAAACGGCGGCGGTCTCACGGGACCTCGCGGACGCGCAAAAAACCGCTCGAGACCCCCGGGGTGAGCGGGAGTTCCTGGAACAGCACGCGGTCGCCGGGACTCCAGGCCGCGCCGGGCACCCAGCCACCCGCGCCCAGCGCCGGGGCGGTCTCGGTGACATAGCGGGCGCCGGGAACGCCGTACAGCCGCATCTGCCAGGAGCCGGCGGCGGCCGGTGCCACCTCGAGAACGGGCTCGCGCTCGACCACGATCAGCCGCCCGTCCTGCCCGGCGGCATGCCCGACCGCCACGCCTCCGGCCTGCCAGGCCGTCACCCCGCGCACGCGCAGCGGCACGACGCCCGAACCGTGGCCGGTCACTGAGGACAGGCCGAGCCACGCCACCGGCCGGGTGCCGGAACCCAGCCGGCCCGCCTCGAACCCGAGTTCGAGGGCATACCTTCCGGAACCGCCGGGTTCGAGGACGAGATAGGCGAGTTCGTCCGCCTGGTCGATGACGGCCAGCGGCGCCACGGGGCCGGGGCCGATCTCGAGCTCGACGCGCAGGGTCTCGAGTTCGAGCCCGGAACTGACGGTCAACGGCACCAGCGCCGTCTCGCCCGCCAAGACGTTGGTCGAGCCGAGCGCGACGGTGAGTTCGCTCAGGGTGTCGCGCACGACGATGAGGAATTCGCCCGTGACCGAGAGCGGCGGCTGGCCGTCGTCGGTGACCGAAACAAGGATGCGGTTGGTGCTGGGGCCCTGGGTCTCGGTGGGCTGCCAGTCGAACACGCCGGACACCGGGTCCAGCGTGGCGCCGGCGGGCTGGCCCGGCCCGAGCGCGAAGCGGAGCGGGTTTGCCGGGAGATCGAAGTCGCGGGCCGCGATCGGGAGCGTGAGGCGGCGGCCTTCGTTGAGGACGCGGTTGGTGGGGACGGTCAGGGCGGGCGCGAGGTTGACCTCACGCACGATCAACTGCACCGCGCCCGTGGCCAGTAGCGGCGGCGTGCCACTGTCGGCGACGCGATACTCGAGCCGGTAATGCCCCGGCCCGCTGGCCTCGGTGGTCAGCCACCGCGCAAGGCCGGTGTCGGGGTCGAGCACCAGCCCCACCGGCGCGGAGATCAGGCTGAACCGGAGTCGGTCGGCCGGCAGGTCGGGGTCGCCGGCCGGCAGCGCCAGGCGGAACTCGCCGCCTTCGTCGAGGACCTGGTCGGCCAGCCCGTCCGCCGTGGGGGGACGGTTCACCAGGCTCGCCTCGGTGCGGGTGTCCGGAGCGCCGGGGATCGCCTCGACGTTGCCCGCCGCGTCGGTGGCCACGCTGAAGAACCCGTAGCTGTGCCCCAGCCGTCCGGCAAACACCGCGCCGCTGGCGGAGGTCTGCGCCAGC
Organism: uncultured Verrucomicrobiota bacterium; assembly: GCA_964535555.1. Classification (GTDB taxonomy): domain Bacteria; phylum Verrucomicrobiota; class Verrucomicrobiia; order Limisphaerales; family J093; genus DSVZ01. The sequence continues at coordinate 16,323 of CAZHUS010000111.1, forward strand.
CACAGCAGGAAGGGACCGTCATCCTCCGACACATAGAGGTCGTACCCGGCAATCCCGCTGCCGCGCGCGCCGTCGTCGCCGGTCCAGGCCACCGCGATGTCCCCGCCGCTCCGCGCCGCCAGCGGCAGGATCTGGCTCGAGGGCGGCGTGGTGTCGGTGGAAGCCTCGCGGTAGGTCAGCGTGTACGCGCCCGGACTGTCGTGGTCGAGCAGGTGGAGAACGGTCTCGTAGGTGGGGCGGCGGCCGAGGCCGAGGAAGGTGCGGTCGGTCACCCAGACGTTGGTTCCGAAGGCGATCTCCGAGCCGTCCGGACGCGTCACGCGCGCCAGGCGATGCCGGCCCGCGCCGGGATCGGGAACACGCAGGCAGCTCCAGCCCGGCGGCAAGGAGGCCGTGAGGGTCACAGTCAGGTTGGTGGCGTCCGGCACGCCGTCGGCGGCCGCCTGCTCGACCATGGTGACCGGATGGCTGGTGCCGTCGCTGAGGTGCAGGGTGTCGGGACGGTCATAAAGGTCGGGGACGTCGTTGGCCAGGAAGTCGGGCCGGCCGTCCTCGAAAGTCCCGCCTGCCTGCACGAGGTGGATCAACTCGTGGATGCTGAGGTGGTCGATGAGCGAGAGGCGCGGCTCGCCCATGGCGTCGAGGTGCTCGAAGGAGGCCTGGTAGTCAGTGAACATCCCCTGCAGGGACGAGCCAAACAGCCAGCGCCCGACGGCGGTCGCCCCGGGCGCGAGGTCGCCGAAGTCGGCCGTGAGCCCCGGCGAGACCGGTTGGCCGGTGACCTCGGTGGCGAGGATCTGGTAGTCGATGAGAAGCCCCTTCTCGTTCTCGACGATCTGCGGCTGACCGGACCGGATGCGAAAGTCGTACGCCGGGCCGCGTCCGAGATTCTGGACCAGCACGGCGAGGTTGAAGGGCACGCGCGGTTCGATCTCGCTGGTGAAGGGGTCATCGCTGAACACGTCACGCTCGTGGAAGTAGTGCAGCACCAACCGCGGGCCGGGCCGGACGGTAATTGGCGCCAGCGCCAGGGGAACCGACACCTCGGTGCCGGCCAGCGTGTAGCGGAACCGGCCGGTGACGAAGTACCGGGTCTCGACCTCGGGGGCGGCCTCGACGGTGGGGATGATCAGCCAGCGGGCGGTGCCGGTGACGCCGGCGGCCAGAATGCCGCTCCCCTCCACGCCGCTCAGGCCGGTGAGTTCAGGCGGGCGGAGGGCGAAGCGGGCGGTGGCGTCGCGGCCGGCTTCGTCCACGATCTCGAGGGCGACGGCCACGTTCTCGAGTCGCAGGAGGTCCTGGTTGTCGAGTTCGAGGGTGGCACGGAAGGCGTCGCGGGTGAGGACGGCCTCCTGTTCGGTGCGGAACTTCACGCGGGCGCAGATGCCGCCGTTCTCGCCGCTCGAGGCGAGGGTGCGGACGGTGTCGAGGATGGCGACGAGGGGATCGGCGTAGCCGCTGGCGACGGCCCACTCGTGGCCGGCCTTGTAGGCGAGGGCAAGTTCGCGGAGGCGCTCGAAGTCGATGACGTTGCCGTTCGTCCCGGTCGGGCCGTACACGCCATGGCTCCAGGCATCGAGGGTGTAGTTCCAGCGGAAGCGGAAGGTGTCGATGACTTCCGGCTCCACCCCTTCGATCTCGGGGCTGTTCACGTAGTTGATCCACTCCGCGGTCGAGATGGCGCGGCCATCCTCGGAACCGGGCTCGATCATCCGGGCGAACCGGCGCAGAGCGGAGTCGCGGTTGCCAAAACCGTCCTCGGGCTTCCACCAGTCGCCGTAGGGCTTGCCGGTGATCTCGGCGAGGAGATCCACATAGGCCCGCATGGCGGCCCGGTAGGGGGCGAGGGTGTCGCCGGAAGCGGTGGCGGTCGTGCCGGCGCCGGGAGGAACGGGACCGCCATGCAACTCGACGCGGGTGCGGGTCGCGGCAGTCGCCGCGGCTCCGAGCGGGGTGAACTCCATGAAGCAACGCAGGACGTCGTAGGCACAGGCCGGCATGTCACCGCCGGGCAGCATCCCGAGGCCGGTGACGGTGCAGTCGAGGTACTTCAGCGGGTTGTACTCGTCGTCGAACAGGCCGCTGATGCATTGCTGAATGCCAATGGCCTCGCCCAGCGGGCCGCCGGCGCAGCCGAGGCCGGCGCGCACCAGACAGTCTGGATCGCAGGTGGTGCTGGCCTGCCACGGGGGCGGGCTGGGCGTCACCCAGATGCCCTCGCCGGTTCCCCAGGCGGGCACGCGCCGCCTCGGAGGCTTGCCGCTGCCGCTGGGGCCGGGGGTCCAGGACGGGAACGCCTTTCCGCAACCCGGCGCGCCGGTATAGACCGTGGTGCTGGTGGCGTACTCGAGGTTCACATAGCCGCAGGTGAGCTGCCAGGTCGCGTCCACCTCGTAGGAGCACGGGGCGCCGTCGGCGGGCGCCGGATCCTGAGGGGTGCGTCCGGCCAGTGCCGCCCCTGGTCCCGGGCCCGTGACCCGGGCGGGCAGGCGCAGGGCGCCGCGGGCCGGGAGGTCCCCGAGCTCGATGATCAGGTACCCGTCCTCGGCCCGGCTGGCACCCAGCGTGGGGAACTGCACCGCGCTGGCCAACGGCACGCGCAGGGCCAGGGCCTGGGCGGCGATGAGGCCGTGGTTCTCGATCCGGAACTCGATCGTCCCCCCGGCCCCGGCGAAGTCCGCCAGTTCGACGAGCTTCGGCTCCATCGTGACCACCGGGACGGGCACCGCGGTCTCGAAGGTGGTCTCCACCGTGATGCGGTAGCGGTCCTCGATCTGCACGGGCTCGACGGTCCAGTTGTACCGGACGGTCGTGCGGGAGATGAAGGCGATCAGCTCCTCGACCCGGCCCGCGCCGACCTGCACGGTGCTGCGATGGCCCACGTGGTTGTCGGCGTTTACCTCCACTTCATAGGGTCCTTCGGGCAGGCCCTCGAAGCGGCAGACGCCGTGCTCGTCGGCCAGCGCGGTGCGCAGGTCGGCATAAGCGTAGGCGTCACGCACGACGACCTTCGCCCCCGCCACCCGGGGCGCGCCCTCGGCGTAGAAGGTGAACTCGTCCACCACCGTGACTTCGAGGTCGCCGCGCGCGTCCGAGACGGCCCGGAACTCGAAGGGGACCGTGAGGCCGGCGTTGGTGGCGTTGATCGTGAAGGCCCCGGCGTAGGGGCCGAGCGGCAGGTCCGCCGCCGGCGTCAGCAGCAGGGTCAGGCGCCGGGTCTCCCCGGGCGCCAGGGCGGCCAACGGATTGGCCTCCGCGAGCGAGAGCCAGGGGGTCTCCGGGAGCACCACGGTGAGCGGGCCGGTCGCGACCCCGCCCTCATTGGCCAGCTCGACCTCCACCGGCGTCTGGCGCCCCCGCAGCATGCCCCCGGCGGGCCGCGACGGCGTCGCCGTGAGCCGCGGCGTCAACGGGTCCACGCGCACCGCGAAGTGGACCCGCTCGCTCACGCCGCCGGCCGCCGTCACCTCGACGTCCACGGTGCCCGAGGCGTCTGGCGTCCGGGCGGTGAACGTGCACGGCATGGCCAGCGTGCCGTGGGGCGGGACGGTGGTGGCGGCGGGTTCGACGCGGACCTCGAGGCCGGGCGGGGCGTCGGTGACGACGGCGCTCAGGCCGGTCAACGCCACGTCCCCCAGGTTCCTCAGCGCGACGGCACGGGTGAAGGTGCCGCCCTCGGCCAGCCGGAACGAAGAGGTGGCCGGCACCGGCTTCAGGCCCAGCAACTGAAACGTGTCCTGGGCCTCGCCGGCCGGCACGCCGGGCGCCGCGGCGAAGACCCCGAACGTCCCGGCCTCACCCGGCAGGGGCCGGAACCGCACGAAGAACCGGTTGCCGTCCATCGTGGTGGCCCGCAGCACCCGCTCCGTGCCGCGGCACGACAGATGAACGTCCACGGGCACATGGTCGCGTCGTCCCGCGGCGAACTGCACCGTGCCTTCGACGACCACCTCCGTGCCGGGGGGCGCGAGCTCGGTGTCGGTCCACGCCGTGGCGGTGTATTCGGTCTGCAACTGGGTCGGCTGCGCCGCGACCCCGGTGTTGTTGTCCTCGAGCCCCTCGGCCACCTCGTGGCCGGCATCGGCCTCCACGATGAGCCACCAGGCGCCCGGCGCGGAGGGCAGCTCGAGCGGCAGGCTCTGGGTCACCTCCTGCCCCACCGCCAGCGTCCCCGCGAACCGCTGCTGGTGCAGCAGCACGTCGTCCCCGGGCACCGGGTCGCGCGAGACCAGCACGCGGATCAGGAAGTTGGTCGCCGTCGCCGACAGTCCCTGGTTGGCCACGCGGTATCCCAGCGTGGCCCGCAGCCCGGCGTAGGCCGTGGCGGGCGCGATCACGTCGCGGACCACCAGGTCGGGCAGGTCCACGTCCGTCACCACCACCGTCGCCGACCCGCCCGCATGACCCGCCGCGCTGGCGGTGAACGTGACGCCCCGGTTGCCCGCAGGCGCCGCGTCCGCAACGGTCGAGAACGGCACACTCACGGAGGCCGCACCGGACGGGAGGACCACCGTCGCGGGCACGACCGCCGTCGCCGGGTCGCCCGACACCAGGCTCACGGCCAGGCTGTCCACGGGCGGGGTGTTGCGGAAGACCGTGACGGTGCCGGCGGAAGCCAGTCCCTCGGCCACCAGCCCGGGTTGCACCTCGACCCGGAGGCCCGGGCCGTCGTCGTCACGAACCACCAGCGTCGCGCCGGTCCCGCCCGCGACGGGAACGTCCGAGCCCGAAGCCAGCACGCGCGGGCTGAACACGGCGGTTTGCGGGCCGTCGAGTTGCGAATCGTCCACCGCCGCCACCGGGAAGCCGGCGCTCGCCTGGTTCGCCGGGATCACCACGCGGAGGGGGGCGACGGCGGCCGTGACGTCGCTGTTTTCGATGGCGACAGTCAGCGCCCGGCTGCTGACAGGGTCACGGGTGATCGTGCCCCGCGTGGCCTGGTTGCCCGCCCCTTCCCCGACCGCGGAATCGGCGAGGGTCAGGGTCACGGACGGAAGGTCGTTGTCCAGGATGGTCAGGGCGGCGGCGCCCGGTTCGAGCCCCGGCGCCGACGCCGTGACGGCGTAGGCCAACGGCGGCTCGACCAGCGTGTCGTCCACGGCCAGGACCAGGAAATCCCAGAAGGCCGAGCCCGCGGGGATGGTGACGGTGAGCGGCGGACTCAACTGCCCCGGGGCCTCGCTGGCCACGGTGACCGTCAACGGCGCGGCGCCGGCCTCGGGCCGCGTCACTCGCACGCCCATGGTGCGTCCCTCGAGCATCTCGCTCGCCACCGGCACCAGCGTCAGCCCCGGCCGGTCGGAGTCCAGCACCTCGAGGGTGGACTCGCCGGCGGGGAAACCGGGTGCGGTGGCGGTGAGGCGCACGGCCTGCGGACCATCCACGGCGCCGTCGGGCAGCGCCCGGAACTCGACGACCCCGGCCGACACGCCAGACGCCAGGACGACCGGCGCCGGTGCCGCCACCTCGCCGGGATCGCTGCTGGCGAAGCTCACGGTCAGCGATTGGTCGGCCGGCCCGTTGCGGGTGATCGCGGCCCGCACGGCAACGGGGCTCTGCTCGGCCACCGCGGAAGCCGCCAACACCAGGCCCAGGCGCAGCGGCACGGTGGTCGCCGGATCCGCCGCTGTGCGGTTGTTGGTCTCGTCGGACTCGGCCACCTCGTCGAACCGGTCGGCGTGCGCCGTCACGACGAAGGCCCCCGCCGGGCCGGTGACCGGGAAGACCACCGTCTGCGTCCGCCACAGCAAGGCGCCGGGATCAAGTGCGTTCGTCAGGTCGAGCCGCGCCAGCTCGAGGGTCACGCCCGGCGCATTCGAGGCGGACAGCGTTTCGGTCCACACTCCGCGGGCGATGGCCGCACCGCGGTTGGTCACGCCCCAGACCACGGGAACCGCCACGCCCGGCTCGGCGCTGGACGGCGCCACGACGCTGAGCACGGCGAGGTCCGGCATCGGCGGCGGCTCGATCGTGATGGCTTGCGCCCGGGTGTTGTTCGACTCGACGGCCTCGGGTTGGGCCCGGCTCACATCGGCGAAGGCCACCAGGTACCGCGGGCCGGGAGCGGTTTCCCGCGGGCCCGGAAGCAGGACATCCGCGGTGTTGGTGTAGCGGGCACCGGCGGGAAGGGTCGCCATCGCCGGCCGGTTCAGCAGGGTTCGCGCCCCGGTGAGGTTGGTGGGGTTCGCCGCGAGGTACAGGCGGTCCGTCCAGCTCCGGCCCGCGGGAACGGTGCCGCTGTTGGTCACCACCCACGACACGCGCAGGGTGTCCCCGAGACGGGCCGTCGGCGGGGCGGCCACGTCCGCGACCTCGAGGTCGGCGGCGGACAACACGGTACCCGTCGCGGCTGCCAGGCTGTTGTTGTCCTCGGCCAGGTCCTCGAAGCACTCGAGACGGCTGTCAGCCGTGACCACGAAGTACTGCGTGCCGGAGAGCCCGGCCGGGAGCAGGACGGTGTTGGTGCGGGTGCGGGCCTCGCCCGGGCCGAGGACGGCATCGTCCGCGAAGTGTCCGAGGAACAAGTCCGCGCCAACCGCCCGGTTGGGCGACAGCGCCACGGCGTCCGAACGCCCGCCGGCCGTGGCGTTGGTGCCCTGGTTGCGGACGGTCCAGGCCAGCGTCACGAGGTCGCCGGCCGCGGCGGCCGCAGGCGGGCGGATGTCGGTCACGACGAGGTCCGCCGCCGGTGGAAACACGGCCTGCCCGCCGTTCCACAGCACGAAGGTCGTCGTCGAGCGGTCGGTGAGGGCGGGGAAGGCGGCCGTGACCGCGTCCAGCGTGACCCGGCATTGCGCCAGGCTGCGCACCGCCTCGAGCGCGAGCTGCCCCGTGTCGCGGATCCGCACCTCGAAGCGTTCGAGGCCCGTCACCCCCGGAATCCGGATGGTCCCCGCCGCCTCGACCACCAGTCCGGCCGGCCAGGTGCCGGTTTCGTTGCGCCACAGCCCCTGCACCGACGAAAGGTCCACCACGGACCCGGCCCCGCGCGCTTCCACCAGGACCCGGCCGGTGGGGTTTGCCAGGCGGGACAGGTCCACCACGCCGCCATCCGTGGCGGTAACATCCAGAAGCGCATTTCCCTCCATCGCGACACGTTCGAGTTGGGAGAGGTCCAGCGCGCTGCCGGCCCCGTCGGCGCGCAGCGTGAGCCTATTCCCGGTGAGAAGCGTCAAGCCGGTCAGAGCCGGGAAACGACACACCGCCCCCTTGGCGACCACGACTTCCGCCTGCTCCAGCCGGGTGAGCGCCGGGAAGGTGTGGGTGGCGCGCTCGACCCGCAGTTCGCCCTCCACCAGGGAGGCCAGCCCCGCGGTCGGGAACCGGCTGCCTGCGTCCCGCAGGATCAGTTCGGTCCGGTGCAGCCCGGTCAGCCCCGGCGCCCGGATCTCGCCGCCCCCGGCCACCTCGAGCACGGCGGGCGTGGTTGACGGCGGATGGCTCCACACGCCCGCCAGGCCCGAGAGGTCCACCAGCGACCCCGCATCCTCCGAACGGACCGTGGTTCGCCCCTCGCGCCGGGTGACCTGGCCGAGGTCAAGAATCCCGCCGTCGGAAACCTCGAGGTCCAGTCGCGCGGTTCCGGCGGCGATCAGCGCCGAGGCTCCCGAAAACGCCACGCGGCTGGACGGCCCGGCCACCGCCAGGGTCGCCACGCCGGTCGTGACCTCGACGGTGCTCACCAGCGGCAGCGACAGCCACGAGCCCGCGTTGGCATCCAGCGAACCGTCCACGAACCGGGCGAGCCCGGGGAAGGCGTTCGTCGTGTCCTGCGTCTGCAGTTCCCCGCGCTCGAACGACACCAACCCCGCCAGCGGCGCGCCCGCCCCCGCCTTCCGCAGGGTGACGTCCACTTGGCGCAGGCCCGTGAGCCCGGGCATCCGGACTTCGGCACCGTCGGACACCTCGAGCGAACTCCGGCGGGTGGCGTTCGTGTTTGCCCATACGCCGCCGAGGCCGGAGAGGTCGAGCGTTGTCCCCGCGCCCCGCGCCACCAGCGCGGCATCCCCTTCGAGCCGGGCGAGCGCCGGACACTCGAGCCGGCCACCGGAAAGCGCCTCGAGCGTCAGCGTATAGGGCTCGGCCTGCAGGACGCTCATGAGGGTGGGCGCCGCCAGCAAAGAACCGGAGTTGGCCACGCTGAGCGTCACATGACGCGTGCGGATATCCAGCGCGGTCAGGCCGGGCAACCGGCAAACGGCACCCTGCAGGCACTCGATGGTGCCGCCGGCGACGCTGACCGCCCCTTCAACCACCAACTCCGTTCCGCTCCCGTTCACGCGCAGCGTGGCGCTCCCGGACAGGCTGAGCGCCCCCGCGATCCGCGACCCCCCGCCGCTCAAGGCCAGGCGTCCACCGGTGAGCCGCAGGGCACCGGCGCAGTCCAGCGACCGGATCGTGGTGAGGCCGGAGGAGAAGATGATGGCGTCGGCGAAGCCCGCCGGTACGCGTACGTCGTCGGCGGACCCGGGCACGCGGTCGGCACTCCAGTTCTCGGGGGTGTGCCATGAGGAATTGCCGCCACCACCATCCCAGTTCACCACGGCGGCATCCAAACCAGGGGCAGATGAAAGCAGCAGGATTGAAAGCAGTGTTCCTGGTTTAACGCCGGCGCCCTGTTTCATGCACTGATTAGGCGGGAGGCCGCGTTGCCAAGTCAATGCCCCTTGTGCCAGCGACTGCGGCGCCGCAAGAGGTGCGGATCCGCGTCGCGAGTCCACGATCCGCCCGCATCGCGGACGCGGCTGACCGGGACCGCGGTCAGGAGCTCCGATTCGCCCCGGGGCCGCGGCGGTGAATCCTGACTCGGGATGGGCCGCGCCGACCTGAATCGAGCCGGCGGGACTTCACGGCGCCGGCGGCGGAGGCGGATGTTTCCGACCGTCGCACCGCTCCCTTACGGGCTGCGAACGGAAGTCTTGTCCGCCGACGGGAAATCGGCGGGGACGGGAATGGTGATCTTCCCCGTGGCCGCCCATTCGGTTCCTCGCTGGAAGGTGACGATGAACCCGACGCAATTCATCTGGGGAACGGGCTCCACGTCGCGCGGACCCACGTGACCGAACGTCGTGTGGAAAATGCGGCCCTTGCCGAACTGGAGGGCCATGAGCACCGGCTCATGTTCGCCGCTGGCCCCGCGGAACTTCGACTTGTCGGCAAAGGCGGTGGCCAGCACTTCCAGGTTCTTCGCCGGCCCCCGGAACTGGCTGTACAACTCGTCGTGCGCGTGCATCCACTTCTCCGGCAGCCCACGCATGATGGGATGCTCGGGTGCGCGAGTGATGACCTGAAAGTCATGGGCCGGGGGATGGCCAGCCGTGCCCGGTGAGTCGTCCAACACCATCTTGCCTTCGCGCCATCGCACCTTGGGGCCTGCCGCCTCGGTCCGTCCGCCCCAGCCACCGACGCCGATCATCTCATTGAAGTCGGTCCATTTTGGGAAGGCGTTGTCCGTGGCGTGAAACGAAACCAGCCCACCGCCCTGCCGGATGAACTCGGCGAAGGCCTGCCGCGTCGGCTCGGGCCAGTCCGCTCCTTCATAGTCCAACACCACGACGTCGCACGTACGGAAGTCCGGCTTGAAGCCGGACATGTCGGCGCCGCGTGGCGGGGTGATCGCGGATGTTACCGTGAAAATCCCCGGCTCTTCGAGGATGCGTTTCAGGATCACGCTGCTCAAGGCCCAGTGGTGGTACTGGCTGCACTGGCCGGTCAGCAGCATGACGCGGATCTTCGGCGGCGCGGCCAGGGTGGCGTCGGCGCCGAAAGTGAGGCCACAGAGGTTGGCGGTCGCGACGGCGAGCAGCGTCAGCAAGGTTCTCATCGGGTTTGGACAGGATGGTGATGCACGGAGACGGCACCTTTACTGCGAAGGCATCGCCTTTGGCCAGCGGAATCCGAACCTGGTGCAGGGCTCCGGTGCATCTCCGATTTGTTGAAGCTGGGGCTGGACTACCGAGCCGGGGTGAGCC
>CAZHUS010000112.1:0-26193 GCA_964535555.1 uncultured Verrucomicrobiota bacterium
GCACTTATCTAATTGAGCGACAAATAGATACATGTTTCATTCCAGACACTAGTTACACCCGCGAGATCCAGCCGCTGCTGGACCGTGCCTGTGTGCGGTGTCACCACGACGTGCGGCGTTGGGAGACGCGGACGGGGTTGGCGTTTCCGGCGTCGTTCTTGTCCGAGGCGGCCGGTGGTGCCTGCCCGGCGGACGAACTCGCGTTCAGTCTGCAATCCGCCCCCGTGGTCGAGCCGCTCGCCAAGCGCGCGTGGAGCGCAAGCTACCTCGCGCTCGCCAACGTTGCCGAGCGCCGCTTGGGAGGGGAGCGTTACCTGGCCGGCGTTCCCAATGAACTCGTGAACTGGATTGGCGCGCAGTCCGTTCCCGAAATGCTGCCTCCCTACGCCGGCGGTGCGGCGCGCAGCCGCCTGCTGGACGTCCTCGAACGCGGCCATTATGGCATGCGCCTCGATCGGTCGGAACTCGAGCGCCTGGCGTGCTGGATCGATCTCCAGATCCCGTTCTGCGGCGATTACGAGGAGGCTGCGGTGTGGACCACCGAAGAGAAGGCGTTCTATGGCCGGTTCCTGGCCAAGCGACGCCACATGGAGGCTGTGGAACGCGCGGGCCTTGCTCTGGAGACCGGCCCGTAGTCCGGGGCCGGACGACGGGCTCGACCACCCGGCGCCTCCCGGGGGGAGCTGCTTGACAGGACAAGGCGTCACGACACTTTGTTCCACCATGAAACTGAACTCGCTTGCCCTCGCCGCCGCCGTGCTTATGAGCGCCTTCGCCGCCCGAACCGGATCGCTCCAGGACCTTCCCCTCCACGACATCAACGGGAAGGCCACCTCGCTGAAGGACTACAAGGGGAAGGTGGTTCTCCTGGTCAACGTCGCCTCCAAGTGCGGCTACACCCGGCAGTACCAGCCCCTGGAGGCGATCTACCGCAAGTACAAGGACCAGGGCTTCGTGGTGATCGGCATTCCGAGCAACGACTTCGGCGGCCAGGAGCCGGGTACGCCCGAGGAGATCAAGCAGTTCTGCTCCTCGAAATTCGACGTGACCTTCCCCCTCCTGGAAAAGGTGAAGGTGAAATCCGGGCCCGACCAGAGCGCGCTCTACACCGCGCTGACGGGCAAGGACGCCGCCTTTCCCGGCGAGGTGAAATGGAATTTTGGCAAGTTCCTCGTCGGCCGCGATGGCAAGGTCATCGCCCGCTTCGAATCCGCGGACGAACCCGACTCGGCGAAGGTGACCCAGGCCATCGAGAAGGCGCTGGCAGCGAAGTAACCTTCAGAATTCCCACACCAGGTTCAGGGCGGCGAAGGAGAACCAACTCTCCTCGAACGCCCCGGATATCCGCCCGCGGTAGATCGAATCCTGCACCACCGTCATGTCGCCGGCCCACAGGAATTCGTAAGCCGCACCCAGCCTCAGCTTCCGGCTGAGCTGCCATTGCGCTCCAACGCCGATCCGGAAGTTCTCACCGACGGGAAGGCTCAGCGTCCGGTTTTCGTCCTCCACCGCCGAGGTGTCGTAGGCGATACCTCCGGACAGCGTCCAGTCCTGGGAAGGCCGGAATTGGGCGCCGACGGCACCGTGCCAGGTATCCTGGTAATTCAGTTCCTGGTTCAGGCTGGTGGGGTTCGCCGAGTCAACGCCAACGTCGACCTTTCCGAATTGGTGCCAGTTCTGCCAGCCCACGTTCGCGAGCAGGGCCCAGCGCTGACTGAGTTCACGGTAGCCGCTCAGCATCACCGCCTGAGGCACCGTCACTCCCAGATCAAGGCCGGGAGGCGTGGTGAAGATGGGCAGGCCGCCCAGCGGTCCGAGATTGCTGAACTCGGGTGTGGTCTCGAAGTCCAGATCGACCGGGGACAGGTACGTCAGCCCGACGCGCGTGCCGGCGGCGGGTTCGAAGAGAAGGCCAACGTTGGCGCCAAAGCCCCAGGTCTCGTCGTGCAGCCTGAGCTGACCGTCTGGGGAGAGGACCCCGGTCCGCACTGCCACCTCGGTGTCGAAGTAACCGAACATGGCATTGAGCCCGGCTCCCACCGACAGCCATTCCGTCACCTTCCAGCTGACGCTGGGGAGGAGGCTCATGCCGAGCAGGGTGCCGTCCTGGATGTAGTAACGGCCGGCCCAATCGTCGTCGAAATCCTCCACGAGCCCGAAGTAGGACAGGGTGCCAAAACCGACCGCGAGTTTTTCCGACAGCGGTTGGACGAAGAAGAAGCTGGCGGCGGGAAGCGCCCCCACCGCGTTGCCGCCGTCGCCGTCGTTCCGGAGGAGCGGGCCGGTGTCGGCGGCGTTCTTCGAGAACTCCACGTTCCCGTAGGTCAACTGGAGGCCTCCCTGGAACTGCGCGCTCTCGATCCGGCTCATGCCCGCGGGATTCGTGAACACGGTGGAAGCGTCTTGAGCTCGAGCGGCATAACCCGCCGCGGCCAGGCCGACATCCGGGGTGGCGATTTCATACAGGATCAGGCCGCCGGCGTGGGCCAGCGGCAACGAGGCAAGGCCACTGATCAGGGCTGACTTCAGGCAGGTGTGACGCAGGTTGGGATGCATGGTTTGGAGTTTATTGCGCGGGGATCGTGATGGTCGGGAGCGTTCCCGCCCCTCCGCCGTCGGCGAGGGTGAAGAGGAAAAGGAGCGAAGTGAAGCAGCGACGGGATCTCCAGTCGTCTTCCGCGATCCAAAACCACTCGTCCTGGTAAGGCACTGAGACGAAGGCCCGTCGCGCCGGCCGGTCACCACTGTGAACGTGGAGCAGGGGCGTTTCACCGGGGGCCGAGTCGCCCAGGGGCGGAAGGAGTTTTCGCTCGCGGTGACTCGCGGGAATGTCGATCCCCGCCGCGAGTGCGCTCATCACCTGCGACAGCGAGCGCGTGCCGGTGCTCAGCTCTCCCGGGCCGCCGCGCACCGGCGACTGCACCAGGCGGAAGGACAGTTGGTCGCCGGGCAGCCCCAGGAGGTCCCGGCACTCGTCGAGCCTGGCCGCCAGCTCCGCGGTGATGCGCTCCTGGCGGAAGAAAACCACCGTGACCGGCGGCGGGCTGCTTCCGGGCTCCAGGCGTACGCCCAACGCGTTCGCGTCCTGGAGTTCCCGGAGGAGCGCCACGGCGCGGTAGAACTCCGGATCGGCCTGGGACCGTGAGCCCACGCTTACCGGCCGGTTGCGCAGGCCGTTGAGCGATTCCAGGGTGAGTTCGAGAATGAAATCCGCGGCGTAGCCCGACTGCACCAGGGCGAGCACGCGAGCCGGAGGTATCGGGGCCAGGAAGCTGACCAGGAACTTCTCGCCCGTCAGGGGCGTGTAGGTGATCGTGGGTCGGTCCGTGAACGTTCCCGACACCCCGGCGCCGGCAAACGAGTCGCCGCGGAGGTTCTGAGGTGAGAACTGGCCGGACAGATTCACGCCCGTTTCAAGGGTGTAGCCGCTCACGATCTGTCCCACCTCGAGGTAGATCGGCGCATCGAGGTAGCGGGTCTTCACCAGGTTCAGCAGCATCTGGCTCTTCCAGGACTCGGCCAGCGCCGAGCTGTACCCGAAGCGGTCACGAGGGACAGAGTTCGGACCTAACGAATGACACGCGGTCAGCCCCAGGGTCAAGACCCCGAGCAGCATCCGGACCTCGCGGAGGCGGGACAAGATCGAACTCATGGTTTCTTCTTCTTGCGGGCACCGAGGAGTTCGAAGTCCATGTCCTCCGACGCGAGGTCCATCCCGCTCACGCGCCGGTAAGCGTCGCTGTTCTCGATCAGGAAGAAGTGCGACGCCATGCGATTGGGCGCGAACTGGTCCCAATCAGGGTACTTCTCCTTGAACTGGCGCAGGTCCTCCTCGGTGCCGCGGCTCGCCAGCACGAAGGCGCGCCGCTTCTCGACAAAGGCGGTGATGGCGCGCTTGTTCTGTTCGTCCCAGAAGGCCGGGTCGCGCGGAGTCAGCAGGATGATGATCGCCAGGTCGGACGTCGTCGTCACGGTCTCCGAGAACAGGTATTTGATCACCGGAATGGACTTCAGGCCGGGAACGCCCGACCGGCGAGTGCGCTGCTCGCGTTGATTCAAGCCGGTAAGGATCAGCGTCTGGTTCAAACCCAGGACCGCGTCGCTGGTCACGGAAACATTCTCGAACACCGTTGCGCCTTGTTCCGGCACGCCGTCAAAGTCCGAGACGGGAAGGATCGTACGCCGGCCGGCGACCACATGCAGGCGGATCCGGGGGCTGCCATCCTCACCCCGCGTGCGCAGCAAAGTGGGCGTCACTTCGAGCGTGGTCCCGAAGGGATAGGGCTTGATGTCACCCGAGTTGAGTCCGGCAACCTGGTAGACGATGTCGCCACCGGCCGTGAACTTGGCGACCGATCCACTGAGGGTGGTCAGGTGCGGGCGGGCGAGAAAGGCCACGCGCTGCTCGGAAGCGTTGGCGATGTTGACTTCGTAGCTGATCGCCGCGGTGTACATCCAGTTGAAGGCCGCCAACGCCGCATCCGCCACCGAGGCGTTCACCGACACGCGGCGCAGAAAATTATGACCCGCGCTTTGGGAGTCGAGCCCGATGATCTTGAAGATCGTCGTGTCCACTTCGAGCATTCGATGCGGATCGCCGTTGTCATCCGTGGTCAGATCCAACACGTCCGTCCGTCCGGCAAGGATCTTGTCGAGCAGCTTCCGTTCTTCTGGCCCGCTGGTCCAGCCGGCGATGGCCAAGCGCCCGCCCCGAGTTTCGAACGTGACGTGCGGCAAGTCCTTGGCGAGGTCCCGCAGGTCCGCCAACCCGGCTTCGACATCCTCCGCGGGGCTCGGGGTGGGCGGGGCGGGGGCAGCCGGCGAGGCGTCCACAGGTGCCGGGGCGGTGGGAGACTTCGCACCCGCTGCGGCCAGCAGCCAAGAGGCGCTTCCCGGAAGCGGGCTTGGGTCCACGGACGTGAGCCGGGCCGGGGCCTCGCCGCGTTCGGTCCGCCGGGCGGAACCGGCGGCGGTGGTCAACGTGGCGATGCTGCGCCGCGCGACCGCGTTTGCCGGGTCGCGTCGCAAGGCCTCGCGGTAGGTGGCGAGGGCCAGGTCAGGCATTCCGGCAAGGACGTAGGCTTTGGCGAGGTTGTTGTAGGTGGGAACATGGTCGGGGTTGAGCAGCAGCGCGTCCTCGAGCTGGCGCGCCGCCTCGACGGCCTCGTTGCGCCAGAGGAGTGCCGTTCCGAGATTATACCGGGCCACGGGTTGGTTCCCGTCCAGGGTCAACGACTGCTGGAAACCGACCGTCGCCTGCTCGAGGTCGCCTTCGCGCGCCAGGAGCAGCGCCAGCAGGAGATGGGTCTGGGGCTGGAGCGGATCCTCTTGCAGCGACAGCCGCAACTCGCGTTTGGCCCGTGCCGCATCGCCGTCATTCAGCGCCGCCCTGGCCGCGTCCAGGTGAGGATTCAGGGGCTGCCCAATCAAGGAATGGAGCGCCGTGGCGGCCAGCCAAAGGCAGCAGACGCCGCTGCGACCGAAGGATTCTATAACCCTCCTCCAGGTAGGACGGGCACTCCGCTGCCCGCCGGGTTCGGCCCGCAGAGGACTGCGCGCCCCACCTTGGAGCCAGGTAGGGCAGACATCCCCTTCTGCCGGTTGGGGCGACTTTCCAGTCGCCCCCCGTGTCGCCGGACCGGACAGTCCGGCGCACCGGCAGGCTGGAAAGCCGGCCCTACGCGTGTGCGGTTCATGGCCACGTTCAGGCGGCTTTCGTCGGACCCACGGTGAAGCGTGGTTGCTGAACGCAGGACGGAATGAACGGAGTGACGGCCGCGGTTTCATGGAACGGTGCCCCGGGCATGCCCATGGAATACACCAGGGGCATGCCCGGTCCGGTGAGACGCTTCAGTGCCGGCCCAGGGCGGCGCGCACTGCCGCCTCGGGATCCACCAGATGATCGGAGTTGTCGGAGTCATCGGCAATCGAGAGCAGGACGCCCCTCACCTCGCCGTTGAACCCGTTGCCGACCGGTCCGTAGTCGGGCGAGACCGGGGCCCCCGAGTCTTCGCCAACGTCGGCGCCGTCATCGGCTGAAAACACGATCGCCTGGGTCATCGCGACTTTGCCTTCGCCGACACTCTTGCCATCGACGAAGAGCTTGACCTTGCCACCCTTGCCAAGGCCGCCGCCGTCGTAGTCAAACTCCATGCGCACCTGGTGGCTGCCTGCCGGGAGCGGCGTGGCGGATTCGATGAAGAAGTGCTCCACCCCCGCGAGGTTGTAGCAGTACTTGAGCTTGCCGCTCTTGGCATAGAGGCTCCAGCCGCCAATGTTCGCGCCCTGGGCGGCGATGACGCCCTCGGCACCGGACGAGGGCACGTCGATTTCGGCGGTGACCGAATGGGACTTGTTCTTGAGGTTGAGCACGCAGTTTTCGTTGAGGCGTCCCATGCCGCCAAAGAGGAGCTGCGTCTTGCCGCGGATCAGGACCGGGCGACCCGCGGTGTCGGAGTTCATCCGCTCGGTGGTGCGGTCGTCCAAGGGCAACACCTTGTAGCGCGTGGCCTCGATCAGGAACTGCCGTTGGAGTTCGTGGAGTTTCCCGGGCATTTCCCGGGCGAGGTCCTTCGACTGGCTCCAGTCGGTGTCGGCGTAGAGTTCCCAGACGTCGTCGTCGAAGGGGACCGTCTTGGCGCCCATGAGCAGCCACGGCGTTCGATGTTTGGTCACCGCGGTCCAGCCCTGGTGATAGAGGCCCCGGTTGCCAAAGATCTCGAAGTACTGCGTTTCATGGCGTTCGGGGGCTTTCGCGTCGTCGAACGTGTACCGCATGCTGACGCCCTCGAGGGGGTCTTGTTGAATGCCATTCACGTATTCCGGCTGCGGGAGGCTGGCGACTTCGAGGACCGTGGGCGCCACGTCGATTACATGATGGAACTGGGACCGGATCTCCCCCTTCGCTTTGATGCCTTTGGGCCAGTGAATCACGGCGCCGTTACGGGTGCCGCCCCAGTGGGATGCCACTTGCTTGGTCCACTGGAAGGGCGTGTTCAGGGCGTGCGCCCAGCCGACAGCGTAATGGTTGTAGGATTCGGGTCCGCCCAGCTTGTCGAGTCGTTGCTTGAGGAACTCGGGTGTTTCCAGGGCCGCGAGTCCGTTGAAGTTGGCCATTTCGTTGTACGCACCGATGAGGGTGCCCTCGGCCGAGGCGCCGTTGTCGCCCACGATGTAATAGATGAGGGTGTCCTCGAGGACGCCGAGCTTCTGGAGTTTCTCCACGATGCGGCCCACGTGATGATCGGTGTACTCCATGTAGCCGGCGTAGACCTCCATCTGGCGGCGGAGCACCGGCTTCAGCGCTTCGGGCATCTCCTCCCACGAGGGAATCTCTTTCGGGCGGGGCGTCAGCTGACAGTCGGCCGGGATGACCCCGAGCTGCTTCTGTCGCGCGAAAGTCGCCTCACGCAGTTTGTCCCAGCCTTGGTCGAACTTGCCCTTGTAACGGTCGGCCCAGTCCTTCGGGACGTGATGGGGAGCGTGGGTCGCGCCGGGGGCGAAGTAGATGAAGAAAGGCTTGTCCGGGGTGAGGGCCTTCTGCTGGCCGATCCAATTGAGGGCCTTGTCGGTCATGTCGGCCACGAGGTGATAGCCTTGCTCGGGGGTCTTCTTCAATTCGATCGGGGTGGTGCCCTCGTACAAGGTCGGATACCACTGGTTCGCCTCGCCGCCGATGAAACCGTAGAAGTACTCGAAACCGCCCCCGCCGGTGGGCCAGGAGTCGTACGGCCCGGCCGGGCTGGTCTGCCATACCGGCACTTCGTGGCACTTGCCGAACTGCGCGGTCGAATAGCCGTTGTAGACGAGCGTCCGGGCCAGGGGCGCCATGGAATTGGGCAGCACGGAGCTGTAACCGGGCGCGCCGCTCGCAATCTCGGTGATGTTGCCCATCCCGGCCGAGTGGTGGTTGCGGCCGGTGAGCAGGGCCTGGCGCGTGGGCGAGCAAAGCGCGGTGGTGTGGAACCGGTTGTACTTCAGTCCCCCGGCGGCCAGTTGGTCGAGAGTCGGTGTCTGGCAGGGCCCGCCAAAGGCGCTCGAGGAGCCGAAGCCGGCATCGTCGATCAGGACGATCAGGACATTGGGCGCCCCCGCCGGCGGACGCAGTTCCTGGATGGGCGGGTATTTGGTGTCGGGGCTCTTGGCGTCATAGGTGACGAGGTCGGGCCGGACCGTGTTCGGCATCGGGAGATGGGATCGGTGTTTGACCGTGGATGAGGAGTGGTCGGCCGGGGTGCCTGCGGCGAGCATCACGGCGGCGGCTTGGACCCAGGCTGCGACCAGGACTAGGCGGGGCAGCCAGAGGGTTCGGGGTTGGTTCATGGGGGCGTGGTTGTCGTTCGAGTCAGGTTGTTCGGGAGGAGGAATGTACACTAGGCGTCAAGGTCCGCACCGCCGGCAGCCTGACGGATTGGGCAATGGCGCGATCGAGACCCTCAGGGTTTGACCACCGCCAGGGCGACGCCTTCGCTCACCTGGACGGTCACGTTGTCCCCCGGCTTGACCGAGGCCAGATCGACTTGCTTCCCCACTTTGACCTTCTTGGAGCTGCCGTCGGGCAGTTCGAAGGTGACCTTGCGCTTCTTGGCGTCCACGGCGGTGACCTTGGCGGTCACTTGGGCGGTCTCGACGAACACGCCGCCAGGCTTCGCCCCCACGGGTGCGAGGGCTACGCCGGCGCCAGCCGCAGCACTCGGCGGGGCGCCCGCGCCCACGTAGACCGCGACTTCCTCGGAAATGGTGGCCTTGATCTGATCCCCGACCTGCATCTGGCCGAAGTTCACGATTTCCGGTCCCGCCTTGTAGGTGCCCTTGCTGCCATCGGGAAAGGCGAGGGTCACCTTGCGTTTCGAGGTGTCAATGGCCGTGACGGTCGCCACGGTGGTGAAGGTGTCGACGATCACCGCGCCTTCGGGAGTCTCGATCGCCGTGATTTCCTCAGCTCCGTCGGTCGAGGAACAGGAGGTGAAGGCGAGCATGCCGCTGGCGAGCAGGGCGCTCGTCGCCCAGGTGAACAGGGTGTTCTTCATGGTTATGGTAGAATCCGAGTCAGGGGAGTGCGTTTCGTGTTGATTTGGTTGGTTCCAGGCATCGCCCGATGGGGATCGGGCGAAAACGGTTCAGGCGGGAGGACGCCACGCATGCAGTCAGTTGGTCTTGCGGTAGCCGGAGTTCTGCACGTTCACGGTCAACTTCTTGGCGGGCGCGTTCAGTGTCACCTCGGCAGGATAGTCGGTCCCTTCGTTGAGCTGCGCCATGCGCACCTCCAGCGTGACTTTGTCTTCGGGGTCGTCGAGGTAAGAACTGGCCTTCAAAGCGAGGGGGCGGTTGTTGGTGAGATCCACTTCGACCCCCAGGTTGTCGCCCGCCTTCTCATAGTCGCGGAAGCTCAGTCGGATCCGTTTGCCGGGGTCGAGCATCTCGATCGAGACCTTGCCGGCCTCCTTGGCGCGCTGGATCCGGTCCGCGTTGGGCGGAACGTAGGTTCTGACCAGGGCCACGGCGCTCTTCATGTAGTCGGTAAGTTCCTCCTTTTTGCGCTCCGCGATGCGGCCGCGGAGGCCACGGCGTGGCGCAGCTTCGGGCGTCGCTCCGACTTCCACCTTCTGCAGCCCCCCGTCAGCGCCGTAATAGCAGCGCTCCTGCTTGCGGGACTTTTCGTCGCCGCCAAGGCTGACCACGGTGGTCTGGATCCACTCGTATTGGTGCAGGGCCGCCTGGCTGGCGGCCGCCCTGGCCTTGAGCAAGGCGCTCCTTTCCGCGGCGGAGGGCTCCTGAGCCGACGCAGACGCCAGCAGGAGTGCCGCGAGGGTGGCGAGCGTGGTGCGGATTCGGAAAGGCACGTGGTCGGAGGCGCGAGTATGGGGAATCATGGGTGAGGGTTAATCGAGGATGGGTGAACGAGCGTACAAATTCGGATTATGCCGTGCAAAGTTTGGGACCGGTTGATACGAAGGAACGCCCCTCGAGTCGAACGGGCAGCCCGCGCTTCAGCCACGGTCGTGCGGGAAAGCCACCCCGCAGGCCTGACCGGCGTCGACGAGCCGCTGTTCCGTGACTACTCGGGCCTGGCAAAAGCGTTCGCCGGGAGCACGACGTTCTGGCGGATCTCCGTCAGCTTGAAATCCACTTCCATCGGCGGTTGAGAGGCGGCTTCGATGGTCATCCGGACCCGGTGCGGTTGCTGGACGCCGTCCACGGCCCGGTAGTCCTCGAAGACGCTGACGGTTTTGACCCTCCCCGCGGACGTGTCCACTTCCGCGTCACGTCTCGCCAGGAGACCGTTCGCGGTCCCGAAGTAGAACCGCTCGACCGCGCCGCCCGCCAGCCTGGCTTCAAGCACCTCCACCTTCTGGGTTCCGAGGTTTTCGGGTCCCTTGTAGGCGAGTGGCGAGAACAGTTGCTTCAGCTGGAGCGGCTGATGGAACGCGGCGTCGCGGACCGCCTTGGCCAGTTCCTCCCCGCTCTTCTCGGAATTGCCGGCGAACGGACTCGCCGACCAGGCACGCTTGCCGTCGTAGACGTCCCGTATCGTCCCCATGCCGGGGATCTCGACCCGCGAGGCTTGGAGTGCCGGAGCCGCGCGGAACAGCTCGATCTGCATTTCCATGCCCGATGCCGACGCGGTTCCCTTGGAAACGCTGTTGGTGAGCTTCTCCAAAGCGCCTCTTCCTCCCAGCGCTTCGACGTACCGGGCGACGACGGAGTCCACGGAGGTCTCGGCGGCGGCAAGGCGGTTGGTGACGGCGGGCAGGAGGATGCCCAGCAAGGCAAGGCAGCGTAAAAGGTGCGTCTTCATGGCGGTTCAGGATCAGCCCGGTCCAGTTCGCCGCAGCAGGCGCATTTTGTCAATGACACCGCCAAGATCGGTGAACTCCTGGAACGCGCGCCTGCCGGTTCCGTTGGCGGTTTCGATCCCGACGCTTGCGCCGACCGTGAAGCGCGTCCAAGCTCGTCCCAAGCATATGAACCGTCGCGAATTCGTCAGCACCACCGCGCTCGCGGCTCTGGCCGCATCGCCGCTCGCCCGAGCGCTCGAACCGGACAACGCTTACCGGCGGGCCATGGGCCTGCAGCTCTACACGCTTCGCAATGAGCTGGCCAAGGACACCCCGGGCACGATCAAGGCCGTGGTGGCCGCCGGCTACAAGCAGGGAGAACCGTTCGGCTTTCCGAATTGCGACCCCGTCATCGCCGCCGCGAAGGAGTCCGGACTGGCCCTGAACTCCACGCACTTCGACTGGGAGACGGTCGTGAATCCCAAGGACGACGGGTATTCGGATTTTCAACGGATCCTCGAGAAGGCCGGCAAGACCGGTTTGACGCACCTGGTCATTCCCTACCTCGCCGACAAGGATCGCAAGTCACTGGACGATTACAAGCGGGTCGCGGCCCATGCCAACAAGGCCGCAGCCCTCGCGCGGAAAGCGGGCATCCAGCTCGCCTACCACAACCACGCCTTCGAGTTCCAGCCGAGGGAAGGCGGCAAAACCGGGTTTGACGTGTTCATGGCCGAGTTCAGCCCGGAAATGCAGTTCGAGCTGGATGTCTTTTGGGTGAAGGTGGGTGGCGTCGAGCCGGTGGACTTGATCAAGCGACTCACGGGCCGGGTTTCCCAGCTCCATCTCAAGGACCTCAAGGCGGGGCTCACCTTGCCAGCCTTCGGCGGCGTCCCCAACGACGCGTTTCAGGAACTGGGCGACGGGATCCTCCCGATGGAGCCGATCATGGTCGCGGGTCAGGCCGCGGGAGTGAAACACTGTCACGTCGAGCAGGACCAATCCCCCGACCCGCTGGCGAGCATCCGCCAGAGCATGGCGTACCTGAAGCAGCTGTAGGCGCGGGCGTCAGCCCGCGGCACCTCCGCCTCCTTACGTCGGCGCCTACAAGATGGCTGTAGGCGCGGGCGTCAGCCCGCGGCACCTCCGCCTCCTCACGTCGGCGCCTACAAGATGGCTGTAGGCGCGGGGCCCCCCTCAGTCCAGTTGCCCGAGGCAATTGCGATCCACGTCGGCGGCCTGGGCGCCGGCCATGTCCATGCGCGGGAGTGTGCCCAGGCCCGAAAGCACGGGTTCGAACGTGCGCAGGATGAGCTGGTAGTCAGGGTCGCTCGTCGACCGGAAGACCGGCTTCCCACAGCGACCGCTGCCTCCCGCCTCCGTGGCCAGCGGGGCCACGAGGAAGCTGTTCAACTGGGGATTGGCGATGCGCGTCCAGAACTCACGCTTGAACCTGCCACCCTCGTGGCATTCGGCGCAGCGACGCCGGGCCACGTCCGCCAGCGTTTCATCGAGGTCGGCGGGATACAGGCGACGACAGCCCACCGCGTCGGGCCGTTCGGTCTCACTGGTG
This sequence comes from uncultured Verrucomicrobiota bacterium, assembly GCA_964535555.1. Classification (GTDB taxonomy): domain Bacteria; phylum Verrucomicrobiota; class Verrucomicrobiia; order Limisphaerales; family J093; genus DSVZ01. The sequence continues at coordinate 12,352 of CAZHUS010000112.1, forward strand.
CCGTAGTAGGGGACGTTGAGGTCGATCCAGGCGAGCACCCGACGCTGTTCGGCGGCGGACATCGCGAGGCGGGGCACGCCGTTGGTATCCGGATGTCCGGCGAGGAGCAGATCGGCGAGAAGGCTGCGCGGCGAACCCCAGGCCTTCGGCGTGATCTCGAGAATATTCTGTTCCATCCCGTTGTAGGTGGGAATCCAGCTCACATACGGGCTGTCCCACTCCGCTTCACCGGAGCGTTTGCGACCCCGCGCGAGCCATTCATAGGAGACGCTGAAAAAGTCGGTCTGGTCCCCACACAGGTCCACCTGTCTTGGGGCGTTGGGACCGGCGTGGCAGCGGACGCAGTGCGCGTCCAGCACCGGTTGGACATGCCGCGCGTAATCGAATCCGACTCCGGCGCCCCATTCGGGCGGTCGCAGCGGCGCCGGGTGACGCGGGCCGATCCGGGGAACGGCCGAGGTCTGGCGCCGGGGTTCGTGGCAGCCCACGCAGCCTTGCACCTCACCGGACATGAGATGGGTGAAGGTGCGCATGCGCTGCACCGCCCGGCCGGTCGCGTCCAGGGCCATGAAGTAGATGGGGCGGCCCGCGGGAACCTGGAAGCACGCCGACCCGTCTTCCGCGACGTCGGCATAGCCCCAGACCAGTTTGCCGGCGTAGGTGGCGCCACAGGAGATGACCGGGAACTGGAAACCGAACGCCCGGTTCTTCACGTCGGTGCGCACCGCCTTGCGCATTTCCTCCACGACGCAAATCTCCTTGATTTCGCCACGTTGCACGTGGGGTTCCAGCCCGCGGTAGACATCCTGCAACATCACCGTCGCCCAGCGGATTGGCGTGGCTGCGGACGGCGGAGTGCCCGCTCCACCTGCGGCGAACAGCTCCGTTTGATCCGCAAGCACCGGAGGGCGGGGACGGCTGCGGAGAGGTTGCGCACTGTAAAAGCCGAGTCCTTCCCGGGGCTCGGCCAGCCGCAGTTGCTGGTCACTCGCATACGTGCGCAGCAGGATCGTGCCGCGCCTCGAGACCAGGTAGCGCCTCGCGTCGATGGGGAAGGGGCTCTCGTACGGCCCGCGGATGTTGTTGCCATCTCCCTGGTCCACGGCGCCGATGCTCACCTCGGGAGTGAGGTTGCGAAGCCCTGGCGCGGCGTTGTCGCCGTAGCGGGTGTCGATCAGCCCGATCGCCCCGCGGCAAGGTCCGTTGTGGCTGGTGAGGACGCAGAGCACCTCCGTCCGGCCGGGAATGCTGCGCGCCTCCATGAACGTGGCGGGGCTGAGCACGCGGTTGCCGAAGAAGCCCGCCAGCCCGGTGCCGTCGGGTCGGATGGTCCAGAGGCTCTGGATCGGGATGGCGGGTTTGTCCACATACTCCCAACGCGAGTAGAGGATGCGACCGTCGCTCATGACGCTCGGCGTGAAATCATTGACGATGTTCGCCGACAAAGGCGTCACGCCTGAACCGTCCCGGTCCATGCGGTGCAACACCCCCACGGGTGAAACCCAGCAGTACGCGAACCGCGAGGTGCGCGTCGAGAGGAAGGCAATGCCCCCGTCGGGCAGCCAGCAGGCGTTGTAGTTGTGATGCGGACCGTCGGTGAGTTGGCGCAGCCCCGTGCCGTCTGGGCGAATGGCGAACACCTGGTAACCCTCGCGTTGCGTGCGCCGCCAACTGAACAGGATCTCGCGTCCGTCGTAATCCACGTCGCAGTCGAGGATCTGCCCGTCGGGTGAAGCCACAAGTTCGGTCCAGGTGCCTGGACGGGACTGGCGCGCGTGATCCGCCGATGAAGCGTCCGGAGCCACGGATCCCAGGCGGTAGAGGCCCAGGCCGCCACCCGCTCCGAACCCTTCGACGTGGTACGTATAGACATGGCTCGGGTTCAACTCGCGCCGCCGGACCAGCACCAGCGTGTCGAAACCGAGCTCTCCGGCGTCAACTTCCGCCGCCAGTTCCGGGGAATCCTCCCGGTCGCCGTCCATGAGCTCAGGGCGTCCCGGCGGCAAGGGGTAAAACCGGGCGAGCGCCCCGTCAGGAAGCGGCTCGGCAAACGCCTGGATTTCGGACGCGCCTGGGTTGAGCCCGCCGTAGGAGCTGGTGAAGCGTAGCGTCAGGCGGTGCACGCGTGCCGGTGGATCGAGCCGGATGCGCTGCGGACCGTGCCCCATGGCGAGCCGGCCACGGCTGGCCGGGCTCTCTGCGTTGTCCAGCCAGACTTCGTAGTCCTTCCAGCCTTCTTCAGCGAACCAGGCGGAGCGAGCCCAATAAACCAGTTCGGCCACCGTGACCGCCTGGGGCCACGTCAGGGTGAAGTCGGCGCCGTCGCGATGCGTCGCTCCTTGAACACACCACGCGCGCCCCAGGTCGTCCTGGCTGCCGGCGGCGGGAATGACGCCGTCGGTGGCAAACCGGGCCAGATACTGTCCGTTATGTTCCGAGGAGGCGGTCGCCACCGCTTGGCGGGCCAGGTTGACCGGTGCGACGGCAGCCCTCGCGACGTGGCGTTGAAGACCCAAGACGGTGGCGAGGACGAGGACCAAGCGGGCCAGGATGGTTGCGGAGGTCACGGGGATGGTCTACCCCGTTATCGTGGCGACGGCAAGCGTCTCGGTTCGGAAGACCTCACGGCACTCCAGTGACATTCCGGCTCGATTAGGAATGCAGTTGCAGGGAAATGCTCGAATGAGCTTAATCGCGACCGGCACGACCGCCGCAAGGGGTCGTGCCCTTTGTTGGCTGACCTTGAACTTGAACATGGCATGATTGACACGATCCAGAAACAACTCGGCGCCAAGGCGGAGTACTTGCTGGGCTTTGACCGCCCCAAAATCGCCCGCGAGCGCCTGCACGTCCCCGGCCCCGACTTCGTCGAGCGCATCTTCATTCCCACCGACCGCAACAACCGCGTCCTGGGCAATCTCCAGCGGCTCTTCGGTCACGGCCGGCTCGCCGGCACGGGCTATGTGAGCATCCTCCCCGTGGACCAGGGGATTGAGCACTCGGGCGGAGCGAGCTTCGCCAAGAACCCCGATTACTTCGACGGCGAGAACATCGTGAGGCTGGCGATCGAGGGCGGCTGCAATGCCGTGGCTTCGACCTACGGCGTCCTGGGCTCGGTGGCCCGGAAGTACGCGCACCGGATCCCGTTCCTCCTCAAGTTCAACCACAGCGAACTGCTGACCTATCCCAACAAGGCCGACCAGATCCTGTACGGCACCATGAAGCAGGCGGCCGACATGGGTTGCGCGGCGGTGGGTGCGACCGTCTATTTCGGGTCCGCGGAGAGCGGGCGCCAGATCGTCGAGGTCAGCCAGGCGTTCGCGATGGCGCACGAGCTGGGCATGGCCACGGTGCTCTGGTGCTACCTGCGCAACAACGCCTTCAAAGTCAAGGGACCGGACGGCAAGTCGACGGATTACCACGCCTCGGCGGATCTGACCGGCCAGGCGAATCACCTCGGCGTCACCATCCAGGCGGACATCATCAAGCAGAAGCTGCCCGAGAACAACGGCGGGTACGAGGCCCTCCAGATGGGCGGTTCGAGCTACGGCAAGTTCGACAAGAAGATCTACACCGACCTCTGCAGCGATCACCCGATCGACCTGTGCCGCTACCAGGTCGCGAACTGCTACATGGGCCGCGCGGGCCTCATCAACTCGGGTGGCGAAAGCAAGGGCGCTGGCGATCTCGAGGCGGCTGTCACCACCGCCGTCATCAACAAGCGCGCCGGGGGCATGGGCCTGATCTCCGGTCGGAAGGCGTTCCAACGGCCCCTAAAGGAAGGCGTGGCCCTGCTCAACGGCATCCAGGACGTCTACCTTTGTCCCGAAGTCACGGTGGCCTGACGCACTTCGGATCGCCTCGGATCCGGCGGGCCGCGGAGTGCCCGCCTTACCTGACTGCGGTTCGCGGGTACTGCAGGCGAGTTCGCCACTCCCCGCTCCTCGATGGGGGCGGGGATTTTTTTTTGCGCCGATTCGGTCGAGCAGATCCGCCGAACGCTGGCCACGCCCTCCGCAGCACGTCAACGCGCGTCAGGCTTGCCGCTGCGCCCAATCCGCGCCCGCCATGAAGGCAGGTCCTCGCCCAGCAGCTTCGCGGGCGCGGTCGTGTACCAGGCGTAGCCGGTCCGGCGCTCGAGCTCGATTTCGGCCAGGCGGTAACGGATCACCCCGTCCCGGCCGCTGAAGATCGGGCGGTTGGTTCCCAGTTCGTAAAACCGGGCCCAGATCGGTGGTGCCGCGGCGTCGTCAACCACCACCCGGTCATGTCCTGAAGGCGCCGTGGAATCGGCACGCTCCACGACCCGGATGCCGTTGATCTGCACGCGTTCGAACCACGCGACCGCGGCTTCGATGGAGTCGATGATCCGTCGGTCGGGTTCCACGATGCCCATGAGGAACTGCACCACCCCCACGCTCTCCGCCCCGCTGAGGGACGGGTGCTCGTAACTCCGGGCGCCGGCAGGAGCCAGGGATTGTTCGTCGTGCTGGGCGCACCAGACCGTGGCCTTTCCGTCGACCACCACCTGGCAGCGCAGGATGCAATCGACCCCCCGGGCCACCGCCGCGGCCGCTCGCGACCGGGTGACCGGATCGACGAACGCAAAGTCGCCGGAACCCGCCGCGGCTTCGCGGAGCAAACGCAACACGTTCACCATGGCGTTGTCGTTGAAAGTGACGTGGGCGGCATACCCCCGGGGCTGCGGCCAGTACTGCGGCCAGCCGCCGTTGGCGTACTGCGCGTCGAGGAGGAAGCGGAGCCCGGCGTTCAACGCGCGGGCGATCCTGGGATCCGGCTGCGCCCGCTGAACCCGGGCGAGGAACCGCAACGGGGTGGTGGTGGCGCCGTTGTCGATGGTGCTGTCGACCCGGCCGCGTTCGCTTTCCCAGCGGGCCAGGTCGGCCGGCAGCGCCGGGGCCGCCATGTCGACGTTCTTCGCCCAGCCGCCGGATTCGCGCTGGTGCGCCATCACGGTCGTCGCGATGCGTCGCGCCTCGTCGCCGGCGTACCATGCTGCGGGTTGACGGAGCACGTCGGCCCAGCGCACCGCGGGCTCGGCGCCGCGGAGAAAGCCGCATCCGAGGCAGAGCCAAAGCGCCGCCATTAACCCCGCCCGTGAACCGCAGCCAGGGAGGGCGGGCACTCCGCTGCCCGCCGAATCCGGCGCGGCCGGGACCGAGCGCCCTGCCTGGAACGATAGTCTCATCGATCTGATGCCTGCCGGTTTCCGGGGCGCTCCTGGTCTCCCGGCGTGTCTCCCCATAACCGCCGAATGACGCCCAGGAGCGCCAGCCCGCTGACGACAAATACCGCGCTCAACGCCACGCCATGGGCGATCCGGCCATAAAGGAAGCTGCCGACGGTGAAAAGCGATGACCAGATGACGACGCACCCGGCAAACCAGCCGAGCAGCGCCAGCGGGATGTTCTCCCGGGTCCGGGCGGCCTCTGCCTCGGAAATCCCGGCTGCTTCGCGGATGCGGCGCCAGCCCGGGCCGAACGGGCGGACCTTCCGGTAAAACTCGATCAGCGTTCGTTCGTCGGTGGCGGGTCCGACGAAGGCGGTTGCCACCCAGCACACGGTGGTGACGGCGACCGTGATCAGCAGGGCGTGGTGAGTGCTCGGGGTGGCGACACCGGTTTGCTTGAGCCCCAACAGGACCAGCGACACGCCGAAAGAGCTGATCATGGCCACCACTTCACACCACGCGGTGATGCGCCACCAGAACCAGCGGAGCAGGTAAAGCAGCCCGGTTCCGGCCCCCACTTGCAGCAGGATGTCAAAGCTGTCCTTGGCCGTTTCGAGGAGGTACACCGTGGCTGCGGAGACGACGAACAGGCCCACCGTGGTCAGGCGTCCCACGGTGACATAATGCCGTTCGCTGGCGTTTCGGCGGACAAAGCGCCGATAGAAGTCGTGCACCAGGTAGGACGATCCCCAGTTCAGATGCGTGAGGATGGTGGATGAATTGGCCGCAATAAGGCCCCCGACCATCAGGCCGATGAAACCGACCGGCAGGAACTTGAGCATCGCCGGGTACGCAATGTCATGGCCGAGCAGTCGGGGCTCGAGGTTCGGAAAGGCCTGCTGGATGTCCTCGAGCTTCGGATAGACCAGCAGGGAACAGAGGCCGACCAGGATCCACGGCCAAGGCCGCAACACGTAGTGGGCGATGTTGAAGAACAGGACCGCGCCGAGCGAATCCTTCTCCGACTTGGAAGCCAGCATGCGCTGGGCGATGTAGCTGCCGCCACCCGGCTCCGCGCCCGGATACCAGGTGGCCCACCACTGCACGGCGATCGGCATGATGAATACCGCCACGGCCAGATCCCAGTTGCTGGTGAAGTCCGGGAGCACGTCCAGGTAACGGATCATCGAGTGGCCGTCGGGCCCCAGCATCGGGGCGGACAGTCTCTCCACCATGACCTGCAGCCCGCCGACGTGCTGGACGGCGAAATACGCGGCCGCGATCACGGCCGTCATCTTGATGAAGAACTGGATCATGTCGATGACCAGGACGCCCCAGAGTCCGGAGTGCGCCGCAAACGCCACGTTGAGCAATCCCACCAGGAGCAGCGTCTGCCAGCGAGGCAGCCCGAACAGGACGTTGGCGATCTTGCAGGCGGCGAGGTTCACCGACGCCATGATGATGCAGTTGAAGAACAGCCCGAGATAGACCGAGCGGAAACCGCGCACGACGCTCGCCGCCTTGCCCGAGTACCGGATCTCGTAAAACTCGAGGTCGGTCATCACCTCGGACCGACGCCAGAGCCGGGCATAGAAGAAGACCGTCGCGACGCCCGTCAGCACGAATGCCCACCAAACCCAGTTGCCGGCGACGCCGTTGCGCCGGACGATGTCGGTGACGAGGTTGGGCGTGTCGCTGCTGAAGGTGGTGGCCACCATCGAGAGGCCGGCCAGCCACCAGGGCACCGCGCGACCCGACACGAAGAACTCCGACGTGTTTTTCCCGGCACGCTTCCCGAAAAACAGGGCGGGGATGAAGCAAACGAAGAGCGACGCCGCAACGATCAGCCAGTCGATCAGTTGGAGTTTCATGTCGGGTCCGGGCATGAAACCAGCCGCGGTGCCGGGCGGCAAGAACGTCTTGGCGCGCGGCGGCCGTTTTCGACTGGGGGCGTGAACCCGAAGGTAGGGCGGCCTCTCCGAGGGCGCCGGCGTTCGCGCGATAGTTCCGGGGTTTCTCGGGGAAGTCGCCTTGCGGGACGGCACCCTGAGAAAGGTCGCTCGACCGTTCGGAGCGGCGCCCTCGGAGAGGTCGCCCTACCTTGTGAGAACGGCGTGCTCGGAGGGGTCGCTCTACCAGGTCAGCCGGTGCGGCGTTGGCGGCGCGCCGGTTTGCCGTACCTCGTGGCCTTGGCGGTTGAGCCTCCCGCAGACTTGGGTCCGGCCTGCCCGCCCTCGGTGGCGCGTTTCAATTCGCGAATCTGGTCGCGGAGCAGCGCGGCCTTTTCGAACTCGAGGCGATTGGCCGCTTCCAGCATCTCGGCTTCCAGTTCGCGCAAAGTCTCGACGACGTCGAAATCGGGGACCGCATCCTTGAGCGTGTGGGCGGCGGTGCTGTCGCCCTCGCGGCGCGCGACGAGGCTGTCTTCGACCGCGCGGCTCACGCTTCGCGGGGTGATGCCGTGCTCGCGGTTGTAGGCGAGTTGTTTCTCGCGGCGGTAGTTCGAAACCGCGAGGAAACGCTGGATGCTCTGCGTGCGAACGTCCGCGTACAGGATCACCTCGCCGTGCAGGTGGCGCGCCGCCCTGCCCGCCGTCTGGATCAGGCTGGTGGTCGAGCGAAGGTAACCCTCCTTGTCCGCGTCCAGAATCGCGACCAGCGAGACCTCGGGCAGATCAAGCCCCTCGCGGAGCAGGTTGATGCCCACGAGCACGTCGCACTCGCCCTTGCGCAACGCCCGGAGAATCTCGACCCGCTCGATGGCGTCGATCTCGCTGTGGAGGTACCGGACATTGATCCCAATGTCGCGAAGGTAATCGGTGAGTTCCTCGGCCGTGCGTTTGGTGAGCGTCGTCACCAGGACCCGCTCCTTGCGATCAACGCGCTTGCGCGCCTCCTCGATGAGATCGTCGATCTGGCCGCGAAGCGGTTTCACGGTGACGGGCGGGTCGATCAATCCGGTGGGGCGGACGATCAGTTCCACGACGCCCGGGGCTCCGGATTCGCGGCCTTCGCCCGGGTGGCCCGGGTCCGGCCTGAGTTCGAGGATCGCCGGGTCTCTCGGTGCGGATTCAGACGGGACGGAGCGAAGGGCCAGCGCACTTTCGCGGGCCCAGGCCAGTTCCTGGGCGGCCGGCGTGGCGCTGACATAGATGGTCTGGCCCTGCATTGTCTGGAATTCGTCGAAGCGCAACGGACGGTTGTCCAGGGCGCTCGGGAGCCGAAAGCCGTAATCAACGAGGACCTTCTTTCGTGCCAGGTCGCCGGCGGACATGCCTCCGATCTGGGGGACCGTGGCGTGAGACTCGTCGATCACCAGCAGGTAGTCCTCCGGAACGAAGTCCAGCAGCGTGCACGGCCGGGAGCCGGCGGGCCGGCCGCTGATGTGACGGGAGTAATTCTCGATGCCGGAGCAGAATCCCATCTCCTCCATGAGTTCAAGGTCGTACTCGGTGCGCATCTTGATGCGCTGGGCCTCGAGGAGCTTGCCGGTGCCTTCAAATTCGGCGATGCGGTTTCCGAGTTCCTCCCGGATCGAGAGGATGGCGCGCTTGATTTTGTCCTGGGGGGTGACGAACTGCTTGCCGGGGTAGACGGTCACGGCGGTCAGGTCCTCGAGTTTGTCGCCCGTGAGCGGTTCGAACCGGGTCAGGCGATCGACCTGGTCACCGAAGAACTCGATGCGCAGGGCATCCTCGGTATACGCGGGACAGAGTTCGATGGTATCGCCGCGCACGCGGAACTGGCCGCGTTCGAAGCTGATGTCGTTGCGACTGTACTGCAGGTCCACCAGGCGGGTCAGGAGTTGTTCCCGGGTCAGGTCCTGGCCGGTCCGGACGTGGACCACCATCTCCTCGTAATCCTCGCGACTCCCGATGCCGTAGATGCACGAGACGCTGGCCACCACGACCACGTCGCGTCGGGCGAACAGCGAGCTCATGGTCGACAGGCGGAGCCGCTCGATGTCGTCATTCCGGCTCGAGTCCTTCTCGATGAAGGTATCGGTCCGCGGGATGTAGGCCTCGGGCTGGTAATAATCGAAGTAGCTCACGAAGTACTCGACCGCGTTGCGGGGGAAGAAGCTCTTGAACTCGGCGTAAAGCTGGGCCGCGAGGGTCTTGTTGTGCGAGATGACCAGGGTGGGGCGCTGAAATCGCTGGATGACGTTGGCAATCGTGAAGGTCTTGCCGGACCCCGTGACTCCCAGCAGCACCTGGTGGCGGGCCCCGGATTCCAACCCGGCAGCCAGTTGCGCAATGGCCTGGGGTTGATCCCCGGCTGGTTGATAGGGCGCGACCAGTTCGAACATGGCGGCATGGTCCACGCGGCGGCGGGCACTGGCAACTCCGAGGGGGAACCGGGTTTCCCGTCGCGATGCCCACGGCGCGAACCGGAGCCGCCCGGATGCCAGCGCTTCGTGCGCGGGCTCCGGTTGGGACCAAATCTTGTCGCGTTTCGGAGCGTCTCTGCTAGTCCTGCCGCCGTGCGCGATACCCCGATTTCAGAGACGCGGTCGGGCCGGCCGGTTCCACCTCCGGTGGCGCCCGGCGTGGTGCCGGCCATCGAGGCGGAGGGCCTGACGCGCGTGTTTGGCACCGTCACCGCGCTCGACGGCGTCAGTCTGAACGTCGCGGCAGGGGAGTTCTTCTCGCTCCTGGGACCTTCCGGGTGTGGCAAGACGACGCTGCTCCGTCTGATCGCGGGTCTGGATCTTCCCGATCAAGGACGACTGCGGATCGCGGGACAGGATGCAGGCCACTGGCCGGCCCACCGGCGCCCGGTGAACACGGTGTTCCAGTCCTACGCCTTGTTCCCGCACATGGACGTGTGGAGCAACGTGGCTTTTGGCCTCCGGATGAAGCGGGTCCCCGCCCCCGAGCTTCGGGCGAGAGTGGAACGGGTGCTGGCGTTGGTGCAGGTGAGCGATCTGGCCCGACGGCGACCCGCCGAGCTGTCCGGCGGCCAACGGCAGCGCGTGGCCCTTGCCCGCGCCTTGGTCAACGAGCCGGCCGTGCTGCTCCTGGATGAGCCCCTGGGCGCCTTGGATCTGCAATTGCGCCGCCAGCTTCAGGTCGAGCTCCGTGCCCTGCAGCGACGGCTCGGCTTGACCTTCCTGTATGTGACCCACGATCAGGAGGAGGCGCTGACGATGAGCGATCGCGTGGCTGTGATGCAGGGCGGCAGGATTGTCCAGCTCGGGGAGCCGGCAAGCCTCTACGAAAGGCCCCGATGCCGGTTCGTGGCCGGCTTTCTCGGCGAATGCAACCTGATCCCCGTCCGGCCGAGTCCCATGTATGACGCGGTCCGGGGGCGCGTCTTCGAAACCTCGCTGGGTCCGCTCGCCGTCTCTCAGAATGGCGTCGGGGAACCCGCGAGCGCGGCGGAAGCACGCACGCTGGCCATCCGACCCGAACGCCTGCGCTTGTTACCGTCGGGGTCAACTCCCGGTCGGAACCGTGTGCCGACGACCGTGCGCGATATTGCCTACAGCGGATCCGACACTGCCTACACGCTGGAGGCAGGCGGTGAGGGACTGCGCGCCCGTGTCCTGAACCAGGGCAACTCCCGGGACGACTTCCGGCCCGGCCAATCCCTGGTCGTGGAACTTCCCGCCGAGGCGTTGGTCGTCCTCGAGGATTGAGCGAAGCCGCATGAATCCCCGCGATTCCCGACGCGGCAGGCGTCCCCGGATCGAGATCCTCGGAGGCGAACCCGTCAGTCCGGCGGGCCACATTGTCCGCGCGCTTCTCACCAGCGGACCGGGAGCAGGCTGGTTGCTCGGGTTCTTCTTCGTCCCGTTGGTCCTGTTGTTGGCCGCGAGCTTTCTTTCGCGGGGGGAGCTTGGAGAGCTGAGTTGGCCGCTGACCACGGAGAACTACCGGCGCCTGGCGGGCTTCGGGACGTTTGGGTTCGAGCCGCTTTATCCCATGGTCATCGTCCGAAGCCTCGCGCTGGGCGCCGCGACGGCGGTCCTGTGCATCGTGGCGGGCGTTCCGCTTGCGTTCTACATCGCGGGCCGGTCGGGAAGATGGAAGGCGCTGGCATTGACCCTCGTGGTCATCCCGTTCTGGACCAATCTCCTGGTCCGGACTTACGCGTGGCAAATCCTGCTCGCGCCCGACGGGTGGGTGACGCGGTGCGCGGTTTGGGCCGGTCTGGTCGAACCGGGGGCCGCCCTGTATCCCGGCCTGGGAGCCGTGCTGCTGGCCAGTCTCTGCGACTATCTGCCGTTCTTCGTCCTGCCGCTCTACGCCTCGGTGGAGAAGATCGACTGGACCCTGGCAGAGGCGGCCGCGGACCTTGGCGCCGACGGCCGCGCGATCTTCCGGCACGCGGTGCTGCCGCAGATCAAACCGGGCCTGGTGGCAGGTTTGATCCTGGTCTTCCTGCCGGCATCCGGGCAGTTCGTGATTCCGGATCTCCTCGGCGGCGCCAAGACCATCCTGCTTGGGAACGCGGTGCAGCAGCAGTTCGGACCGAGCCTGGACTGGCCGTTTGGGTCGGCAATCGCCGCGCTCGGGCTGGGCACGGTTTTGATCGGGCTTTGGCTGTACGCCCGATTTGCGGAGCGCCGCCAGGAGGGGGCCGCGCCGTGAGCCCGTTGCCGCGCGGACGACTCCTGCTCGGTTGCCTGGCGGTGGGGTGTTACGCCTTGCTCTATGCGCCGATTGTGGTGGTGGTTGTCTTCTCGTTCAACGCCGCCCGGCACGGGGTGGGCTGGCAGGGTTTCACGCTCGATTGGTACCGGGCCTTGCTCCATGACCCGCTGGTTCTGAAGGCCGCCTGGAACACGCTTCGGCTGGGAGTGACCAGCGCCGCCATGGCGACCCTGCTGGGGACGCTGCTGGCGTTTGGCTTGAGCCGCTACGCGTTCCCCGGGCAGCGCTTGTTCACGCGGATGCTGCAGGTGCCGGTGTTCATTCCGGACGTGGTGATGGCGGCGGCGATGCTGCTCGCCTACGCGACGGTGCGTCGGTTCACCGGGTTGCTCGAGCTTGGGCCGGGCACGATGTGGCTGGCCCATGTCACGTTCCAAATCCCGTTTGTCACGATCGTGGTCCGGGCCCGGCTGGCCGGACTCGACCCGGCCCTGACCGAGGCGGCGCACGACCTGGGGGCGAACGGCTGGCGGGCATTCCGACACGTGACGCTGCCGCTGGCGTTGCCCGGGGTGCTCGCCGGCGCCCTGCTGGCTTTCACCCTGAGCCTGGACGACTTCGTGGTGAGCTTCTTCACGAGCGGGCCGGGTTCGACGACGCTGCCCATCTACATCTACTCCTCGGTCAAGCGCGGCGTGACTCCGGAGGTCAATGCCCTGGCGGCCTTGCTGGTGCTGGCGTCGGTGTTGGCGACCGTGGGTGTGCTCTTGCTTCAGGGGCGTCGAGGGGCTTCACTCGAATCGCATCGAGGCTGAGACATGTGGCGCTGGATCCGTGGTTTTGTGACGTTGCTCGTGCTGCCGGCGACCTGGGCGGCGGGGCAGTTGAATCTCTTCATCTGGAGCGAGTACATCGACCCCGAGGTCGTGGTCGAGTTCGAACGGCGCTACGACTGCAAGGTGGTGATGGATCTCTATGAAGACGACGCCGCCATGATGGCCAAACTGGTCGCCGGCGGGACGGGGCTGTACGATCTGGTCGTGCCCAGTGATCATCGCATCCCGGCGCTGATCAAGGCCGGGCTGCTGGCGCCGTTGCGTCACCCGAACCTCCCCAATCTGAAGAACCTCGAAACGCGGTTTCGCAATCCGACGTTCGATCCTGGCAATCGCTACACCGTCGCCTACCAGTGGGGAACCCTGGGGCTCTACGTGAGGCGGCAACCGGATGTGGCGTTGCCGAATTCCTGGGCGGCGGTCTTCGACTCCCAAGCCCAGGCGGGCCCATTCGTGCTGCTCGACTCGGCGCGCGACCTCGTCGCGGCGGCGCTGAAGTTCCGCGGCCACAGCGTCAACAGTGCGGATCCCGCGCAGCTCCGGGCGGCGCGTGACTTGTTGGTGAACGCCAAGCAGCGCAGCCTGGGTTTCGACGGGAGCGTGGGCGGCAAGAACAAGGTCTTGGGAAAACTGGCCACCACGGCGGTCGTGTTCAGCGGCGAAGCGGCGCGGGGAACGGCCGAGGACCCTGAGACGGCCTACGTCATTCCGAAGGAGGGCAGCCTGATCTGGGTGGACAGCCTGGCCGTGTTGGCGAACGCGCCGCATCGCGACCTTGCGGAACGCTTCATCAATTTCTGCCTCGAACCGGAGATCGGCGCGCGGATTTCGAACTTCACCCAGTTCGCCTCGCCGAACCTGGCCGCGCGTCCCTATCTGAAGCCCGGCGACCTTCAGAACCCAGCGATCTATCCTTCTGAGGAGATCCTCGCGAAGCTGGAGTTCCTCGAGCATCTCGGGACCAAGTCGCGTCTCTACGACGAGGTCTGGTCGCAGGTGAAAGCCAGGTAGCAACCCGGTTCTGCAGGCAACACCGCGTGCACGGAGTGCCCGCCCTGCCTGGGTTGGTGGCGATGGCCGCGTGGGAAGTTACCTGTTTCTCTCGGCCAGTGAGGAGCGCGGGCTTTAGCCCGCAGGAACGTCCGTGCGGCGTCGCGGCTACCTGCGGACTGAAGTCCGCGCTCCTGGGGAGGTTCGTGGAAAGCGACCTGTTCCT
>CAZHUS010000113.1:0-25455 GCA_964535555.1 uncultured Verrucomicrobiota bacterium
GCCTCCGCCGGCCGCGGCCACGCCCGCCATCCACGGAACAGTCCGCCACCCACGGAACTTCGAGCACGGACGATCTCGCCAGCACCTCCACGGATTAGCGCCTCACGCCACATCGGCGCAAGCCTATGAGTTTCGGGCCGACCGATTGGCGCCCCGGGCAAGCGCGTCGAAGGCTCCAAGTCTTCCCCCCAAACGAAAGCCGCCCGGGAGGACGGCTTAAGAACGCTTGCGAAATCCGCACCAAGGCGGGTCAGGCATTCCGCCGACGGAGGAGAGCAACACCAATCAACCCGGATCCGAGCAACGCAAAGGTCGTTCCACCCTCCGGAACCGCCCGGAGCACAATATTCTCTCCGTTGGAAACCAACGCGATTTGCGAACCGTCGGCGCTGTACACCTTGATGCCACCCGGAAGACTGTCGTCGCCGCGAGCTGAAGGCGCCGCATTGAGATCGATTTCGATCTGCCAATCGCCCTGCAGGGATCCAAGTACACCACCGTCAGTAAGGTTTTGGTTCCAACTCCAACGTCCACGGAATACACCGCCGGCTTGTGCGGTCAATTCCGTGTTATCATCCTGGAGCTTAACCGACGCGGAACTTCCAGTCACCGTGATGTTCCAGTCAGCATCCCCTGGATCAGGCGAACCGTTGGCCGTATCACTGAACACTATGGTGAAGCTCAGACCATCCGATCCATAGTACAGGAACAGGCTCGCCGTTTCCGACAGCAGGGAAGGTCCGACGGTCAGATGTGCTTCCGAACCACTCAGGCCGTAATTCGCCGCACCGGTCAGCGTTCCGCTATAAGCGGACGCGAACCCCTTCGTGACTCCCCCCTGCAAAATCTCGAAGCTGATCGCTGACGCAGTGTTGATCTCAGAGGTCAAGATCGACCCAACGACGAATGAGGTAAGCACGCGCATACAGGCCATCCTAGCACCAATTATTCCATGCAGCGGCCTTTCTTACGATTGCTCCGTGCCTCCACGAACACTTGCTGTACACGAAGGGCTTACATCGCGTTCAGCCATACCCCCGTCCTGCGACCCTTCTGCATCCAGCAACCCCAACCTGTCAACACCCCATTCACTGTCGGCTGAAGCCAGGCGTGCCGCAGTTCGCAAAGCATTGCCCCCACGCGATTAACGGGATTTGAGTCAGGCGTAATGTAAGGCGACATCCTGACCGCCTGAGGGACGGGCACCAGTTCCAACCGCCCGCACGCTCAGGCAAGCCGCCATCACTACCGGAAGCCAGTCCTAAATCGAAGAGACCGAATTGGAGCAGCGGAGTGGAGCTCAAGCCCGACGCGGCCTCAACAACCCGATCCCAACCAACCCCGCGCCGAGCATCAGGATTGTCGCTCCGTCCTCAGGGGTCTTCGCGACAATCTTCGGCGAAACCGTCGGCCCGCCCCACATCACGTCGTTCCCACACGCGAAGGTCGTGTGCAGGTAGGCACTGGTGATGTCCTGGTCCTGCATCTCCTGAGCTATCGCGGTCATGTCGATATTTCCGACCGTGTTGTGGAATGTGCCGCCGGATCCACTAGCCGTATAGGTCGCCGTTCCCGTAGTAACAAAAGGCAACGAGTCCTTCCCCAACAGGCGAAGGGGTATTCCCGTGAATAGCGGATTCGCCTCCCCGGTGTACTGAAGATTGCCCGCGAGCCCTCCCGTGGCGCCTACCACCGCGGACTTGGTCAGCACTTGGTAGTCCACCATGCCGGTAGACGTGCCACCACTTGTCCTTTTGTCCCTGACCTCCAAGTCCGGACCGTCCTCCGAGCCCGTGCCGACGTCAACGGAGTCGCGCTTGAATCGGATGACGTAGTCCCAGTCATCCTTGCCGGGCCAGTTCGAGCCACTGTACGTGTTGCCTGCAGGAACGGTGTAAGGAACCTCGGACCCGAGATACACGAAGATATCGCCGACCTCGTAAAGCCCAGGACCGACATCAAAGTTAAAACCAGCCGTTATCCCGAGCTTGGCAGAGCTGACCAGATTTTCCGGCCCAGCGTAAGTCAATGCCAGGTCGAACGACTCCAAATCCCATTGCTGGCCGATTTGGGCAGCAACCCCGGTCGTTCCACGACGCTCGACCTCATCGTCTTCGTTCGCCTGACCTTTGGCACCCGTGGGTATCGCACCGCTGGAACCGTCGGGATCGAATCCCACGTTGGTATGCGGATCCGGAACGGTAATATTTACTGCGTTCAAGAACACGCCGCAGACCGAGAAGCAGGCGACCCGAACAACTGCGTGGTAGTTATACATCTGAGCTCCTTTACTCGCGTTCAATGTGCGGATACGACAGCAGGAACGATGCCTGCAGTGGGTGCGCAGGAATGTCACAATCGCACATGGTTGAATATCAAGTGGTTCTCTCGTTCGTCACGCATCGATGTCATGCCCTCTTAGGCGTGTTTCCACACCGGCTTTGTCAAGAACGCCGACGAGACACATACGTGTTCTTGCTCAGCGTGTGCTCCAGAAGGCCGTTCCGTTGCGGATCGATTGAACTCGAGTCGAATGCAGGTGCTCAAGTCATCGCCCCGAAAGGACCGAAGTCTGTCGTAGAACGACAATTAATATTCTCCCCCCGTTGCCTCACCGCAGAATGTTACCGTGATTTTTCCTCCTGACCAGGGCGTTGGAGGGCGCCAGAAGGTCGAACTGGCTACTGCCCAAAGAGCGGCCTCGCTGCCGGATCGGCCTCGCGCGTTCTGGCGGTATCACTCACCCCCTGGGGAAACCCGCAAAGAAACGTCACCCCACAGCGCCAAGGAGATGTTCTCTGTGCTGTGAAGGGCGTTTTCATGACGGTTGTTCACTGCAGGTGCTTGTTGCAGGCGCGCCGCAAATGCACCTTCTGGATCTGGCCTGACTGGAAGCTGACGGGAGCGGTGCCGGCCAGGCACTGTAGCGACTGCGCCTCGGGGAAGATCTCCCGCACGGCACCGATCTCGCCCAGCAGGCGCGGAGCCAGTTTCTTGCCCGCCCCCGGCAACGATCCGAACAGCTCATGATCCGGGTGCTGCGCGAAGACCCGTTCAATCTCCTGGCGGTACCCGTGCAACTGGTCCTCCAGGCCGCGGAGCAACTTGGCCAGTGCCACCGCCAGGCGACTCTTAGAGCGGATCACCGGATCGCTGGCCGTGAAGGCCGACGCCCGCGCCAGACACTGGAGCTGTGCCTCCGCCGTCTCGGGACGATAGAGCCGGTGCAGGTGCAGGAATTTCTCCCACCGACGTCGGCCGGCGAGGGCCAGCGCTTGGGGGTCGGAAACGCCCCCACGAACGCCCAGGCGTGCGGGGTTCGGAATCCCAGGCACATCCCAGAGAACCCAACAATGCACACGCGCAGTCCCTCACGGAAGGACTGCGCTGTCTTTCACTGTCCGTAGGATTCGGCTGTCATCGTTGGCATCGCCGAACCGCGGCCAAACCTAGCAGTCCAAGGCCGAACATCGCGACAGTTACACCGGTATCCGGCACGGGACACGTTAGAGATCCCGAAAATGAGGTGGTGTTGGGGCCTGGACCTTCCTTTAGCACCGTCAAGGATACCGATGGATTGAATTGAAACGTAAGGGTCTCGGATGCGACGGGAACCAGACACTGAAGCTCTGCAAGCGAACCCGAGTAAGAGACGTTCTTAACGTTCAATGTACCTGTCGTGTTAAGCCCGCCAACTGTCCCGGACTGGATTATGTTGAGCCACTCAAGGTCAGCCGTCAGATCCTCGCCGAGGCCGTCATGGATCACAAGGCTCCCCGCGCCCCCTACTGACGCAACGCTCAAGCCGGACGAAGTCGTGATCGCATCTATGGTCCACGTTCCTGTCATCTCCCCCTGAAGACTCAACAAAGGGGAAGTTGGGGTGGTGATGATAAAGTTGTTCGCGACTGGGTTGAAGTTAAACGTTCCGTCTCCTGGGAACACAATCTCGCTGCCCGCAGTGGCGGCTATCTCAAAACTTATCGCCTTTACGCTTACTGCAGCTGTCGCTAAGGCGAGACACGTGACGATCGCTTTTCTCATTCTCGTACCTTTCTGCTGGATTGCTGATTGCTGATTCGTGTTTGCTGGCCATTTCTTTGAAGCACATCGCGCGCCACTACGTAAGAACGCGAAAGTCACTTATGCATACACCTGCTGATCAATAACTTGAGGCGCCTGCTTAGTCGCTGGTGCGCGCCGTGGCGGCACTGGGCATGTATCATTAACCGACACCCATGGCCACGGCCTCCGACTTAAAGCTATTAAACCGTTTGTAGCTAGCGACTTGTGATGTGACGGCTTATGTCTGATGTGGTTGCCATGTTGTGCGCACAACGCCCTCCGCCTCGATTACGTGCCCAAGGCGAACGGGTGGGAAAGAATGTTTGTCGTTGACCGGCGGGCCGTGGCCTGCTGATTTGGAAGTACGTCATGGCCACCCCGCCGGAGACCCCGCCGGTCGACTTAGGGCAGGCGGTTCACGCCGAGGCCCTGCGCCGCGGTCTGGCCACCGCCCAGCAGGTTTACCTGGTCACCCGCCTGTGGGTCCGAACCTCTGCTCCGACAACTGCGCCACGGACACGCCCAGCGCGTCGTCCGTCGCCTGGAAGAACTCCTGGAGGCGACGCCGCTTCCCGAAGCCGACCCTCGAGCCACGCTCCAACGCGGGGTCGAATACTCCCGTTCGCATGCCAACCACATCGACTACGCTCGCTGGGCCAAGGCGGGCGAACCGATCGACAGCGGCGCCGTGGAATCCCTCGGTGCCCAACTCCAACATCGACTCCGCACGTGCGGGCAGTTCTGGTGCCGCCCGCGCTTGCCCGTCTCCTGGCGCTCTGCGTCACCTTTAAGAACGACCCCGGCGCCACCCTGTGGAATTGATCCTCAACGAATCGGAGACGCGCGGACCCGGCGGGCGTTCGACCAGACGGCGTTGCCAGCACGGTTACGCTCGGGTGCGTGGCTTGCGCTCCGCGATGGTCAGTCCCCCTACTCACGGATCCTATCCACCAGCAGCTCGGCAACCAACTTGTGCCCGCGAGGGGTCAGGTGTCCGTCGTGGGGGAAGAACCAGCGGTCGCGGCCTGACCGAGTGCGGTTGAGCAGGCCGCAGGCTAGATCAACGATCCTCAGGTTTCGTTCCCTCGCGATCCCGACTGCGGCGGTGAGAAAGGACTCTTGGTACTGGGCGGAGTACGAGCCCGGTTGCTCGACGAAAGAACGTCCCGGCAGCGCCACCAGTCGGAGTTCGACACCGGCGGTTCGACAGCGACTGGCGATCCGCTCGATGAGCTGATCGAAGAGCGCGATGGCCGGCGCAAAGCGCTCCGTAAACGCAGCACCATGGTCTTCCCTCGGCTCAACGGTACTGGCGACCAGCCTGGCCAGTGCGAAGTGATTGCCCAACCAGGCGATCGGTCCTGGCGGTGGGCCGCCCGGCCCGAAGACCGCTTCGAGCAGCGCCTGACGAGTGTCGATCTCGGTGAACTGGCCCAGGCTCGGGGCCGGATTGACGGGGAAGTTCCGGAGTTCGAGCCGCCCCTCCTGCCATTTGAAGAACGGCTTCGGCAGCCGGGTCTGGAGCGACACCGCGCGTTGGTTGTCGAAGAAGTCGTTGGCCAGGCAGACCACGAGCCAGATCACCGTGGGCCGCCGGGCCAGCACCGTCTCCTCGATCAGCAGGGCTTCCTGGTCGGTGCTGTAGCCGGGAACGCCGAAATTGAGAAACCGCCCGAGTTCGGACGCGCGCTGGTTCAGGAGTTCCACGAAGGTCTCGTCGTCATCGACGCCCAAACCGAAGGTAAAACTGTCGCCAACGAAGGCGTGCACCAGCAGCCCAGGCTGGGCCGGAGCCGAGTCCGACGCCCTGAATCCGTCGGCGCCAAGCCGATATTGTACCCGAAAGTCGTGGTGTTCGTGGGTTCCGGACCATCCGGGTGTCAACCGCCATCCCAGCCAGGGATCGGGATGGATCAGCCCCGGATCTATCCGGTCGCTACCTTGGATCGCGCGATCTCTGGCCCGGCACACGATCTCAGCGGCAGCGAGCGCCAGAGCCAGCGTGGAGGCCACCGTCAGCACGCGGAACCAGGCGCGGCGACGGCGGTCAGGGCGTGCGATTGCATCGTGGCCGGAGCGGCGATGGACTATCCGTGGCATTTAGAGAGCACCGAGGCGGCCCGCCAGTTCGCACCCGCTGCGGCCGGGGACCGGCCGCGGTCCTGGGCGAGGTGATTCACCAGATCGGTGGTCACGTCCGGACTGGTCCCTCACCGCGAATACCGCTTGGCAGGCGGTGACAAGGGCGTTCAATCGCGGCGCTTCCAATTGGAAGTCGTAGCTGTGACGGAATACATGACGGAAGCACAAAGCCCGCAGGCGTGCACTGCGGGCTTGCCAGAGATGACTGACAGCTGACCGGGGACTACGGACATTCAACCGCGGGCTACGGCAGGCCCGTGGCCGGGGCTACCCCTCGGGTGCGGCCTCCTTGCTGGTACGCTCGGGACGCCGGATCCCGAGCTTTTCGATGAGCTCATAAAGGGTCGGCCGGCTGATGTCGAGCTCGGCGGCCACGGCGGTGATCTTCCCGTTGTGGCGTTGCATCGCGGCTTCAATCACCTCGCGCTCCGCGGCCTCGCGGGCTTGCTGGAGCGTGCGCGTAAGTTTAGGGAGGCCCGCTGCGGAGTTCCCCAACTCCAAGTCTTCCGGCTTGACCCGCGAGCCCTCGGCCATGATCACGGCCCGTTTCACCCGGTTCTCCAACTCGCGCACATTTCCTGGCCAGGCATGGCTCTGAATCGCAGCGAGCGCTTGCGGCGTAAATGCGGCGGAGCCGCGACGGTACTCGGCGGCGAACCGATGCAGGAAGGCCTTGGCGATCATCGGCAAGTCTCCCGGCCGGTTGCGCAACGGCGGAAGCCGAAGCACCACGACTGCGATCCGGTAGAACAGATCTTCCCGGAACCGGTTGTCTCCAATCGCCCGCTGCAAATCCACGTTCGTGGCGGCAATGACACGTGCATCCACATGAATCGCCACCCGGCCTCCGACGCGCTCGATAGTCTGCTCCTGGAGATATCGCAACAGCTTGACCTGAATCGCTGGCGGCAGCTCTCCGATCTCGTCGAGGAACAGCGTGCCGCCGATCGCGGACTCGATACGCCCCTTGCGCTGGGCGTGCGCGCCCGTGAAGGACCCCTTTTCATGACCGAAGAGTTCGCTTTCCAACAGCGTCTCCGGGATGGCACTGCAGTTGATCGGGATGAAGGGACCTTCGCGGCGTGAACTCTGGCGATGGATGGCGAGCGCCGCCATCTCCTTTCCGGTGCCACTCTCGCCCAGAATGAGCACTGGCGCATCCGTGGTCGCCACTTTCCGGATCTTGGCGAACGCGTCCTGCATTCCCGGGCTGGCACCCAGCATCTCCTCGAACGCCGAGGCTCCCGAGCGTTGCTGCAGTTCCCTGAACTCGCGCTCGAGCCGGGCAACATGAAAGGCACGGCGCAGGATCAGTTTCAGTTCCTCCAAGTCGACGGGTTTGGATAGAAAGTCGTAAGCCCCCGCCCCGATGGCTTGAAGTGCGTTCTCACGCTCGCCCTGGCCGGATACGATGATCACCTTGGTCAGCGGATCCATCGTGAGGATATCTGCCAGCGTCGCCAGACCTTCCTCCGGCGAATCTGGGTTCGGCGGCAGGCCCAGGTCCAGGAGAGCGGCGTGCGGGCGCTTCGCTTGGAAGTGTCCGAGCGCGGAGGCACGATCCCCGGCCAGTGCCAGGTCATAGGTGCCACTTAAGCCCCACTTCACCTGGGAGCGAATCTCTTCGTCGTCGTCCACGAAGAGGAGCGCCGGAAGTGTCGGTTCTGCGATCATTGATGGGAGCCTGCCACGAGGCGTAGCTGGCTAGAATAGTGTGAAGCGTTCCGGAACATAGACCATGTCCGCCGGGCGTACATAAAAGGGTGCATCCGCGTCTCCCTCAAGCGTCGGTCTGAGGTTGATGATAAACGTCCGCATCCGATCGTCCTCCCGACGCATAACGCGGACTCTCTTCAGATTGGCGCGACTGTACTCGAACCCACCGCATTCCATGATGGCTTCGAGCACGGTGGTCGGCCGATCGAGCATGACCTTGCCCGGCCGCATTACCATGCCGGTCACGTAAACGGGGATGGCAGCTGACTCAAGGCTGACAGTCACTTCCTGCGACAGCAGTTGATCGCCATAGGCCGCGAGGATCTCCTTCTCCAGCGTATCCGGTGCAAGCCCGGCCGCCTTCACATCTCCGGCCAGCGGCAGGCTGATGTTGCCATCGCGACGGACCTGCTGCGTCGTGTTCAACGTGGGAGTCCCCGGGAAGGTCACTTTAATCACGTCACCCTCTCTGAGATTCGTATCGGTTTCGCGCGCCGCGTCGGCCTCGGTAACGGGCGTCGCCTTTGGCGCGGCGCAACCGCAAAGGAGAATTGCCACCAAAACTGTCGAGGCGAGCCATCCCAACGCACGTGCGACGGGAACACACTGGCGCGACCGCTCTTGCCAGCCAACGGCACCGATTGGCGTCACATCGCGCCCCTTCCCGGACCCGGTTCCGCGATCCCGGTACGACGATGATCGCTTCGGCCGTGGCCGCCGCGCCGGGTTAGGTGGGCAAAGAGCTGACGCCCCCACCTGGTCCCATCTTCTGGCGGGCGTCGAGCCACCGACGCCGGGTTGTTCGTACGAGAAAGGACCATCGACTGATCCGAGGGATTTCATTGCTTGCATCCTATCGTAACCCGAATCTGACTTCCTGCGGGACTGCGGCGCTGGCTCGCCCCTCCGGGGCGACGACTCGTCACACGGTAGGCAGGGAGCACCACCTTAACCACTACTTCGCGGCCCTTGAAGATCCTGTTCGTCATCCACATCGCCGGACGGCCTTTGGATGCCCAGTCGCTGCATCAGCGCGTACAGCGTCGGACGGCTTATGCCAAGTTCTGCAGCGGCCGGGGCAATCCTTCCGTGGTGGCGTCGCAAGGCACGCAAGATGACTTCACGCTCCGCTCCCTGGCGGGCTTCACGCAGATCAAGACTGCCAGGCAACGCTCGCGGGGCAGGCAGATGAAGATCGGATTCCGTCAGGATGTCATGCTCGGCGAGGATGACGGCACGTCTCAGGCAACTCTCGAGTTCACGAAGGTTTCCTGGCCACGAATACCGTTCTATGGCACGGCAGGCCTCATCCGCGAGCCTCAAGTGCGGTCGACAGTACTGATCGCACATTCTCCGCACCAGCGATTCCGCAAGCAATTGAAGTGAGCTCCTTAAGTCCCGGAGCGGGGGAACTTGGATCACCACCACGGCCAATAGGTAATAGAGGTCGCTTCGGAACTGTTGCGACGCCAACGCCGCAGCAAGGTCAACATGATCGGCTGCGATCACCCGCACGTCCACGCTGCAGATCTCGTGGCCAGGTCCCCGTTCAAAGTGCCGGTACTGCACAAAGCGGAGCAAACGCGCCTGAAGCGCCAACGGCATCCGGGTGACTCCGTTCAGAAACAACGTGCCTCCTGCGGCCGCTTCCAGACGACCTGGCCGCCAGGAAACCCCTTTGCTGCTGCTACCCTGCTCCATACCCATGAGTTCGACATCCAGCAACTCCGGCGGCATGGCCGCGCACTCGACAACGATGAAGGGACCGTGCGCCCGGCCGCTAAGTTGGTGAATGGTCCGCGCCACGGTCTCCTTTCCCGTTCCACTCTCCCCTAGGATCAGAACCGGCGCATCGGCCCGGGCAACCTTTCGTATGGCAGTGTAGATCTCCTGGACCTGACCGGTCTGGTCGCGCAGGATTTCCAAGCCAGATGGCTCGGCTGTCCAATGTCGAGCGTGCACCTGACGCTCAAGGATGCCCATGTTGTGGCAATGCTGGAGCAGCAGTCTCAGCTCATCGATCGCCACCGGTTTGCGGAGGAAGTCGCAGGCACCTTCACCGACAGCCAGAAGGGCGTTCTCCTCGGCAGCGAGACCGGTTACCACGATGACCTTGGCATGCTTGTTCACACTTCGCATGCACGCGAGCAAGGCCAACCCCTCGGACGGGGTGTCGCGCTCCGGAGGAAGCCCCAGGTCCAGCACGGATAGGTCCGGACACTCCGCACGAAAGGCGTCGACGGCACCCGCGCGATCGCAGGCGGTAATGATTTCAAAATCGTCCTGGAGTGCCCAGCGCCACTGCGAACAGACCGCCTCGTCGTCCTCAACGATCAAGACCTTCGGTTTGTGAGACTTCATCCGGTTCTGGCCATCCGGAAGTGTACAAGAGGAATTGTCCATGTCCGTCGGTCAGTTCGTGCATTCCCGAGGGTGGTTTGTCCTGCGGCTCATTGGCAGCACCACGGAAAAGGTCGTCCCCTTACCCGGCTCGCTCTCCACCTCTATTCGGCCCCCGTGGGCCTCGGTGATCATTCGACTCTGGAACAATCCGATACCCAGTCCCCTCTGCTTTGTCGTCTGGAATGGTCGAAACAGTCGTCGGCCCACGTACTCGGGGGTCATGCCGCAGCCATTATCTGTCACCCGGACGACCGCAGCGTTGTCCCGATGGGACGTGACCACCTCGATGCGGCCCCCCTCACCCACCGCTTCTCGAGCGTTCAGGAGCAGGTTGGTCAACACCTTCGGGAACTGCTCGGGGTCAGCCGCGACACGGAGCATGGGCTCCAAATGGCTTACGACCTTCAATCCGGGAGTGCCATCCAACTCGGACACAGCAGCTGCCACCATCGTGTTCAAATCCGTGTCCACGGGTCTCACAGAAAAACCATGTCGGAGCAGGCTTAAGCGTTCGATGAGCCCGTTCACGCGGTGGACGGATTTCGCGATGCCCCGTAGAGCATCCGTGCGGAACTCGGGATTATTGAAGTGCACCGGGAGGTTCTGCAGCATCATGGAGAGAGTCGAGGCCGTGTTCTTCAGGTCATGCACGAAAAACGTCGACATGGCCTGAAACGCCTCCAGCTCCTTGGCCTCGATCAACTTCCGCGAGAGTTGCAGATTGAGGAGACCCGCGGCGACCTGATCCCCAATGCACTTGAGCAGGTCGATATCCTCCGGCGTGAACGGGAAACCGCTGACGCGGTCGCCCAAGAGCATCAAACCGAGCGTCTGCCCAGCCGCCGACAGCGGCACGCACACCTGCCCGCCCCCCTTGTGGAAATGGTCCGGATTCCCTTGCATCAAAGTCCGGGCCCACGGGTCGCCGCTCTTCTCGAGATCGAAGGGACGCTGTCCGGACTGCACCGCTGCCAGGAGCTCTGCCGGAACCGAACCATCCCATAGCAGCGTGCCGGCCGTATCTTCATTCAAGGACGTCGAGCCCCCGAAGGTGAGGCGCTGGCGTGATTCGTCCACCAGCCAGACCGTGACCGACAAGGCGTTGAACGTCTCCGCGACCAAGGTCACCACCGCCCGGCAGTAGGTTTCGCGATGCAGTTGGGTGGCCGTGCGCTCCGTGAAGTTCGTCCAGACCTGACGATAATCGTGCAGCGGCCGGCGAAGGTGGCGACTGATGAGCAGCTGACAACGCTGACGGAACCGGTCGGAGAGGAAGAGAACCGCGAGTCCGACCACCGCAAGCAACAGAAACAGGGACTTAAGAGTGAACCCCTGGTCGCCTCCCCAGTGGGCCACCACCTCGGCGAGCAGGCCGACCGTCAGCAGGTAAATGCCGGCGAGCAGGATTGAGAGCGATCCGTACAGCATCGCCTGCGAGGGGTACACGTCGATCTCCCGAAGCCCGGTTCGGGCCATCGAAAACCCGATGACGCCCACGCCCAGCAGGAGGCTGACAGCCAACACGCCAACCAACGAAAGCTGGACACCGGAGAAGAGCACCACCTGGCTGCTCACGTAGATCCGGCCGCCCAACACCACTGCCAGGCCAAGCACAACGAACTTCACCCGCCAGCGCATCAACCCCAGGGCACTGCGGAAGGTCTTTTCCAGATGGATCAGGGTAACCAAGGATCCCATCAAGACCGCGAGCTCGATTCCCTTACCCGCCCAGGTGACCGGCAGGAACGCGGCGCGTGCCGAAACGGCATCGGTAGCCACGGTCGCTTCATGGCCGCCACTCACCTGGACGATCGTGGCAAGCAGGAGCGGGACACCGAACGCTGCCGCGATAACCCCACGCCAATGCGCGAGAAACTCGCGGTAGTTCCCGCGCGAATAGCAGAGTCCGTACACCAGCCAGGTCCCCGGCAGCAGGGCCGCGCACCAGATCCTCCACGCCTGCCACCCCAATGCGTCGCCAGTGGAGAACGCGCCCGCGGCAAGACCGCCCAGACCGGTATCAGCCGCCAGGAGCAGCAGACCGAACCCGAAGCTCCAGTGGCTGGGTTGTTCATGCTTCGCGAGCAACCACGCCACTGCGAGTCCGGCAGCCACGACCGCGGCGGCATAGGCACTGACGACGCTCAACTCCATCGGCGGATCACACCAGTCCGACTTGCAGCCGGATCAACGAACGCTTCCGTTCCCTCCCAAGCCACTCGTGCTGGTCGATGCCTCGGACTTTCGCAGCCACACCAGGAGGAGGAAGAACGGGATCAATGAAAGGGCAAAGAACAGAGGTCCGCCTGAGTGATGGATCGGGGAATCGATCATCTCCGGCGACACATGGGCGCACAGCAACGAGATGGTGAGCACCCGAAAGCCATTCCGCAAGATGCCCAGCGGCAGCACGAATAGCGTGAGCGCCCAGCGCTTCCACCGGGTCCGCAGCATCAAATGGGCGGCCAGCACGCTGGTGATCAGGAGCACGTAGCTGGAGCGCACCCCGCTGCACTCCTGCGCGACCTGGATCGTGATGCCCGGCAGTTCAAAAACGCGGCCATCACGCAAGAAGGGTGTGCCGGTGAGGCTGAGCAGGCCCGCCGCCACCTCGGTCGAGGCGTATTGCAGGCCGGTCTCCACGGCGTTGATCATGATCGTCGGCCACGGGATCATGAATACCAGGAATGTGATGGGAAAGGCACAGGACCGGATGACCGCGGTGCCGAAGCAAGCCCAGGCGAGGCTCACCTGGAGGATCAGATAGGCGCTGGTCATGATGGCCAGGTAATCCGTCATCGGGAGCGGGCTCGCTCCCCGCCAAAAGCCCCAGTAAGCCGCCAGGAGCAAGACACCACCCACCAGTGGCCACGCAGCACCCCGGCGTGGACCGTCGAAATCCCGCGGCAATCGCGCTCGTTCAGCGCGTATCAGGTACACGAACACGAACGGAATCAGCAGGACATGGGAGAACAGCGAGTCATCCAGTGCGAAGCGGATCAAGTCGAACAGGGGCCGCGCGAAGCCCAGGGTCAGAAGAATGCCTGCCGCGCCAAACCAGACCAAAGCCCGGGGGCCGCCCATCGCATCCGGGCGCCGGGCCAGCGTGGCGTTCACGGCCGCATCGCCAGGCGTCACTGGTAGCCCGGGCAAACTGGGTGTGTGGGTTACTTGCGACATGGTTGGTGAGATGTGGTCCCAACTTGGATCGCCATCGACGCGCCTCACCAATGGTAGCCGATGTCGAATCCGACCTGTTGACTCGAGTAACTGAAATCCTCCCGGTTGGATAGGTTCTCGCTATGGCTGTAGAACGCGCCCACCGAGCCTTTTCTCAGGAAGCCAGTTCCAAGCCGAACGGAGTAGTACAAGGTGTCATCATTCCGACCGGCTTCAGCCCCGACCTCGGTGGCGAGATATTGCCCGGTCCGGTATCCGACGCCCGCGGTGAAGTCCAATCGCTTCAGCAGGCGTTGGTTGAAGCTCCCCCCGACGGTGGTGCTCTCCGTGACCTGCCCGGCGTCGTAGGATGGACTCAGACTGTGGCTCGCGCTGGCCGAAAGGCGGGTATGTTCAAAGAGTTGCCACCCGAGGCTGCCGCTGAACAGCGGGCTTAGCAGATCGGGCAACCCGGAATCAAGGCGCTGCCGCACCTCCAAGCCGCCCTGCACCGCAAGCGAAAACCGTCTCGTAAGCTGCCAGTTGAACCGGGCCTGGTATTGTTCGTACATCATGTCCGTCCCAGGCTCGACCAGGGTGTAACCGAACCCAAGCCCCGGACCGAACGAGAGGGTTGGCGCGAACTGATAGTCAAGCCAGTTCATCGTCGCCCAATCCCAATAGTCGCTGTACTCCGCGGTCACGCGCACATTCTGGCTCGCGCCCAATTGGAGGAAGAGCCGTGAGTTGAGTGCGTGCGAGGCGCCCAAGGTGGTGCCCAGCGTCTGCTGATCGGTTTGCCGCGCCGTCTCGACGAGCGTCTCCGACGTGAACGCGTAGGTTTGTCCCACGGAGAACTGCCAAGCCTCGTTCCC
Organism: uncultured Verrucomicrobiota bacterium; assembly: GCA_964535555.1. Classification (GTDB taxonomy): domain Bacteria; phylum Verrucomicrobiota; class Verrucomicrobiia; order Limisphaerales; family J093; genus DSVZ01. The sequence goes on from CAZHUS010000113.1 coordinate 14,361, forward strand.
GAATCGTCCGCTGAGTCCGAGGCTGTGACCCACGGTATCCTGGTAACGGTCGCTCGAGTAGAAGGTGAACGACGGCGTGTAGGTGAAGAACCACTGGTCGGAGAGGCGGAGGTCGATGCTCGGGGCCACGGTCTGGGTAATTGTAGCGTCGTCTTCACCAGGACTCACCAGCATGCCCTTGCCGTAACTGAAGCTGTATCTGGCCCTCAAACGCACCCGACGCACCCACTCGCCGAGGGTGTCGGCCGAAGACTCGAAGATGGCCGGTGCCGCTTCTGCAAAAGCCGGGGCGATCACTGGCGTACCCGCTCCCGGCGGCGACGTGACGCGGTAGGAGGGGGCGGCCGGCACCGAAGACACTGACTGCGCGACGGCCACGGCCGTAACGCCCATCAGGGAGGCCAGCGGGAATCCTGATATGCACCGTTCCCGTTCCAAACGACGCGAGTAGATCTTGCGAGTCACTTGTCCGAGGCCTGGCCCCTTCCGGGCCAGCCTGCCACCGGCCGTCACGACTTTATCAAAGGCTCGTATAGTACGCGATGGTCCCCGTGAGCATCTCCTTCCCGCCTGAACTTCAACGTTCACTAAACGCTGGGGGGGTGCCCACTCGCTCTCGAAAGCGGCAGGTCCCGTGGTTGGTAACGAACGTTCTCTATGAACCGCCATCAGGTAGGGCAGGCGCTCCTGCTCCCCGTTAATGCGGCGCGCAAGGGACTGCGCGCCCTACCTTGGAAGGCAGGTTCATGGTCACTGAGCAGTTCAAAAGGGGACAGGTCGCTCTCCATGAACCTGCCCCGAAAAGCGGCTATGAATCCCCGCACTCCAGACGCTTCGCGACTCCGCATGCGCGTCGGTCCGGCGCGAAGCATTTGGAGTGCGCCCGGTTTACCGGCGCTTTAGGGTTCACGGTCGCTCCGCATGACCGCCAGTCCACGGCGACTCTCCATAAACCACCGCCTCACAGCAAAAGTACCCTCCCCGCGCCGGGAAGCCTACGGTCATCTGATCGTCATCCGAGCCCGCTTCAGGGTACTCGGCGATGCCAACCCATTCACCGCTGAAGAGATCCGCTCGATGCCACAGGCGGTAGCTGGCCCCCTTCACTACCCGCCAACTCAGCCAGATCTGTCCCCCGCCGGTCCGGATGCTCAAGTGGGGTTCTACTTCGGCCTTTGATCGTACGTCGAACTCTACGACTCCCGTCCCTGAATCCATCAGCCCGTCCGAAGCCACGAATTCGATCAGGTCTCTCCCGGCATAGCCCGCGGCAGGGGAATAGATCACTGCAGGCGGTTCGCCGGAGACCGTGCCGTGTTGCGGCCCCTGCGTGAGGCGGAACGTGAGCGTATCGCCGTCCGCATCGGCTGCCGTCACACGTAGTTCTCGCGGAACCCCTTCCACCACCAGGTAGCTACCTCCAGCGACCGTGGGCGGATCGTTTACGGCGGACACCACAATCCGCACCATGGCAGGGGCTGAATGGGCCTGCCCATCAAAGACCCGATACCAGAGCTCCTCGACGCCATGGAAATCCTGCAACGGGGCATAGACTTGATGATCTCCTTCACCAGTTAAGGTCCCATGTTGGGGGCCAGCCACTATCTCGAAGTCCAGGATGTCTCCGTCGGCGTCATCCCCCTCCAACACCACCTCCAGGGCGTGATCCTCGTCGGTGCTTAGTTCGATGGTTCGCGCCACAGGCGCGTCGTTGACCGACTCCACCTGGATCCGGACCCTCGCGGGCGCCGAGTTTGTAGCCCCATCCTGCGCAACGTAGTGGAACTCGTCCAAACCGTGGAAATCCTGATGCGGTGTGTAGATCCAACTCGCGCCGTCGGCGATCAGCGAACCATGCCTCGGAACCTCGAGAACTTGCAGCATCACGGCATCGCCATCCACGTCATGACCATGCAATTCCAGGCCCACGGGATTGTCCTCGAATGTGGTCAGGTCCATGTCGCTGACCTGGGGCGGGTCATTCACCGGTTCGACCCTAATCCGGACTACCGCCGGAGCTGAGGCTGACACGGCGTCCCGGGCGACGTACTGGACGACATCGTCGCCGTGGTAGTCACCATCGGGCTCGTACACCCAGGCGACACCGTCCCTCCGTGCGATGCCGTGAGCCGGGGGAACCGTGACCTCAAAGGTCACCGGATCCCCGTCGAGATCCACCGCCGCCAAGGGCAAGGAGGCAGGCGTGTCTTCCAAGGTGAGCAAATCCCCATCCAGCGTTCGTGGCGGATCGTTAGCCGGCTCGACCCTGATCCGCACTACCGCAACATCCGAGTTCGTCGTACCGTCGCGGGCCACGTAACGGAACTCGTCCGGTCCGTGAAAATCCTGGCGCGGCGTGTAGCGCACACCCATGCCGACTTCGCCCAACGTGCCCTCGCTCGGGAATGCGACCACCTCGAACGTTACGGAGTCGCCGTCAACGTCCTGACCACGCAAGTCCACCGCAACCGCCGTGTCTTCCTGCGTGGTCACCTCCAAGTCCATCGCCTGCGGCGCATCGTTCACCGCGGTCACGAGAACGCTTACGTTCCCCGGATGCGAAGTCGACTGCCCATCCGTCACAACGTACTGAAAACTGTCTGTTCCGTGATAATGGGTCAGCGGTTGATACACCCAAGCCAAACCCTGCCTTGCCAGCGTGCCGTGAGCGGCCGCCTTGATGATCTCGTAGTTCACGAACTCGCCATCAGCGTCCTGCCCTTGGAGCTCGAATGTTAACGGCGTGTCCTCCTGCGCCGTCAGCTCAAGGTCAACGGCGCTGGGCGGGTCGTTGACCGGCTCCACGACTATCCGCACCGTCGCCGCCGCCGAAGTAAATGTGGCGTCCCGGGCGACGTATTGGACGGCATCGCGACCGTGGTACTGAGGGTCCGGATCGTACACCCAAATGCCATCATCTCGCTGTAGCGTTCCGTGGCCTGGCAAACCGACGATCTCAAAGCCCAGCGGATCACCATCGACATCCACCGCCGCCAAAGGCAAGGGGGCGGGCGTGTCCTCCAGGGTGAGCAAATCCACGTCCAACGCTCGTGGCGGATCGTTGACCGCACTGATCGAGATCCAAACCACCGCCGGTTCGGAGCTCGAAACATCGTCCAAGGCACGGTACTGAAACGTATCCGGCCCGTGGTAGTTCGGCTCCGGCATGTAGAGCCGAACCGGCCCTTCCCCGGTCAACACTCCGTGCTGGGGTGCGACGAAGACCTCGAAGGTCACCGTATCTCCGTCCACATCCCCGCCTTCCAGCGTTATCGCCAGAGGCTGGTCTTCGTCTCCAGCCATCACCAGAGGATTCACCTCGGGCGGATCGTTGACCGGCTCGACCCTGATGCGGACCACCGCGACTTCGGAATTCGTAGCACCGTCGTGGGCCACGTAAAGGAACTCGTCCAGGCCGTGAAAATCTTTCCGCGGCGTGTAGCTAATATCCTGACCGAGCTCGCTCAACGTGCCCTCGATCGGCAAGGCGATAACCTCGAACGTCACGGCGTCGCCGTCGACATCCTGTCCACGCAAATCCACCTCAACCGCCGTGTCTTCCTGCGTGGTCACCTCCAAGTCCATCGCCTGCGGCGAATCATTTACCCCGGTCACGCGGATGTTCACGTTCCCCGGATCCGAAGTCGACTGCCCATCCATCACAACGTACTGAAAACCGTCTGTTCCGTGATAATGGGTCAGCGGTAGATACACCCAAGCCAAACCCTGCCTTGCCAGCGTGCCGTGTGCGGGCTCGCTGATGATCTCGCAGTTGACGAGGTCGCCATCAGTGTCGAGCCCTTTCGGTTCGAACGTTAACGGCGTGTCCTCGCGGACGGTCAGCTCAAGGTCAACGGCGCTGGGCCGGTCGTTTACCGGCTCCACCACAATCCGCACCATCGCCGGAGCCGATGTGGATGCGGCGTCCCGCGCGACATACTGCACCACATCCCCACCGTGATAGTCAGGATCCGGATCGTACACCCAAATGCCATCATCTCGCCGCAGCGTGCCATGGCTTGGCAAGCCGACGATCTCAAAGCCTAGCGGATCACCATCGACATCCACCGCCGCCAAAGGCAAGGGGGCGGGCGTGTCCTCCAGGGTGAGCAAATCCACGTCCAACGCTCGTGGCGGATCGTTGACCGCACTGATCGAGATCCAAACCACCGCCGGTTCGGAGCTCGAAACATCGTCCAAGGCACGGTACTGAAACGTATCCGGCCCGTGGTAGTTCGGCTCCGGCATGTAGAGCCGAACCGGCCCTTCCCCGGTCAACACTCCGTGCTGGGGTGCGACGAAGACCTCGAAGGTCACCGTATCTCCGTCCACATCCCCGCCTTCCAGCGTTATCGCCAGAGGCTGGTCTTCGTCTCCAGCCATCACCAGAGGATTCACCTCGGGCGGATCGTTGACCGGCTCGACCCTGATGCGGACCACCGCGACTTCGGAATTCGTAGCACCGTCGTGGGCCACGTAAAGGAACTCGTCCAGGCCGTGAAAATCTTTCCGCGGCGTGTAGCTAATATCCTGACCGAGCTCGCTCAACGTGCCCTCGATCGGCAAGGCGATAACCTCGAACGTCACGGCGTCGCCGTCGACATCCTGTCCACGCAAATCCACCTCAACCGCCGTGTCTTCCTGCGTGGTCACCTCCAAGTCCATCGCCTGCGGCGAATCATTTACCCCGGTCACGCGGATGTTCACGTTCCCCGGATCCGAAGTCGACTGCCCATCCATCACAACGTACTGAAAACCGTCTGTTCCGTGATAATGGGTCAGCGGTAGATACACCCAAGCCAAACCCTGCCTTGCCAGCGTGCCGTGTGCGGGCTCGCTGATGATCTCGCAGTTGACGAGGTCGCCATCAGTGTCGAGCCCTTTCGGTTCGAACGTTAAGGGCGTGTCCTCGCGGACGGTCAGCTCAAGGTCAACGGCGCTGGGCGGGTCGTTGACCGGCTCCACGACAATCCGCACCGTGGCCGGAGCCGAAGTGGATGTGGCATCCCGGGCGACGTATTGGACGGCATCGCGACCGTGGTAGTCGGGGTCCGGATCGTACACCCAAATGCCATCATCTCGCTGCAGCGTGCCGTGGCCTGGCAAACCGACGACCTCAACGCTGAGCGGATCGCCGTCGACATCCACGGCAGTCAGCGGCAACTGAGCGGGCATGTCCTCCAATGTAGTCAGATCGACATCGACAGCCCGTGGAGAGTCGTTAACCGCTCGGACCGAGATCCGAACGACCGCCGGTTTCGAGCTCGAGGCTTCGTCCAAGGCGCGGTACTCAAGGGCGTCTGGACCGTTGTAGTCCGGCGCCGGGCTGTAAACCCAAGCCGCTCCCTCCCCGGTCAACGTTCCGTGCTGCGGTGGCGTGAGGACCTCGAAACTCAGGCTGTCGCCATCCACGTCTCCACCTTCCAACGTCACCGCCAGAGGCTGGTCTTCAGAGGTAGCCATCTCCAAGGTCTGTGCCTCTGGTGGGTCGTTGACCGGTAGCACCAAGATCCGGACGCTTGCCGGCTCCGAGGTCAGCCCTTCGTCATCCGACACTCGAAACTCAAAGCCATCGCTCCCGTAGAAGTCCTGGTTTGGGACATAAACGAACCCTGCCTCATCGGCCACCAAAGAACCATGCTGCGGCAACGCCATATCCCAAACCTCAACCGGCTCACCTTCAGGATCCCATCCCTCAAGCAAAACCTCCACCGCCTCTTCCTCCAACGTCAGCACCTCGAAGTCCAGAGCAACCGGTCGACCCATCGGGGGAATCACCCAGATCGAGATGCTGGCAGGCTCTGATGCGACGTGGCCATCTCGCACCACGTACCGGAACGAATCCTGACCCGTGAAGCCTGGCTGCGGCTCGTATACAAGGTCCGGACCCACGCCTCGCAATAAGCCGAACACCGGCGGCTCGATGACTTCGTAGGACACTTTGTCGGAGTCGGCATCCCAGCCCGCGAGGAATACGGCCACCGGCCGATTCCATTCCGCCGAGAATAAACCACCGGAGGCGACTGGCGGATCGTTCACAGGTTTGACTGAAATGTTCGCCCGGACGCGATACGCAGTTGTCTCCTCCACCACGAAGTAAGAAAAGGCGTCGCTCCCGGTCGCATCGTGCGCCGGAACGTAGACAGGCCCGGAATCGCGCTCAACCATCTGACCCAGCAAAGGCGGGACAATCAGGTACCACTTCGCGTCTTCGGAAAAGCCAGCACCATTACCCCATGGCAGAACAAGCGCCTCCTCTTCCCATGTCTCCAGAAGTTGCTCTACCGGGCGAGGCGGCTCCCCCGGCGCATCGAAGGTGACACTGTTCGAGTAATCCCCGTCGATCCGGAACTCGTCATATGCGGTCGCGACGAAGTGGTATCGTACTCCGGCCACCGGCAGGCTAATCGTGACGTTGGTCGTTGCGCCCGCATCATGCGCGATCGGGTAAATCCAGTTGGTGAAACCATAGTGGATTCGATACCCCACCGCGTTGGCACTTGTGCTCGGATCCCAGGCAAGAGTCACGGTCGGATCGGCAGCGGTCAAGACTCGCTGCAGGCACACGAGGGTTAGCGCGAGGCGGGCCGCAGGAGAGCCAAGTAGATGGAATCCAATGAGCAAGATAAAGCCGGTTCCGAATGAAAGCGCACTCCCAGAGGTTAGCGACCACCGAGACTCGCGCTTCCTGATTCTCAGGTTACGATCTGTCGCTGAATGACCTCCGCGATCCGCTCCGCCGCCCGACCATCCCACAGTGGAGGAATGGTGGCCTGCTTTGCGTGACCGTGGATGACCTGAGACACCGCGTGCTCCAGGACATCCATCCCCTCGCCAACCAGCACGTTGGTTCCCAACTCCACGGTCACGGGACGTTCAGTGTTGGGTCGGACCGTAACGCAGGGAACCCCCAGGAAGGTCGTCTCCTCCTGCACCCCGCCGGAGTCGGTGATCACAATCGTGGCGTCGCGCTGCAACGCAAGGAACTCGAGATAGCCGACCGGCTCCAGCAACAGCACCTGCCCGGCCTTTGCCACCACTCCCAGCGCGTCCAACCGTACTCGCGTGCGGGGATGAACGGGGAACACCACCGGGAGTTCGCGGCTCACGCCCTGCAGCACCTTCATCAGCTGTCCCAACCGTTCTGCCGAATCCACGTTCGATGGCCGATGCAGCGTCACGAGCGCATACCTCCCGTTCACTCCAGGAAGCTCCAGTCGGCGCGCGCGTGGAAGGAGCCTCACGAGACTGTCGATCATCACGTTTCCAACCAGGTGGACTCTCGAGGGCGATACGCCCTCCTGCAGCAGGTTTCGGTTGCCGTCCTCCGAAGGCGTAAACAGTACATCTGCCAGTCGATCGGTAAGCACCCGATTGATTTCCTCCGGCATTGTCCGGTCAAACGAGCGCAAGCCGGCTTCCACATGGGCGACCCGGACCAACAACTTGGCGCAGACCAGGGCGGCGGCGACCGTGGAATTGACGTCCCCGTAAACCAGGACCAGGTCGGGCTTCTCGCGCACGACCACCTCCTCGAAGCGGGTCATGATCAATGCCGTCTGGGCGGCATGCGTACCGGAGCCAACCTCCAGGTTGTAGTCCGGAGTCGGCATCCCCAGGTCCCGAAAGAAGACCTCGGACATGGCCGCGTCGTAGTGCTGACCCGTATGAACGATGACCTGACAACAGGGACCCTGCTGCAAGGCCAGCGCCACCGGGGCGGCCTTCATGAAATTCGGCCGAGCACCGACGACATGGAGCACTTTCTTCATACGCATTCGTTCGGCTGGAGACCGGGGAGACTCCCGGTTCGCTTTGCAGACACCCCGTCGCGGGGCGGAGGGCGGTTCTCATAATCACCCTCGAGTGTCTCAGCCGTTGGTTCCGCCTCTGGCGCTCGGAAGAACAGCCAGGTGTAGAGACAGGACAGGCTCTCGTTGAGCACTTCCTTGACGCCTTCGCTGTATCGCCACCACCGGGCAGCCTCGTATTCACGGTCGGGAACAGAAATGACCCCAATCTTCACGCCGGGTCCGAATGCCTTTCGGTAGAGCATCCAGGTTCGTCGGGCATGAGTGCCCACCGTAAGCACGTTCACGGCCTTAACCGGGGTGTGGGTCTTCTCGAACCTCTCGCGCAGCGCCACCGCAGACCTGTAGGTCCGGTCCCGATACACCCCGGGTGCTGGTACAGACTGGATCAGGCTCGGATCAAACCCGAGCCAGCGGAGACGGGCTGCGGCGTAATCGGCCTGGTTGTCACCGGACTCCAGGTTGACCCCGTTGACGATCTGGCAGCCTGTGGTCAGGAGCACTTCGTAGGATCCGCGCTTGAATTCATCGATCGCGACCTCCAGGGCGTAGTTCGGAACCCAGCCTTCAACGACCAAGACATCGCCCTGCACGGGTCGGGTCAGCGCCAGGAACCGATGGGCACCAAGGCACAAACCGATCGTGACGCCTGCAAGCGCCAGTCCCAAGACCAGCCAGCCACGCCCGGCAAGGCCCCAGCGTTCCCGGCGGTTCACAAGGCCCCAGAGAGCCCTGGCATGTCCTTCCTGCCGCATGTCACCCGTTCATTGGCAGCCTTGCCCCCGAGCCAAGAGGATTCTGCATGAAACACTACCAGGTAGGGCGGGCACTCCGTTGCCCTCCGATCCGGTGCGCAAGGGACAGCGCGCCCTACCAAGAACCATGAACCGCCCGGTGAGGGCACCGCGCCTACAGCCTGCAGGTCGGGTCCCCTGATCCGGCGCGACCGCTTAATGGACAGGGAGATGGTCCAAACGGAACAGTCCGCCTCCCATCAACCCAGCCGGGAAAGCGGGGGTGACCCCCCACGCTCCATACGCTCCGCTGCTTCGGAAGCCCGTTCGTTCCGCGCGACGCGTATGGGGTGCGCCCGTTTCGCCGCCCCGGATGCTCCCATCACCGGGTCAAACACCACAAGTGGTCCACCGTTCGGACCAGCAGGCGTTCGCCCACGGGGGCGGGCGTCGCGTAGATGCGTTCTCCGAGGCTGTTCTCCGCCAGCACATTCAGGTCGGCCTGTCGGGCCACGACTGATATGCCCCCGTTCTCACTTGAGAAGTAGACCTGGTTCCCCGTGGCCACCACCGAGGCGAAGTGGCGCTTGGGAAGGCGTCGTTCCCAAAGCCGCTGGCCGGTCGCCAGGTCCAAACAGCTCGCCTGGCCATTCTCAGCCACGATAAAGGCGAGCCCGTCCGCGACCACGGGGGAGGCGCTCACCTCTCCGCGCGCGGGTTGCGACCACACCACCGGGTCGCCCCCACCCCTGAGCTTCGTGAGGTCCAGGCACAGATGCCTGGTGGCTCCGGTGACGAATAACCGGTCCCCCTCGATCGCCGGGCTCGCCGCCAGATGATGCGCGGTCAGCTCGTAGCTGTGCCGGCCGACGGTGTCGCCCGTCCGCAACGCGTAGCCCTCGATACCCTGCCAGCCGACCACCCACACTACGTTTGTTGCCCCGCGCGTTTCGATAATCGGCGTGGCATACCCGGCGAACCGCGGGTGCCCCGTCCGTTCCCGTCGCCAGAGCAGCGCACCAGTGTGGACGTCCAAGGCGGCGATCCATGACCTGGGCCCTCCTGCACTCTCCTTCCCCTCCTCCACGTCGTTGACCACGACAACGACGCCGTCATGAAGCAGCGGCGAGGTGGCGGTCCCATAGATGGGTTCGGACGCCAGTTCGGCCTTCGACCACAGGAGCCGGCCCTCCCGGTCCACACACATCAGGCCCGCCGAAGCGAACGAAGCCACGACCCGCTGCCCATCGGTCGCCGGGGTGGGCGTCGCAGGCGTGTTCATGGCGGTCAGCGGACGCTGTGGCCCGCTCAAACCCGTGGCCGTCCACCGGACCCGCCCATCCTCAAGCCCAAGACAGACCACCGCGCGGACCAGGTCCTTTGTGCGCCGAAGGTAGTTCGCATCCACGAAGTAGAGCGCCCCAAGGACGACCGCCACGGCGGCGGGCATCCAAACCGCCACGCTCGTTCCTCTCGCTGCCAACGCGGCCGTGTCGGCCGCCCGTCGACGCACCAGCAGGTGCCTCAATCCGAAGCCCAACCCCAGACAGGTGGGGAACACGACCAACAGGAGAGATGCGGCCGCCGAGACGCCGTCGATCGGAAACAGTTCGTCCCGTTCAGGAAACCAGAGCCAGGCCGGCAGGGTCAGCACGAGTGACAGAACCCCGAGAACCAGCCCGGCGCGGGACCGCGCCGGCCACGCCAGGCCTGCCACAACCAGCGAGAGCAGCGCGATGAGCAGCGAGAACTGCCAGGCCCGCACATCATGTGTATCCAGGCCGAGAAGACGGGGTCCTCCCCACACCGCCACCAGCACGCCAACGGACAACGCGATTCCCCCTGGGACCCAGATCATGGTTCTCCAATCTCGATCCGGCTTGTTCGCCACGTTCGCCCCGCGTTTGGCACGCAGCCGTGACACGCTCACCGCGAGCAGAATGACGGCGAGTGCGGTCATTCCCCAACGCACTCCCCCACGCAACGCCTGATGCCGTGGGCTCGGATACGCGCTGGTGACATAGATCGAACCGCCGGAGACGACCGGCGACGAGTGCCCCTGGCCGTGGATCGGCGTCTTCCAGGCCACCTGCTGATTGGTGGACCAATGCACCGGGCCGGCGGCATCCCGCGACCACCCCTGCCTGTCTCCGCCGCGAAAGCCGGGCCAATCTCCGTCAGAGAGAGCGACCGACGCGCCGAGTAGCAAAACCAGCGACCAGGCCGACCGAGTCCAAGATCGGGGAGACGATGCTCGCGGTCTCGTGAGATCAATCGACATTGTATCCTGCACTGGACGTTTCGATTGGAACAATGCGTGCACCGGACCGGGGTACGATCGCAACTTGCGCGTCGCCTGCTATTTCGAACTGCTTTCCCTCCTCGAGCCTGTCCTTTGTACGGCTTGGAGGGGGAAGCCGACCGGCGAGGCGCCGGTCGGAACACGCGAGGGCGCGTGTGCTCCCCATGCTCAATCGCACCAGCGCGGGCCTAGTCCTGTAACAAGCGCGATTTGTTTGCCGAACAGAGAAGAAAAGCTCGAAATGCCCG
>CAZHUS010000114.1:0-25412 GCA_964535555.1 uncultured Verrucomicrobiota bacterium
CGCATCGCTCCGGACCTGGAGAGCGTTCCCTCCTTCCAGACGACCCGGGCCGTCTTGGGACCAAGCCGACTTTGTCGACGGCCATGGCTCGTCACCGCACCGATGGCATCAAATCAAGGCGTTGCCGCTTCTTCCCACGATCCGAACGCTGGACGAGTACGAGGAGGCCGTCATGCGCGGGGGTGCCGAGTCCCTGGCTTATCTGCGGGGCGTGCAACCGCTGGGCCAGCTCTCCGTTGCCGATATGCAGCAGGTGCATTTCCTGATGTTCAAGTGGGCACATCCCTGGGCAGGGCGCTTTCGGCAGCCCGGCCAAATGGCCATCGTGGCCGGTTTCCCTGCCGCTGATCCGCCCCGCATCGTGCGGGAGCTCGGGCTGGCGCTGGTTCAGTTGCAGGAACTGCTGGAGGCCGCCTTGTCCTCTGGTGATGTTCGCCACAGCGTGGGCGCGCTGGCGTTCTTCCACGTCCGCTTTGAGCGAGTGCACCCGTTCCTCGATGGAAACGGCCGGGCAGGCCGGGCGATTCTGGCGGTGCAGTTTGAGAAGCTGTTTGGCGTACTCCCGCGCTTCTCGGACCAGGCTGGCTATCGCGATGCAGTCCGAACGGCCAACCGGGGAGATTTGGCGCCGCTCATCAACTATCTGGGTGCGTCCGCGGGACTCCAGCAGGCTCGCTTGGCTTGGCCAGCCCCTTTCAAGGTCGCGCCGCGATTCCTTGAAGGGGTGGACGAAGAAGCGACGTTTGAGGGGGACCTCGCCTGGTCGCGAAACGTCTCCTGAGCTTGTCCTATGTGCCCGAGAAGGGATTGAACACCTTGACTCCCGTGCGGGCTACGTCGTCCACGTTGCGGGTGACCAAAGTCAGGTCGTGAACCAGCGCAGTCGCGGCCAGGAGGGCGTCCAGCAACAGTACCGGTTGCTGGACGCCCAGGCGGCCCCACTGGTCGGCCACCCGCTCATCCACGGGCAGCAGCCGGTCGGCGAACTCGGTCGAGATCCAGCGAAGCCACTTCTCCAAGGCTTGCGCCTGGGACCGATCCCGCTGGCGAACGCGCTCGATCCCCTGCCGGATTTCCCCCAGAACCAGCACGCTCACGAACAGATCCTCGGCGACGGTTTCCGCAAACCACTTTCGCACCCCCGCGTCACACCGGTTCTGCTTTCGCAGTTCGCTCAGGATGTTGGTGTCGAGCAGGAAGCCGCTCATAGCGCTACGGGGCGCTCGATCTGTGGGCGGCGCTCGAAATCCCGGTCGTTACCGACGTTGGGGATGGCGAGCAAGGCGTCCTTGAACGAGGGCCGCTTGACCGCCTTGCCCAGGAGGGCTTCACGCAGGATACGCCGGTGCTCCTCCTCCATCGAGACGCCGTGCGCGCCCGCTCGTGCTTTGAGCCTCTTCACGACCTGCTCTTCGATTTGTCGGACGATCAGTTGTGGCATATCCCCTCAATTCTCGGCTGTGCTATCAATGCTAGCACAGCTCGGACGACTGGTGCAAGGGGCGTTTCAGGGCTTTCCCCTCGCCCGCGAGCTGGAGGCGGCGACAGCTCCGATCACAAACGGTGTAGTCGCCGGGCCAGGTACAGCGGCAGGGAAAGCCAAGGCACCGCCGTGACCTCCTCGTCGGGCAGGCTGATCTCCTCCCGTTCCCACACAACAGATGCAACCGGACCTTCAAGCGCACAGCGGCGCGGCATTCCGGGCGGCGATTGTACGGCGCGCTGCGGGACGTCGAGGTTGTCCGCCGAACCGCTGACGTCGTTGACCGCGGCTCCACCTTGCCCACTTCGCTGGCGCCGAGGCCGTCCCTTAAGGAATGCCGCGCGAGGTGTCGTGCCCGGCGAGGAGGTTGACCGGGACGGGTTCAGCCGGCGCTGACGAGATGGCTGGCGCCGCAAACGGTGATAGCGGTCGACGCCGGACACTGAGCACGGAGAACGGAAAGGGGAACCAGGTCCAGGCCGGCGGTCTGCTGATGGCGACGGAGCGTCCGGCGCAGGAGGGCGGGTTGCCTGTGCGGTGTGCGACGGAAGTCTTCCTGCCGAAGCACCGTCCATTACTGATCAAGGCGCAAGATCAACGGCTTGCCCCAGGCCTAGGGCGTAGATGGCGGTGCAGCCCCGACCATGGCGAGCGCCTCCACCCCGATCGCAGCGCGCGTCCTGAACTTGCCCGCCGCCCAGCGGTTGCGCCTGGCCGGGCGACTGGTCGCCTGCGTGGAGGACTTCGCCACACCGGATCTCGCGGCAGCCCGACAGACGGTGCTTGAACAGCGCCTGGCCGACGGCCGGTCCGGCCATGCCGACGCTCTCCCCGCCGACCAAGTGATGGCCCAGCCTCGTCGGCGATTCCATGAGGCGCGCCGCGTATCACCGGCTCGCTGCCCGCGAACTCGTCGCTTCGGCTGAGCTCCACGAATCAGCCACACCGCTCCACTCTGCACGCCGGGACGCAGCGTGAAGTAGCTTGCAGAAGGATCTCGCGGGTCGTCAGAATCTCCGCCAATGCACTCTGGCTTCGTCCGCAGGAGGCGATCTCGCGTTACAGTATGCCTCCCCAGCCTCGCACTTCTACTTGTCTGGTTGGGAACCGGCGTGGCAGCCGGGGCGCCGGTCACTGACCCCCTCCGTCTCGATCCGCGGATCCGACCGATCACACAAAGCCTCGAACTCGAACTGGATCCGGCCGCCGACGGCTATTCAGGCTCGGTGCGGGTGGAATTGCACTTCAGCCTCGCCACGAACCGCTTCCGCTTTCACGCGCTGGAACTCGGACTGGGCGAGGCGAAGCTGGACGGACAGACGCTGACCTTGACGCCGGAACAGGCTGGATTGGTCACCGCCGTGAGCGCGGAGCCTTGGGCAACCGGCCGCCACGTCTTCGAGTTGGTTTTCACCAATGACTTCAACCGGGACGGCACGGGACTGTACCGGGTGGAGGCGGAGGGGAGACATTACCTGTTCACCCAGATGGCACCAGCGGATGCCCGCCGGGCATTCCCATGCTGGGATGAACCCGGGTTCAAGATCCCCTGGCGGCTGACGGTGACGATCCCCAGGAGTTTGGAGGCGGTGGGGAATCTCCCGGTGGCGGTGACGACACCCGCAGGCGAGCGGAAGATCGTGGAGTTCGGTCGGACCCCACCGATGCCTTCCTATCTGGTAGCTCTCGCGGTGGGCCCGTTCGAGTCCATGCCGATTGCGGGGCAGGCTGTTCCGGGGCGCATCGTGACCGTCGCGGGTAGGATCGCGCAGGGGGAAATGGCGGCACAAGAGATCCCGCCGCTTCTGTCGGCGCTGGAGCAGTACTTCGGCGTGCCGCAGCCTTTTCCGAAACTGGATCATGTGGCCGTGCCCGAGTTGTCGTGGGGTGCGATGGAGAACGCGGGGGCCGTCTTCTATCACACCTCCGTATTTCCTCAAGACGCTGCTCTGGCCAGCGCATCCCAGCGCAACGCCTTGATCGGCATTCTGGCGCACGAGATGTCTCACATGTGGTTCGGGAATCTGGTGACGATGCAGTGGTGGGACGATGTCTGGCTCAGTGAAGCGTTCGCGTCGTGGATGTCCTCCACGATCGTGCGGCAGGTGCATCCCGAGTTGCGGACCGCCCTGGGGAGCTACGCGTCAGCCGCGTTTGCTCGCGTCAATGATGCGCAACCGAAGGTCAAGGCTGTGCGGCGCGTGTTCAGCGGTAGTGACGATCTCCGGGAGGCGTACGACACGTTGAGCTACTCCAAGGGCGAGGCCATCCTCACCATGATTGAAAGTTGGATCGGTGAGGCGAAGTTCCGCGAAGCTTTGCAGCTCTATTTCACCCGCCACGATTGGGGCACCACCCGCTCGGAGGATCTTTGGGCAGCGTTCGGCGAAACTGGCGACCATTCCGTTGCGGAAATGGTCCGGCGGTATGTCGAGCAACCCGGGATTCCGGAACTCACCGTTCGCCGGCTTCCCGGCGATCGCCTCCACGTGCGACAACAGCGTTATCGTTCGCTGGTGAGCAAAGGAGTCGAGGATGCTGTGTGGTGGGTGCCCATGGTGGTTCGCCACACAGGACCGCAAGGCACGAACATTGTGCGGCTCCTGCTGACCCAGAATGAAGACGTCTTCGAGGTACCAGGATTGGACCTGGCCGCCTGGATGCATCCGAATGTGGGCGAATCGGGGTATTACTATTGGAATCTGGAGCCCGATCTGACGACGGTGCTCGCCGGTCCGGCCAGGCAGTCCTTGAGCGCGCCCGAACGCCTCGGGTTGCTCGAGGGGGCGCGGGCCACGATGCGCTCGGGCAGTCTCCCCGCCGAACGAGTCTTGGAGCTTGCGCTCCAGTTCCTACAAGACACCGAACTCGAAATCCGGGTGGAGGCCGTATTGGCCTTGCAGCGTATCCGCCGCTTGGTGCCGCGCGAGGACCAACCAGCGTATACCAGGCTTGTGCAGCCACCGCTGCGTCTGGGGCTCGATGCAGTCGGGTTTAGCCCAAAGCCGCAGGAGACAGCGGAAACCGAGAGCTTGAGGGCCGTACTCCTGAGCCAGCTTGGAATCGAGCACGAAGATCCGGAGGTGGTGGCCTTCTGTCGTGACCTCGCGATTCGCCAGTTGGCGGACCCACGGAGTGTGCCCGCGTCCTGTGCCGATGTTGTCCTCAGCGTCGCGACCTGGCACGGGGATTCGACGTGGTCTGCCCGGCTGCGCTCGGCGTTCGAGCAGGCAAAGGATCCGGAAATCCGCTCACGGCTTGGCTTCCTGCTCGCCGGCTTCCGTGATCCGGTGTTGGTGCGCTCGGCTCTGGACTACGGCCTGACCGAGGCCGTGAAACCGACCGAACTGGGCGGACTACTCGGCGGGCGCGACGAGTTGGCGGCGGCGCGCTTCGAGTGGTTGGTCGCGAACTACGACGCCGTAAAGAAGAAGCTCCCGCCACGTGAAGTTCCCAGCCTCGTTTTCGTCGTGTCGGGTGACGAAGAGACCTTGCTTGAGAAGGGGCGGGCGTTCTTTCTCGACCCGGTTCGCAAGGAGACGACGACGGAGAAGCAGCTTGCCGAGCTCGCGGACATGCTTGAGGTCTGGACGGCCTTGCGGGCTCGGTACGGCGCCGGGTTGGCCGCATTCATTCAGGCCCGGACAGGCGGCATCTTGCGAGGGAGTGGCGGGACGTCAGGTCGCTGACCCGGTCGGCGTGATCGTACATCGGGGCCGTCGCCAAGCCTTCCGCGTTCTTGGTCTGTCATGGGAGCCCCTTCAGGATGCGGTCACCGTCCCGACGGAACTGGAGGAGGAAATCGAAGGCGAGTTGGATGGCGTCGGTGTCCCGGTTGTTCGTGGGCGTCACCCACAGCGCGGAGCGGGTGATCGGCACGCTGTGATCGCCGCCCTCGACCTTCAGGAACGCGACCGCCGCCCCGCCCTGGAAGTCGTAACGGACAACCGTCGAGCCGTCCTTCGGATTGCGGTCCGGATAGGCGGTGGTCGTCGGGCCGGTGGTGACCTGGTTGCGGTTCGTCCAGTACGCGAGGTTCCTCTCGACGGGCAGGAGCACGGGAGCAGGCGGGTTGGTGCTGCCGCCTACCGGTCCGCCATCCCATCGCACAATGGGATCGCGCGTGCCATTCAACAAGAACACCGGCAAGGGTCGCGCGTTGGCGCACTCCTTCGCGGGCCGTTCGCCCATCGAGGAAAGGAGTGCGGCCACACTCGCGAACCTGTCGGGGTGATCGCAGGCCAACCGCAGCGCCATCTGGCCGCCTTGCGACAGGCCGATCACAAACACCCGGTCCCGGTCGGCGTTGAAGCTCCGCACGAAATGTTCCACGAGGCTGACCAGGAATCCGGTGTCATCAGCGAGCTCACCGTCCGGAGGTCCGTCGCCCATCCGATCGTTCCAACTGCCTTTGATGGCGGTCGGATACACCAGAACGGCATGGGCGGCCTTCGCCCGAGGCCGAAGGTCGGGTGCGGTGACGTACGCCATGACGCGACCCGTCATCGTCATGCCGTGAAGCACCAAAACGAGCGGGTGCTTGACGGCAGGATCGTCTCGCGTCGGGAGGTAATAACCGAAGGAGCGATCCCGACCGCCGTGGCCAATCGAGCCAGACTTGTAGCCCGCGAAAACCCATTGCCAGGCGACGAAGGCGAACAGCAGTACACACCCCAGCACGATGCCGAGCAGCGTCAGTACCCGGCGCCAGTTGAGCAAGGGTCGGAAGTTCATTCTGAGCGAGCCATGTTCAATAGGGGCTTCGATCTGGTCGGCACCGAGCGGCTTTCTGCGTCCATGGTCATCCCAGTCGCGGTCGGACGTCGTTTCAGCAAACGCGAACTGGGACCATCGAAGCACCCGTTCAATGGCGGAACGGCCTTCATTCGCTACCCAGCAACGCATCGACCTGTTTGACCAACTCCTCCTTTAGCGTCGCTGAGTATCCCACGTGCTGACCAACCACGTTGCCTTTGCGGTCAATCACAATCAGCGTGGGGAAGCCCGTCACTCCGTACTTCTCGGCTAGGTCCTTCCCCATGAGAGTCACATAATTGAGTTTCAGCCGGTCGGCGACAAACCTGGCATCCTTGATCTCCTTGTCGGTGTTGACCCCCAGTAGAACGACCGGCTTGCTCCGATAGTGGTCGGCGACTTCCTTCAGTCGCGGCATGGCCTTGATGCACCAACCGCAACCCCGAAACCAGAAGTCCATGAGCACGAGCTTGCCTCGATACCCGCTGAGTGTGTGTTCCTTGCCGTCAAGGTCCTTGGCGATCCAGTCCGGGGCCGGCTTGCCCGCCAGGGACTCCGTCGCGTTGGGCTCGGTCTCACCTGCGTCGCCGGCCTGTTGGAGACTTGCAATCTCCCCATCCAGGTACTCGGTAAGCGGTGCCAGCGTCACCTTGGCACGGGCTTCGCGGAGCGCTTGACGCATTGCCGTCACCGGCTTCGGTGCGCCCGTTATCTCCGCCTCGTTGGACAGCTGCATCACCTCAGCACTCGCCTTCGCCGCAACATCCATTTCGAGGCCCATCTGCCTGGCCCACTCGACTGACCGTTCAGACAGGGCTTTCAGCTCGCATCGGACCGAGTTCGTGACCTCGGTGCTCAGCCGGTACAATTCATCGGTGACGAGCCGGGTCACCACGCCGCGGCGATCGTCAAAGTGGATGCTGGACTTGGAAGTGGAGGCAGACACATCCCGTGAGACGCCATGTTCAGAACGCTCGATCACCCATTCGTCACCCTTCCCCGCAACAGGCGAGACGAGCCGAAGCCGAGCCGTGTCTCCCGGCTCCAAGTCCTCGACCCACCCCCCGCGGGCTTTGGCGGGGTCTGCGGGCATCCGGACGATGAACTCCCGGATCAGATCTTCATGGAACTCGGGCCTGTAGTGACTCAGTCTGCCGTCGTCAGCCATCTGGACCAACCCAACCATGATGTTGGTCGAAGCATAGGAACTGTTGGAGTAAGTACCGCTCTGAATCATGGCGAAGTGTAGGGCCAACTGCCACTCATTCGTGGCCGTCTGACTTGTGACCCAGACCGCGGCTTTCGAGGTCGTTGCCCCGAAGCCGGCCTCGTGCTCCATCTTCGAGTTCGATTCGTACTTCAGCTCCAGCCCCGGTCGGAGCTTGTAGCGAAGGGCGGGCGTGGCATCGAGGGCCGGCTCCCCACCGAGGACGAGCGAGGTGCCCAAGGCAAGCGCAGGGAGAAAACAGATTCGCGGATGGTGCATGGTCGCGGGGGGGAGAGTAGTGGACGGCGGACACCTGACAATCAGAGTGTGGGAGCTTCCATAAGGACACCGCGGTCCACCAGCCGACCCGTGGTGACTTCGCCACGGACGTTCTGGCCGCCGCACAGGCTGCAGCTCTTCTTCGTGCCACAGTCTTGGTCGAACTGCCGCCGGCGCTATTGATCGTCCTTGTCATGGTGAGCAGCGGCGCACGCAGGGGAATGCCGCCACCGACTCCTGCGCCACCATGGCCGGTTCGGGACACTGCCACTCCCGCCACGTGGTTCGCATGTCCCTGCGCTTCGTTGGCGTTGGGCATCGGGTTCGGGTCGTTCCTCAGAAGTCCCAGCCTCGACTGAGGTCGAAATTCGGCATGAGGTCCGGGTGGGAGTAGTCAACCCCTTGCTCGACGATCCCGGTGTCACCCCCTGTCCGGTGTAGCCCAGCGACCACGCTCCAGCCAGATTGGCATCCACCAACGCCCGGTAATCTGGCGATTCAGATGCCACTGACCCGGAAAGCCCTCTGGGGTGTTGGTGAAATAGTAGGGGTCGTTTGGCTCGAAACCGGCGGCCAGGGCGCTGGCGGCGATACCCACCAGGGCTATCACGACAATTCCCGGGAAGGAACGGGGATGATTCGTGCTCATCGCATGATCAGGCTGTCGCTCAACGCCGCACGGTCCGGTAGTACGCTGTGCTGGAAGGCGCACTTGCGTCGGCGAAATCGAACGACCCATCAGCGCGGGGCGAGATTGGCGTCGCAGTAATTGTGGTCCAGTTCACTGTTGGCTCCAGGGTCGTCGTGCGCTGAACGTCATACTGGAAGTCCGGACTGCCGGCGAACTCGATCCGGCAGGAACCCAAGGAGGCGGTAATAGAAGTGGCGATGTGGCCCCTCAGCGTGACGGTGATCGTGCCAGCGGCACTGCCACTTCCGTTTGTCACCGTGTAGGCAAAGTAATCGCTTTTGTTGTTGACCGGTAGGTAGTAGAGAAAGGCCTCGTCCCAGTGCAGCGTGGCTCCCTGCTCGCTAGGCCCTGCCCATTGGACCGCAACAGGATTGCTGTTCACATCCCATGCGATCTCAGCGAGAGGGATCTTCAATGGCGAGCCTACCTCGCGGGCGTAGGTAGCATTCGTCGTTACCAACCCGAGTAGTAGCGCCTTGGCGACGTAAGCCGAACCTTGCCCACCGGCGATAGTGAACCCCCCACCTGCATACAGGTCCGTTCCTGAGGCTGCCAAGGCTACGACAGCAGTCCCCGCCCCCGCAGGAGTCGTAACTCCCGAGCCCAAGGACGACCAAGTCTTCCCGTCCCACTTTGCAATCCCTTTGGCGACAGCTCCGCCCGCCACGCCAAACGCACCCCCAGCATAAAGGTCCTGGCCCAATACCATCAGGCTGAACACGGTGTCGTCGAGTCCGGAACCAAGAGCCGACCAAGCGGCACCGTTCCACCTTGCCACACGACTTGCTGAGAACACGCCTCCTGCCGAGAGAAATGTCCCTCCCGCGTACAGATCCGGGCCGGATACTGCCAAGGCCCATACCGGACCGCTCATCCCGGAGCGCAAGTGCGACCATGTGTCACCGTCCCATTTGGCAATATAGTCGGCGTTGGCACCGCCCGCCTTCCTGAAATTGCCCCCCGCGTAAACATTCGCCCCGGACACAGCCAAGGCATAGACCGTCGAATCCACGCCGGCTCCCAAGGGAGACCAGGTACGACCATTCCAGCGAGCGATCCGACTAGCCGCGACATCGCCTGCCTTTCCAAAGCCACCTCCGACGTACAAATTGGTGCCCGAGACTGCCAAGGCATAGACCGTCCCGGCATCAATCCCCGTTCCCAAGCCGGACCAAGTCCGGCCGTTCCACCGCGCGACGCGGTTGACCTGGACCCCGCCGGAATGCGTGAAGCCTCCTCCAGCGTAGAGGTCCGTTCCCGAAGCCGCCAAGGCCCAGACGCCAGACTCTCCTCCGGTCAATCCGGAACCCAAGGCGGACCAGGCTTTCCCGTTCCACTTGGAGATGTTGTTGACTCTTATCCCACCGGCGGTGGCGAAGGTACCGCCAGCGTAGAGATTGGTGCCCCAAATTGTCAACGAACGGACTCCGGAGAGAATTCCAGAGCCGAATGGCGACCAGGTCTTCCCATTCCATCTGGCCAGGTTCCGTACGCCGAGTCCGCCCATTTCTTGGAACCGCCCACCAGCGTACAGGTTCGTCCCCAACAGGGCCAGAGCATAAACACGTGTATCTTCAGATTCCGAACCAACTGCCACCCACCCAGTACCGTTCCATCGGGCGATGCTGTTTACCGTCTGTGCTCCCCCGGAGGTGGTAAACACCGACTTGAAGGTTCCGCCGACATAGACGTCTTTACCCGAAACCGCCAAGGCATTTACCTCCCCGACGCCCGGCCACACGGGGTCACCGACTCCCGATCCGAACGGAGTCCAGACACTGCCGTCCCATTTTGCCACTCTGCGGATTCGCTCGTTGGCGCCAAACGATCCGAAACGGCCCCCCGCGTACAAGTTGGTTCCTGCGGCAGTCAAGGCCAGTACCCAATCATTCAACGCGGGAGAAGCCGCAGTCCCGGCCCCCATGCTACGCCACGCAACGCCGTCCCATCTTGCGAGGTGGCGCGACGGGACCCCGCCCGCCGCGTTGAACCGGCCGCCGGCGTACAGATCGGTGCCCACGACTGCCAAGGCCAAGACCTCGTTACCCTCCACACCGGTTCCTAAGGCAGACCATGCGGTTCCGTCCCACTTCGCAACACCGTGCACCGTTATGCCACCCGCGGCATGGAGGCTTCCCCCAACATAAAGGATGCTCCCGGAGACAGCCAACGAAAGTACTTGATCCATCGGATCGACCCCGGAGCCCAGGGCCGACCACCCACGGCCGTCCCACTTCGCGATGTGGTTCACGCTGACTGCACCCGCGGTATCGAAGCGCCCGCCTACGAACAGGTTTGTCCCTGAAGCAGCCAAGGCGTTGACGATACCCCGCGCCCCGTTCAGAATGACTCCCGATCCCAAGGCGGACCACGCGCTTCCGTCCCATTTGGCGACGCTGTTTACGGCCTTGTCACCGGCCATGGTGAAAACCCCGCCGATGAACAGGTTGCCTGCCGTGTCAACAACTGCTGCCAGGACTTCACCGCCAGCCTGTTCTACTACGTCCGCACCCGGAAGACCACCCAGACTCACCCAGTTCGCGTCAGTGAAGGTGGAATCATCGCGCGCCTGCGCGTGGAGTTGGGGAAGAGCCAAGCCGAGGGCGAGGCTGACGACGATGAGGAGGACCTTCATGTGGGCTCGGAGTTGGGTCTAGGTTCGCTGCTACATTCGGTCGAAGAGTTAAAGGGGCCTGGCTTGGCATTGGCGTTGACTGGCTAGCAAACAGGGACTGCCGAGGTAATCAGCCTCGAGCACGGACGTGCTGCCGAGAAGGCCGAAGACCAGGGAGGCTGCGATAGTGTGCGCGTGGCGGCTCATACTGCTGCGAGTTCGACTTGCGAGTTTGTCGAAGAGCCGTGCGGCCACCGGGGCCACCCGGCCCTTCCACAAACTCCCGGCAGCACAAGACCCCCGGATAAGCTGGTAATCCCAAAGGCACGGCGACCCACGCATGGTGTGGACCATCACGGCAGCACCGCACGCGCTTGAATGGCGGTGTAGCCTTCCGGGAGGCTGATCGAGTTGGTCCAGAGAGCCGCGGCGTGATCGCCGGAAGCGAAGGCGAGTGGGAGGAAGATCGCGGAACCGCTGAGCGGTACGATGCGCGCGCTCACCGTTGCGGTCGTAGGCATGTTCCTGGTCTCCAGTACGATCTCCATCGGATTCACCCCTTGGAGATTCACGTCAGCGCCAGCGGGCAGACCGAACGCCGCCAAGGGCTCGGGTCGGACGGCGCCGCCGCCCACGGAGACTATCCGGGCGCTGGGTGCACTGTCCGGAGGCCAGAGCGTGACCGGGGTGGGGTTAAAGAACGAAGTCTCGGGAACCGTGAATAGGGTTCCGGAAACACCGTTCGCCTCCAACCGAATGCGCCCATCACCTCCCGGCGCCCCGTTATTGCTATGCCCAACCGCCTCCAGCCTGCCGGTACCTCCCAGCGAGTCGCAGACAATCCGAATCGCCCCGCCACTGCCGCCGCTGGACGCACCGGCGCCGAATAGATTGTGCCCACCAACTCCTCCGTTCGCCCGCACCAAACCGTTGGCCAAGACGACACCCGAAGCGGCGATCAAGATGGCCCCGCCGCCCCCGCCACCGATGAAGAGTCCGTCACCGATCGCGGCATACCCGCCCCCTCCGGAACCACCGATCAGCGGGAGCACGCGCGAATTCCCGTAGGTCGAACTACTCGGGTTTGCCACGCCACGAGTGGCGTAGCTGCCGGCCGAGTTCTGCCCAACATTGCCCTCCCTGGTGCGCATTCCTCCGCCGGGTCCGAAACCGGCAGACCCAGGAGTCACTCGATAGCCATCGCGCCCGCCCCTGAATCCGCCCGGCCCGGAGTCGCCGGCGGTGGGGGACGTTGGCTGTGCCCACAAATTGCCGTGTTGCCCGTCCAGGATGAGATTTCCATCGATTCTCGCGTCCTGCGACACCAGCCAGACGACCGGGGCGCGGGATTCGTGGTTCTTGAACGATACCGTCACCCCGGCGGGGATGTTGACCGAGGTGTACTTGAAGACCACGGCCCATTTGTCGCCGTCATACACACCGTTTCCGGGGTTGCCCGCGTTGCTGGCGTCCCACCTACCGCGGGAGGCCAGTGAGAGATCCACGACGACATTGGTGGACGGGTTGAATTCGCCGTCCGAACCGTCGGCGCCGGGGATGACCAGGTCCGCCGCGCAGCGCGGGATTCCGCCTATCAGCCAGCCACTGATCAGGCCCAGTTGGAGGAGGAGGTTCTGCTTCATGGTTTGATTCGTGGTGGGGATTCTAAACTGTGGGTCACCGGCCTGGGCGCTCGGCCGTAATCTCGCGAGAAATGGCTTCTCGCCCCTCGGCAGGGCCGAAGTTGAAAACGGTCAGTTCCCGGGAGATGGCGTCGCCTGGCTCGTCCGAGCCGGAGTTGAACGCGGTCAACTCCCGGGCGACCGCCTCGCGAAGTTCGCCGCTCCCAAAGCTGAACACCGTTATCTCTCGAGTCTCGGCACTCGCACCGAGGGAGAACCCAGCCGCGGCGGAGGTGGTGCTATACCCGGCGAAGTCCCGCACGGTGACCGTCACCGTGTGCCGACCGACCGTCACCCACTCCGGCAGAACGATCACCCAGTCCGAACGCGTCTTGCGGTTCGCGGCGACGACCCGCCCGTCAATGAGGAAAGTCACGGACTCCACCCCCACGTTGTCGGCGGCGTCCATCTTCAGGGTCAGTTGGTCACCGACGCCGACCAGGATTTGGGGCGGGATGATCAGGGAGACAACGGGCGGTTGATTGTCAGCGGTCACGGTGATCCGGATCGGGCCGAGGTTCGTCGAGTTCCCGCCGGTGTCCGTCACGATGGCGCTGAGGTTCAGGACGCCACCGACGTTGCCCGGCGGCAGCCGCAGTCCATGTTCGAATGGGAAGTTGCCGTCCGTAGCGACGCGCCGGCCATCCACCGAGAACTCGACGTTCCGCACCTGGACATCGTCCGCCACCGAGGCACGGATGAAAAACAGGCCCCCTTCCGGGACCGCATTGTCCTGAGCCGATACGCTCAAGACACCGCTGGGCCGGACGCCTTTGCTGTCGTAAGCAAGGTAGTTGATCACGTGGATCCCCGCCGCGCTGTCCGCCACGTAGGCCAGACCATTGTAGATGGAGGCGGCTCGCGCGATGTCCGGGGTGGGCCAGGCGGTGAGGAAGGCGGTGGTGTCCGCAGGGTTGTTGAGATCGTACAGATAGATGTCATGGGTGCGGTCGCTCGGGTCCACACCGACCGCCGCGATGCCCAGACCCGAGCCGTTGGCCACAATCTGCTTGAAGGACCACGGTCCATCGCCCGGAGCGTTTCCAATCCGAACCATCGCAGCGGGATCGCGCACATCGAACGCGTCGTGCCCGCGCCGGCTGGCCGCATAGGCGTACCCACCCCCCGCGAACAGCCGACCGCGCCTGGTCAGGGGGTCGCGTTCGGTGGTGGAGACAGGTGCGCTGCCGAGTACGCGCAGGCCAAAGTCGGAGAAATCGAAGGCTCGCAACTCATCGCTGAGCAGCGCGTAGAGCGTGCTGGCCTCCACGGCGAGGTCATGCACGGGCTTCGGCAACTGCGCCCGCTGGAGCACCGCGCGCGATTCCAGCTCCACGGATACGACCTCGCCAGCCGTCGTCCCCACGAAAGCGATTCCGGCCGAGGCCGCGACTGCCCACGTGACGCCGCTGAGGGGCAGGCGCCGGACGAGTTGAGCTGCGGGCGGGTCTGAGACGTTGACAATGGCCAGGCCCGCCTCTCCGTCGGCAACCGCGATCAGGTTGCCGGAGCAGGAGACCGCCCAGGCGAAACCCGGTGTGTCCACCTGCGCAATGCGCAACGGATTCGTGCCGGCGAAGACATTGAACACCGTCACCCCCGCCTCACCGTCGGCCACCACAGCGACGTTGTTCACGGCGCAGACATCTACGGCCGTGCCACCCGTGTCCGCCGAGGCAATGATGCCCGTCGCCGCCGGGAGACCGTCGAGTGGGTTCGTGCCGGCAAGGAATTCCGCGCTATCGCTGATCCCGTCTCCGTCCGTGTCAGCCAGACGTGCATTGGTCCTGAGCACTTCCTCGGCTTCATCGGGTAGTCCGTCCTCGTCGCTGTCGGGGCCAGTGATCAGCTCAAACACGGCGCTGGGAATGCCGACGCACGTGCCCGGCATCCCGGTTCGGAACGTGACGCTGCTCTTGCCGAAAGACGCCCCCCCTGATGAAGAGGATGAACTCACACTGGAACTCACACTGCCCAGCGTGACCATGGTGTAGCTTGCGTTCGGACTGAGATTGACACACGGAAGCGTGCCCGAAGGGCCGGTGCGACCGTGGGATCCTCCCAAAGAATACGCGAGGGGCTTGGCCACGATGCTCCCGCCTTTCACGTAACCAGCTCCCAACTGTTCCACATAGCTGCGACCCCCTACGAATGCTTCGATGGTACTGCCCCAGCCCCGGGTTTCGAGCTCGCTGGCGACCTCCTTCACGCGAGTTGCTGCCTCCAGCAACGTTGGGAGATTCAGATCTGCGAGATCTCCTCCCAAAAAACGGTTCAATCGCGAACAGAGGTGGTCGATATCCGCGTCACTGATGCCCACTGGACGAGGCAGTAGCGAAAGCGCCCTGCATTCCTCCGCAGTGATCTGGAAGCCGCCGGGACTCCCACCGGCCAGGCTCGATTGCAGCGACTGAAACACCTGGTGGGCCGCCGTATTCGCGGAAGGGGGCAGCGCGGTCCACTTGGGGTTGCCGAGAATCTCATTGTACAGGTCTCCAAGTGAGCGGGTGAGCGCATCTTGCTCGGCGAACAAGTCTTCGGGTATGCCGTTCGCGATTGGCGCTCCAGCGCCCGTTTCACATTTTCTGAGCTCATCGACCGTCTGATACACACCGCCGAGTGTCAGCGAACCGTGAGTGAGCGATATTGCCAGGCCCAAGAGCCCGGTTCCAGGCACGCAGCCCACCAAGCCATCGATGGCTCCAAACACGATTGATTGCCCACAGGTGTCCTTATTGGCAGAACACGAGATCACGGTCGATGCGGTCGCGACGCCAAGACTCACCGCACAACCAATGCCCGGAACCAGTTCCGCCAGCGGCGCGGCGATCGTCCCGACGCCGAAGGCCGCCGCCGCCGCCAGTGCATCCAGATACGCCTGCTCACACGCAGGCCCGGCGCCAGCGTCCCTGGCCTGCGCGCCTAGCCACACGCCATGCCATCCCGGTTTGCGGATTCCCTGCCCGGGGTCTGACTCGACGTGATTGCCATCCTCGGTGACCGTCATAGTGCCCGAGACAACCCATGCGCCCTCATCATGGTCGTAGCTCCAAAGCACGGTCTTGGCGCCGGGCGGGAGCTTCTCTCGCGTTCTCGGATCGGGCAGGTTAGGGAACCGAGCCGGCAACGGCTGATCGAAGTTCTGCGGCCCGTCGGTCTGGATGCTGATGTCCAAGACGTGTTCAAGGCCCGGCGGCAGTGGTTCGGGCAAGCGATTTGGCGAAACCGGCGCGAGGCCGATGCGTCCGCCGCGCGTGCCGTCGGTATTGACCAAGGCGTTGGCGGGCACGGTGATCGAGACCCCGGCGAAGTCGGGGTTCCGGGAAACCACGTCGTCTGGGAAGGTGATGACCGTGTCGGTGGTCGCGCTGACGGTCTGCAACGTGCCTTTACGCACGAGCGGCAGGAAGATCGTGCCGGAGCCGCCGGCCAGGTTGGTGCGGCCCGGCGCCGCCTCCCAGGCCTTCTCGATCAGCGGGTAGTAATCCCGGTCGGCCCAGCGCAGGTGGGGTTCGGCGAGGCCGTTGGTGCTGGTCCGACCGTCAATCTGTACAAAGAACCGGCCCACCGGACATGGACTGAGCGTGAAGTTGCCCATGGGATCCGACTGCGTCCGCATCGTCTCGTCCGCTCCGATCACGACGATCTGCACACCCTCCAGCGGCGTCTCGATCACGTTCGTGGGATTCAATTCGCCCTCCTGGGTGTCGGACCGGAACACGCGACCGCTGATGGCGGTGTGCTCGACGGGCGTGATGGAGACGGTGTCAAAATCAATGTCAACGTAGCCGCCGGTTTGCCCATCACCATCCGCGTCAACCTCGCGTCCAAGGAAGTCGCGGAGTCCGTCCGCATTGAAGCGGACACGGATGCGCGAGCTCGCGGGGAGGTTCTCCAAGTAGAACAGGGTCAGGGTCTGTCGATCGGAGGACAGCTCAGTGCGGGACAGGATGCGTCGTCCGCCGTGGAGGGCGTATAGGGTGTTCGGACCCACGAGAGCGTCTGGGGCGAGCGGATAGGTGAAGCGCAGCACGGTCTCGCGGGTGAGGGAGACGCCTGATTCGCGGTGCGTCGGGGAACTGCTGAACGTGGCCAGCGGTGTGGCTTCGGCCAGCGTGACCCTGATCGGTACGCCGTACGACGTGGTCGTCCAGCCCAGGTCATCGGTGGCGATCACGGTGAGCACGTATTCCCCTGCCGGAACGTTTTGCCAGGCATACGCGAACGGAGCCTGCGTGGTCTCGGCCAATTTGGCAGAACCATTGAAGAACTCGACCTTGACGATGCGGCCATCCGCGTCCTCGGCGTTGGCGTTCAAGGTGATCACCGCGGGAGCCCTGAATGCCTCGCCGGAAAGCGGCCGGGCCAACCGCACGAACGGCGGGCTGTTGTCGGGACCCACGGTGATCGGCACTGGTCGCGAAGTGGTCCAGGCGCCGCGCTCATCGTAAGCTCGCGCGGTGAGCTGGAATCGTCCACCTGGAGCGTTGGACCAGTCAGCACGAAAGGGAGGCGTGGTCGCCTCGCCGAACCGGAAGTTGCCGGCATAGAACTCTACTCTGACGACAGTCCCATCCGGGTCGGTGGCGGTTGCCTCGACCTGGATCTCGGCCCCAGCAGCGAACGCAGCCCCGGGCAGGGGCAGGGTCACGTTCGCTACCGGGGGTAGGTTGGGCGAATCGGCGAGGAACGGGTCCCTGCCGCGGCGTAGCTCCTCCACATCATCCAACCCATCCCCATCCACATCTCCCGGCGCATCGAACGAAAAGCGGGCAATCTGATAGTACGCCTCGAAGGTCAGCGGCTCGAGGTCCGTAAACGTGTTGGTCCCGTCGGTCCGGAGCGAAATCTGGGTCGGACGGAACCCGGTCAAGCTCGTGGAACGAAAGAGCACATGGTAGGTGTTGGTGGCCGTGGGATGGGCGATCTCAACGCCCAGGCCAGGTCGAACCGCGAAGTCGCTGATGTTGAACTCCTGGGCGAGGAGGCCGGAGCTGGCCACCAGACACGCCAACGAAGACCGTACGGCCACAAACGCGTGAGTCATGTCTCGACCTGGGTTTCGTGATTCGGACGCACGCCGCATGCTCACTCACGGTCCGCCAAGGGCACGTCGCTGATTCCCGAGGCTTTACCTCGCCTTCCCCACCCGCTTGGCTTTGCCGGTGAGCCACGGC
This sequence comes from uncultured Verrucomicrobiota bacterium, assembly GCA_964535555.1. Classification (GTDB taxonomy): domain Bacteria; phylum Verrucomicrobiota; class Verrucomicrobiia; order Limisphaerales; family J093; genus DSVZ01. The sequence goes on from CAZHUS010000114.1 coordinate 17,889, forward strand.
TTCCAGGTTGTGCCGTCTTCCGAGTAGGTCCACTCGACGGTGGAACTCTTGCCATCGGGGGCGAAGGTGACGACGCTGCGGCACTGGTAACTCCTCCCGCCAACTGACTGTTCCCAGAGAAGCGTCCACGTGTTCCCGTTACAGTCGGCCTTGGCCAAGCCGGCCTGACCGGTCCCATCGTAAGCGAAGTTTCCGTAGGCCTTTTTGGAACTGTCGTAGTAGTAGATCTCGGTCCATGTGAAGGTTCCCATCGGACTTCTGCCCTTACCGCGACTCTCGACGTGAAAGCCGCCTTGGACGAACCGCCCCTCATGCGTGGCCGTCGCCTTCCCCGCCGGAGCCAGCGGCGTCTCGACGGTGGTCAGTTCGGCCTTCCACTTACCTGTGAAGCACGCGAGTTTCTTGTGTTCGGGACCCGGTTGGGGAGCGGCGTCAACGGCACGGAGTTGCGGAAGGCCCATGCCAAGGGCGATGGTGACGAAGGCCAGCAGGAGTTTCATGGTGGTGTGTTGAGGTTTTGGGGTTGTTCCGGCGTGTTCGTTGGGACCGTCAAAGCTCCATACTGCCTTGGGGTTCGGCTTCGCGCGGCTGGGCCAGCGAGTTGCGATTCGGATCGCGGCCCGCACGTCTGCCCCGGCGCCGAATCACCGCCCAAGCTCCAAGCCCCAGCGCGCCGATGAACGCGAGCGAGCCGGGTTCGGGGACCACGACGATGCGAAGGGAGAGTTCACCGGGATCTACCAAAGTGCTCCATTGCCAATCGTCGGTATCGGTCGCAGGAAAGGCCTTGTAGTTCCAGTCTGCGCGGCGCACCAGTTCCACCGTGTCATTCGGTGATCCGTGCCAGGTAGTCTCGGTGGAGCTTTCGAAGACCACCCAGTACCGCGTGTCCGCCGCCAGCGTCACGGTACCGAACTCACCGCCCAGACGGAAGACGTGGTTGGCCGGTCCTCCCCCGCTCGGAAGCAGCCCAGTCGTCTCGAAGAACGGCTGAGACGGGCGGTCCGCGTCGTCCGTGAATAGCCGCACGGAAACCGCGTATTCGGGCCAGAAATCAATGCCGGGGGTGAGCCGAAGCGTGACGTCCAACACCGCATCGGTTATCGCGCTGGGTCCGGTTGTGAACGACTGAGCAGCGCTGCGTCCAGTGAACACGAGTGGGAAGAGCTCGGGATCACCGTCGTGGTAACCGTGCGAGAATACCTGTTCGCTCGGAAGCGGCGCTCCGATTCTCCAAGGCTCGTTGTCGAAGATGGCCTGCGCGTGGACGGGGGCCGCCCACGCGGTGACTGCACCCAGTATCGGCAGTCTGGTCTTCATGAGTTCTTGCGAGGGCGGACGCGCTCCGTGACGGCACCTTCGACTCAGGGACCCGTCCCGCGGGCGACGCTCGCGCCTTCACCTACACGAACGGAAGAAGCCGCCGCCGGTTCGTAGATTTCTTTAGGAATCTTACCGAGGCGATCAGACAGTCCCGCACAGGGCGCAGATCGAACCGTGGCTACTCGGCTCCCGGGGACAAGCCACAAGACTCAGAAGTCAGCGAACGGCAGTGATATACGGACTTGTCGCCGGTCGGCCACAGTGCGCGACCAGGGCCTGCCGGCGAGCGCAGAATTCGTCTGGGGTGAGGTCGCGCGGCGGAACCCCGGCCTTGAGGCGTCACGGCCTTCCTGGAGCGGCTTTGGCTCCGCCCGCTGCCTGGCCTCCACTTGGGGAGACCTGGAGGCCTGGCGATCTACCGGGATTCGGCTGAACTCGCGGGGTGAGGTGCCTGGCCAGCGCCGGCGGGAGTTCGCCCCGCTCGGTCGCGGTTCGCAGACGCCCAAACCGTTGGGCCCGCTCGGTATCGCTGAGGCGCGACACCGCCCCCGCAGCCGTGACAGATTCGCTGGTGATCCACTCGGCGAGGTCCAGCAGGAGTTCGGTCCGGGGAGTGGCGGGGAGGTCAACGAACCGCACGATGCCCGACATGCTCCAGCCCACAACGCGGTGGTCGTCGAGCCAGGCGGCGCGGGATCGGGAAGCGGGGAGGCCGCCCGGGACGCTGAGGTCCCATTCCTGAACGCGGAACGGGACCGAGAGGTCCCACAACGCGAGGCGACCCGAGCCGTTGGCGGCCAAGAGTCGCGTGCCGTCCGGTGAGAAGGCCACCGTGGCCACCCGCTCGGAACCCAACGGTAGTTTGGCCAATCGGGCCCGAGTTTTAAGGTCCCAGAGGATGACGTGCGCTTTGCTGCCCGCGGCCAATCGGGTGCCGACAGGGTCGAACGCCACGCTGAAGACCTCGTCGTCGTGCCCGAGTGGTGAGGACTGTTCCCGGCCCGTGGCGGCGTCCCAGAGACGGATAGACTGGTCGCCGCTGGCGCTGGCCAACTGACGACCATCCGGACTGAAGGCGACCGAATTCACCGGCCCCCGATGTGGATCGGCAGCCCACCAGGTCGGCCGGGCGGCGGTCGAGAACACCGCAATCTGGCCCGCATAGCAGCCGGCCGCGAGCCGGTCGCCCCGAGGACTGAAGGCCAGGCTCCAGAGGTTCGGTACTGCGAAGTTGGTCAAGGTCAGGACACGGCTTCCGTCCAGTTGGGCGAGGGACAGGCGGTCCGGTTCGCCGGCGGCCAGCCAGCGTCCATCGGTGGTGACGGCGATCGTCCGGCGCGATTCGACCCCGTCGAACAAACGCTGCGGCGGCTCGTTTCCTTCGAGTCCCACGCGCCACACAGCACCCTGTCTGTCTCCGACAAAGGCGGTGGGCTTCACCCCGGACGTCGCGGTGATCGTGACGCCTCCGGTCACCACGGCCTGGGTACGGACCACGGGCGAGGCATCGGCCGGTTGTACCGTCACCACATGGCCACCCATGTCGAAGCTAACGAGCGCCTGTTCCCGGGGAAGCACCGATCCCGGCTCCAGCCCCTTGAAGAGCGCGGGGATGTTGGTCGGAGGCCGCGAGAGGCGGAACAACCGGGCGCGCTGGTCCAGGTTGGCCGTGGCCAGCAGGCCCGAGGATTCGTCGAAATCCGCATGCCAGACGAAGCCTTCCTGATCGGTGGACGCGACGAACTCGGGCGTCGCCACCGAGCAAAGCCGGGTGTTGCCGTCGTCGCCTACCGCGATGAAGTGGTGGCCCGACCGGGTGAAGCGCAGGACCTCGACTGGCCCCGCTGTGGCGAGCAGTCGAGGGGCGGCATTCGCATTGGCAAGGTCGAGCAGGTGGATCGCGCCCGGCTCATCTACCACTACCGCCCGCTTCAGGTCGGGCGAGAAATCCAAGGAGAGCTTCCGGGACTCGAAGTCGCGCCGCACGACGAGTTGGCCGTCGCTCACACGCTGGATCTTCATTGCGTGTTCACCCGCGACTGCAAGGAGCGCACCGTCCGGCGACAAGGCGAGGTTCACCAGATTGGAAACCCCGGGCCCGAGCGCGTGGCCAGCGGTCAGGCCCGGTCCGGTGACGGCCAGCAGTCCGTTCGTCAAGGCGGCGGCGATGACGGGCGGTGTCCCACTCAAGGCAAGGAGCAGAGCCTGTCCCGGCAGGTCCGGTACCCGGGTCACCGGCGCCGTGCCGTCCATCGGGCCATACCAGACCTGGCCGTCGGCGCGGGCGACGGCAAACGAGGAACGCGCGGGGCTGACCGCGACGGCCACCTGGCCGGTCAATTGCCACAGCCGGTCCGGGGGTTCGCCTGGGCGCAGCCGCCAGAGGCTGGCGAAGTGGGGCGTGTCCCAGGCCAGCACCCCGCTGCCCGTGGCCGCCAGACAGGCGTAGCCGACCTCCCGTTCCGCTTCGACGTGCGCCAACAGGCCCGCGGTGGCGATGTCGAGGAGGCGCACACCGTCCTGACCGGCGGTGAGGAGTTGCCGGCCCTGGTCTTCCAGTGCGACGAAGCCGACCTCCCCCGCGTGCGAAAAGTCCCGCGCGGGAATCAGGAAGGCATCGAGGGCGAGCCGGGCGGTGAGCCAGGCCGGTGGACCCGGGTGGCCCGTCGCGACGCGGGCGGCCCGCATGATGTGGCGGAGTGCGTCGGCCGTGCGCCCAACCTCCAACTCCTCGCCGGCCCGGGTGATGGCCTCCCCGACCGTGAGGTGCTCGAGTTGTCGGTTCGCGGTTTCGGCACGCCGCCACTGCCACAGGACCGTCGAGAGGCCAGCGAGGGCACCCATCGCAATGATGGCGACGGACGCTGCGATCTGTGGCCGGCGCTTGCACCAGAGCCAGAGGCGTTCGAGGGGTGCCACGCGCCGGGAGTGGATCGGCTCACCAGCCATGAACCGGGCGAGTTCGTCGGCCAGATCACCCGCCGAGGCGAAGCGGCGTTCCGGCTCCCGCGCCAGGCACCGGCAGGTGATGATCTCGAGGTCGCCCGGAAGTCCAGGCCGAAACTCCGAGGGCCGCGGCGTGGGGCTTTCCTGAACGGCGCGGAGGATTTCAAGTGGCGCCAGGTCCGCGAAGGGCCGCCGGCCGGTCAGACACTCGAAGAGGATGACCCCCAGACTGTAGATGTCCGCGGCGATCGTCGCTTCACGGACCCGGCCGGCGGCGATTTCGGGCGCCAGGTAGGCCGGGGTGCCGAGCACGGCGAGGGTACGGGTCAGATCGCTGCTCCGACCGAGGAATCGCGCGAGTCCGAAGTCGGTCAGTTTGGGGTCGCCGGTGGAATCGAGCAGCACGTTCGCCGGTTTGAGGTCGCGGTGGAGGATGCCGTGCTCGTGGGCGTGCTGGACCGCGCGGGCGATGCGCTCGACGAGGCTGGCCGCTTCGCGCGGCGGAAGCGGCCCTTCCGTGAGGCGGTCGGCGAGCGTGCCGCCCTCGACCAACTCGAGTTCGAGGAACCACTGGCCCTCGTGCTCGCCGGCGCGCCGGACCTTGACAATCCCGGGATGGTCGAGGGTCGAGGCCGCCTCGGCTTCCGTGGCGAAACGGGCGCGCTCAGCGGGCGTGGCCAGGAGTCCGGACGAGATTAGCTTGAGGGCGCACGAGCGACTCAGGGGCGTGTGCACGGCCTGGTGCACGACGCCCATGCCGCCCGTGGCGATCTCGCCGAGGAGGGTGTACTGCTCGAACTGTCGTGGTAGCTGTCCCATCTGGGAGCACGGCTCTCACCCATCACTAACGGAGTCGCGGTGTCGGTGGTTGCTCGATTCCGCGTGATTGGTTGCCGTCGGCACCAACTCGAGCGCTGAAGAGACCGAAGAGGTGGAGCACTTCTGCCTCGAGTTCCTCCCGTGGGACGGTCGGCAGGACGGCCTCCCGGACCGCTGCGAAGTATGCCCGACGCAGTCCATACACCCACGATTTCACCGTGCCTATCGGGACCCCAAGTTCTGCGGCGATCAAGGAGTAACCCGGACTTTCGACCTCTCCCAAAGCGATGCACCGAAGGCGTTCGTATCCACCCGCCGCGACCCGATCGGCCCACTGACTACGCAACTGCAATAGCGCTCTCCGCTGAATGCTCAAGGCGAATGCCAGATCGCACGCGCCGGCCGTCGAATCTCCATTAACCCCGGGCAACTCACCGTCCAAAGGCTCGTGCTCCGCCCCGCCTCCCCGGCGAACTGCGTTCAGTCTCGCGTGGCGGTCCTTGAGGAACCTCCCCAAGCACACGGAAAGGAACTGTCGGAAACGTTGTCCGCCACGCTCGAAACCTTCCAGCGCACTTCCCCGCTGCAGCCATTTCTCAAGGAACTCGTGCGCCGCGTCCTCAGCGTCGTGCGTTGACAGTCCACGTGCCCGCATGTAACCGACGATCGCGTCCCGGTAGAGGCCACAGAGCTGATGGAAAGCGGCCAGTGCACGTTCCTGGTCCCCACGGCCCGCCGCCTGGAGCACCAGGGTCCACATGGTTGCTGGGAAACTGTCCGTCAGCATGGCCTGATCGTATGCGGCGAGTTCGGGGGCATCAAGCCAGCCGTCGTGAGGCTGGCCGACGGCCAAGCCTGCTACCGGCGCGGCATTCCGGGCGGCGATTGTACGGCGCGCTGCGGGCGTCAAGGTTGTCCGCCGAACCTGTAGCGGCGTTGACCGCGGCTCCACCTTGACCCTCCTCGCTGGCGCCGAGGCCGTCCCTTAAGGAATGCCGCGCGAGGTGTCGTCCGCGGTGCGGCGGTTGACTCGGACGGTCTCAACCGGCGCTGCACGCGGAGTGGGCGCTGCGAACGGTGACACCGGGCGTCGCCGGAGATCGAGGACGGCGAAGGGTACCAGTTCCAACCCGGCGGTCCTCCGGCGTCCGTTGACCCACCAGAGCAGCTTGAGCAGTTGCCGGCAGACGGGGGCGTAGGGAGCGAACCGTAGTGCCCGGAACGCGCCTCCTGCTTTCGCCGCGTCGGGAGCCAGGGCCACACGGTTGAGGCGGTGACGCAGGCGCTGGACGGTGCCGTCTGCCAGGCGGAGCGAAGCATGCAGGACTCCATCGTGACCTGGCCGGCAGCCGATGCTGTAACCGGCGAAGGAGATGGGGCGTTCCCGGATGTCGTGGAAGTCGGGTTCGCGTTCGAAGAACACGTGCCGGCCGGGGGTGGCGATGAGGACGAAGAAACGGCGGTAGCGGAGGTACTGAACTCCGGCTTCGCCTTGCCGACGCCGGCGGGCGCGGGACCAGCGGGAGAGGTCAAGGCCGTAGCGCTCGATGAGCTTGGCATCCACCGCGCGCGGGTCCTTGTCGGCCGGGATGCGGCAGGCGACGTAAAACCAGTAGCCGCGCGCGATGTACCCAACCGCCAGTTGCTGAATGAACCCCTCGATGCTCGTTGCTTCACAGCGGTACATGCAGCCGCAACCATCCTCCAAGTGCGAGACACCCCTCCTTCCCTCGTCACGACAACCGCAGTCAGGCTCACGAGCGCGTTGGCCATGACCGCAGAGCGCCCCGTCAACGCGTCGGTCCGTGGTCGCGTCGCGTCCCCCGTGCGGCAGCCCGGGAGCATGCCCCGCGGATCGTGCAACACAGCGGCGGGGTGTCGGAGACGACGACGCTCACCGACGCTCCAGAATCTGCCCCAGCGCGGCGCGGTCGGCGTTGAGATCGTCCAGCGCGCAGTTCTGAGGGACACTCCGGTCGGTCAGGAACCGCTCGGTCTGCCAATAGTCCAGCCCGAGCACGTCGCCTACCTGCCGGTGAGACACACGCCCAGCGCAGTATTCCCCGATGGCGATATGCTCGAGGACACGACGCGCACGGACATGCGGTGTCTCGCCGATGGCGAGCGCCAGCTTGTCCGGCAGTCTCACCGTGACTTCAACCATACCTCGCGTCTCGTGAACAGCCGTTTGTAGCGCTTTCAGCGTAGCACGCGCGGTCTCAGCGCGGCAACGGTGCAACTCGCCCGGTGCAACTCGCCCGTGCGAGTCGGCGAACCAGAGGGTTCCCTGCTCCCACTTCGATGGAGGTGGCGGGCGAGGCGCCCGCCACCGCACCCAAGGCGGGCGCGCTCCCCAACGCAACCGCATCCCTTCGGCAAAGATGGGGATTGTTTACGGCACAATCTCCCCAAAGCGCAAAACCTTCGCTGACGTTG
>CAZHUS010000115.1:0-24839 GCA_964535555.1 uncultured Verrucomicrobiota bacterium
GGCGCGCAGTCCTCTGCGCGCCGAACTCGGCGGGCAACGGAGTGCCCGCCCTACCTGGCTGCGGTTCATGGAAGGGTGACACGAACCCCCGCGGTATTGATGTGGACGCGCCGCGCGGGGAGCGTACCCTCCGCGTCATGAGTATGGAGGTTGAGTCGCTGTTCGCGAGGAGGCCCGACGGCAGTTACGTTTCGAGCATCGCCACGCTGTTTCCCCGGCACAAGCTGCTGCTGACCATGCCGCCGATGCATGCCCTCCAGCAGTGGGTTCGGTTCCCGGAGTGGTTTGCCCGGCACCTGGAGGCAGCCGGCCAACCGCCGCCCCGTCAGGCAAAGCTCAACTACGAGTGTCGCGAATGCGTGGACCTGGTCCTGGAGCCGGGGGAAGTGGTCCTTATTCGTCCCGAGTTGGAGCGAATGGACCTGGCCCTGGCCGCGGACGAACTGCTGCGTACCGAGTTCAAGGTGCCCAAGCACCGCGTCCGGTTTCTCTCCGTGAATGTCCCGCGCGTGCGACAGGTACTCCGCGAGCGGGGCGAACTGTGGCGGATCAGCACGCCTCCCAGCGACCCGGTGGAGCAGGCGCGCACCGTGGCCAACAGCCGTGTTGCGATCGGGGAATCCCCCTTCTACTACCACAATCGCCTCACCGGCACCCGCTGGCTGATGTTCGCCGATTTCCAGCGGTTGGGCGCGCTGGACGACGCCGCGCTGGCCAGGCACCTGACGGAGATCGCCGTTTTCTGTGCGCGACGTAACCGGCACGGGAACCCTGAAGTGGACTTTCTGGGAGCGGACGTGCTTCAGTTTGGCAGCCCGCTTTTCCTCGAGCTCCAGCCGACATCCCTGGAACCGGCGGAATTGCGCCGCCGCTATGAAGACCTGGTGCGCCGGTTCCGAGCCGCCACCGCGTCCGCGCTGCAGCAGGATGAACCCGAATCTTCCGCGTGGCGCGACGCTGTGTTCAAGACCATCACCCGTTCCAGCCGCGACGATGAGACCAGCGAGGTGCTTCTGGATCCCGGGGCGGAGCAATGGCTCAAGGTCCGCTGGCTTCCGGGAGGCCGCTTTCACCAGCGCGAGTTCATTTTTGACTCCGTATTCCCACGTCCGGATGCGATGCCGGAGGACCCGCAGCTCCGGCCCTTGTGGGACCCGCTGGCGCGGGGTTTCATCGCCAATTTCATCCGGGAGTACGGCGACATCGAGTACCTGAACCTGGGCCGGGTGGAAGCCTCGCAGTCAACGCCGCCTCCGCACGGGGCGCGACGCGGTGTCTACCTCGCGGAAGTGAAAGTGCGCGGCGAACATGACCCTCAGTTGCTGTTCCTGCGCCTGCAACGGTGGGGAATCCGGGAGCGTTTGCTCGAGCTGGACGAACGCAATCGACCCAAGGACCTGGTCCGCGCCGTGTTCGAGACCGAGGAATATGTGGACTACACGCTGGACCGCCGGTTGGCCTGTCTGCAGTTGGGCATGAAGCTGCCACCCCGCGTCCACATGCGGCGCGTGGCGGAGCGTTACGACGGGCCGATTGAGCATTACAAGGCGCGGTCCTTCCCCGTCATCTATTACGAGCGCGAGTATCTGGCGGGGATTCCCAGCAACCGGATCTCGGAGAGCAAGCTGAACGACCCGGCCTACGCCCGCGCGCTGGCCCAATTGCTGGGCCAGGCCGCCGCCTTGAACATGGTGGTGGGCCGGACCCGTTCTCCGGAACGAAAGAACCCGGGCGCCGTCCTCTTCGACGATGGCGACGAGATCGTGATCGAGGGTTCCGACGGGTTGCCCCGGGAAGTCGTGCTCTCGGACCACGGCGGGACTTTTGCCGATTATGACACGGCGTCGTTGCTGGATTTCGCGCAGGCTTACGCGGCGCCGATCAACAACCGGCGCAGTCACGTGCAGGATCCGAAGGAGTTCACGGACTATTACCTGGGCGGCTTCTTCGCCACGTTCGAGGGGCTGCAGATGGAGTACGGACGGCTCCCGGAGGCCTTCGACAACCTGTTCAAACATCTCCGGGACGATCCCGGGGGATTTGCGCATCGTTGGGGCAAGATCCTGCAGCGGATGCACTCGACGGATGTGCCCGCCCTGATCTCCGCCATCCGGAGCTACGTCCTGCAGTGATTCCGCCCCCCGCGGGGTGGTTCAGGGAGCCTTCCAGAGTCGCACAACAAACGCGCCTCGCCGGGGCAGGGGTGTCGTGAGGCGATCCTTGGACAGGCCGAGGTCCTGGTGCCTCCAGAGATCCCGGGCGCGGTAGTTTCCCTCGAGACCGAGTTCGGACCAGGTCGCCGTGACGGTGATCGGGAACTCGCCCTGGTTGAACAGGCCAACGACCCGCGAGCCATCCTCCATCTCCTTGACCATCGCGAAACCCGGTTCGGCGAGTTTCACCACGCGTCCGCACTGGCCGAGGGGATCCTGGTTGACCTCGATCATCTCGGGATTGCACAGCACGTTCACGGTGAAATCGTCCAGCCTGCCCATGTCGCCGCTGTAGAACAGAGGCGACGCCATGAGACACCACAGGGACATGAACGCGTACTGTTCGCTCGGCGTGAGCGGGCAGGGCATCGGTTCACCCATGCCCCGGGCGTTGCCGATGAAACCGATCTGGACGTAGTCGGGATCATTCCAGGCTCCGGGTTTTTGCCAGGCGCGGTAGCTCGCATTCTGGAGGGCGACTTCGAAAACGCGATCGAGTTCGAAACCCAGGTCCCCGGCGGTGCGCCACGAATGGCCGCCCACTTCCGCGCCCCATTCCCAGACCTTCCCCATGCCGTACTGGCAGAGATTGAACACGAGGTCGCGGTTCTGCTGCTTGAGCAGGTTCCCCATGAGGATGTAGGGCCGCTTGAGTTTCACGAGTTCGGGATCGGTTTCCTTGGCGGCGATCTCGCCGTAGGAACACCAATCGTACTTGAGCAGGTCGAAGCCCCAGTCGGCGAACTGTTGTGCGTCCTGGGCCTCGTGCTGCCACGAAGCGACAAAGCCGGCGCAGGTGCGGGGACCGGGACCGATATAAATGCCGGCCTTGAGTCCGACGGCGTGGATGTGCTCGGTCATGGCTGGCATGTCCGGGAAGTGCTTGTTCGGCAGCACCCGGCCCTCGGCGTCGCGGAGCGGCCCCACACGGAGGGGGTCGGCGTGCTTCTCCGCGAACATCCAGCAATCATCGATGCTGACGTACTGGTAGCCGACATCGGCCATGCCGCGGCTCACCATCACGTCCGCGGCCTCGCGCATGAGCGCATCGGTGATGCGATCGTAATGCGTGTACCAGTGGTTCCAGCCCATCGTGGGCGTGAGGGCGAGCGTATCGCCTGAGACAACCTTCAGGGCGCCTTGCGCGGTTCCGTGCCGGTTCTTTGCGGTCACCTTCAAGACATACTCGCCGCGCGGTGGTGTGATCCCCCGAATGATGCCGATCTGGCGGTCGAGGGTGAGGCCATCCGGAAGTGGCTCGGCCGTGAATTCCATGGGCCGCTCGCCCTGGGTCGGAATCCGGAACAGGAACGGGTTGCCCGGCCGGCCGGCCGTGACCCGGGGGGCGTTAAGGCGCGGGGCGGGACCGGGTTTGGGCGTCAAAATCACCGTCTCCTCGACGGGTGCCGGTACGGAGCGCGGCTTTGCCCCGGTGGCGACGAACCTGGCATCGGCCCAATCGGCGTGGTCGTACTCGACGCCGTCGCCGCCGTCGGTGACGAGCAGGACGAGATTGGTGATGCCTCGGACATCGACATCGAGAGGTTTCGCCGGTTGGCCGCGGCGCATGACGCCCGATTCCCAGAGCTTGCGGCCGTCTCCGGCAACCTGGAAAGCGAGGCTCGCCCGGTCGCTGGTGGTGCCGTCATCGACGCCGACGTTCGCCTGGAACCGGTCCACCGCACCTCCGAGGTGAACCCACAGCGTGCTTTTGGCATGCGTGCCCACGCCGTGAGCGAAGGCCTGGCCGCCGATGCTGAGGGGCTTCCCAGTCACCGCCTTGTCCACCTGCGGCTGGCCCCAGCCCTGGCGCATGCGGGTCAGATCGAGACTGCCCAGGGGAACGGAATCGGCCGCGGTGAGTTCGGCCGAAGTGAGGACGAGTGCTGCGAGGGCAAGACACGGGTTCATGAGAGCCGAGATTTTCATGCTTGGTGCTGGTGATTCTGATTACGGACACGCCTGGGGACCGTGAACGCTGAAAGCGCCGGTAAACCGGACGCACTCCAAACGCTTCGCGCCGCTCCAAGGCACGTCCGGGGCCGCGAAGCGCTTGGAGTGCGGGGATTCATCGCCGCTTTTCGGGGCAGGTTCATGGAGAGCCCCGTTGGCCCCGAGGCCATGCGCGGCGGCCATGAACCGGTGAGGAGCGCGGGCTTCAGCCCGCAGGAACGTCCCTGCGTCGGCGCGGCTCCCTGCGGACTGAAGTCCGCGCTCCGGGGGTGGTTCATGGATGCGACCAGCCCCGGGGACCCGGCCTGCAGGCTGGAGGCACGGTGCCATGAACGGGCGGTTCCGTAAGAGAACGCCCGGGCGGCAGCCTGGGGAGTGGGGACGCGGACGTGTCATCAGCTTCCTGAGGCAGACGGCGTCGAGTGGACAGCGGAGTTACAGCCGCGGGTATTCATGCGTTTGCCGGAGTGTGGTGCCCAACCGCAACACGCGTGTTGACTTGCGTCAACCGGTTTCGGCGGCAAGGCGACCTGCAGGGTTGGGTCCTGACCTCAGGCCCTCCCCGGGTTTTGCTCGCCATCGAACGCCGGAAGGGTTGACAGGCCGTGTGCCTTTACGGACGCTCCGGTCAGCGTTGACGTTGACCGCACAGCTAACAACGTGGTCCGACCAAACTTCAGGACGAGTGAGGACGAGCATGAGACGATACCTGCATTGGGCGTGTGTGGCGGCGTTCGGATTCCTTCTCGTATCGCCACGGACGCAGGCCGCCCAGCACCGGGCCACCCGGCTGGGCGATCCGGAAACACGCTTCGCCCCACCCCTGACCACGCCGGAAGACCTCCGGGCGCTCTTCGCCAACGAAGTGCTCAAACCGGACGTCCTCTCGATCGCGCGTCAAGGAGGGTGGACAGGCGATATCCATGATCTCTGGCGTGCCGCGAGGACGGCCGCGGTGCACGAGGTGCATCTCCCCAAAGGCAGCCGTCTCCCCTACATGTCGTCCCGCGACAAGGGGCGCCCCGTGGCGTTGAAGGATGTGCTTTGGGCCGGGAACGAACCGCTGGCGGCCTTCGAGTTCACGTTCACCTCGAGGGGGCGCCAATACCGCGTCGTGACGCCCAAGGCGTGCAGCAATTTTTGGATCGAAGACGCCGGGGCGGCACCGCCCCCGTTTGTGGCCCGTCCGGCGCTGGTGCTGACCAAGAGCATGCCGCCCGAAGTGCCGTTGTGCGCCAGCTTCGAGGCCACGGTCACCGTGCGCAACGCGGGCAACGTCCCGCTGACGGGCGTGGTGGTGACGGAAGCGCTGCCGGCCGGCCTGCGGACCGTTGATGGCAAGGACTCCTTGCGCCTGGAGGCGGGCAGCCTGAGCCCGGGTGCCGGCATGGAGTTCAAGTACGACCTCAAACCTGCGCTGGCCGGGCCGGCGCAGAACCGGGTGAGTGCGACCTGTGCCGAGGGAGCCACCGCGGAGGCCGTGGCGGAAACGGTGGTCGTGGCGCCGGAGTTGACGCTGGACTGCAGCCTGACCCAGGAAGGCATCGCCGGCCGACCGCTGCAGGCTTGCCTGACCGTCCGAAACACGGGCAACGCACCCGAGACCCAGGTGACCGTGACGTTGTCCGTCCCCGCGGCGATCAGCGTGGCGGTGGCGGATGCGGAGACCAACACTCCGGGCCAGGTCACCTGGCGACTGCCGACGCTCGCGCCAGGAGCCGAGCAGAAGCTCTGCGCCACCCTCGCCAGCGGGGCTCCTGGCGAAGTGTCTTTGAAGGCGACGGCCCAGGGCGAATGCCAAACGGCGGCACAAGCCCAGTGTGTCGCGCGGGTGGTCGGTATCGCGGCGGTTCTCCTCGAGGTCGTGGACCTGGACGACCCCATCGAGGTGGGGAGCAACGAGACGTATGAGATCCGGGTCACCAACCAGGGCTCGGCTCCGCTGAACAACGTGAAACTCGTCTGCACGCTGGAACCCAGCCAGCAGTTCGTCTCAGGGAGCGGGGCCTCACCGGTGCGGGCCGTTGACCGGTTGGTGGCGACCGAGTCGCTTCCCGTGCTCGAGCCCAAGGCCCGCGTCGTGTGGCGCGTGGTGGTGAAAGCCCTCGAAGTCGGGGACGTCCGGTTCGCCGTCGCTTTGACGAGCGACGAATCCGACCGGCCGGTCGAGGAGACCGAGGCCACTCACCAATACTGAAGGTCGGCCGGGCGGGTCCGGCGCGCAGCGGAGTGCGCGCCCTACCTGTAAAACCCTGTAGGCGACGCCGTGAGGCGGCGGCTTGGCGGGGCGGGAACCTCGCTCCGCCTTACCTCGCCAGCAGTAACGCCCCCACCGGTACGGCGTCCTCGCCCAACCCCGCCAATACCACTTCTGGACCGGGTTGAAAGGCATCCATGACGTACTGGGGCAGCACCGAGGCCACGGCCGCGCGCAACGGTTCGCCCAGGAGCGAGAGCCCTCCACCAAGCACCACAATCGCCGGGTGCAACAGATGAACCGCGTGCGACAAGCCGAAAGCCAGATCTCTGGCGGTCGCTTCGAGGATCTCCCGTGCCGCCCCATCGCCCGCCGCGAGTGCGGTCCCCAAGTGCCGCGCCTCGCCTCCTTCCGTTCCCGCGGTCAGATGGGCCAGTCGACTCCCCGGCTCGGCAGCTGCGCGCGCGCGGATTTTCCGATCCACGGCCCAACCGGCGCACCGCGATTCCACGGTGCCTCCCGCGTGGTCGAGGCGAAGGTGCCCGACCTCGACCTCGCCCGGGGTGGCTCCGTGGTAGATGGCCCCGCCCACGACCAGGCCGCCGCCGACTCCGCTGCCGAGGGTGACGTAAAGGACAGGCTCTTTGCCCCGGCCTGCCCCGGCCAAGGCCTCGCCCAGGGCGGCCACGTTGGCATCATTGTCGACGGCGACTTTAACGCCGCTGCGTTCGCGCAACCATTCACCCAACGGGAAGTCGGACCACCCGGTGACGTGATGCGAACAACAGACCTGGCCCGTTCGCCAGTTTACCGGGCCGCCGTAGCCGACCCCGATCGCCTGCACCGGGTTCGCCTGCAGGAAGCGGGGGAGGGCCTCGGCAATTCGGCGCCGGATCCCTTCGCCGCCTTCTTCCGCCACCACCGAATAGCGGACTCGCTGGTGAATGCGTCCGGTCTCATCGCCCTGCACCAACTGAAGCTTGGTGCCGCCGATCTCAATTCCCACCAGCGCGTGTCGCATGCCGGTGTTGTAGCCCGCATGGCGCCGCGGCGGCAATCATGGGAAACCCGTTGCGTGAGGCTCGCCGGACGCTCGCCCCACGCATGTCGGCGCTCCGGCGCGAATTCAGAACGACCAGGCAAGGCCTGCGGCGCAGCCGAACGAACTGCTGAAGTCCAGGGTGGCGCGGTGCGACCCGGCGCTGACCTCAATTTCGTCCGTCATCAGGTACTCGACATTGGCGAAGATGCCGAGGCTCGAGGAGACCATGCAAAGCACCTGGCCGCGGACGTACGCCCCGAGAATCCAGTCCTGTTGGGACGACGAGCCGGACTGCGGGGCACCCGGAGCGCCGCTATTCAGGCTCATGGACTCCGTATAGCTGAAGTCAGTGTCCGCATAAAGGACGTGCAGACCGCCGCTGAGTTGCAGCCAGAGCGGTTTCCCCATGGGGATGTCGACGTTGGGTCCGACGCGAATGCCAAACGCGGTGGTTTCGATCTCACGGTTGCCTGAGAACGTCGCCTGTTGCTCGAAGCTCGAGCGGACCGGCGAATCACCGATGACTACGCCAGGTCCCTGGAACGCCCCCGCGTAGGGCGCCGACGGGGGCACGATGCCGCCCAAGCTGAAGGCGTCGCTTACCGAGGAGAGGAGGGTTGAGAGGTTCGAATCGTCCTTCACTTCCACCGGCATGAAGGAGCCACCAAGTTCGATTCCCCAGTTCGCCCGGCCCCACTCGAAGAAATAACGGGTGTAGGTGAGTTCCCCGCCCACGTACGGGTCCGCCGTGATGTCGTTGATGCTGGCCTCGCCGCCTCCAGTGATCGCGTGCATCGTGATCGTGTCCGCCGTGAGGTTCACCTGGCTGGCATTCTCGTAGCCCCAGTACCAGGTCTTCCCGCCGGCGTTGCCACTACTGTCGAGGCGCACATAGCCGTCGTCGTAATCGCGGTTCAAACCTCCCCCGGTCGCCGGACCGGGATCGATGGCCGGGTTGGCCAGCGAGCTGCTAAAACCCGCTTTGACGTTGAAGCCGACCCGCGGACCGAAGGTAAGGCGATTGGCGGGAGCATTCAGTTCGCCCGCCTGCGCGGTGCCGTAGGACGTCGTCGCGGCCAGAAGGCAGCAGACGTTGAGAGTCAGATGTCGCATAGCTTGTGGGGAATCAGGTTGAGCCGTCAGGGAAGTTCGAGCACGCGAAAAAAGCGGAGGTTCGCCACGAGGTTCGTGGCGGCCGAAGCGGTCTCCGTCCATTGACCGGAGCTCGAGGAGGCCGTGAAGGCCGGCCCCGCGGTCCACCAAGGCTGAAAGACCGCGTCGCGTCCCTGCACGACGTAAGTGCGGCCTGGCACGGCCTGCCAGCTCAAGGCAAACCCGTTTGTCTGCCTGGCACCGCTGAGGACCAGGGGCGGGTTACCCGGCGGGGGAGGTGGCCCGGTGACGGTCCCGTCGTTCTCCGCGGCCTCATAGTGCGGCGCCGGGACCGACTGACGATCCGCGCGGTAGAACTCCGCCGTGATCGACACCGTCTCTGCCGGCTCAATTCCGTGGTCCCAGTCGACGTAGTCCCGGGATTCCGCGGTTCCCGAGCGGTTCAGGACGAGGACTTCCGGAGCGATATCGTCAAACCACAGGCGTAGCCCCGGGATGCGGGCCGCTTTGATGTTCGTGAACCGAATCTCCTGCTTGAACAAGCCGGTTTGGGGATCGAAAACGGGGATGCCGATCGGGTCCAGGGGCAACGGGGGCAAGACCAGCACCACATTGGTGCGGGTGTTGTTCGTCGGATCGGGATCGTTCGTCAGCATGGCGTCCGGCGTCGACGGGCTTTCTCCGTCCGAGGCCGTGGGACCGTTGGTTGCGGACAGGACCACCGTGGCGACGTTGGTGAGCGCGCCCACCTCCTCTGATATCGGTTGAACCGCGAGAGTCACCGTGGAGACGGCCCCGTTGGTGAGCCGCGCGAGGTCACAGCGGACCGTGTCGTTGCTGACCGTGCACGTTCCCTGGCTCGAGGAGGCCCGCAGCAACCGGGCCGATGGCGGCAACCGGTTGCTTACCACCACGCCAGCGGCGTCGTCAGGGCCCTGGTTCCTGACGGTCAACGTGTACACCAGTTCGGCGCCGGTCCGGACGGCTTCCGGGTGGGCGGCGATTTGCAGCGAAAGATCGGCCTGACTGACCCCGGACTGATCGACCGCGACCTCGACAACGGCCTCGTTGTTGACCTGGTACGGGCCGGCGTCCTCGACCGTGGCCCGCGCCTTGAGCGCCGGGGTCGCCAGTCTCGGTTCGACGGTGACGCGACGTTCCAGGAGTCCTTCGGCGGGGACGGTCAGGTCAGGAAACCTCACCAGACCCAGCTCGGCATCCAGAACGCCGTCCCCCGAGGCTCCGACAAAGCGGGCGCCCTCGGGCAGGAAGAACCGGGCTTCCACACCGGGCAACGGCGGGTTCCCCAGCGGCTGTTCGCTCCGGTTCTCCACCGACATCACGAACGTGAACGGCTCCGCCGGACGCGCGACGTTGGTGGCGCCGGACACCGTGATCGCGACATCCGACCAGTAACTCATCTCGATACGGACCGGCAGGCAGTTGGAGAACTCGGAGCTGTCTCCGGTCAGATCCATCGTTCTTGCCACCAAACGCTGACGGTCATGGAGCCGCAGGTCGAAGCCACGGGAGAACGCCGCTTGGCCAGCCGAATCCGTGACGATATCAATCCGGTCCAGCAGCTCGAAGGTGGGCTCCTGGGTGGCCCCGGGGCAGGCATCGGCGACGATGACCAGGACGCCGTAACTCGTGTCGGGGAGTGCCTGCAGTCGTCCTTCGACCCGGAACGCAAGGTCGCGTTGTGCTGCGGTGATCAAGACGGGAGCCGGCGGGCGTTCCGCAGCCGGAAGAGCAGGGGAGAGCCAGAGCGCGAAAGCCGTCGCCAGGGCTGGTAGCGCCACGAACGAGGCCTGGAAAGTCCCCTTGGCCCCAAGGCCATGCGCGATGGCCGTGAACCGTTGAGGAGCGCGGGCTTCAGCCCGCAGGGACGCCCCTACCGCGGCGCGGGTACCTGCGGACTGAAGCCCGCGCTCCTGGGATGGTTCATGGAAAGGCACCTGTTCCTTGCGGACCTGCTCCGTGACCATGAACCAAAAAGCGCCGCTAAAGCGGACGCACTCCAAACGCTTCGCGCCGCTCCAAGGCACGTCCGGGGCCGCGAAGCGCTTGGAGTGCGGGGATTCATCCCCGCTTTTCGGGGCAGGTTCATGGAAAGCGCTGATGACACGGTGCGCCCCACACTTCGAGGTGCTGAATCCGCCATCCGAGAAAGGGTGCGCAGCCCCCGACGCGCCGAAATCGGCGGGCAACGCCGTGCGCGCCCTGCCTGGATGGGGGTCACGGGGAGTGGTTTTCTGGACGCCGCCAGGGTCTCCGGAACGGCAGGAACCTGGTGAACAGGTCGACTGCATGGGCCGCAATGTGCCGCCTGACAGGTTGGTCGGCCAGCAGTTTCTCAGGAAGCAGGCCAGGCATCGGCAGCGCGGCAGGTAGGGCGGGCTTTCGAGCCTGCCGGTGGGCGGGGCTTTCAGGCCCACCCCACGTCGGGCGACGAGCGACTCACCTGAACTCCAGCCCCGGATGTCCGCCCTACCACCTCGGGGCGCTGGTCATGTTCGCCTTGCTGGGCGCGGTCGGCTTGGAGACTGTCGGCCGACGTGCAGGACTCCCTGACACTTCGCGGCACCACGGTCCAGCCGGCGCTCTTCGGCGCGCCCATGGCCGGGTTGACGCACAGCGCCTTCCGTCGTCTGCTGGCTGACTTCGGCGGGTACGGGGCGCTCTTCACCGAGATGTTGTGTGGCCGCTGGCTGCTGCGCGAGCGCCTGGATCGTTCACCGGCGGTTCGCCGGCGGCCGCAGGAGGGCCTGGTCTTCTACCAGCTCATGATCGGTGATCCGGAGCTTGTGCCAGCCATTCTCGAGCGCCTCGGCCAGCTCGCACCTGCGGGGGTCGATCTGAACTGCGCCTGTCCGGCGCCGCACATTCGGGCGGTTGGTGCCGGCTCGGAGCTGTTTGAGGATCCGCAACGGCTGCAGGGCATCCTGAGACTCATGCGCCGACACCACCCCGGTCCCTTGACGGTGAAGATCAGGCTCGGGAAGCCGTCGCCGGAATGGCGGGCACGCCTGCGGGAGCGGTTGCACCTGTTCGCCGATTGCGGTGTCGACGCCGTGACGCTTCATCCGCGATTCGCGGATGAGAAGCTCAAGCGCCGGGCGCGGCACGAGTTGTATCCGGACCTCTGCGCGGCGAGCCCGCTGCCCATCATCGCCAGTGGTGATATCACCGGGCGGGGTGTGGTGAACTCACGCGAGGCGGCGTTCGCGCCTGTGGCCGGGATCATGGCCGGCCGCATGGCGGTGGTGCAGCCGTGGTTCTTCCGCGCCTGGCATGGCGCCGCGGAGCCGGTCGACCACCTGGAGGTCTGGCAACGGTTCCTGGGCTATGCCCTGGAGGACTTCGAGCCGGGAAAGGCGTTCTACCGGGTGAAGGCGTTTACGCGCTACTTCGCCCGCAACTTTGTCTTCGGCCACACACTGGAGGCCATCGCCCAGAGCGCACCTGACCTGGACACACTCTCCCGGCGGGCCACCGACTTCCTCGGGGGCCGACCGGAACGGACGCGTCAGCCTTACGTCGAAGGGCTCGCCTGACCCGCCCGGTGATGGGTGCCGGGGTCAGGCTTCCTCGACCACCTTGTAGCCCAGAGCCTCGGCGAGCGCGAACACGGGTTGCTTCAGATCACCGTAGTACGTCACGCGGTGCCAGCCCCACTGGTCCCACTGGGTGAAGAGCTTCTCGATGTCCCCCACGGGTTCGGCACAAAGCTTCGTCCGGCAGGCCCGGTCGTCGGGGTCGTTGGCGACGGCTTTGCCTTGATGGAACAGCACCTCCTTGCGGTTGTGGTCGAACTCCAGCGTCGTGGTCATGTAGCCCACGGGAAGCACCGAGCGCACGGATGCGCCCTGGCGGTCCTCGGAGTGCGTGAGGATCTCGAATGGATTTGCGGGCCCCGTCGGACCGAACGGACGGTTCGCCGCCACACAATGCGCGTAGATGATCTGGCGCTTGGAGGTGTCCATCACCGGATCCGAGATGTAGCCGGGACGCCCCTGGGTGAGGTTCGTCATCGCCACCATGGTGGCCGTGGAACGGATGTCGCACTCGCACGCCCCCACGAGGCCGTCGTTGAGCAGTTGGTGGAAACCGAGGCACGGGTAGGCGTGGATATGGCCTCCGTAAAATCCGCCCAGGCAATTGACCGTGATGGCATTGGCGTTCCGCTTCTTCAGAACGTCCTTCATGCCGAGGTAGAACGCGGCCGAGGACACCATCGTCTCGCGGGAGACGCCTTCAACCTTGATGGCGTCCTTCTGCCAGCGATCTGCCACGGCCTCGGACCCCGCCTTGTCGGCGTTCTTCCAGGCCTCGTTCACTTCGGCGAACGAGACGAAATCGACGGGAATCCCCATGATCGGCGCGGCGGCCGCGGCGTTCTGGTCGCGCACGGCAAGGATGCGCGACTCCTGCATCCGCTTGAGACACTCGGTGGCTGAAAGGGCTTTGGGCTCATCCTTCTGCAGGGGCAGGGTGCCGGGTTTCGGAGTGCGTTCTCCCCGCGCCCGGGCGGTGGCGGCCACGAACTCGGCCATCGTTCCGCCGCTGGTCGCGATCTTGAAGCACTTCACCGCCGCCACCAGATCTTCGAGCTTGGACGATGCCACGAAGCCGACGTTGGGGGCCTTGGCCCTCAGGAAAGCCGCCGTGTAGACGAGGAACCCGCCGCTGCCGCCAAACTGAAAATCGGCGTAGAGCACCGGCTTGCCGGAGGTGGCGATGGTCTGGACGACCTGGTTCCAGCAATTCAGTTGGTAAACCACGTACCCGTCGACGGCGGCCGCCTTGTCGGCTTCCAGGACCTTCTTCGCCTCGTCCGCTCCGGTGGCCATGGCGGTGACGAACTCGAACTCCGGACACCGTGAGGACAGCTCCGACTGGATGCGGTCCATGACCGGGCGGAAGTCGAACCCCTTGTTCGGCCAGTCCGGTCCGGGCTGCTGGGGAGCGTGGAGCGAATACACGATGCGAAGGCGCGGCTTGGTTTTCGACCCCTCCGCACCGAACAGGGCGGGCGCAGCGAGGTAGCCGAGGGCGGCGGCGCCGGCAGCACTGCCGCGGGCAAGGAACCCCCGGCGGTTCATGGGACAGCAGGCGCATCCGGAGAACTGAGGCGTTTTCATGGTAGGATCGTTTCAGCGTTGACGGGCGATGGGGCATTTATCCGCTCCGATCCGAATGAGGGCAACTGAAAAGTAGAGGGCGCAGCGTGAGCGGCCGCCCGCGGCTGCCGCCGGGGGTGGACGCGGGGCGCGGTTCATGAACGGGCGCCGAGTGCCCTGCAATCGCTGCTTTCCCGGGGGAGGATGAGCGGTGGCGCCCCCGGCCCCCGTTTGAGCCGCGGCGCTCGAGGAATGGCGGGTCTTCGACCTTGCCTGCCCCGGTGGCCCGGACGCTTGCACCGCCGACCTGGCTGGCCGGTGTCTTTGTGCCCCCCGGACGGTCAGGCGAGCGTCCAGCCTGCCCGGTACTGCTTGCGGATCAGGCGATCTGCCTCGGGGCAATTCGTTGCCTTCAGGGCCGCAGGGTCCCACTCAAGCTTGCGGGCGAGCCGGTACGC
The DNA here is from genome assembly GCA_964535555.1 of uncultured Verrucomicrobiota bacterium. Lineage (GTDB taxonomy): Bacteria > Verrucomicrobiota > Verrucomicrobiia > Limisphaerales > J093 > DSVZ01. The sequence goes on from CAZHUS010000115.1 coordinate 14,100, forward strand.
CAAGTTCCCCAGGTGGTTGGCTTCGGTGAGGGCCGCCGCGTAATCAAAGTGGGATCCTGTCGCTGACCCGGTCTTGCAGGCCTTGATCCACTCGGCGTGATGACCCGGAGAGGCGGGCAGAAACGGCGCCGGAGGCTGGAACCCCCGGAACTGGTCCTCGGGCAGGAGCACGTGGCGCCCGTAGTCGGCCAACAGCAGCCCCTTGTCTCCCACAAAGAGGATCCCGAGGTCCCACTTGGGAATCCGGCCCTCGACGTAAAGGCGCGGCTTCATCGTGCCTTGGTACCAAGTGACCGTGACCGGTGGCATGTCCCCGCGCGGGCCGTATTGATAGCGGGCAAGCATCGACGCCGGAGCAATTTCCGGGTGCGGCGGAGGTCCCTCGGCTTCCACCGACAACGGATGCCGCAGCTTCAGCGCCCAGAAGGCGAGATCGTTGATGTGGCTTCCCATGTCCGACATGGTGCCGCTTCCAAAATCCCACCAACGATACCACTTCGGGCCGGGCCAATAGACTTCGTGGAAAGGCCGCTCCGGCGCGGGACCCAGGAACAGGTCCCAACGCAAACCCGCCGGAACCGGCGTCGAGCCGGCGGGGCGCGTCTGGGTGCTGACAATGTCGTGGTTCTCCACCGCCTGCTCGGGAGTCTGCCAGCCCCAGGCGCGTCCCACCCACGTATGGGCTTCGCGCACGGGACCGATCGCTCCTGACTGCACCAACTCGACGACGCGCCGGTAGTTGTCGGTGGCGTGGATTTGGGTTCCCATCTGGGTCGCGACCCGGGCCTCGGCCGCGGCTCGGGCGATGAGACGTGCCTCCTCAATCGAGTGCGACAGGGGTTTCTCACAGTAGACGTGTTTCCTCATTTTGAGGGCGCGGAGCGTGGCGAAGGCGTGCGTGTGCTCCGCGGTGCTCACCACGATTCCGTCCAGGTCCTTCGCGTCGTCGAGCAGTTTCCGAAAATCGAGGTACTTCCGGGCCTTGGGATGGCGCGCGGCGGCTTGATCCAGCCGGTCTTCCGCCACGTCGCAAAGAGCCACGATGTTCTCGCCGGCAACGGCCTCCGTATTGGCGGCGCCGCGGCCTCCCGCGCCAATGATGCCCAGGTTGAGTCTCTGGTTGAGGTCCTGCCCTCGAAGCAGGGCGGGGGCGGCGATCAGGGCTCCTGCACCCAACGAGGCGTCACGCAGGAAGCGACGGCGGGTCAGTTTGCACTCAAGGGAAGCGAGCGGGAGCGTTGCGGACTTGGACATGGGCACTGCCTACGCCTCCCTTCGGATTCGTGCAATCCGAATTGCCGACCCATCCGGAGGCGATCTCGAAAGCCCGCTGATCTTGTTGGATCTTCCTGCGATTGCAAGGTGGTGGGTCGGGTGGGACTCGAACCCACGACCAACGGCTTAAAAGGCCGCTGCTCTACCACTGAGCTACCAACCCAAACTGTCAATAAACCAGCGACTTGTGCGATTGGCACTTGGCCGCAAGCATCCGCATGGTCAGCCGACTTGCGACTTCCCCTGGCCTTCACCCGTGCTCAGAAGGCATCGAGTGACACTCACCGACCGGAGTCTCACGAAGCCCTCACGAAGTCGCGCGTGCTTTGCCGTCCGGCAATCGACGGGCGCTTACTATGCGTTGGCGAAGCGATCGGGCAAGCAGTTTCGAAGGCGGCGGCAGAGCAACGCTCGACCTGTTATGCGTGTTCGCCACCCCTTTTCGAGACGAGGGCTTCGGGGGCAGCTCCGAAGCGAGCCGATCCTACGCGGCACGGGGATCGTCGTACCCAAAGCGCCGGTGAACCGGACGCACTCCAAACGCCTGGCGCCGCTCCCTGGCGCGTCGAAGTCGCGAAGCGCCTGGAGTGCGGGGATTCATCGCCGCTTTTCGGAGCCGGTACAAGGGAAGTCCCCTTGGCCCCGAGTCCATCCGCCGTGATCTTCAACCGGTGCGGAGCGTGGGCTTTGGCCTGCCGGGACGTCCCCTGACCGGCGCGGGTTCCTGCGGACTGAAGTCCGCGCTCCGGGGCAGGTTCATGGAAAGCTCTCTTGACCTGGCGGCCGTGCGTAGGGGCAACGAAACGGTCCGGCCGGTTGGGGGTACCCGGCCTACAGGTTGTTGGCCAAGTACCGTCACCGGGCGGGTCGGCCGCAGGTCAGTAATGGGCCACCAGCTCAATCTCCACCCGCGCCCCTCGCGGCAGGGCGGCGACCTGGATCGTGCTCCGTGCCGGGTAATCGCCGCGGAAACGTCGCGCATACACGTCGTTCATGGCTGCAAATTCACCGAGGTCCACCATGAACACGGTGGTCTTCACCACGTGATCGAACGTCAGCTTCTCCGATTCGAGAATCGTCTGGAGGTTGTGGAGAACCTGTTCGGTCTGGGCGCGGATGTCCCCCGCCACAAGGCTCCCCGTGGCCGGGTCGAGTGGGATCTGGCCGGAGCAGAACAGGAGGTCGCCCACGCGCACGGCGTGGCTGTAAGGTCCGACGGGTGGGGCCGCGCTGGCGGGTCGAATGATGGTTTTCATGGCTTCGTAGGCGGCACCGATCTAAGCCCGCGCGGGAACGGGCTTCAAGCCTCGGGTGCGCCCTCGACGCGAGGAGCGCCGGAGATGGCGGGCAGCGGGTTCCTGCGGACTGAAGTCCGCGCTCCTGAGGCGGTTCATCGGTACCGCCCCGTAAGCCGCACGGCGAGCCAGCGCCCGGTTCTCCTGTTAAGACTCCGTGCCTGATTCCGCCGCCTGGTGTACGCTCTTCCGCGCGTACTGCCGACCATGCCATGTAGCCGGATCCTCCCCACGCTTCTGCTGGTTTTGTGGCCCACGCCGCTACTGGCTGGCGTGGGCCGGCCGCCGGTCTTTCCTGCGCTTGACCTCGGGCTTACGGGCCTGTCCGCCGGCGAGATTCTGCTTGGGGAATTGAACTGCGTGGCATGTCACCAAGCCAATCCCGCGACCGTCGCCCGTTTGCGTTCGAAGCCGGCGCCGTGGCTCGGCGATGTGGGGACACGCCTCCAGCCCGGCTACCTTCGCGAGTGGTTGTTGGATCCGCTCGCGGTCGAGCCGGGCACAACCATGCCCGACCTGTTGTGTCGTCTGCCTGACCGGGAGCGTCCGGTCGCCGCGGATGAACTCACGCATTTTCTCCTCTCGCTGGGGACGAACCGGCCTGTGCCAAGCCCCGCGGCGGGAGCGCTGCAGCTTCGACAGGGCCGCGTGTTGTACCATCAGGCCGGGTGCGTGGCGTGCCACGCACCGTACGAAGCTCCCGCCGCGGTGTTCCGATTCTCGAGGGGTCCCTCGGATCCGGATGCCGTCCGGTTCGTGCTGAACCAGCTTGGTCAGAGCTCGCCACCTCTCCCGGATCTGGCGGCCAAGTATACGCGGCAAGGACTCGCGCGGTTCCTGCAGGATCCGCTCGCGGTTCGGCCCGGGGGAAGGATGCCGTCACTCAACCTGACCGAAGCCGAAGCGCGGGCCATCGCCGCCTACCTTCAACAAACCACCGGCGCCACCCCGGCTCCTCGGCCCGCTGCGACCGAGGCGTTCGTTCCGAACGCGGAGAAGGCCCGGCGCGGACGCGAGCGGTTTGCTGTCCTTGGCTGTGCCCAGTGCCACCAACTTGCGCCGGGCTTGCCGCCGATCGCCTCAACGCTTGCCGCGCCCCCTTGGGACAGCCTGAACCCGGAAGCCGGGAAGGGCTGTCTGTCTCCCGCGCCGTCGGGCCAGGCGCCCCGCTACCATTTGAGCGATACCCAAAGGGAGTCGCTGCGCGCAGCCCTCCGGAACCGGTCCACGCTCGAGGAACCGCTTCCGGCCCCCCAACGCGTGCTGCACGCGATGGCCCAGCTTAACTGTCATGCCTGCCATTCGCGCGATGGCGAAGGGGGCCCGAGCCCCGGTCGTTCCGACTACTTCACCTCCTTGAGCGAGCTCGATCTGGGCGACGAAGGACGCCTTCCTCCGCATCTCAGTGCCGTGGGCAACAAACTCCGGGCGGACTGGCTGGGTCAGGTGCTCACAAACGCCGGCGTGGTTCGCCCGTACATGGCGGTGCGGATGCCGCAGTTCGGCGCGGCAAACACGGCGGCCTTGGTTGCCGACTTCATCGCCTCCGACCTGGTTGGAGCCGCGTCCACGAACCGTCCTCCGGCCGGAGATCCCCAGGCCGGCGCCGAGCTTGTCGGCTTGGAAGGTTACTCGTGCGCGACTTGCCATAGCTTCGGCCCCCACCCATCCCTCGGTATTTCCGTGATGGACCTGACTCAGATGTCGAAGCGCCTGCATTGGGATTGGTTCGAGCGGTATCTCCGCGATCCCGCCAGTCTGCGGCCCGGGACGCGCATGCCGGCGTTTTGGCCGGAGGACCAGGCCTCGGTCACGCATCTCCTCGACGGGGACACGGCACGGCAGATCGCGTCGATCTGGGCTTACCTCTCGCTGGGCGCGGATGCGCCGCCCCCGCCGGGGCTGCTGGAAAGCCTCGGCAGATTGCACGATCCGGGTGGCCCGCTCCCGCGACCTTGAACCCTGGAGGCGCCGACGTCAGGAGGCGGCCCTCCTGCCCCGGTGAACCTGAAGACCGCGCGAACTCGCTGGGAAGGGGCAAACCGGCGTCCGGGCTGGGGCGCGACTCAGTACGCGTGCAGCGTATCCAGCACGGCCTTGGTTCGCGGCACCTCGTGCGTGCGGAACAGATCCGTTCTGCCGAGCGCCGCCAGCACCGCAAAGAACGGCTCGGCACAACGCACCTCTTCCCCGAAGTACTCGAACGCGTGAGGCAATGCGTGACAGACAGGAAAGCCGAGCTGCCGAAACCGGAACGTGTTCAGGAAAACGCTCATCTGGTGGCGCACCCGCTTCCCGCTGTCCTGGAGATTGCGGTAGTAGAAACCAAGGCCGGGATCGACGAAGAGCTTTTCGACTCCGCAGCGCGTCGCTTCCTCGATCTGCGTGGCGAAGTACCGGTACATGAGCTCCACGGGATCCCCGCCGAAATCGAAGTCGGCTACCTCGCGGACGTTGCGGCCCTGAACGTAGCAAAGAACCATCGCCGCCCGATGGTCCGCGACCATGCGATAGAGCTCGGTAGTATGGTCGGTCCCGGTTAGATTGAGCACGGCGGCGCCGGCCTCGAGGCACGCCCGGGTCACGCCGGGCTGGTAAGTCTCCACCGAGACCGCGATTCCCGCCGCGCTCAACTCCCTCACGACCGGGAGCAGGCGGCTCGTCTGCCCTGCTTCCTCCACACGCGAGGCCTGGGCCAACGTCGATTCCGCGCCGACGTCGACGATGTCCGCGCCTTGAGCGGCGAGGACGCGCCCACGCCGGACGGCGTTCTCCACGCTGACGCACACGCTTTCGCGATACCACGAGTCGGGCGAGAGATTGATGACGCCCATCACGGCGGGCCGGGTGTTGAAGGCCAGCAAGCGGCCGCCGATCTCGAATTCCCGGACCCGGGCGGTGGCGGCGACGCGATGCCCTTCCCACAATCCGGCAAGCTGTTCGAGGCTCAACATGGCTGGGAGCCTAGTCGGTCGAGCTCCATGGTAAACTCCGAACCGGATGGGGCGCACCCGCCCCGGGAGCCGTGGGGGGCGCCTCGCCCCCACTTCGGCGCTCGCGACCGGCGACGGCGCGAGCACGGAAGAAGGCGGTGCGCTGGACCTCGTGGCCACCCAACCCACGGAGGCGCTGCTGTTCGATCTGGGTCAACCGAGTCACGGGTGGGCGACCGTGGAGTCGGGGCGGGGCTGGCAACCCGGCCTGCCTGGCGTCGTCCTGGAGGCGCTCAACCCCGTCAACGATCGGCGTTGGAGTGCGGCGCGAGGTTGCCGTAGAATGCGCGCATGCCTACGAACACGCGTCCACCGCTCCCCGCCCCTCTGCCGCCGCTGCCTCCAAAGGGTTTGCCGCGCCGCGAGTTCCTTCACCGAAGCGCCTTGGGCTTCCTGGCCCTGGCCTCGACCGGCCCGGGGCTGTCCCGAGGCCAGGCTGGCGATGGTCAGGTGCGGTTGGCGCCCGACCATTTCATTCCCGTTGACAAGGGCCTGAAGCCGGACTGGGTGCGGGCGCTGTTCGCCAAGGGCGAGCCCGAGTGGTTCAAAGGCGAGGAGCTGGTGACCATTGGCATGCCGGTCGGCGGCATTTGCGCCGGCCAGGTGTATCTCACCGGCGACGGACGCCTCGCCTACTGGGATGTCTTCAACCAGAACCACAACTCCGGCTACGGCGCCGTGAACTGGAAGGAAGGGCGCGGTCCTGAAGAGAAAGTGCTCGGGGGACGACTCGTGGAGGATTCGCCCGTCCAGCAGGGGTTTGCGATCCGGGTGCGGCAGGGCGAGAAGCACGCCAGCCGTTGGTTGAGCCGTCGCGGGTTCCGTGACGTTGCGTTCCGGGGGGAATACCCGATAGCTCAAGTGGACTTCCTGGACCCGGATGCGCCGGTGCGAGTCCGGTTGGAGGCCTTCTCGCCCTTCATCCCGCTGAACGCCCGAGACTCGGCCCTGCCCTGTACGCTCCTGACGTACTCGGTGGAGAACAATGGCGCGACGGCCGCGGACGTGACGCTGGCTGGCTGGATTTCGAACGCGGTGGCGCTTCACAGCAGCCAGGATCTCGCCGGGCGCATCGAGCGCACCTCGAAGGCGGTGCGTGAAGGCGGGCTCAGGGGGGTCAGCCTGGGCGCCGTGGCCAGCGAATGGGAGAAACCGGCCCGGGCTCCCGAGGTGTTCGCCGATTTCGAGGGCGGAGGCTACGGGGACTGGAGCGTCGAAGGAGCGGCGTTCGGCGACAAGCCCGCCGCCGGGACGTTGCCCAACCAGCAAGCCGTCGCCGGGTTCCTGGGCAAAGGACTCGTGAACACGTTTCTCGGAGGTGATGAACCTCACGGCCGGCTGCTCTCGCCCGAGTTCACGATCGATCGCCGGTTTGTCAGTTTCCTCCTGGGGGGCGGCAGCCAGCCGGGACGGACGTGCGTCAATCTGCTCGTGGCAGGCAAGGCCGTGAGAACCGCGGTGGCCAAGGACAACGAACGGCTCACGCCGCACAACTGGGACGTATCCGATCTGCGAGGCAAGAAAGCCCGCGTCGAGATTGTCGATGCCGCTTCGGGCCCCTGGGGGCACATCAACGTCGATCAGATCGAGTTCCGGGATGTCCCGATGTCGTCCGTCACGGGGGCGCTCCACGAGCAGGCCGATTACGGCGGGATGGGTCTGTTTTCGTTGGGCGCTGTGGAAGCGGAGGTGAGCCTGGGGCTTCCGGAACTCGGTGGAGACGCGGAGGCGGTGTTCGAACTGGCGGGGGGTGCAAGTCCAGGGAACGGCGGTGTTGTCCGCGTCACGAGGACGTTGCAGCCGGGAGAGACCGCGGCGTTTCGTTTTGTGGTGGCGTGGCATTTTCCAAACCTGTTCCGCGAAGCCAGGCGGGTCGGCAACTACTATGCCCGCAGGTTTGGCGGGGTGGTGGACGTGGCGAAATACGTCGATCGTGAATACGACCGTTTGTCCGGCGACACGCGGCGGTGGCGAGACAGCTATTACGATTCGAGTCTGCCCTGGTGGCTCCTGGACCGGTTGCACTCCACCGCGGCCAACCTGGCGACCACAACCTGCCAGTGGTGGCAGAACGGACGCTTCTGGGCCTGGGAAGGCTGTGGCTGTTGTCATGGGACGTGCGGCCACGTGTGGAACTACGCGCACAGCATGGCCCGCCTCTTTCCCGAACTGGAACGGAGCGTCCGCGAGCACCAGGACTTTGCCGCGGGCGTCGGACTTCACGGTGATGGTTCCATCGGCTTCCGCGGAGAGAACTGGGACCTGTGGGCCGGGGACTCGCAGGGCGGCTATGTCCTGAAGGCGCTGCGCGAACACCAATGCTCGGCTGACGACGCGTTCTTGAATCGGAACTGGCGTGCCATCCGGCAGTCTGTCGAGTTCCTGCTCAAGGAGGACGGCAACAGCGACGGGCTGATCGAAGGCCGGCAGCACCAGACTTACGACGAGAATTACTACGGGGCGAACACGTTCGTCGGCGCGCTGTACCTCGGAGCGTTGCGCGCGGCCGAGGAAATGGCGCACGAGGTGGGCGACGAGGCATTTGCACGGAAATGCCGCGCCGTTTTCGAGTCCGGGAGCAAGCTCTCCATGGCGCGGTTGTACAATGGGGAGTACTTCACCCAGGAGGTGGACCTGGGCCGGCATCCGGACTGGCAATATGGAGACGGGTGTCTCGCCGACCAGTTGTTTGGGCAGGGTTGGGCTCACCAGGTCGGCCTGGGGTACCTCTACCCCCACGCCGCGGTGCGCCAGGCGCTCGAATCGATCTGGAAATACTGCTGGGCCCCCGACATCACGGCCCAAAACGCCGCCCATCCTCCGGAGCGCTGGTTCGCCTCGAAGGGCGACCCCGGCCTGTTTACCTGCACCTGGCCGCGGACGAAGCACCTTGGGCCAAAGTCCACCCGGTACCGGGACGAACTTTGGACCGGCATCGAATACCAGGTCGCCGGGCACATGGCCTGGGAAGGAATGACCACCGAGGCGCTCGCGGTCTGCCGGGCGATTCACGATCGCTACCACCCGCGGCGCTTCAACCCGTGGAACGAGATCGAGTGCGGCGACCATTATGCGCGTGCCCTGGCGAGCTGGGGGGTGCTCACAGGGTTGGCGGGCTTCGAGTATCACGGCCCGAAAGGGCACCTGGGCTTTGCTCCGCGTCTCACCCCGGAGGACTTCCGGTGCAGCTTCACCGGTGCCGAAGGATGGGGTGTCCTTGCCCAGAAGCGCGAGGCCGCCCGGCAGAGCAACCTCATCGAGGTGAGATGGGGTTTTTTGCGACTCGAGACCCTTGCGTTTGAGGTGTCGGAGAGTCTGGCACCCACCTCGGTGGCGGTGGTTCTTGCGGACCGGATTGTGCCGGCTGAGCTGGTGCGGGAAGGGCGTCGTTGCCTGGTGCGACTGACGGCGGGTGCTCGCGTTGATGCGGGGCAGTCGCTGGAAGTGCGGTTGGCGTGAGGTGAGGCGGGGTTGGCACCGGATCTGGCGGTGACGGAGGGCCCGGCCTGCCTGGCGGCCGCGGCGCTTTACCGGCGGCCAGTACCTTGAGATGCACCGGGGTTCTACCGATCCGGGCTTTCTCGTTGACGCTCGGGGCACCCCCGATAGCATGCCGCGCTCGGAGTGATGTTCGATTAGTTGGAACTCGAAAACGAAAGCAAACGCAGTATGGCAACGAAAGTAGCAATTAACGGCTTTGGCCGCATCGGCCGCATGGTCTTTCAGGCGCTGTGCGATCAGGGCCTGCTCGGCAAGCAGTTCGACGTCGTGGCGGTCGTGGACGTCTCCACCGACGCGGATTACTTCGCGTACCAGATGAAGTACGACTCCGTGCACGGGAAGTTCAAGCACGCGGTGACCACGGAGAAGAGCAACCCGGCCGGCGAAGAAGCCGACACCCTCGTGGTCAACGGCCACAAGATCAAGTGCGTGCAGGCCACCAAGGATCCTTCCCAGCTCCCCTGGAAGGCCCTCGGGGTTGAGATCGTGATCGAGTCCACGGGCCTGTTCACGGATAGTGAGAAGGCCAAGGGCCACCTCGCGGCTGGCGCGAAGAAGGTTGTCATCTCCGCGCCCGGCAAGGGTGAGGTGAAGACGATCGTCATGGGCGTCAACGAAGGCGAGTATGACCCGGCCAAGCACCACATCGTCTCCAACGCCTCCTGCACCACGAACTGCCTGGCCCCGGTGGTCCACGTGATCCTCAAGGAAGGCTTTGGCATCGAGACGGGCTTGATGACCACGATCCACGCGTACACGGCCACTCAAAAGACCGTGGACGGCCCTTCCAAGAAGGACTGGCGTGGCGGTCGCGCGGCGGCGATCAATATCATCCCCAGCACCACCGGCGCCGCCAAGGCGGTGGGCGAGGTGCTCCCCGTGACCAAGGGCAAGCTGACGGGCATGTCGTTCCGCGTCCCGACCGTGGACGTCTCGGTGGTCGATCTCACCTTCCGAACCACCCAGGACACCTCGATCGAGGAGATCGACGCCGCCCTCAAGAAGGCGAGCCAGTCCTACCTCAAGAACATCCTCGGCGTGACCGACGAGGAACTCGTTTCGACCGATTTCATCCATGACGAGCGCAGTTCGATCTACGACAGCCTCGCCACGCTCCAGAACAACCTGAAGGGCGAGAAGCGCTTCTTCAAGGTGGTGAGCTGGTACGACAACGAATGGGGTTACTCGAACCGGGTGGTCGACCTTCTCAAGCACATGGTCACCAAGGGGCTGTAAGCCCCATCCCTGCGACCTGGTCCGCCAGGTCATCCCAAGAGCCAAACGGCGGCCCGTCACCGGGCCGCCGTTTGGCTCTCCATGAACCTGCTCCGAAAAGCGGGGATGAATCCCCGCACTCCAGGCGCTTCGCGACTTCGGACGTGCCTTGGAGCGGCGCGAAGCGTTTGGAGTGCGACCGGTTTACCGGCGCTCTTGGGTTTATGGTTACGGCGCATCGTGGACCGGCGAAGGGGACTTTTCATGAACCTCCCCCGCAGCGCGGACTTCAGTCCGCAGGAAGCCACGCCGGCACAGGTCACCGCTTCGCTCTGACCTCCGGCTACGTTCTGGCAACCGCTTCGGGTTGCTCTGGACGAGCAAATGTCAATGCTTGACCGCAAGGCTGTCGCGTAGTTTTCAAAACCGGACAAATTCGTGGCTTGTAGTTTTCAAAACCG
>CAZHUS010000116.1:0-23606 GCA_964535555.1 uncultured Verrucomicrobiota bacterium
GCGCCTGGAGTGCGGGGATTCATCCCCGCTTTTCGGGACAGGTTCATGGAGAGATCAGAAAGGCAGGTCCAACTGCAGGCCGCCCGGCCTCCGAAACGAAGCCGTGGACAGCTCCGGCGCGTCCTTCAGCAGGCCCACCTTGCGGCGGACCACGTGGAAAATCCGGGAGATCTGGTCGGCAAAAATGCCTGTGCCCCGCATGCGGGAGCCGAAACGAGGATCGTTGAGCTTGCCCCCGCGAATGGCGCGGATCCGACTTAGGACCTTCTCCTTGCGATCGGGGAAATGCCGCTCGAGCCATTCCTGGAAGATCGGCGCCACGGTCAAGGGCAAGCGCAGCACCTCCGTGTAGGCCCAACTGGCTCCGGCCGCTTTGACCGCCGCGAGCACGGACGGGACCTCGTGGTCATTGATCGCGGGAATCACCGGAGCGACCAGCACACCCACCGGCACTCCGGCTTTGGCGAGCGTCTCCATCGCGGCAAGCCGCTGCCTGGGCGAGGCGGCTCGCGGCTCCAGCTGGCGCGCCAACCCGGAGTCGAGCGTGGTGATCGAGAGGTTCACCCGCACGGCCCGGTGGGCTGCCAGTTCGCGCAAATAGTCCACGTCCCGCGTGACCAGCGCATTCTTGGTGATGATCGAAACCGGGTTGCGAAACTCGGCCAGCACGGCCAGACAGCGCCGGGTAAGCTGCAGTTTGCGCTCGATCGGCTGGTAACAGTCGGTCACTCCGCTCATGGCCAGCGTTTGGGGCTTCCACGTGCGCGACGAAAGCTCGCGTCGCAGTAGCTCCGGCGCCTGCTCCTTCACCAAGATCCGACTCTCGAAATCCAGTCCGGCCGAAAACCCGAGGTACTCGTGCGTGGGACGGGCGAAACAGTAGGCACAGCCGTGTTCACAGCCGCGGTAGGGATTGATGCTCGCGTCAAAACCAACGTCCGGGCTCTGGTTGTAGGTAATGAGCGTCGCGCTGTGATCGGGGATGAAGCGGGTCCGCGGCAGCGGTTCTTCCGGATGGGCTTCGCTATACTCGGGATCACGTTCCAGCGAGGTCGCCACGAAGCGATTTGCCGGCTGCAATTCCGTGCCCCGATGATGCCGGTTCGCGGGCATGGCTCAACCGGTCAACCCGGCGAGGCGCCGGGCGGTGGCGAGGGTGTCAATCTCGCTGACGGTCTTGTCGGTGCGGATCCGGGCGATCCGCGGGAACCGCAGCGCGAGCCCGCTGTTATGGCGCCGGCTGGGCTGAATCCGGTCGAACGCGACCTCAAGAACAACCTCGGGTTCCACCTCGAACACACGTCCGCGCTGACGGATGACCCGGGCAAGAAACTGGCGGGTCAAGCCGGCGATTTCTGCATCCGTGAGCCCGGTGTACGCCTTCCCGATCGTGCGGAGCGCCCCGGAGGCTTCATCCCGCACGGCAAAGGTGTAATCGCTGAGCACCTGGCTGCGCTTGCCATGACCGTACTCGGCCGCCACCACGACACAGTCCAGCGTGGCGAACGCCTTCTTGAGCTTCAGCCAGGCGAAACCGCGCCGCCCAGGAGTGTAAGGGCTGAGCGGATCCTTGAGCATCAGGCCTTCGTTGCCGCAGCCGCGGGCGGCGAGGAAGGCCGCCTCGATCGCTTCGGCGGACCCGGCCTGGCTGACACTCGCCAGCCGGAATCTCGGAGGCAGGGGCTGAAGCTTCACCAATCCATCCCGACGCGAGGCGAGCGGCAAATCGAGCAACAACTCACGATCGCGCCACAGCAGATCGAAAACGACCAGGCTCACCGGGATGTCCTCACCCAGGAACCAGTCTTGCTCGCGCCGGCCCAACCGTTTCTGCAGTTCGGCAAACGGCAGGGCCTGCTCGCCCCGGAAGGCCAGCAGTTCGCCGTCAAGAATGACATCGGCGGGCAAGGACCGCGCCGCCTCGGCGATCTCGGGAAAGGTGGCGGTGATGTCCTTGGAATCCCGCGAGAACAAGGCCACCCGGCCCCCGACCCGGTGCACCTGGCAGCGGATCCCGTCGTACTTGTCCTCGATCCAAACCGTCGTGCTGGTTTCCGGACCGGCTTGCATGCGAGCCCAGGCCGCGGACGCGGTGGGTTCGGGCGAGGCCAGCATCAGGCGCACCGGACGAAACGGGACCAGGCTGGCCTGCGCCAGCGCTCCTTCACGGGCGAGGGCCGCCGTTTCACCAAGGTGACTCAGGAGGAGGCTGGCGCGGCGAACGGCCGCCTCGTCGGCGTGAAAAGCCACGGCGATGGCGCTCTCGACCAAGCCTTCCTTCAGACCAATCCGCAGATCGCCGGTGATGATTTTCACCAGGTACTTGGCCTCGAGGGCGCTGCACTGGTTCAACACGGCTGTCAGCAAGGGCACCTTGGCGATCGGGCCCCGGGCGTTGAGCGCCTCCTGGAAGAAGCGGTCTACCTCTTCCAGCGACAAGCCGGAAGTGGCCGCCGCTCTCCGCGACCACAAGTCCGCGGCGGTTTCGCCGAGGTCGCTGTGACGAAGATACACTTGGTGGAACTCGTCACTGCTGACCCCGGTCACCGCGCAAAGTGCCGTTCGCAGGGCCGCCCAGCCCACCTGCAACACGCGGTTCTCGACGCTGGCAAACGGCTGGCCGCCGAACCACACGACCACTCGCGGCAACCATTCGGCGGGGACTTCCCGCAAGTAGCTCGCCAGCTCTTCGATCTTCACGAGCTTCCCGGGGTTCGAAGCGATCTTGAGGCAGGCGGAGGCGAAGCCCTCGAACCGGTTCGGCGGAGTCTGACCCGCCGCGAACGCATCCGCGAGCTGTCCGGCCTCCGGCGGAACCGGTTGGCCACCGTCGCGTGCACCCGTCCGAGTGAGATTCCCGCCGAGGCCAAGCTCCAACTGTTCCACCTCGCTGAGTGCGCGCGCCTTGTAGCCGCGCTCGCGCAAGACCCGGGCGAAGTCAGCGGCGAAGCCATGCAGGGTCAGAACCTCTCCAGGCGCCACCAACTCGACGAAGCGCAGCAGGTCGTCGAAATCGGCGTGATCGCTCAGCGGAAAGGCCGCGTGCGCCCCGGAACGGTAGCGCGCCCCGGCATCGAGGGCCCACCCCGTGAGCACGGCCACCCGGGTATTGCCCAGATTGCGGAGCCAGGCCGGGGAGGCGACATGCGGCGGGCAGATCACCACCTTGCCTTCGACCAGGCCGGGCTCGAGCCGCTCGTAGGGCGGGAAGCTCAACCCGCACGCCTCGTAAACGGCCGTCAGTCGGTGGACCTCCCGATGCAGCAACACGGGGAGACGCGCCTCGGCGAGATGGCTGAGCAACTCCTGGCTCTTGCCCAGCGAATAGCCGAGCAACACCGCCGTCTGCCCCTCGGCGATCGTCTCCTGGCAGAACCTCACCACCCCGGCCATGACGGCGGAGGTCGGTGGAAACCGGTATTGCGGGCGTCCGTAGGTCGTCTCCATCACGAGCACGTCGGCGCGTCGCGGTTCACACGGCTCGGCTGAAAGGCCGCGGCGCAGCTTGAAATCGCCGGTGAAGAGAAGCGACGAACCGCCCGCCTCGATCCAAGCCATCGCGCTGCCGAGGACGTGACCCGCCGGGAGCAAGGTCATGCCGTAGCTTGAGCCGCCGTGCTCGAAGCGACGCGCCTCGCCGAACGGCAGCACATGTTCAACACGCTCGCCGCCCAGGCGCGCCTTCACAAGGCACGCCGTCGGATGGGTGAGGATGACCTCCCGATGCGGCGCGGTGTGGTCGGAGTGGGCATGGCTGACGAACACCCGTTCGGAACCGGTGACGGGATGATGGGCGTCCAGCCACAGCCCGAGTTCGGGCAGGTGCAGACCGCCCTCGTGATAATGGATGTCCAGAGCCGCCACCGCGACGAACATCTGGAACCGTTAGGGTGAAGTCAAACCAGGCCTCCTGCGTGGTTTCCGGGTAGCCCGGGAACAGTTCTCAGTTGACATGAGAAGTGCGCGGGCCAGGCGCCCGGGCTTGACGGCGGTCGGAGGCGCATTCACTTTGACTGCGCCATGAAGACCATGCCCCTGACTGTGCGGGAATGTCCGCTCGAATTGCACGCCAGGATTGAACAGGCCGCGATGGCTTCCCGCCGCAGCAAGTCGCGAGAAGTGCTGGCCTGGCTGGAATCTCACGCCCAGCAACAGACCTCCGACAGGATGTCCGAGTCCGTGTTGCTGGCGCGAATCAAGGCGAGGCGGGGCAAGGTCAAACTGTCGGCCCGGGAAATCCGCAAAGCCCAAAGGGAAGGCCGAGCGTGATCATCGTAGACAACTCGGTTTTGGTTGCCCTGGTGTTTCCCCAGGATGACTCTCACGAGGCCGCCATGGCGGCCCGGATGAAGGATGCAGACTGGCACGCGCCGGCCTTGATCCGCTCCGAATCGCGCAACGTCGCGCGTGCGTATCTGCGGCGTGGGGAACCGCGGGAGACGGTGCAAGCAGCCGTGCGCGACGCTTCCGCCTCTGTTCGATGCTACGTCATGGGCGACGACGAGGTCATGGCAATCGTCGCCGATGGACATCTGACCGCGTACGATGCCGAGTACGTCGCCCTCGCGCGCCGCCTGGCCTGTCGTTTGGTCACGCTAGACCGGGACATCCTAAAGCACTACGGGGCCGAATCCGTGAGCCTGCCGGATTTCGCCTGAGGGTTGCGTCCAGAAAGCGCGAACGGCCTTGCCGCATTCCCCCGCCGCGAAAAGTCCTACGCGCCATCAGAAGCCGGCGCCTCGCCCGCCCGACGGGCGCCGGCCATCATCGCCGTGCGCGCAACGCCGCGCGAGGAGAGCGACGTGGATCTTCTGGTGATCGTGGAAAAGAGCGACGAGCGAGCCACCCGCCGGATGCAGCGGGCCCATCGTTATCGGCAGGGTCTCGCCTTTGCCAAGAATGTGCTGGTGCCCACCCGCACGGAGATGGACCGGTATAAGCACCTGCGGGCATCGCTCTTTCATCAGGTGCTCTCGCGAGGCCGCAGACTCTATGGATGAGGCAGCCAGGCTGGAGTTGGTGCGGGAATGGCGGCCTTCCCGGGGCTCCAGCGCACGTGCCTTCGACGCGCTGCTTTGCGGGCTGGTATCAGTCCCAGAACTCTGAGCAGCCCGTCCCGTCCCTCACGGCCGAGCGGGCCGGCTTTCAGATCTCGAGTCCCCCCTGGCGGAGATTCGCAAGATGCCTCCAGGCTAACGCGACAAAGCGGCGCTCCGGATCCAGGGTGAATGTATCCGCGCCGGGATAGACGACGTACACGCGTTCGATGCCCAAGTCGGCGGCGGCCACCGACATCGAGGACGTGAGCCGCGGTGCGTCAGCATGCTTGAACTCGAAGCCAACGATCCTGCCCTGGTGCCGGGCCACCAAGTCCAGTTCCGAACCGCTTTGGACCGAGTAGTGAAAACAGTCCTCACTGAAGATGCCGGTCTGCTCGATCAAGTGCTCCAGGCAGAACCCCTCCCAAGAGAACCCCATCCGGCCCGAGGTTTCGACCTGTTCGACCGTCTCCAACCCCAGCAGCGCATGCAGGAGGCCGGTGTCCCGAAGGTAGAGTTTGGGGGTTCTTCGCACGCGCTTGGCGACGTTTGCGGAAAACGGCGGTAACGTGCGGAGCAGGTAGGCGCCTTCGAGCACCTCGAGGTAACGCTGCACGGTCTTGAAGTCCACGCCCACATCTCGGCCCATCGAGGACGCGTTTACCGCTTGGCCGTGGTGGCTCGCCAGGAGGAGGAGAAGTCGCCGCAACTGCTGCGCGGTGAGGCGGCTCTCGGCCAGCACCGGCAGATCGCGTCGCAGGAAGTCGCTGATGAAGTCACGACGCCATTTCAAGGAGGCAGCGTCGCTCCCGGCCAGAAACGACCTCGGAAACCCTCCGCGCAGCCACAGCGCCTGCTGCAGGTGTGTGCCGATCTCCTCGCCGGTGAAGCCACTCATCTCGATCTTGTAGTTCCGGCCGGCCAGTGTCTCGGCGGTTTGCCGGGCCAGATGCGGTGAAGCGCTTCCGAGGAGCAGGAACCGGGCAGGTTGCTCGGGACGGTCAGCCAGCACACGCAGCAGGGGGAACAAACTCGGGAGCAATTGGATCTCGTCCAAGACGACGAGTCCGCGCAAGGGCGCGAGCGTGCCCATCGGGTTGTCCTCGAGCCGGCTCCGGTGCAGGTAGTTTTCGAGGTCGAACCAGTGAGTGTCCGGCCGGCCCTCGTAATGGCGGGCGAGGGTGGTCTTGCCGCATTGACGCGGTCCGAGCAGAAGCACAACGGGGAGGGTGCGGAACCCTTCCTCAATGCGGCTCAACAACTTCGAGCGCTCGTAAATCAAGCAGTTGCAGATTAGGACTTGGACTCCTATTCTGCAAGCGTTGAGTCCGAAAATGACATGACCGAATCGCCACGAGGACATCCGACCGGTTACGCGCCGACGACATTGCCGCTCTACGAGAAGCTTGATGATGCCGGATTCGAAGAGTTCTGCAGGGCACTGCTGGACCTAAACCCCGTCATCTGGTGCGAGCGCGGAGGCAAGACGATCCAACGCCGGGTTCTTTCTGCCTCCCGGCTTCTGTCGGGAACTCCCCAGCGGGGCGCTGACATCTGCGCCGATGTCGAGGGCGGTGAGGTGTGGATGCTCCAACTCAAGCACGTGAAGGACTTTGGTCCCGCTGACGTGCGTACGGCGGTCCGATTGATGGAGCACGGTTTCCCAATGGCCGACCAGTACATCCTGATCACGACGTGCGGCCTGAGCGAGGAGAGTCAGCGCGAGGTGGCCAGCCGGCCAAGGTGGATGTGGTGGGATGCAGCGAAGTTGACCACGCTGACGCAGCACATACAACCGCTCGAACCCGCCATCAACCTCGTTACCCGGTTCTTTGGCGAGAGCTGGAAACGAAAGCTGTTCGCCTGGGGGGATAGTCCGTTGCTCACCTGGGAGCAGTTCTTTGCACGAGAGCTGGCCGACAGCCCGCGCCACTTCCATCATCGCGCAACGTGCCTGCCAGCGGCCGGCGTTCTGAGCCGCCTCGACGCATTCGCCAAGACCGGCAAGGACCGAGCGATGCTGTTGGTCGCCAAGGGTGGCTCGGGGAAGAGCCGTCTGCTGCTCGAGCTCGCGCGAGGCGTCGAGGGTCAGGAGGACTCACCACGCGTTGGCTTCTTGAGCCTGCGGGGAAATGGGTTGAGCGAATCCGAAGCCGATTACTTGCGCCGTCAAAACGACCTGGCGCTCATCGTTGACGACGCGCATCGGCTGGGAAACACCGTGAGCGAGCTGGCGCGAGTAACCCGAGCAGCGAAGTCGGTCCGCCTGCTGATCGCGACCCGGCCACAGGCGTTGGAGTCTGTGCGGAGCCAACTATCCGAGAACGGGTACGAGGAGGGGGCATTGGAGGTCGTGAGTCTGCCCGACTGGAGGCAGGCGGACATGGTCCATCTCGCCGAGCGAGTACTCGCGCCGGAGTATCGAGTCCAGGCCCCCCGTCTCGCAGGCCTCGCAGACCGTTGCCCATTGCTGGTCATCCTAGGTGCGGCCCAGCTCAATGCTGGCAGCGCTCTCGGGATCATGAGCGACGAGGAGTCATTCCGTGAACGCGTGTTCAAGGGGTTCATCAAGGACTTCATCGGCCTGCAGCCAGAATCCAATCGAGACCGCCTCCGCCGACTCATACGGCTCCTCGCATTTGTCTCCCCTGCGCCGAAGGAAAGCCAGCTATTCGAGCGAGCTGGAGAAGTCCTTGAATGTCGTTCCTTGGAGGTGGCTGAGGATATCGCGGCCTTGGAGGCGGCCGGGTTGGTGGTGGGCAACCGCGAGGGCGTTCGGCTCTACCCGGACCTCTTCGCTGACGCTGTTCTGCTGGACGCGTGCTTGGATCGAGACGGTCGGACCTCGTGGCTCTGCCGAACGGTTCTCGGAAGACTGCGCCCCGACGAGTTTCCCGCCCTGCTGCGCAATGTCGCTCAAGCCGACTGGGAGGCCCGAAGCCAAAGAAATGCCAAGGACTCGTTGTTCGATCCGCTCTGGACGGAGTTCTCCCGGCGCTACACCGAGGCGACCTGGAGCGGGCGCGGGGCGCTCCTCCGGCAGTGGGGCGGGTTCGCCATGTTCCAGCCCGAGCGGACGCTTGAACTGGCTGCAACGACGCTCAGTGTGGGTGCACCCGCAGACGGCGGGACCTCCAGCTTCGAGACGTTCCAGCGTGGCACGCGAGCGGAGACGCTGGGCGAACTGCCGGCACTCCTCGAACCGATCGTCTCCTGGCACCCAGCTCACGCGGCGAGAGCGCTCGATCTGCTCTGGGCACTGGACGCCGAACTGGAGGCCGACAGCTCAGGGTCGGCATCCGAGCCCATCAACGCCATCGCCCGCGCCGCTGCCTTCGAAGTGAACAAGGACCTCAGCGCCTCGGCATCGGCGATCACCTGGCTGGAACGGCGACTCGTGGCGGACGACGGCCTGGATAGAGTTCGTCGGCAACCGTGGATCCTCAGCGCCCTGCTCAAGCCGTTCTTCGGCCGGGCGGTCGAGCAGCGATGGCAGACGGGAATGACCCTCCACCTCAGGACGCTCCCGATCCACATCGAGAGAACCAGAGGGGTGCGTCAGCGGGCGTTGGCGCTGGTCGAACGCTTCGCCTGCTCGACCGAGTCTGCATTGGTCCTCGCCGCACTACCTGCGTTGCGGGAGGCGCTCAACCCGCTCTACCCGGGTGCTGGCTTCAAGCCGACGGCGGAGGATCAGGCCGCATGGCGACCCGAGCGGCTGGAGGCGCTGGAGGTGGTTCGGCGCGTCGTTGCGGTGCAGGCCCGTTCGTGTTCGGTCCTTCTGAGCCTGCGACAGATTCTGTTGCACTTTGCCAGGTACGATCGCGATCTCGCCTTCAAGGCACCTGCCGGCGAACTTCTGGCCACCGTCCCGGACACCTTTGAGCTCCGCCTGGCCCGCGCGCTGACTTCTGGTCTCGAGTGGGATGCGGGAGAGGAACCCGTGGGCGACGGGCTGGCTGACCTTGATGCCGCTCAAGCGCGGTGGCGCCGCTTCGCCGCGGAGGTGGCACAGGAACTGGCCACTCGCCACCCCGAAGCGGACGGGCTGTGTACACACCTGGCGTCTGTCGTGCGGGAGCTCACCCAGTCAGGCCAGACTATCACGGCACAGGAGTTCGCCCGCGCGCTTGCGAGCCTCCCTGTACGGGGGTGCGCTTCGATCCTCGAGTGGTTGCTGCGCGCTGAGGACTCCGCCCTGGACTGGTTGCTCGGAACCACGATCGAGACTGCCTCCACGGCTGCTCCCGAGCTCTACCTGGCGGTACTGGAACGTCTGCCCGCCGAGGGTAGCCCGGAACGGCTGAACGCCCTGATCCACGTGCTCGGATGGAAGCACCGTCACGGTGGGGGGCTAACGGAAGCGGAGCGGCGGGCAACACTGCGAGCCGCTGAGCGCACCGAACCGACCGTTGTTCGTGTCCTGGCTTCGGTGGCAAACCTGTATTTCACCAGCGAGCCTCGTTGGGCAATGGAGGTGTTGTGCCTTCTGAAGCCAACTGAGGAACTGGCGGCTGTGCAGGTTCTGCGAGCGGTCGCGCATCTGACCGAGCGACAGGCGATCCTGTTGACCGACCGCGACGTTGCGCGATGCCTTGAGAATCTTGGGGAACAGTCTTTAGGGACGGGTATGGGGGAGTCCAAACTGTTGGCGATCGTCGCCTCCAAGTTCCCGGTCGTGGTTTACGAGCACTTGTGCCGGCTCCTCGATTCCCCCACGGCTGAAGGGCGCTCGTCCCTGGCTGGACGCATCGAACACAAGGCGCCAAGCCTCGGCCATCTGCAACTGGCTGGCTATCTCGATCGCGAGCTCAACGGGCAGTGGACTAAGGCGCTGGCAGACCCCCGGACGAGGTCGGCACGTCTGGCCCTGGCGAACTCCCTCTTGTGGTCGGATCGAGAGGGTGCGGCGGACAGGATCCGCGAGCTGGTCCGGCGGTGTGGAAGCATCGACAATCTGGTGCTCGCGGTCGAGTTGGTCGCTCCCCAGGGATCCCGGTTCGTCTTCGCCTTCCCTGAACTGGTGCCAGTGATGCTGGATCGGGCCTCCGAACTCAAGGACCTTGAGCGAGTTCACTGTGCGCTACTGCACTCGGCGCTCGCCGGAGCACGGGGCTATACGAACGGAGACCTTAGTCCTGAGTACCGCTACCTGATCGATCAGGCGGAACTGCTCGCGAACCGATTCCGGGAGGAGCCCGTGTTGGGACGATTCTATGCAATGATCGCCGAGGCAGAACGTCTTCATCTTGACCAGCATCGGGAGGGGTATCGAGCGACCCAGGAAGCTTGGGAGTAGGCGCGTCGCGCGAGGCGTGCCAAGCCGCGGGTTCTTTGTAGGAGTCAGGCATGATCTGAACGACACCGGGTCTGCCGCCGGGTCCCCGCTCACCACCACCGGACGCTCGTCGCCTTCGGTCAGCTCGCGGACCGCGATGGCCATGTCGGACCACGATAGCCCCCGCTCGACGCCGTCCCCGCGAAGGGGACAGCCGAGGTCAGCCAGCCACACTTCTCCGCGCCTGGTCTCATCGGCGGACGCTGTGTGCGGCGGCCGAATGAGCACACCCCTGCCTTCGCGATCAACGGGTCAGTTTCGGATTCGCGATGGCGATTATCTCCCGGAGCCTTCTGATTTCCGCCTTTTCAAGCCGGGCCGGTTGCCGCAGCGTTCCGCCGCCGATTCCATGAAGACGAAGACACTCAAGCCGAACCAAGCTTACCTGATCGCCAGCGGCGATCTGCGACTGTCCGCGAACCAGAAATGCTGGCCCGAGCAGCTCAAGATGGAGGAGACACTCGCCCGGGCCCTGGCGGGCGAGGGCTGGAAGCTCGTGCGGGCCCACGCCTATGACCGGGTGAAACGCCACGGTTTCATCGACAGCCAGGCCATGGGAATGCGGGTGTTTCGCGACCTCGACCCCCACGCACCCCTG
This sequence comes from uncultured Verrucomicrobiota bacterium, assembly GCA_964535555.1. Lineage (GTDB taxonomy): Bacteria > Verrucomicrobiota > Verrucomicrobiia > Limisphaerales > J093 > DSVZ01. The sequence continues at coordinate 10,976 of CAZHUS010000116.1, forward strand.
ATCGTGGCCGAATCGGTGTGGCAATACAGCCACCACGTGCTCGCCGGCCTGACCACCCACCAGGGCCCCGTTCTGACCGTCGCGAACTGGAGCGGCACCTGGCCCGGCCTGGTCGGCATGCTCAACCTGAACGGTTCCCTTACCAAGGCGGGCGTCCGTTACAGCACGCTGTGGAGCGAGAAGTTCACCGATGCCTTCTTCAAGGACGGCCTCCGGCAGTGGTTGCGCACGGGCACCGTGACGCACGACACCAGCCATGTGCAGGATCTGGCCAACCACAAACTGCCCTCCGCGGATGATGAAATGGGGCGTGCCTGGGCGCGCGGCTTCCGCCAGCGCAAGGCGATTCTGGGCGTTTTCGATGAAGGTTGCATGGGGATGTTCAACGCGATCATTCCCGACGAACTCCTGCATCCCACGGGCGTGTTCAAGGAGCGGCTCAGTCAGTCCACCCTCTTTGCCGCCATGCGCGGGGTCAGCGACGAGGAAGCCCAGGCCGTCCTCAAGTGGTACCTCAAGAAGGGCGTGAGCTTCGCCTGGGGCAGCGACGAGGCGAGCGAACTCACGCAGGCCCAGACGCTCGAGCAATGCAAGATGTACGTCGCGGCCGTCCGGCTCGCCGCCGAGTTCGGTTGCGATGCCATCGGCATCCAGTACCAGCAGGGGCTCAAAGATCTCGCCCCGGCCAGCGACCTGGTGGAAGGAACGCTCAACAATGTCGATCGTCCGCCGGTGACCTCGGCCCAGACCGGCGAGGTGTTGTATCCCGGCGAAGCCCTACCCCACTTCAATGAAGTGGACGAGTGCGCGGGACTCGACGGGCTCGTCACTTACAGGCTGTGGCGCGAACTTGGCTTCCCGGCCGAGAACACCCTGCACGACTTGCGCTGGGGCGCCCCGTATCAGGGCGACGGCGTGGACGCGTACGTGTGGGTGTTGCTCATCTCGGGCGCGGCGCCCCCGGCGCATTTCATCGGCGGCTGGAAAGGGACCAGCAGCGAACGCCAGCCGGCGATGTACTTCCGACTCGGCGGGGGGACCCTCAAAGGCATCAGCAAACCGGGCTGGGTGGTCTGGAGCCGGGTCTTCGTCATGGGTGGCAAGCTACACGCGGACCTGGGTGTCGCCGAGGTGGTCGAGCTGCCGGCCAAAGAAACCGAACGGCGCTGGCGCGAGACCACACCGCAGTGGCCCATCATGCACGCCGTGATGCAGGGCATCAGCCGCGACCAGATGATGGCCCGGCACAAGTCCAATCACATCCAGGTGGTCTACGCCCCGAACGCGCGCCAGGCTCACCGCGCCTGCCGGATCAAGGCCGCCGCGTTGGCCGAGCTCGGGCTGGAAGTGCACCTTTGCGGAGCCGTCGAACTCGAGTAGCCAGGTAGGGCGGGCACTCCGCTGCCCACCGCCTCCAGCGCTCGAAGGACGGCGCCTCACCTCGAACAAAGCGGGGGTGAATCCAGACGCTTCGCGACTCCGGAAGCGCGCTGGACCACGCAGAGCGTTTGGAGTGCGCCCGGTTCACCGGCGCTTTCAGTTTGATCGTGGCAAGTGTTCGCGGCCGTTCGCCGGCCTCGAAAGCCCGACCGACCGGCAGGCTACGCCGCCTTTTGCAGCACCGCGACGTAGGCGCCGTCGCACCGGGCTTCGGGCGGGAACAGCTCCCGTTCCGCGGTCCGGGTGAATTCGCTGTGCGCCTTCAGGAACTCATCCACCACGCCCTGATTCTCCTCCGGTTCAAGACTGCACGTGCTGTAAACCGCCACGCCACCGGGGCGCAGGAGCGGCGCGACCTGGTCGAGCAGGCTCAACTGGACCTTGCGCAACCGCTGGATCTCCTCTGGCCGCACCCGCCAGCGCAAGTCCAGGCGCCGCCGGATCACGCCGGTGTTGGAGCAGGGTGCGTCCACCAGAATGCGATCGAACTCACGCAGCGGGGCCTCCTCGAGGGAAGCCACCACCGCACAGTCGGCGTTGAGCCGCTGACAGTTCTCGACCAACCGTTCGCGTCGCGCCGGCGTCGGCTCGACTGCAACCAGGTGCGCATCGTTCTCCAGCATTTGCGCCAGGTAGGTCGTCTTGCCGCCCGGCGCCGCGCAAAAGTCGAGCACACGATCGCCGGGCTGGGGATCGAGCAGGCCCGGAGCGAGCAGCGTGCTGGGATCCTGGATGTAGAACCAGCCCTTGCGGAAGCTGTTCAGGGTGGCGAGGGGCGGATGCGAACGAAGCTCGAACACGCGGTTCTCGGGGATCCAGTCCCACCGCCCAAAGTCATACGCGACGTCCTCCTCGCGCCAGGCGGCGATCAGCTTCTCCGGCTCGGCGACGAGGGTGTTCACGCGGGCGAAACTGCGGGCCGGCGTGTTGTTGTGTTCCATGAGGCGCACCGTCCGTTCCCGGCCCCAGCGGGCCGTCCAGCGTGCTTCGAGCCAGTCGGGATGTGACCAGCCGAGGGCAGGTTCGTCGCGTCGCAACCGATCGATCAGCAACTTGACGATTTCGCGCTCGCGGGTGGCGGCGCGGAGGAAGGCGTTCACGAAGCCGGCCTGGCCCTCGTCCGGCAGCAGCCCGACGGTTTCGCTGACCGCGGCGTGGTCGGGAACCCGGTCCAGCCAGAAGAGCTGGTACAGCCCCAGGCGCAGGGCGACCTGGACCGTGGCGGTCTGCGGGCGGCCATCCGTGCGCTGCGCAATCAACCAGTCCAGCGTGCCCTGCCAGCGGACCACGCCGCAGGCCAGTTCCTGGACCAGCCCGCGATCGCGCGAGGAGAGCCGGGTGCGGGCAAAAGCCGCCTCCAGCAAGTCCTCGATGAACCCCGCGCGATCCTCGCGGTCCAGCAGGGCGCGGTTGGCAATTTCTCTTGGTTTGGCCTGACGCACCCGGCAATAATGCCCGACGCGATTTTGGAAGCGAGTTTCAAAAGCCCATGAGAGACGAGCTCGAGAGTTTGGTATCTGCAGGTAAGATCGAACGCCGCCATGTGGAGCCGCTGCTGGAACTGATCCAGTGCGGGTTCTGCGAGCACCGCGGCTGGGGCTTTGGCCGCATCCGGCAAATGGACCCGGTGTTCGGGCGGTTGATCATCGATTTCCCGAACAAGTCCGGGCACGGCATGGACCTGGCGTTTGCGGCCGAATCCCTGCGCCCGATTCCCCGGGAACACATTCTCGCCCGCAAGGCTGAAGATGTCGCCGGCTTGCGCCAGATGGCGGCCCTGCATCACCTGGAAGTCATCAAGCTGGTGCTCCAAAGCTACGGCGGCCATGCCACCACCGATCAGATCCAGGCCGTCCTCGTGCCCGACGTGATCAGCTCGGACTGGAAGAAGTGGTGGGAGGCGGCCCGCCGGGAGATGAAGAAGGACGGGCACTTCCTCGTGCCGTTGAAGAAATCGGAACCGATCGTCTACCAGGCGGCGGAAGTCACCCTGCAGAATCGTCTCCTCGAGGATTTCCGCGCCGCCAAAGGATTGAAGGCTCACCTCGCGCTCGCTGCCGAGGTGCTGAAGAACCTCGAGGACCTGACCGATCGCAAGCCCACGGCCGAGGAAGTCGTGGCCACGTTGAACGCCGAGATCGCCACCCACCAGCGCACGATGGCCGCGCTCACGCTCGAGGCAATCTTCACACGCGACGACCTGCGGGCCGCCGTGGGATCCGAGGCCGCCGAGGGGGAGGTCACTGCCGCCGTGGTCTGGAACCAGGTGGACGACCCCAGCCGCGTCCTCGAACAGGTTTCCGGCCCCAAGCAACGCCGCGCCCTGACCTCGTTTCAGCACACCCAGCCCGACACGTGGCACAAGATCGTGCTGGCGGCGCTCAACAACATGAGCGTCAAGCTCTGCACCGAGTGCGCCCGCCTGCTCATCGAGACCGGACATCTCGCGGAATTGAAGGATCGCGTGGTCCGCCTGGTCAGCCAGCATGGCGCCAGCAGCGAACTCCTGCTCTGGGTCGCCAAGGAACGGGGCTCCGACCAGTTCGCCGACGTCCTGGGCCCCGAGGTCTTCCGGGCCATGCTGAGCGCCATCGAGCGGGACCAGTTCCAGGAGAAGAAGTCGCGCCGGCTCCACGACTTCATCATGGATGACCACGAGCTCCTCGTGGAACTCATCCAATCGGCCGACATCGAGGTGATCAAGGACCTGACGCGAGCCCTCCAGTTCTCACCCAGCTTCGACGACATGGACAAGCGCTCCCTGCTGGCGCGGATCGTCAAGCACTTCCCGGCCGTGCAGTCGCTCATCTCCGGTGACCACGCCCGCCAGGAATCGTTCCTGGTCGTCTCGTGGGAAAGCCTCGAACGCCGGCGACTCGAGTATCACGAGCTCGTCGAAAAGAAGATCCCCGCCAACTCGCGCGACATCGCGATCGCTCGCAGCTATGGCGATCTCCGCGAAAACCACGAGTACAAGGCCGCCAAGGAACAGAATCGGCTTTTGATGCTCCGGAAGGCCGAACTCGAGAGCCAGTTGCTGCGAGCCCGCGGCACGGACTTTGGCGACGCCAACCCCAACGCCGTCGGCATCGGCACCCGCGTCCGGGTGACCGAGCTTGGTCGACAGCACAGCGAGACCTTCACGATTCTCGGCGCCTGGGACCTGGACGTCGAACAGCGCGTGGTGAGTTATCTGAGCCCGCTCGCCCAGTCGCTGCTCGGCAAGAAGGTGGGCGACGAAGCCGAGCTGGAGCTGGAAGGCCAGCCTGCCCGGTACCGGGTGGAATCCATTGAAGCTTACGTTACCCCAACCAGGCCGGCCCCGGCCACGCCGGACCTGATTCCGGCAGCGCCAGCGCCCACCGATTCCATTCCCAACCCGGATGGCCCCGCGCCATCTGAGGAACCCTCCAACCCGTCGACAGGCGCTGAAGAGAAATCCCCTGAACGCCCGGCAGAGCCCTCGGCGGCCGCCTGACGGACAGTTCGGGGAAAGGAAGGCAGCAAGGCACCGGCCGACGACTCCGGACCGCCAAGGCGAGTACCAGGCGCGTTCGCCCCACTCGCGACCCGCATCTTCGACTGCGGACCGACTATTCCGATTTCGGTGAAGGCAGCGGCTCCGGAGGGGCTCCCGCCGGCCTGGCTTCACCGGTCACGGGTGAACTCGGGAGCGCCTGATCTTGAGTGGCGGACGCCTTGGTCCCCTCGTCCGGCAAGGCGGGGATGTCGTAGGACGACTTCACGCGGAATCCGCCCATGACGCGGATCTCGCCCCCTTCAGCCAATCGGAGCCGGGGGCGGCCGGTGGAAATCTGGTACATCTGCCGCACGAGGAGCTCGCCGTCATGGCGGATGATGAAATAGCCGAACTGCTTCGCGCCCGTCTGGAACAACACATGCAGCCGTCCGGTACGGTCGACCTGCGCGTCCGGACGCCCGAAGGAAAGGAGCGAACCCAGCGGGAAGACCCGGTGAACCCGGAGCTCGGACTCGTCCGTGATCCGGACGTAAAGGGCCAGGCGCTTACGGTCGTTGGTCTGCAGGAGCGCATAACGCCGCACTTCCACGGCCTGATCCGGCGAACTCGCCGGCACGCCAAAGGTCTGGCCCCACAGCTCGACGCCGGCGGAGATATGGAAGTACGTCGGGCGGCTGCTGATTTCCGTGTTGAGAGCCGGGATGCGCAGCAGGGCGATGATGTGGTACCGGCCGGGCCGGCTGAGGTCGAAGCAGGGAGCCAGGTCCACCCGCCGCTTGCCCCGCGCGGATGAAGGCACTTCGAAAGCCTCGGCCGCGGGAACCGGAGCCAGCTTCGCCACCATGTAGCCGTCGTTGGATTCCACCACCAGTTCCAACCAGTCCGGCTCGGCACCGAACCGCAGCGTGCGTCCGGAGAAATTGGTGATCCGCACTTCGGCGAGGCAACGTTCCTGCGCGAGGTAGTATTCCTGCTCCATGCTAACCTCGACGGAGATCTGGGCCAGCACGGCAAAAGCAGGCAGCATCACGCCGGCAAGCCGGGCGAACGCGGAGTGAAAGGCAGCGGCGACAAAAGGATGAACCTGCATGATGGAAGAGGTTTCGGGTCGGCCGCGGCGTCGCCGGGGACGGCTAGCGGCCGTCCGTCAGGCGGTCCGCCAGCCGGCGGGGCAAGCCCGCGGCGATGATCTTCGCCTGGGTGGTGGCCATGTCGTAATCAAGGCGGCGCAGTTCGATGGTCTGGCCGTCCAGATCGTAGATGACGTAGGTGGCCTTCGGCACGCCGTCACGCGACTGGCCGACGCTGCCGACGTTGATGAAATACTTCTTGCCGGCCTCGATGCGGAACTTGGAGTAGCTGCCACCCCGCACCACGCTGTCGCGCACAAAGGCGACGGGGACATGGGTGTGGCCAAAGAAGCAAAGGGCCGTGTTTTGGTAGGTGAAGCTGGCGGCGGCGGTGTGCTTGTCGAACACGTAGCCCCAACGCTGCGGAGCATCGAGGGTCGCGTGCACGATCGAGAAACTGGTCACCAGCCGCAGGTACTTGAGATCGCGCAGCCACTGGCGATCCTCCGCCGTCAACTGGTTGCGGGTCCACTGGACCGCCTGGGCCGCGGCGGGGTTGAAACCTTCGAGCGACCCGTCCGACGAGCAGTACTCGTCGTGGTTGCCCTTGACGCACGGCATCGCCATTTCCCGGACGATATCCAGGCACTCTTTGGGATTGGCGTTGTAGCCGACCACATCCCCCAGGCAGGCATAGTGCGTCACCCGCTCGTTCTTGGCATCTTCCAGCACGACCCGGAAGGCCTCCAAGTTGGCGTGGATGTCGGCAATGATCGCGAACTTCATCTCGGCGCTAACCGTCTAACCCGCTATCTGAAAACCGCTCAGGCCACCCTGCGGTTCCGACCAAGTCACCGCTTCGTTGCGGATGAACGCGCCGAGCCCGGACTCCCGGATGGCCTCGCGGAACGCGTCCAGTTCGGTCCGATCACCTTCGGCGACAAGCTCGACCCGGCCATCGGGCAGGTTGCGCACCCACCCGACCAACTCGAAGCCTCTGGCTACCTGACGGGCCGTGTAGCGAAACCCCACACCCTGCACCCGGCCTTCGTAAAGCACCAGCATCCGTCGACGATTCATCCCCCGAATGCAGCGACGCCCCCCTTCGCCCCTCGCCGGGACGGCGGGAGCGGGCGGGCCTTCGCGTGACGTTTCACAAGAGGATCAAGCCACAAGCCCGCGGCGACACGCAACGATTTTATGCCAGCCGCCTTCGTGTGCACTCAGATGCCCACCTTGAACTCCTCGCCGGGGCGCAGCGCCTGGGCAAATCCCGCGAGCAACCGGGGAATCTGTTCGAGGTCCTTCAGGTTCACCAGTTCCACCGGCGAATGCATGTAACGGTTGGGCAGGCTGACCAGCGCACTCGGGATGCCGCCCCGGGTCCAGAAGATCACGTCGGTATCCGTCCCACTCGAGGCCGACATGGCCTCGTGCTGCAGGGAAATGTCCGCCTTGGCAGCCACAGCTTCCAACCGGGAGACCACGGCCGGATGGTTGCAGCCGCCGTGAGTCAACGTGGGCCCCTTCCCGAGACGGACATCGCCGTGGAGCGGCTGACTTACCGTCGGGTAGTCGGTCGCATGCGTCACGTCGACGACCACGGCCACATCGGGCTTGAGGGAGTAGGCGATCTGGCGCGCCCCGAGCAAGCCCACCTCCTCCATGATGTTCGACACCGCGCAGACCTCGGCCGCCAGCCGCTGCCGGGAATCCTTGAGCAGGCGCAGGGCCTCGGCCACGGCAAAGGTGCCGATCCGATTGTCGAACGCCCGCGCCACCGCCACGTCCCCGTGGAGCAAGTCAAACTCGTGGGTCAGCGTCACCGGATCGCCCACCCGAACCCGCTTCTGGGCCTCGCGCCGGCTGCCGGCCCCGATGTCGATGAAAAGATCGGCAATGTCCGGCAGCTTGCGGTCCTTGTCGCTCTTGGTGAGATGCGGCGCGACGTTGCCAATCACGCCTTTCACCGGGCCCTGGCGCGTGTGGATCTCCACGCGTTGCGCCTTCGCCACCACGGGATCAACGCCCCCCAGCTTGCGCACGTAAAGAAACCCATCCTTGTCGATGAAGTTCACCACCAGCGCAATTTCGTCCGCATGCGCGGCCAGCATCACCCGCGGCGAGCCACCCTTGTTCAGGACCGCCACGCAGTTGCCGTAGGCATCCGAGAAGGTCTCGTCCGCGAAGGAACAGACGTAGTCCAACCAGACCCGCTGACCTCGCGCTTCGTGTCCGGACGGGCTCGGCGTGTTCACCAGGGCGCGCAGAAAAGAGAGCGACTTGTCTCGCATGCGCCGACTATGCCGCGGGTGTGGGCTGAAAGGAAGCCCCGGCCGGCATGACCGGTCACGGCGCCCTGCCTCACCAGAACGAAGCATCACCGGCGTGCTCCCGGTGGAGCGTACCGCCGCAGCGCAGCCACGAAATCCGCGCCGTTTGACGATTTCCGCAGCCTTTGGTACAACGACGCCGTGAAGTATCTCCCACGGCGATGCTTGCGCCGGCGCCCCGCTTTCAGCGCCGACGCGCTTCACCGTGGGTCACCCGCCGGCCGTCCTCCCCTTCGCCCATGAATGCTGCCTCCAATCTCAAGTATCGACGAATCCTGCTGAAGATCACCGGGGAGGCGCTGGGCGACGCCAGCCAGGGCAGTGGGATCTGCCCGGAACGGATTCATGGCATGGCCGCCGAGATCCGCGAGGTGCGCGACCTCGGGGTCCAGGTGGTGATCGTGGTCGGAGGCGGCAACATCTTCCGCGGCGCCCGCGGCAGCCGTCAGGGAATCGACCGGGCCACCGGCGATTACATGGGGATGTTGGCGACCGTGATCAACGCCCTTGCGCTGCAGGACGCCCTTGAAAAGCAAGGCGTACCCACACGGGTCCAGAGCGCGATTACCATGGCCCAGGTCGCGGAGCCGTTCATCCGCCGGCGCGCCGTCCGGCATCTCGAGAAGGGGCGCGTCGTCATCTTCGCGGGCGGGACCGGGAATCCCTATTTCTCCACGGACACCGCCGCGGCCTTGCGGGCGAACGAGATCGGGGCCGACATTATTCTCAAGGCCACCAAGGTGGACGGGATTTACTCCGAGGACCCCAAGAAGAACCCGGCCGCCACCCGCTACGATCGGCTCACGTACCAGACCGCGCTGGACCGCCGCCTCCAGGTCATGGACGCCACGGCCTTCGCACTGTGCCGGGACAACTCCATGCCCGTGATCGTCTTTGACCTGTTCCAGCCGCACAATATCCGACGCGTGGTCCTGGGCGAGACGATCGGTACCCTGGTCACGGATAGTTGACCCCGGCCGGCCATTCCCGCTATACCGTCCCGAGTCCACTGCATCCGACAACACCAGAAGCTTATGCCCATCGACGACATTCTGCTCGAAGCCGAGGAGAAGATGACCAAGACGGAGACTTTCCTCATCAACGAGTTCGCAGGCGTGCGCACGGGCAAGGCCTCGCCAGCCCTGGTTGAGAATCTCACCGTCGAGGCGTACGGCTCTCACATGCGCGTGCGCGAACTGGCCGGGATTACCACTCCCGAACCGCGCATGTTGATCCTCACCCCGTGGGACGCCAATACCCTTCACCCCATCGAGAAAGCGATTCAGAAGGCCAACCTTGGCCTGAACCCGTCCATCGACAAGAAGGTCATCCGGTTGGTCTTTCCGGAGCTCAGCGCGGAACGACGCCAGGAGTTCATCAAGATCGTCAAGAAGATGGCCGAGGACGCCCGGGTGGCGGTCCGGCACGTCCGCCGCGAGGCGATGGAACACCTCAAGAAGGAGGCCAAGGCCGGGGGTGTTGGCGAGGACGAGGAAAAGCACGCCGAAAAGGAACTTCAGAAGCTCACCGACGATTATACCGGCAAGATCGATCGCCACCTCGATCACAAGGAGAAGGAAATCCTGACGGTCTAGCGAGGCGCGAGGGAGGGGCATCCCCGCACCGGGCCGTGACCGCCGAACGCAAAGCCGCGGTTTTCCTGGACCGCGACGGGACGTTGATCGTCGAGCGCGAGTACCTTGCCGATCCCGCCCAGGTCGAACTGCTGCCCGACGTCGGGCCCGCGCTCCGACAGCTTCAGGAGGCCGGCCTGGTCCTGTTGATTGTCACGAACCAATCCGGCATCGGCCGTGGCTACTTCACCGAGGCCGACATGCACCGGGTGAACGCCCGGATGCTGGCGCTGCTGGCGCCCTTCGGGGTGAAGTTTGCGCGCATCTACTTTGCACCGGAGGCACCCGATCAACCCAGCCTTGGGCGCAAGCCTTCCCCCCAGTTTCTTTGGGACGCCCGTGAGGAATTCCAACTCGACCTCCACCGATCGTACATGATCGGAGACAAGCGGCTCGATCTTGAGTGCGGCTGGAACGCCGGGGTCCGACGCTGCATCCTCGTCCGCACCGGCTACGGGGCCGAGACCGAAGCCAGGCACCCCGAACTCAACGCGCGGGCGTGGGTCACCGACAATCTCGCCACCGCCACCGCAAGCATCCTGCGGGACCTGGTCTGACGGTTCAGCGCTTTCATCCGTTGACGGTCGCGGGCAGAATCACGTCCCGTGAATGTCATCGGCATCATCCCTGCCCGCTACGGGAGCAGTCGCTTTCCGGGAAAGCCACTTCATGTGATCGCGGGCAAGCCCCTCATCCAGCATGTCGTCGAGCGTTGTCGGCGGAGCCGCAACCTGGGTGAGGTGATCGTCGCCACGGACGACCCGCGCATCGGTGAAGTTGCGGGACGATTCTGTCGCGTGGAACTGACCCGCGCCGACCATCCCAGCGGCACGGATCGCGTCGCTGAAGCCGCCTCGCGCTGCGCGTGCGACGCGGTGGTGAACATCCAGGGAGACGAGCCCATGATGGACCCCTCGGTGATCGACGCCGTCGCGACCGCCCTGGAAACCAGCGAAATGTCCACGGCCGCGACCCCGATCCAGGATCCTTCCGAGTACGACGATCCCAACGCCGTCAAGGTGGTCGTGGGGATCCACGGGCGCGCCCTTTATTTCTCGCGCCGCACCGTTCCGTATCTGCGGGACCACGCCGCCAAGCACGCCCGCGAACAGATGGCGGCCTTTCCTTTTCTCAAGCACCTGGGGATCTATGGCTATCGACGGGATACCCTCATGCGCCTGGTGAAGTTCCCGGTTTCCCCCCTGGAATCGGCCGAGCGTCTCGAGCAACTCCGCGCGCTCGAACACGGGATCTCGATTGCCGTAGTTCGCGTCGCCCATGACAGCATCGGCGTGGATACTCCGGACGACGCGGCGCGTGTGGAGAAACTCCTCGGCGGCGACGCGGGTCAGACCAAGCCCGGGTGAGGCGCCCGGCCACATTGACCTGATTCCGGCTTTGGCGCACCCTGCCGCCGTGGGCAATACATTCGGCCATGCCTTCCGGGTGACCACATGGGGCGAGTCCCATGGAGGTGGCGTCGGCGCCGTCGTCGACGGCTGCCCGCCGCGTCTCGCCTTGAGCGAAGCGGACATCCAGCCTGAACTCGACCGCCGCCGCCCGGGACAATCCTCGATTGTCACCCCGCGGAAGGAAAGCGACACGGTCCAGATCCTCTCCGGCACGTTCGAAGGCCGGACGCTGGGAACCCCCATCGCAATGTGGGTAAAGAACGAGGACGCGCGTTCCGAGGCCTACAGCGAAATGGCGACCAAGTTCCGTCCCTCCCACGCCGACTACACTTACCAGGTCAAGTACGGCATCCGTGCCTGGCCCGGCGGGGGACGCTCAAGCGCCCGGGAAACCGTGGGACGCGTGGCCGCAGGCGCCATCGCCAAGAAGCTCCTCCGCGAGCGTCATGGGGTCGAGGTTCTGGCCTGCGTCATCCAGGTGCAGAACCTGAAGGCAGCCGTCGACGTGGAGACGCTGCAACCGCAGGCGATCGAGGCGAACCCGGTTCGCTGCCCCGACCCGCAGGCCGCGCAGGAGATGATCCGGTTGATCGAACGCCGGCGCAGTGAGGGCGACAGCGTCGGCGGAATCGTCCTCGGCGTCGCGCGCGGCGTGCCACCGGGCTGGGGCGAACCCGTCTTCGACCGGGTGGAAGCCGATCTCGCCAAGGCCATGCTCAGCCTCCCCGCCGCAAAGGGGTTTGATGTCGGCTCGGGTTTCGATGGGATCCTCAGTACCGGGAGAGAACACAATGACGCCTTCCGCAATGTCGGCGGGCAGATCCGGACGTCGACGAACCGCAGCGGAGGAATCCAGGGCGGGATCACGAACGGCTCCACCCTCTACTTCCGCGTCGCGTTCAAGCCCGTGGCGACTGTGATGCACGAGCAGGAGACGGTCGATGACCAGGGGCGGAACACGACCTTGAAAGGCCGGGGCCGCCACGACCCTTGCGTGCTGCCGCGGGCGGTCCCCATCGTCGAGGCCATGGCGGCGCTGGTGCTTGCCGACCACGCGCTGCGTCACCACGCCCAGTGTGGCTGAAGTCCCGCGTCAGGGCCCCGCCTGGGCACTCAACCGCCGGGACCGGTCTGGAGTCCTCGCATGGTGCGGGTCAACTCCTCGACCCAGCGCGCCTGGCTGGGGTAGAGCTCGGTTCGGCTGAGACATGGCGCTCGACACGCCGGTGAGGCAGCCCATGGCGCCAAGGCGGATAAATCG
>CAZHUS010000117.1:0-23147 GCA_964535555.1 uncultured Verrucomicrobiota bacterium
ATCGCACTTATCTAATTGAGCGACAAATAGATACATGTTTCATTCCAGACACTATCTAGGAGCACGCGACTGGAACGTCTATGCCTTGGACGGACTGACGGGGCAGACAATCTGGACGTTTCCGGCTGGGGGTGAGGTGTCTTCCGCTCCGGCGATCGGGGCAGACGGGACGGTCTATGTTGGGTCCTGGGACAAGAAGCTCTACGCGCTGGATGGGGCAACCGGGCAGAAGCTCTGGGAGTTCCAGACCGGCAGTGCGGTCTCCTCGCCGGTGATGGGCGCGGACGGGACCGTGTATGTGGGAGCGGATGGGTACTACGCGGTGGACGGGACCACCGGGGCCACACGGTGGCACTTGGCCCCGGACCTTCTGAGCGCAGCTTCGTCTCCGGCAATCGGTGCGGACGGGACGGTGTATGTTGGGTCACACGCCGGCAGGGTCTATGCTCTGGATGGGGCCACCGGGCGGACGCTATGGAAGTCCCAGGTAAGTGAAGGTGGCTATTCTGTCGGGCCGGCCATTGGCGCGGACGGGACGGTCTATGTGGGGGCGGCCGACGGGGTCTATGCTCTGTGCAGCAGCAGCGTTGGCGGGTTGGCGCGGAGCGCCTGGCCCAAGTTCCAAGGCAACGCGGCCAACCAAGGGCGCGCGTCGGTGGTGCCCGGTCCGCCGCGGATCGTCAATCAAAGCAAGGGCGCCATCGCCTTGGAGGGGAATCCCATGGTGCTCAGGCTGGGAACGTACGGGACTCCACCGCTCAGTTATGAGTGGTTCTTCAACGGCCAGTTGTTGGCGGGGGTGACGGGACCACGATGCGAACTGGCGGCATTCACCGGCAGTCAGGCCGGCGTCTATCGCGCCCGGGTAAGCAATGCCGAAGGGGTGGCCGAGAGCGCGGAGATGGTGGTGGCCTTGGCTTACCAGGTCACGCTCGGCGTGGTCGGTGGGGGACGCGTGAGTGGGACGAGTGAGTCGGGAGCCTACGCCGCGGGGAGTGTGATCGAGTTGACGGCGGTTCCAGCGGAGGGGTGGAGCTTCACCGGGTGGAGCGGGGACGTATCGAGCGCAGCGAACCCGTTGCAGTTGACGGTGGACCGCGCGTGGCGGTTGACCGCCCTCTTTGGCGGGGCGCGGCCCGGGACGAAGCTCTGGGAATTTGTCACTCCACGGGCAACCGGCGCGATCCGTGACCATGTGGTGGGATGTTCCCCGGCGATTGCGACCGACGGGACGGTGTACGTGGGGTCACTCTGGCGGCAATGCATCCAGTCATGGAACAACTGCTACAAGATGGGCAGTGTCTATGCCCTGAACGGGGCCACGGGGCAGATGCTCTGGGAGGTTCCGGGCCCGGCGGTGCAGTCAGGGTTGGCGATTGGGGCGAGTGGCACCCTCTATGCCCCGTCTTTTCAACAGATCCCCGGGATTGCCGACAAGTTGTACGTGCTGGACGGGGTCAACGGAGGGAGGCTGGCCGCGTTTGACAGCGGGGGGGTGGGAGACGTGCCGGCGATCGGCGCGGACGGCGTCCTGTACGTCGGGACAAGCCAGGGTTGGGCCTATGCGCTGGAAGGCGCGACCGGGCGGACGCTGTGGGAGTTTCACGTGGGTGGCTATTGGGTGTCGTCCCCGGCGATTGGCGCGGAGGAAACGGTTTACCTGGGCGGGGGCTATCGCACGGGCAGGGTCTGTGCCGTGGACGGGCGGACGGGCCAGAAGCGGTGGGAGTTGCCGGTTGCGGGTGAGGTAACTTCGGGACCGGCGATTGGGTGGGACGAGATTGTGTATGTCGGCGTGTCGGTCGGCCCGCCATATTCCGGCAAGGTCCAGGCTGTGAACGGGGCGACGGGGCAAGCAATCTGGGAATCCCCGACTGGTGGCGCGGTGGTGTCCTCGCCCGCGATCGGCGGGGACGGCACGGTGTACGTGGGGTCGGATGACAAGCGCCTGTATGCGCTGGATGGAGAAACGGGGCAGAAGCGCTGGGAGTTCCCGACCGGTGGCGCCGTCCAATCTTCCCCGGCCATCGGGGCCGACGGCACGGTTTACGTCGGGTCGGACGACGGGCGCCTCTATGCGCTGGACGGGACAACCGGACAGATACGCTGGAACTTCCCGACCGGTGGGGCGGTGCGATCCTCGCCTACGATCGGGGCCGACGGGACCGTGTACGTGGGCTCGAACGACGGCAAGGTTTATGCCCTCGGCAGCAGCAGCGTGGGCGGGTTGGCCAGGAGCCCCTGGCCGAAGTTCCGGCATGATGCCCAGAACACCGGCCGGTGTCCGGGCCAGCCGGCCGGCATCGAGCAGCAGCCCAAGCGGGTTGTACTCAAGGAAGGCCGCGAAGGCCGGATCACGGTTGAGGTGTCGGGCAATCCCGCGCCCCAGATGCAGTGGTTCTCCAACGGTTCCGCCATTCACGACGGCACGAATGCCACCCTGATCCTGCCCGCGGTGGGGCGGGCGATGGAAGGGCGGTACTGGCTGGCGGCCAGCAATGGGTTGGGGCAGGCGACCAGCGCCCCGATTTCGGTCGTGGTGAGTAATGTCGATCCAGAGTCGTATCTCAGGCTGAAATGGGAAGGCGGCCCTGCCGGGCCGGTCAGCCTGGAAGCCACGGCGCACCTGGGCGACCTGGCGGCCTGGCACTCGATCAGCAACCGCCCATCCAGCAGCGCGGCGCAACTGGATGTCCGATCGGATCCTGACGCCGCGGCGCGGTTTTATCGGCTCAACGCTTCGGAGGCGCTGCAGCTCAGTGCCGCGGGGCCGTTGAACGGCTGGTGGCTGGCGCAACCGGCGAGCACCCGCATCCGTGTCGAGGTGGTCTCCGCGGCGACCGGTTGGACCAACTGGCTGGTGTTGACCGATCTCACCCTGCCCGCCAGCCCGTACCTGTTTCTAGACCTCGACAGCCGCGGTGCGCCCGAGCGCGTGTACCGAACCACCGTCGTTCCCTGAACGACAACTACCAGCTCGTTGTGACCGCAGCATACACCAACCGCCTCGAGTCCTTTCCTTCGCCCTCGCCCTACCACCCTTCACCCATCCGTGGACCATGATGACCCCGCAACGACTCGGCAGAACGTTCCTCCTGACCGTCGGCCTCGGTTGTGCCGCCGCCCTCGCCGGAACCTTCAACTTCGACTTCAACTCCGATCCGGCGACCGTCTTGGACTTCTGTGGTACCGCCTGGGACGGCTCGGCTACGAGCAACACCGGCAGTGCCTCCTGGGTCGCGAGCGGCGGCGCGGGTCCCGTCGGCAACACCGCGGCCGGCTCGGTCGCCGGCGTGCCCGGCGACGGGTTCCTGCGACTGACCTTCGCCAGCCCGGATTGCAGCGGTGCCCTGTCGAGTTCGCTGTGCGGCGGGGTCCTCTTCAACGACTTCGACATGGGACTGGTGGTGGCGGGTTTCATGTTCGAGTGCGATCTGCGGATCGGCAACGGCAGCGTGCGTCTGGCCGATGGCTTCAGCCTCAGCTACGTCCGGGTGGGCGACCCGGTCCTGCAGGCCCTGGCCGCGGGTGACACCCTTCCGAACATGAACCACTGGATCAGCGCGCACGGCGGTCAGTTCGCCGACAACGGCTCGGCGGGTGATCTGAGCCTGATCGAGGAAGGCACCCAGACCGGCCTGAGCATCGGCTTCGATCTGTGGGCCAGCGGCGGCTATACCATTCCCCCGGCTCCGCCCGCCGTGGGTAAGGTGGCGCCCGGGCTGACGCAGGATGACATCGGGCTGGACGTCCGGGTGGATGGCACCTTGCTGACCACCATCCCCATGCCGAATCTCGAGCCGGTGTCGGGCGATGATCCGACTTCCATCGTGACCGGTCCTTATGACGGCACGGGCTGCGACACGAACCTGGCCTGGGTGCACTTCAAGGTGGAACTCGACACCGCCGGCGTGCTGAACGTCTGGTACAAGAACACCTGCCTGCTCACCAACTTCGCGACGCGCTACTACCCGTCGCCAGGTCGGTTGCTCCTGGCCGCGCGGGTGGGCGCCGCGACGGCGAACATCGAGGTGGACAACATCCAGATCACGACGCTCCCGGCGAGCGAAGTGGCGATCGGGCCGGTGAGCGGGACGGCGACCGGTTTCAGCCTGAGCGTGGCCGACTCGGGTCCCGCTGTGGTCGACCCCGCAACGGTGCAGGTGCGGCTGAACGGCACGCCCATCACGCCCGCGGTGAGCAAGAGCGGCGGCACCACCACCATCCGTTACGTGGCGGTGGAGCCGTTCCCGCCCGGCACGACGAACACGGTCACGGTGTCTTTGAAACAAACGAACGGCCAGCAGGTCGACCCCGTGGGCCGGACTTATGTGGTGCCGGGATTGGGTACCTTGAAATGGGTCGCTGACGCCGGCTTTGCGATCGGTTCGTGCCCCGCTTTGGGCGCGGACGGCACGGTGTATGTGGGGTCGAACGACGGCAAGCTCCATGCGCTCGACGGGGCGACCGGAGCCAAGAAGTGGGCCGCTGCCATCGGCGCTTCCATTAATTCGTCGCCGGCGCTCGGCGCGGATGGCACGGTGTATGTGGGGTCCGGTAGCGGCGAACTCTATGCGCTGGACGGGGCGACCGGAGCCCACGAGTGGGCCTTTGCCACTGTCAGCGGCGGTCCGGCTGGTTCGTCCCCCGCAATCGGCGCGGATGGCACAGTCTATGTCGGATCCTATGACGGCAAGCTCTATGCGCTGAACGGGGTGAGCGGGGCCCGAAAATGGGCTGCTGTCACTGGCGGCTGGATCATATCTTCCCCTGCAATTGGCGCGGATGGCACCGTTTATGTCGGGTCGCATGACGGCAGGGTCTATGGGATCGACGGAGCCACCGGTGCACAAAAGTGGGCCTTCGCCACCGGTGGCGTGATCGCGTCATCCCCAGCGGTTGACGCAGACAGTATGGTCTATTTCGGGTCGGACGACGGGAGTTTCTTTGCGTTGGACGGGGCGACGGGGGCCCACAGGTGGGTTTATGGGCGTAGCTTGCCGTTCTGTTACTCATCTCCGGCACTGGGGGCGGACGGTACAGCATTTGTAGGGACTTTCGGCGACGCGTTCGTTGCCTTGGCCGGAAACATTACCTCGAAATGGGGCTTTGTCCTCGGTGGTTCCGTTTGTTGGTCGTCCCCGGCAGTGGCTGCGGACGGCACCGTGTACATTGGAGCAGAGGACTCTAAGCTCTATGCGTTGGATGGCGCGACCGGAGCTCGGAAGTGGACTTTTACCACCTCCGGCGGGCTTGCGTCTCCCACCATCGGAGCAGACGGCACCGTGTACGTCGCGTCGGCGGACTCAAAGGTCTATGCCATTGTAGGCTCCGCTCCCCTGGCCAACACTCCGTGGCCGAAGTTTCGAGGCAACGCGCAGAACACGGGGCGGCAGTTCGTGGTCGCTCCCATGGTCCTGCGGCAACCTTCACGGGTCGTGCTGGCCGAGGGCGCGACCGGCAAGATCGCCGTCAAAGTCGCCGGAGAACCGGTCCCTGCGCTGCGCTGGTCCTTCAATGGCGAGCCGATTCTCGGCGCCACGCAGGCCACGCTGACCATCCCGTCCGTCACCCGTAGGGACGAAGGGACCTACACGCTGGTTGTCAGCAACGCGGTGGGCCAGGTGACCGGCCAGCCAATCCTCGCCCTTGTTAGCAACGCGGATCCGCAGTCGTTCCTCGGGCTGCAATGGGAAGGCGGAACTGCCGGCCCGGTCAGCTTGGAAACCACGGCGCAACTCGGCGACCTGGCGCCGTGGCACTCGATCAGCAACTACCCGCCCAGCGCCACGCCCCAAGTGTACGTGGAACTCGACCCTGCGGATGCGGCGCGCTTCTACCGACTGAACGGGGCCGACCGGGTCGAGACGCTTCGGGCGGCGTTCATCCCGGGATGGTGGTTCACCCAACCGGCCGGGACGACGCAACAGATAGAATACGTGTCGGCGGCGGCCGGTTGGACGAACTGGCAGGTGCTCACGAATCTGACGCTGCCCAGCAGCCCGCACCTGTTCCTGGACACGGCAGCCTTCGAGCATCCCGGCGGCGTGTATCGCACCACGCCAGTGCAGTGACCCCCGGCTCCAAACGACACCAGCATGAACTTCAATTCGACGATCTTTATGAAGGGGCGGGACGCCGGGCGGGGCGGCGCGCAGAGGGACCATGAACCCGGCAGGGCGAGGCTCCTGGCGAGCCGAGCCGACCCGGAATGGACGACGGCTCGGCGGGAGCCTCGCCCTACCGAGCCCGGGTCCATGGAGAGCTCCCCGTTCCTTCCGGACCTGCTCACGGGCCATGAACCTCTGCGTAAGGCGGGCTTTCCAGCCTGCCGGTCCGCCGGGCTTTCGAGCCCGGCGAATGCTGGAGCGACTGGAAAGTCGCCCGCACCGGCAGACAGGAATGTCTGCCCTACGAACCAGCGGTTCATGGGAGGTAGCAACTGCTGGTGGCTCCTGTTCACCGCCCTGACGCTGGGAGCCAGTGTGCCAGCGGCTGCCGCTCAACCCGGCCAGAAGCTGTGGGAGTTCCAGACCGGGGGTATCGTGTGGTCCTCGCCGGCGATCGGGACGGACGGGACGGTGTACGTGGGGTCGAGCGCCCGGAGGGTGTATGCGCTGGATGGGGCAACGGGGGAGGAGCGTTGGGAGTTCCCGATTGGTGGCGGCGACGTGTGGTGCTCCCCGGCCATTGGGGCGGACGGCACCGTGTATGTCGGGTCCTCCGACAACAAGCTGTTTGCGCTGAACGGAGCGACGGGCGCGAAGCTCTGGGAGTTCAAGGCCGGCGGTGAGGTGCTTTCCTCGCCGGCCATTGCGACCGACGGCACGGTGTATGTGGGATCCAGTGATGGCAAAGTCCATGCGTTGAACGGCGCGACGGGGCAGAGCCTCTGGGAGTTTCAGACGGGGGGTGCGGTGTCGTCCTCCCCCGCAATCGGGGCCGACGGGACGGTGTATGTGGGTTCGGACGACCAGAGAATCTATGCGTTGAACGGAGCCACGGGAAACCAGCGCTGGGAGTTCCAGGCAGATAGCGCAGTGAATTCCTCCCCGGCAATTGGCGCGAACGGAACGGTGTACCTCGGGTCGGCGGGCGGGAAGGTCTACGCGCTGAACGGAACGACGGGGCAGAAGCTCTGGGAGTTCGCGCGCATCCCTGACGAGGCGGTTTTTGTCTTGTCATCCTCCCCGGTGCTTGGGGCGGATGAGACCGTGTATGTGGGGTCCGGGTCGCCGGACAACAAGGTCTATGCGCTCAACGGGGCGACGGGCGGGAAGCTCTGGGAATTTCAGACCGGGTGGTACGTCTTGTCGTCCCCGGCGATTGGGGCGGATGGGACGCTGTACGTGGGGTCATTGGACGGGAACGTCTATGCCCTGAGCGGGGCGACGGGCGAGAAGCGCTGGGAGTACTACGTCGGCGATCAGGTGTGGTCCTCCCCGGCGGTGGGATCAGACGGGACGGTGTATGTGGGGTCGTACAACGGGAAGGTCTATGCGCTTTCGAGCAACAGCCTGGGCGGGCTGGCCGCAAGCCCCTGGCCCAAGTTCCACGCCAACGCCCTCAGTCAGGGACGCGTGCGGACGACCACCGGGCCGGCCCGGATTGTCACGCAGAGCACGGGCCGCATGGTGGCCGAAGGCACGCCGCTCGGGCTCGAGGTGATGGCCGAGGGAGCTTCGCCCTTGCGCTATGAGTGGTTTCTGAATGGGCAGTTGTTGGCGAACGCCACTGGGCCGGCGTACCGAGTTCAGGCCTGGGCGGCCAATCAGGCCGGCGTCTATCGCGTGCGGGTGAGCAACGCCGAAGGGGCCGCCGAGAGCGCGGAGATGGCAGTGACGTTGGGGTACGCGGTCACCGTCGCGGTGGTTGGCGCTGGAAGCGTGAAGGGGACGAATGAGTCGGGGCTCTATGCGCCGGGGGCGGTGCTGGAGTTGACCGCCGTTGCGGCTGAAGGGTGCCTGGAGCCGGGGTGCTCGTTCGCGGGCTGGGGTGGGGACGTGTCGGGTCAAACGAACCCCTTGCGGGTGACGGTGGATCGCATGTGGCGCCTGACAGCCACCTTTGGCGGCACGAAGCCGGGGCTGCTGCGCTGGGAGTTTCGGGCCGCTGGCCCAGTGCGTTCCTCCCCGGCGATCGGAGCGGACGGGACGGTGTATGTGGCGGCGGATTACCCAGCGAGGAGCGTCTATGCGGTGAACGCGGCGACCGGACAGCGGCTCTGGGAGTTTGAGACTTCGTGCTGCAATGTGAGGTCCTCTCCGGCGATTGGCTTGGACGGGACCGTGTATGTGGGCTCAGGTGACTCCAGGGTGTATGCGCTGGACGGCGCGACCGGGAACAAACGCTGGGAGTTCCAGGCCGGCAGCCGTGTCTTCAGTTCCCCGGCGGTTGGCTCGGACGGGACCGTGTATGTGGGTTCGTCGGACAACAAGATCCACGCGCTGAACGGAGCAACGGGGCAGAAGCTCTGGGAGTTCGTGGCTGGTGACCAGATGGCTCACGTCGTGTCGTCCTCCCCAGCGATTGGCTCGGACGGGACGGTGTTTGTGGGATCGGCGGACACCAAGGTCTATGCGCTGCACGGGGCGACGGGGCAGAAGCGGTGGGAGTTTCCGACCGGGGGTGAAGTCTGGTCCTCCCCGGCGATCGGGGCCGACGGGACCGTGTATGTGGGGTCGAACGACAACAAGGTCTATGCGCTGAGCGGCGCGACGGGCCAGAAGCGCTGGGAGTTTGAGACCGGTAGCCAGGTGTGGTCCTCCCCGGCGATCGGAGGCGACGGGACCGTGTATGTGGGATCCTCGGACGAGAAGGTCTATGCGCTGGACGGAGCGACGGGCCAGAAACGCTGGGAGTGCCAAACCGGCTTTTATGTGTCTTCCTCCCCGGCGATTGGGGCGGACGGAACGGTGTACGTGGGATCCAATGACAACAGGATCTATGCGCTAAACGGAACGACGGGGCAGAAGCTGTGGGAGTATCGCACTGGCGCAATTGACTGGTCCGCGCCGGCGATTGGGGCGGACGGGACAGTGTACGTGGGATCACTGGAGGGGAGGCTCTACGCCCTGAGCAGCAGCAGTGTGGGCGGACTGGCCGACAGCCCCTGGCCCAAGTTCCGCCAGAATGCGCGGAACACCGGCCGGACGGAACCTGCTCCGGTGCGGCCGCATATCACGGAGCAACCTGTCGGCGTCCGCGTGCCAGTGGGAAGCGATTTCCGGCTTTCGGTCTCGGCGAGCGGCAGCCCGCCGTTGACGTACCAATGGTTCCGCAACGGCCTGGCGGTTCTCGGCGCGGTCAGCAGCGTCTTCCGTGTGCCCGACGCGGCGCTCGGCCACAGCGGGGACTACCAGGTGACCGTGAACAACCCGGCGGGCGCCGTGACCTCGCAGGTGGCGCGGGTGGTGGTGGGTTACCTGTTGACCCTCACGACCAACGGGGTGGGCAGCGTCCAGGTTGAGCCCACGCTCGAGGTTTATGAACCCGGACAGACCGTCGTGTTGACCGCGATCCCCGGTGCAGATCGGACGTTCGTGGGTTGGCAGGGAGACGTGTCGGGTACGAGCAGCCCTCTCACGCTGACGATGAACGGGTCCAAGCATGTTGAGGCGGTATTCTCCTTCCAGGAGGCCAAGCTGCTGTGGGCCTTTGGCACCGGTAGCCCTATCTGGTGGTCGTCCCCCGCGGTCGGAGTGGATGGCACCGTGTACGTCGGATGGAATGACGGGAAGCTGTACGCCGTGGACGGGGCGACGGGCGTTCAGAAGTGGACCTTCGCCACTGGTAGTTCGATTGAGTCGTCACCGGCGGTAGGCGAAGACAGCACGGTCTATGTCGGATCGCTGGACCGCAAGGTGTATGCGGTGGACGGGGCGACCGGCGCCCAAAAATGGGCTCTTACCACCGGTGGCTGGGTCCAGTCGTCCCCGGCGGTGGGTGTGGACGGCACGGTGTATGTCGGGTCCACGGACGGGAAGGTCCATGCATTGAACGGGGCGACCGGCGCTCAGAAGTGGGTCTTTGCCACCAGTGGCGCGGTGCTTTCCTCTCCGGCGGTTGGAGTGGAGGGCACGGTCTATTTCGGGTCCTTCGAAGGAAAAGTGTATGCATTGGACGGAGCGACAGGCTCGCTGCAATGGAGTTTCCTCGCCGGTTGGAGTGTGAGCTCATCGCCTGCGATCGGCACAGACGGCACGGTGTATGTCGGTTCTGAGGACCGCAGGGTCTATGCGTTGGACGGGGCGACCGGGGTGCAAGAATGGGCCTTCCTCACCGGCGAACCCATCATGTCGTCGCCGGCGTTGGGCGCGGACGGCACGGTCTATGTGGGTTCGGGTGATGGCAAGCTCTACGCCCTGGACGGGGCCACCGGGGCCCAGAAGTGGGCCTTTGTTACCGGTGGCTGGGTCGGGTCCTCCCCGGCGCTGGGCGCTGACGGCACGGTGTATGTGGGGTCGAGTGACCGAAGGGTCTATGCGCTGGACGGAAAGACCGGTGCCCTGAATTGGGCCTTCGTCACGGGGGGGTGGGTCATCTCGTCCCCGGCCATTGGCGTGGACGGCACGGTCTATGTGGGTTCGACCGATGGCAAGCTCTACGCCCTGCAAGGGTCGGCCGGCCTGGCGGATAGTCCGTGGCCGAAGTTCCATCAGAACGCGCGCAACACGGGGCGGCAGCGCGTCATCGCTCCCGTGGTCCTGCGGCAACCTTCACGGGTCGTGCTGAAGGAAGGCGCGACCGGCAGGATCGCCGTGAAAGTCGCCGGTGTGCCAGCCCCCGGCCTCCAGTGGTTTTTCGACGGCCAGCCGATTCCCGGCGCCACCGAGACCACGCTGACCATTCCTTCCGTCACCCGCGCCGCCGAAGGCATCTACACCGTGGTCGCCAGCAACGCGGTGGGCCAGGTGACGAGCCAGCCCATCCTCGCCCTCATCAGCAACGTGGACCCGCAGACGTTCCTCGGTCTGAAATGGGAAGGCGGAAATGCCGGCCCAGTAAGCTTGGAAGCGACCACCCAACTCGACGAGACGGCGGTGTGGCAGCCCTGGTTCAACTACCCCTCGAGCGGGATGGCGCAATTGTACGTGGAGCTCGACCTGGCCGATGCCTCGCGGTTCTACCGGCTGAACAGTGCGGACGCACGGCGGTTCACGGCGGCGGGCTGGCTCAAGGGCTGGTGGATGGTGGACCCGGCGGGCACCCGCGTCCGCGTCGAGACGGTCTCGGCGGCGTCCGGTTGGACCCACTGGCAGGTGTTGACCGACCTTGCCCTGCCGGCCAGCCCGTATCTGTTCCTCGACCTCGAAAACGTGGGCCCGCTCGAGCGCGTGTACCGCTCCACGGTCATTCCCTGAACCACACCTGCCATGAAGACGATGCTGCTGGTTTGTCTCGGTTTGGCCACGATTCGGATCTCCCCCCTCGACGCCGCTCAGCCTGGCCAGAAGCTCTGGGAGTTTCAGACTGGGGGGATGGTGTGGTCCTCCCCGGCGCTTGGCACGGACGGGACGGTGTATGTGGCATCATGGGACGGGAGGCTTTACGCCTTGGACGCGCTCACAGCCGTGAAGAAATGGGAGTTTGACACTGGCGCCGAAATCACTTCGTCCCCGGTGCTGAGCGCCGATGGCCGGGTCCATATCCGTTCATTCTGGCAGCTCTATGCCCTGGACGCCAGGACTGGAGCCAGGAGCTGGGCCTTTGCCCGCGGCTTTAACAGCAATGCATCGGTGCCGGCGGTCGGCCCCGAAGGCACCGTGTATGTCGGATGGTCCGACGGGAAAGTGTACGCATTAGACGGGACCTCCGGCGCCGAGAAGTGGGCCTTCGGCTCCCAGACGAACATGTTCGGGTCCCCAGTACTGGGTGCGGATGGGACCGTGTATGTCGGTGCCGGAAAGTTCGGTGACGGGGTCGTTGCGCTCGATGGGGCGACCGGCAGGCAGAAGTGGGCCTTCGCGACCGGCGGCAGCGTCTCTGGTTCGCCAGCGATCGGCGCCAACGGCACAGTGTATGTCGGGTCGGAGAACGGAATGGTCTATGCGCTCGACGGGACGACCGGAGTCCGAAAGTGGGCTTTTCTCACCGGCAAGTCGGTCATTTCTTCGCCAGCGATCGGCGCCGACGAGACAGTCTATATCGGATCGCAGAACGGAGAGGTCTATGCGCTGGACGGGGCGACGGGAGTCCGGCGGTGGGCTTTTCCCACCGGCGCCTCGGTGATTTCGTCACCGGCGATTGCCGCGGATGGCACGGTGTATTGCGGGTCATTCGACCAGAAGCTCTATGCGTTGGATGGGGTCACCGGCACGAGGAAATGGACCTGGACCACCGGGGGGCCGATCCGGTCGTCGCCGGTGATCGGACCGGACGGAACGGTTTATGTGGGGTCGGACGACGGCAAACTGTACGCCCTCCAAGGGTCCGCGAGCTTGGCGGACAGTCCATGGCCCAAGTTCCGCCAGAACGCGCAGAACACCGGGCGGGTGGAACCTGCTCCCGCGCCGCCGCAGATCACGGAACAGCCTGTCGGGGTCCGCGTACCGGTGGGAGGCGATTTCCGGCTCCGGGTCTCGGCGAGCGGCACCCCGCCCTTGGCGTACCAATGGTTCCACAGCGGCCAGATGGTGTCCGGAGCGGTCAACAGCGTCCTCAGCGTGACCGACGCGGCGCTGGGCCACAGCGGGGACTACCAGGTGATCGTGAACAACTCGGCGGGCGCCATGACTTCACAAGTGGCGCGGGTGGTGGTGGGTTACGTGTTGACCCTCACCACCAATGGCGTGGGCACTGTCCAGGCGGAGCCGACGCTCGAGGTTTATGAACCCGGACAGACCGTCGTGTTGACCGCGATGCCCGGTGTCGGTCGGACGTTCGTGGGCTGGGAGGGAGACGTGTCGGGTACCGGCAACCCTCTCGCGCTGACCATGAACGGGTCCGAGCACGTTGAGGCGGTGTTCTCGACCCGGCCGGGAGACCTGAAGTGGGTTGTGGCCACCGGTGGACCGGTTCACTCGTCCCCGGCGGTCGGTGACGATGGCACGGTGTACATCGGGCCGGAAGACCGGGGGCTCTACGCGTTGGACGGAGGAACGGGCGCCCAGAAGTGGGTGTTTCTCACCGGTGGCTATGTCATTTCCTCCCCGGCGCTCGGCACGGACGGCACGGTGTATGTCGGGTCGCAGGACAGCAAGGTGTATGCGTTGGACGGAGCGACGGGATCCCAGAACTGGGTGTTTGTCGCCCGTGACGGGGTTCTGTCGTCCCCAGCAGTAGGTACGGACGGCACGGTGTACGTTGGGTCGCTTGACCGAAGGGTCTATGCGCTGGACGGGAAGACCGGCGCCCAGAAGTGGGACTTCGTCACCGGCAGCGGTATTTCGTATTCGTCCCCAGCGCTGGGCGCGGATGGCACCGTGTATGTCGGGTCCACTGACAGCCGGGTTTACGCGCTGGATGGTACGAGCGGAGCTCAGAAGTGGACGGTTCTCACCAGTGGCTGGGTTCTGTCGTCGCCCGGGTTGAGCGCGGAGAGCACGGTGTATGTCCCGACGTTTGGAGAGCCGAGGGTGTATGCGTTGGACGGGGCGACAGGAGCACAGAGGTGGAGCGTTGTCGCTGGGGGGTGGTCCTCGGCTGCGATTGGCGCCGACGGGGCGGTGTACGTGGGGGCGCTGGACTACAAGGTGTATGCGTTCGACGGGGCGACGGGGAGGCAGAAGTGGACCTATCGCACTGCTAACGCCATCATCTCGTCCCCGGCACTGAGCGCCGACGGCACAGTCTATGTCGGGTCGGATGACGGGAGGCTCTATGCGCTGGACACGGTCGGTGGAGCCAAGAAGTGGGCTTTTGCTACCGGGGACTGGGTTCGATCTTCCCCGGCAATCGGGGCCGACGGCACGGTCTATGTGGGGTCGGGAGATGGCAGTATCTACGCCCTTCAAGGATCGTCCGGTCTGGCGGACAGTCCGTGGCCCAAGTTCCATCAGAACGCGCGCAACACGGGGCGGCAGCGCGTCATCGCTCCCGTGGTCCTGCGGCAACCTTCACGGGTCGTGCTGAAGGAAGGTGGGACCGGCAAGATCGCCGTCAAAGTCAGCGGCGAACCTGTCCCTGCCCTGCGCTGGTTCTTCCATGGCGAGCCGATTCCCGGCGCCACCGAGGCCACGCTGACCATCCCGTCCGTCACGCGCCCGGACGAAGGCATCTACACGCTGGTCGCCAGCAACGCAGTGGGCCAGGTGACCAGCCAGCCCATCCTCGCCCTCGTCAGCAACGTGGATCCGCTGTCGTTTGTCGGGCTGAGGTGGGAAGGCGAGAACGCCGGGCCGGTCAGCCTCGAAGCCACGGCGCAACTCGGCGAGATGGCGACCTGGCACTCGATCAGCAATTTCCCGCCCAGCGCCACGCCCCAAGTGTACGTGGAACTCGACCCTGCGGATGCGGCGCGCTTCTACCGACTGAACGGGGCCGACCGGGTCGAGACGCTTCGGGCGGCGTTCATCCCGGGATGGTGGTTCACCCAACCGGCCGGGACGACGCACCGGATCGAGTACGTGTCGCCGGCGGCCGGTTGGACGAACTGGCAGGTGCTCACGAACCTGACGCTGCCCAGCAGCCCGCACCTGTTCCTGGACACGGCAGCCTTCGACCATCCCGGCGGCGTGTACCGTACCGCGCCGGTGCAGTGACCCCCGGCTCCAAACGAAACACGCAGGAACTTCAACTCGACGACCTTGATGAAGGGGCGGGACGCCGGGCGGGGCGGCGCGCCCAGAGATCATGAACCCGTGCGGGGAGCGGACTGAAGTCCGCGCTCCTGGGGAGAGCCAATGGGGTCAGATCCGTACTATTGACAAATTGGGTTCCTGCCCGGGGATCGCGGAACAGGGCACGGCCGTGGGGACTCCGTGGGCAGGTGGGGGGCAGGTCGAGTGAATGTAAACAATACGGATCTGACCCCATGCTCCCTCATTGCCGCGTCGAGCCCGAAGCGTGATCACCCCGAACGCGGATCGAGCAGACCAAGGTCGTCGATGATGCCGTGCGCGACCGCTACGCCTATTTGGCAGACCCCGACGTGTGGGCGCAGACCTGGCTGGCGCTCTTTCCCCGCTCCCCGCTGCCAATCGAACCACCGCCTTCGTTGATCCCGCGCACGGCGACTGCCGGCTGCAGCCGGGTTCGCTCGCGAAGCGGATCGGCTTCGAGCCGTGGGACCTTTCGGTCGTTAGACGGCGGCCGAGACGGCCTCAAAGGCAAGGGGAAGACTGACAAGCAGGCTGTTCCATTCGGGGACAGGACGGCCGGGGGCTTGCGCGCCGGCTTGCCCGTGCGCACAGTCCAGCCATGCCCACGGAAGAAACCGCCGCCCACCGGCGCCGCTCGCCTTCGGCGCGGTCCGGCTGGAGCACCAGGAGTCTCCGCCTGCGCGCGGCGGTGTTGTCCTGGACGATTGCGCTGCGGTCCGTCCTCAACGCGTGTGGCGCCGAGCCGGATGCAGCCCCGATGACGCTTCCGCCTCTCCCCGCGCCCCGGGGCGAAGTGATCCGCGTCGCGACAGTTGAGGAATTGCTGGCGGCCGTGGACCGGGTCCAACCGGCGAGCACCATCCTCGTCGCCGACGGCCATTACCGGCTGCCGCGGGTCATCGTGCTCGAGGGAAAGCGGGACCTTGCGCTCCGGGGAGCTTCGGCGGATGCCGCGAGGGTCACCTTGACAGGTCGCGGGTGGGACAGCGGAGCTCAGGGCGATGACCTCATCCACATCGGGCGCTGCGACGGGGTCACCATCGCCGATCTGACCTTTGCCGATTGCCGGTCTTACGGCATCAAGGTCGAGGCCGAGAACGCGCCGAGGAATATTCACATCTACCGCTGTTGCTTTCGGGACATCGGCGTGCGGGCGATCAAGGGCTCGGCGGGCCAGGACGCGGACACTCGTGCGGTCACGGGCTCGGTCCGCGGCTGCACGTTCGAGAACACCCGGGTTCCACCGGCCGACTGGCTGTTCGGAGGGGACTACATCGCGGCCATCGACATGATGGCGCTCGATGACTGGACCTTTAGCGACAACGTGTTTCGAAACATCCAGGGGCGGAACGGCGGGGCGCGCGCCGCCATCTTCATCTGGGTGCGCTCCCGACAGGTCGTCGTGGAACGCAACCGAATCGTGGACTGTGATCGCGGCATCGCCTTCGGCAACCCTGGGCAATCCACCGCCAACTCGCCCGGTGAGCGGCTCGTGCATGTCGCGGATGGCGTGATCCGCAACAACTTCATCGCGGGCGGTCCGGATTGCGGGATCGAGCTCTGGCATGCCGACCATATCAAGGTGCTTCACAACACCATCTGGCGTCCGGAGAGGAACTGGGCGCGCGGCATCCGCGTCGGGACCGGCACCTCCCACACGGAGTTGGTGAACAACCTGGTCCACGGCGAGATCCGGCTCGAGGGTGGCGAGGCGGAGGTTCGCCGGAACCTGACGGGCCGATTGGACGGCTACTTCGTCGACCCGGCGGCGGGCAACCTGGCCCTCACCTCGGCCGCCACCGGGGCCATCGATCAGGGGGCGGCGCTCCCGGAGGTGAGCGACGACATTCGCGGTCACCGGCGCTCGGACCGCCCCGACCTGGGGGCGTGGGAACGCAGCGACGAACTTGAAGCCAGCGCCACGCCGGCGGTTGCCGTTCCGTCGACGTTGACCAAGACCGCCATCGCGCAGCTCATCCAAGCGGCGGGCACGACCGACGACGAGTTGGAGCGGTTGCGGTTGCTCCGGCAGTTGGAGGCGACACCCGGCCTCAATCCGACGCTTCGCGGTGACCTGGGCAAACTGCTGCCCGTCGTGGACGACTGGGCCAACGGCAAGTCGCGCGCGGTGGTGGACACGAGCCGCGCGGCGGAGAACGGCTACTTGTGCCGCTTCCTGACGGGTCGCGTGCGCCCGGCAGCGGATGGGCCGGTGTATCCGCCCGAGCTTACGCCGGGATCACCCCTCCGTCCGATCTGGTGCCTCTACCGGGGCCGTATGCTGATCTGGCAGGTCATTCAAAGCGGCCCGCTCCTCTCGGTGAGAGAGCGTCGCGAGAAGTATTACAGCGAGGGCCGGCGCCTGTTGGAGGAAACCCGCCTGGCGTTTCCCGAGAATCGCGTCGCGCGGATGTACCTGGGCGAGCCTATCCCTTGGCCGAAGCCCCCCACGGTTGACCCCGAGGCGCCCGCGTGGGCGAACTTGCAGCGCGAGGGGCTCGGGAAACTCGCCGACGTGATCCACTGGTGGGTCGCGGAACGACAGCTGCCCGATGGTCAGTTCGGCGGCGGGTGGGGCGACGACGTCGAGATGTGGCGCTGGTGGACCCCGGTGCTGATCGCTTTCGACGACCCGGTCGCCAGCGCGGCGCAGGAACGATTGTCGAGCGGCATCTTCGAGCAGCCGCACCTGCGCGAGGGCTTCACCTCGCGCGTGACCGACGTCGAACATTCCAACGAGGACACGACGGACACGATCCTCCCCATGATGCATCTGCGGCCCGATGATCCCGTCTGGAAAGCACGCGCCCTGCGCCTGGCCGAACTCACCCGGGATCGCTGGACCGGGCGGAACCAGCGGGGCTTCCTCCAGTTCAGGTCCATCTACTTCAGCGTGGACAAGGTGGACACCAACACCGCCCGGGCGTTTGACACGGTCTATCATCCGTCGGTCATCCAACCGGCCCTCCTTTACTGGCAGCGCACCGGCGACCCGGCGTTGACGGCACTCTTCGGCGAATGGCTCAAGGTCTGGGTGGACGCCGCGGCGCGCGCGGAGAACGGAAAACCGTCCGGCGTGCTGCCTTCGGCCATCCGGTGGCCCGAGGGCGGCATTGCCCGGACCGATCTGCCCTGGTGGGAGCCCTTCCCGGTCGGGCACAACGACGCGCTCTACAACTGGCCCGGCGCCATGCGACTCATGACTTCGACGTTGCTGTTGGCCGGTCACATGACCCGGGATGCGTGCTATCTGGAGCCCATTCATTCCATGGCGGCTCTGCGGCTGCGACACTGGGAGTCTCCCGAGGGCGAGCCCGGATCGGAGGCATGGTGCGCGCGGCGAATGTCGGGATTCCTGCCCGATGCCCTGGCGAAGCACCGCTTGCTCACGGGCGACACCCGGCATGATCCACTCCTCCGCGCGGACGCCTCGGGGTATGTCCGTTACCGGTTGACCGGCGATCGCGCCCCGCTCGAATCCGCGCTGCGCCGCAACGCCGAGGCCTTTCGCTCGAACTGGGAAGCCTACACCAGCGAGATGCGCTGGACCGACCGGGTGATGTCGTTCACGCGCAACTTCCTCAACCACCTGCCCGAAGCCGCCCCGCCTGCGCCCTCGCCGGAGATCCTCTACAACACCGCGACCGGGGATCCGGGCAACCCGCTGGTGTTTCCGCTGAACGCGGTGCGCTGGCGGACGCCCCCGCGGGACATCGCCGCGCTTGTCACCGAATCCGGCCGCACG
Source organism: uncultured Verrucomicrobiota bacterium (assembly GCA_964535555.1). GTDB lineage: Bacteria > Verrucomicrobiota > Verrucomicrobiia > Limisphaerales > J093 > DSVZ01. The sequence goes on from CAZHUS010000117.1 coordinate 18,508, forward strand.
ACTTTCGCGGCCGAGTTGTTCCACTTCGGCGACCGACCGCGCGACCTCGAGGTCGAACTGTACCTGCTGTCGCCGGGCGAGTACGCGTTGACGCTGACGGCTGCCGGTGCGAGCGATTCGCCGCCCCTCGATCGCCTGGCGTTTCGCGTGGAAGGGCCGCGTGTCCGGGTACCGCTGCAGTTGCCCGCCCGCCGATTGTGCGTGATGAAGGTTGGCGCTCGGTAGAATCCCACGATGCCACGAAGCCTTGCCTCGTGGGTGTCGGTGATGGCTTTGGGCTCAGGACTCAGGAGAGTGACTTTTGCTTGAGATCCTCCGGCGACCGTGGCTCTTGGGCGCATGCAATTGCGGCTGCGACCCCACCAGCGACGGGCGTTCACGCTGATTGAGTTGTTGGTCGTCATCGGCATCATCGCGATCCTGTCCTCGATGCTCCTGCCGGCGCTGAGTAAGGCCAGGAACCACGGGAGGCGGACTGCCTGCCTGTCCAACCTCCGCCAGATCGGGATCGCGACCGCCCTCTACCTGGCCGATTACCACGACCGGATGCCCTGGGTGCCCGACGGCGAGCTCCAGTTGACCCCGCCCGTCGATGCCGCCGGGAAACGCTACGCCCGGATGGGGTCGTTCATGCCGCTGTTCCACCCGTACGCCGGCGACGTCGCGATCTGGGAGTCGCCTCCGGTGAAGTCCGTGCCCACCAACTCCTGGCTTTCCCACTTCCGCGGTCCCTGGCGCGTGGCAGGACTCGAGGAACCCGAGAAAGGAGTGGCGCACTATCTGAGCGACAAGCTGGCAGAATTGGATCCAGGCAAGGCGCGCTACTTGCGCGGAGAATCACCGGAAACCTGCGCCCTCCGCCGGGGCACGAGCGTGTCCGAAGAGGAGTGGCTGATGAGCCCGTTCTTCGAGAAACCATGGTGGCCGGATTTCCACGCGGCCTGGACCGTGGGGGACAGCGTTCCGCCGGCCAAAGGCTGGTCGGCGCACAACGGTGGCCGCAACCAGCTCTACCTCGACCTGCACGCGGCCTGGGTCCGAAAGAACATCGACCGTTGATGGCGCACGGGCGCGCCTGACCCCCGGTCGTACGAGTCGGAGGCCGCTCCATCCGGGCTCAACGGTCGGCCAGCGCGGCGGTCAACTCGCCGAGCACTGCGATGAAGCACTCCGGGAGTTGCGGACCGAAGAAGGACATGATGCGCGGCTCGTAGCCATTGAGCGAATAGTACTTCGCCGGGATCACGTAGCCCACGTAGTCGCCGTTGAAGCTGGTCACCACCGCGGCCAGTCGGTGCTCCCTGGCCGCCGCCTTGACGCCCAACGCGAGTTCGCCGCTGAAATCGCACGGCGTCGAAAGCCAGAGCGCCTCTCCCAGCCGCAGGCCTTGGAGGAACGTGACCGGCCCCACTGGCAACAGCCGCCGCGCCACCCAGGGCCGCAGCCGCACCCCGTTGCTCACGCGCACTTGCATGCCCGGCAGCGTGACTTCTGCGCCCACGAGGCCGAAGATCAGGCGGTTGGTCAGGACCAGGTTGGTCAACGCCTCCGCCGTCCGCGCGGCCAGGGCGTCGCCCATGCGTTGCGCGCCTTCGAAGCTCGGTGCGCCGGCTCGCGGTCCATGACTGCCCATGCCGCCAGCCAGGAACAACGCCATGCCGGCGGTCGCTCGCTCGACCGCCAGCGACCAGTAACCGGGGTAGTCGCCACTGAATTCCAGGTTTGCCGCGGACAGGACGGTCGAATGCGCGGCGTAGCTGCCCACGACGGCCGTGTCGCCGTCGGCTTGCTTGACTAGCAGCAGCCGGAACTCCGGGTCCTTGGGTGCGTCATCACCGAGGAGACGGTTGCGCACGAAGTCCGGCGCCTCGAAGCCGGCCTCCCCGAACAAGGCCGGTGCGAGATCGTCGAGGGCAGCCGTGGCTGCGGCGACAAGTTGCCGGGCGAGCCACTCACGCACGCCGGGCACGAATCTTCCGGCAAAGCCCTCAGCCACGATGCCCTTGCCCCAGCCGCCCAGGCTCGAATGCGTGTGCGTGGCGCTCAGATACACGGCGTCGCGCAGAAGGCCACGCGCTTCCCGAAGCTGATGGACGACGAGGTCGCCCACTTCCCGCGGGATGATCAGGGCGTCGGCGGTGATCACCACGCCGGTCCGGCCAGCCACCGCGAACGCCACCGCCTTCGCCCACAGCTCCTGATGGACGCCGGTAGCGGGACGACCCTGGCGGGCACCGTACCCAGCCAGCGGCACGGCCCGGAAGCGGCCCCGCTCGGGCTCGTCGCGTTCAGCGCCCAGGGTGGGGATGAGCTTGGCGCGACCGTATCCAGCCCGGAGTTCGCCGAACACCACGTTTGTGGCGGCCCGGAGTTGCTCCAGGCGGGTGGAGGTTTCGCGCCAGGCCGGCAGGTCGCGGTAGGGCGTGTGATCCACGGTTGTCACCGCGGCCAGCAACACCAGCAGGAGCAAAATCGCGAGGCCCACGACCACCCTGACGGACCATCTCAGCGCACGTTTCATCCAGTGCGCCAGCGTAAGGAGCGGCCCGCGACTCGGCCATCCGGAACTCGCCGAGATGGGCGCCCTTTCCGGCGCCAAAGTAGCCATTCCCGAGACTGTTCAACCACTACTCGCCCCTGCCATTTCCATGAACCTGTCCCGAAAAGCGGGGATGAATCCCCGCACTCCAGGCGCTTCGCGGCCCCGGACGTGCCTTGGAGCGGCGCGAAGCGTTTGGAGTGCGTCCGCTTTAGCGGCGCTTTTTGGTTCATGGCCACGGAGCAGGCCCAAACGGAACAGGCCGCTACCCATGAACCATCCCTTCAGCCGCGGCCCAGGCCAGCACGCCCGGATCATTCAGCGAGCGGTCGTACGAGGAGCGAGCCGCGCCAGCAACCGAGCCCTCACCCCTTGAGGGTCGAACCTCCGTTCGTTTTCCGCCCGTACAACCGTCGAGCGGGCCGCGCGTTGATCGACGTACGCCGTTACTCGAGCCTGGTGTCGGAGCACGTAGCCGAGGACCGCATACACATCCGCGAGCGCTAGAGTCGAGTACTGCTGGGCGATCTCCTCCGCGGTAGCTCCTCGCTCGAAAGCTTCTGCGACGGTGTCTCGCGTGACGCGGGTTCCTCGCACTCGAATGACACCGTCCGCATGAGTGACCAACGGGATGGGCTCAGCGGGTTCAACCACCAAGCTCATGGTTCCAAGGCGATACCTCGGACGCGAAAGCAGCAAGCGAGCAGAACCCTCAAGCCGTCTCCTTGCGGCTTCGCGCCCGGGCACCGAGAGCGAGGCGGTCCCTTGGGCACCCTCGCAGCCAACCCGAGCCATGCCGCACCGGCCGGACACCCCCGCGCGGTTCCTTCACGAGCACCACGGGCTTGACGACCACCAGCCCCCGCACCGGCGCTGGCACAGGACCGTGGTCAGACCTTTCCACGGGATGAATCGAAGCATGCTGAAAAGGAGGTTTGGAGGCGAGGGTCGGAATCGGACAGGAAATGGTGTTGGCAGTCCCAACCCCCCGTCCAACCACAACTCACGCAATCTCAGACCCATCGCCTGACAGGCAGCGAAATCGCCTGTAAAATGGCCCTTTCCTGAGCGTTTCGTCAAGTCGCTGATTACTCTGCCATTACTCACCAATTAGGAGGAAACAACCCGTTCAGTGCGGCGTTGCTGGCACTTCTGCTGGCACTTTTGCTGGCACTAAAACACTCCGAAACCACGTGAAATCAGGGCAAGCCTGCAAGATGCGTCTGCAACCTCGCATTATTGCTTCAGTGAGGGTCTGAGAGTCAGATTCGTCGAAGAGGATGCAGCGCGTGCCCGGCATCCGCCGATGAGGTAGTCCGTTGTGTTCATCCCGCCTGTGCCCGTGCCTCTGGTTGCTCCGCGCAACCTCGCGCCAGCGGTCGAAACACCTTTCCGCCCGCTGTCACTTCGTTGCTGATGCTCCGCCGCCCGGCGGCACGGGCACAGGCGGGTGCGTTTCGCCAGGAGCGGGGCTGCTCTCTCGGGGCAGGTGAAGAGAGCAGTCCCGCTCCTTCAGAACGAAACGCAAAACATGAACACAACGGAAAACCTCATCGCCACTGGAAGCCCCGCCATCGCTCCGCAACCTGAGAACAACATCGTTAAGCCCATCAAATTCCCGGCTCAACCGCAGGAATGGAAAATCGTATCACTTCGGGAATGTCCCACACCCGACACCATGCAACAGTGTGAAACTCCGGATCAGGCAGCCGCCTATTGGAAAGCGCATATCGCGACCCATCCCTACTTCAATTCTGAATGTGAATGTTTGGTGGTTTTCATCCTCAACACTCGCCGCCGTATCAAAGGCCACTACCTGGTGTCCATTGGAACGATGGATACCATTCTCTGTCATCCCAGGGAGGTATTCCGTTTAGCCATCATGGCAAGCGCTGCCGCAATCATCATCGCGCACAATCATCCGAGCGGTGAGCCGACTCCATCCGAGGCGGACATCAAAATCACCCGTGACCTCATTCGAGCGGGCCAACTTCTCAAAATCGAAGTTCTCGATCACATCATCCTCTTATCCCAACATTGGGATAACAGGATTTATGCTAAGTGCCGGATTATCCCAAGTTGGCTGCGGTCTGTCGTTTGA
>CAZHUS010000118.1:0-22904 GCA_964535555.1 uncultured Verrucomicrobiota bacterium
CACGTTGCCAAAAGGGGCTGGGAATGGCTACAGAATTATTTAAAACGCTCTAGCGTCGCGGCGGGTTCAAGGGTCGACCGGTGATAAACATGCAGCACCGGCGTGTAGCCGCGGTAGATGGCCAGCCAGCGTCCGTCAGGCGACACCCCACTCATCCCCGAGGCCGTGCGTTTCCACGCGCGATCGTCCGGCGCCGGCTCGGACGCCTCCACCAACTGGGAACCGTGGGCGGTCGTCCAAACCACCTGGTTCGAAGCCAGGCTCAACCAATGGAACCCGGGAGGGACCGGCAACGGCATCCGTTCCAGGCGCGGTGCCGTCCCGGCGGCCTCCGCGACCTCGACGCGCCAGCGAAAACCCGCCGTGTCGCGCCGGCCGGCGAACAGCTCTCGGTTATCGGCGGTCCAATAGGGCTTCGACTCCGCGGCTTCGGTGGCCAGGGCAGCAGGTGCTTCGCCTTCGAGATGCCAAACCCCCCAGGCGCTCATCCGCGGAGGCTGCCAGCCACCGCCCATCCGGCGAGAACGACGCCAGACGCAACCGCGAGCCCAGGTCTTCCACGGCGTCATCCCGGCCCACGTGCAACACCTGCACGAGACCGGCGTGCGACCGTGAGATCGGCTCGAACTGAACCACACCCCGGGACTCCCGCTCATAGCGACGATCGCTTTCGAACCGCGCCCGGGAGACCACCTTCACGGCCCGCCACTGGCCGGTGACGCTCCGGGCCAGCCACACCTCGCCATAACTTCCAGCGGCGATGCGGCGCACCAGCTCGTGATCGGCGACGCGGGGCGGGGTTTGCCAGGGCGGCTCCGACACCGAAAGCGAGCCGGAGCCGAGTTCCGCTTCAATCCGATCGGCGAGGCATTTGGCGCGAACTTGAGATTGCCGGCCCGCACCAGCAGCGGTTCGAGGTTCAGCACGTCCCGGCTGTTGCAGGCCAGCAGCGTCTCCAGCGTTTCCGGGTTCCCCTGCCGCGCGTCGGTGATCGTCCGTGACCTCGATCTGTCCCTGGCCACCCGGCGGCAAGCGCAGGCAGACAGAAGCGGACTGGCTGGACCGGGACCGGCTGACGCCGCGGACATCGCGCTTGACAGTCCCGGGGACCGGTGGTGGAGACTGCCTCAACGTTGAGGCATCAGTCTGCCTGTGGTTCTGACCTGCCATTCCGCCGATGCCTACTAGCAGGGCGACACACCGGGAAGGTCAGAGGCCGACCGAGTGCCCAACCCGGGATGACCGCCGCGGAGACACTCTGCGTTGCGCCAGTGCCCGTCCGGCACGCGATGCCGACGTGGCTTCCTCCCCGATCTTCCGGAACCCCCGCCATGAATCCTCCACAAGTTCCCTGCAGCATCGGTTCGTCCGCTGTTCTCTGTCCGGAACGGATCCCGTCTCCCACGCGGCCCCGCTTCTCCAGCCGGCGACCCTGCCGCGCGCTCTTCGCCTTCGCCGCCGGGCTGCTGCTGGCCCCGGCCATCGCCGTCCACGCGGCCGAAGGCCCGTTCCAGTTCAACGAGAACCACACGATCATCGACGGGGACCTTACCTTCGAGGGAGCCGACCTCGTGGTCCAGAGCTGCACCCTGACCGTGATCGGCAACCATCGCTTCGGCTCGGTGACACTGCAGAAGTTCGGGCCGTATGTCCCGGAGCTGGTGTTCATGGGAGAGCGCCTGGCCGTGACGGACCTCACGTTGAGGGCGGACTCGATCCTGCGGCTGGCCGGCGGCGCCGTGCTCGAGGCGGCCGGTGATGTGGCCCTCGAGGATTCCTCCACGATCATCGTGCAGGGCCGCGACACCGATCGCGAGGTGGACGGTGCCTGGCGCGGCGTCGGCGGCACCCTCCGTGCCCGGCGGGTTTCGGTGGCCGCAGGCGCGCGGATCACCGCGGATGGCCAGGGGTACCGCGGCTGCTACGACTGCCTCGGGCTGGGACCGGGGGCCAGCGGGAGCAAGACCGGGGGCGCCGGGCACGGCGGCGCGGGTGCCGATGGTGGGAGGGTCTGTGGTTCCGCCTTCGAACCGGCACTGCCGGGCTCCTCGGGAAGTGGGCGCTACGTGGACGGCTGGCACGCGGGTACGGGCGGCGCCGGCGGTGGGGCCGTGCACCTCGTGGCCCTGGAGGCGTTGCAGCTCGACGGTCGGATCAGTGCCGATGCCGGCGACGCGGACGGCCGGGCCGGAGGCGGGGCTGGCGGATCGCTGTGGATCGAGACGGGGGTGCTCAGCGGCGCCGGGTCGTTCCAGGCCTTGGGCGGCTCCGGTCCCGGAGGCGGTGGAGGGGGTGGACGGGTGGCGGTGTACTACCAGACCGCAGCGGACTACCGGGGCTGGACGAACAACTCGGTGGCGCCGGGAACGCCGGACGGTCAGGCCGGAACCCTCGGCTTCTTCGACCGTTCGAGCGGGATCGAGTCCCCGGGCCTGATCCTGCCCGCGGAGCGCTTCGCCTGCCCGACAAACGCGGCGATCCGGCTCGGCGCCATCGTCGTCGGGGTCCCCGGCGGGACCAACACGGTGTTCGAGATCGGCGCGGGAACCCGGCTCCGGGCCGCCGGCCTCTCCGTGCTCGAGGGGCGGAGCGTGGAGTCGGGGCCGGACGTGGCAGTCGAGGTGGATGCGGACGTGGCCCTCGCGCCGGAGGCCCGGGTGAGTCTCGGCGGCGGCGGGAGCCTCGAGGCGGGCGGGACGGTGACCCTCGCGGGGACGAACAGCACGGTGCGGTTCCTGGGCAAGAATACTGACGGGAAGGTTGGAGGCGTCTGGGCGGCGCGCGGCGGCCGCCTGGCAGCGCGGGCTCTCCGCGTGGCCTCCGGGGCCCAACTCACCGCCGACTCCGAAGGCTACCGCGGCGGCACGGACCGCTGGGGACAGGGACCCGGCGCGAGTCCATCAAAGACGGGCGGAGCCGGTCACGGAGGCTTCGGTGCCGGAGGCGGACCCACCTGCGACGATCCGCTCCAGCCCTCCGAGCCGGGTTCCTCGGGAAGCGGCGTCTATGTGGACGGCTGGTTTGCCGGGACGGGCGGACATGGCGGCGGAGCAATCCGGGTCGTGGTGATGGAGGCCTTCGAACTGGAAGGCACCGTGACAGCAAACGCCGGCGAGGGGCGCGACAAGGCCGGCGGCGGCGCGGGCGGGACCATCTGGGTCGAGACGGATCGCCTCAGCGGCAGCGGCGGGTTCACCGCCCGCGGCGGGTTCGGACCGTATGGCGGTGGCGGCGGGGGGCGCGTGGCGGTGTACGGCCGCGACTTTTCGGATTACGGCGGCTGGGCGCGCTGTTCGGTGGCGGCGGGCTCTCCCGAGGCACAGGCCGGAACCCTCGCCTTCTTCGACCGGTCCGGCGGCAGCACCGCACCCGGTCTGATCCTGCCCGCCGAACGATTCGCCCTCGGCACCAACACCTCCCTCTCCCTCGGCCCCGTCCTGGTCGGCATCCCCGACGAAACCGCAGGCGGCGGCGTGCTCGCCACCGGCGTCGGCTCGCAGCTCAAAACCGCCGGGCTCGAAGTGCTCCCTGGCCGCTCCGTCGAGGTCGAGCCCGGGGCGTTCTTCGAAGCGACCGGCGACGCCACCCTGGCGCCGGCGGCGCGGCTGGCCCTGGGTGGCGGCGCGCGGCTCAAGGCGGGCGCCCGGCTCGTCCTGGCCGGTGCCGACAGCGTCATCCAGATGCGCTGCCGGAACCTCGCAGGACGCGTGAACGGGACCTGGCAGGGCGAGGGCGGGCGGATCGAGGCCCGGGATCTCGTCGTGGCCGCAGGAGCGAGCATCACCGGAGATGGCGAAGGCTATCCGGGCAGTTATGGCGCCTGGGGCGTCGGGCCCGGCGCCAGCGCGCAGCCCATCGGCGGCGGCAGCCACGGCGGCCTGGGCCAGGTCGGCGGCCCGCTCACCGACGCCGAGTACGTTCCCGTCGAACCGGGTTCCTCCGGCGGCGGCGTCTATGTGGACGGCTGGCGCGCCGGTACGGGCGGGTCGGGCGGCGGCGCCATCCATTTGATCGTGACCGGGACGTTCGACCTCCTCGGGTCACTGGCGGTGGACGGCCTCGACGGCATCGAGAAGGCCGGCGGCGGCGCCGGCGGCGCCATCCTCGTCGAAGCCGGTGCGCTCCGCGGCCCCGGGACGATCTCCGCCCGTGGCGGCAACGGCGCCAACGGCGGCGGCGGCGGGCGGGTCGCCGTTTACACCTGGAACCGGTGCGACCTCACCGCGGCACAGATCGACGTCCGTGGCGGCAACGGTGCCCAGCCCGGCACCGTCGTTCTGCGCACCACCCCCTGGTTCGGCTGGGAACCCGATCCGCGTCCGCTGGCCCACGGCACCGAACGCCTGCGCTGGGCCGGCCTCGGCGTGGACGTCACCGCGGTCCGCGCTGACGTTGCCGCCTACCGGGACGGCCTGGAATACCTCATCGCCCCACACGGCCCGAACTTCGGCGAGACCGGCTGGGATACCACCGCCGTGCCCGACGGCATCTACACCGTCCATGTCCTGTTCCGGAACACCGCCGGCACCGCGCTCGGCGAACTCACACGCCGCATGACCGTCATCAACCGCGCCGTCTGGCACAGCGGCCCGCTGTCCGTCTCCGAAACCTGGTCCCCCGACCGCGTGCACCTCATCGACGGAAACGTGACCGTGCCGGCCGGCGTCACCCTCACCCTCCCCGAAGGCGTCGTCGTCAAGTTCCTGCCCGGCCAGACCCTCTCGGTCGCGACCGGCGGCACGCTGGCAGCGGTCGCCACCAACGGCATTCCCGTCGTGTTCACCTCGTTCCGCGACGACTCCGTGGGCGGCGACACCAACCTCGACGGCGGAGAATCCACCCCCCAACCCGGGGAATGGGGCGGCGTCCGCGCTGATGGGGGCACCCTCGCCCTGGCCGGGGACGTCCAGTTCCGGTACTCGAGCCAGACCCACGGCGGCACCCTCGCCACCAGCGAAACCTGGGCCGGCGACGCGCTGCATCTCGTTCCCGACGACCTGACCCTCGCCCCGGGCGTCACGCTCACCATTGAAGCCGGGGCCGTCGTCAAGGTCGGCCCGAAGAAGCGGATCCGCGTGCCGGCCGGTGCGGTGCTGGCCGCCGCCGGACGCTTCGCCGCCCCCGTCACCGTCACCTCCACGCGCGATGACTCGGTGGCCGGCGACTCGAACGCCGACGGCGCGGCCACCACGCCCGAAGCCGGCGACTGGGCCGGCCTCGATGCCGACGGGGGCGAAATCCGCCTCGAGCACGCGCGCGTCCGTTACGCTGGCGGCACCGCGAGCGGCGCGTACGAATTTGGCGCCGGCCTCCTGCGCGTCACCGCCGGCGGCGCCCTCCGCCTGAACGGCTGCGTGGTGAGCGACTCCCCCTTCGAAGGCATCCACGCGGTCGGCGGCGGCGAGATCGCCGTCACCAACACCGTGATCACCGAGACCGACCGCGCCCTCAACGCCGACGGCGCCCAGGCCGTGCTGGTGAACTGCACCCTCTTCCGCAACCGCGTCGGCCTCTGGCCGCACGGCGGCGTGCTCCGCGCCTTCAACACCATCATCAGCCACTCCCTCGAAACCGGCGTCCAGGACGCCACCGAACTCCGGTTCTGCAACGTCTGGTCCCCCACCGGCGCGAGCGGCGCCTTCACGCCCGGCACCGACGGGAACTTCTCCGCCGATCCCGCCTTCCGCGACGCCGATCGCGGCGACTTCCGCCTCGGCTATCGCTCGCCCTGCATTGACGCGGGCGACACCGCCCTTGCGCTCGCGACCGACGCGGCCGGAGCCCCGCGCTACGACGATCCCCGCACGTCCAACACCGGCGTGCCCGGGGCCGAAGGCGCCGTCGCGGACCTTGGCGCGTTCGAGTTCGTCGAGTGGGCCGACTCTCCGCTCGACCTGGTGGTCGAGGAGGTCCTGGGACCCGCTGACGCAACCGCCGGGCAGCTTGTCACGGTGACCTGGCGCATACGCAACGTCGGCACCGGCGCTGTTGAAGGCGGCTGGCACGATGCCGTCCGCCTGGTCCCCTTGAACGCCAGCGCCCCCGCCGAGACCGGCGAGGCTGCGCTCGTCGCCGCAAATACCGTCCTCGGCCCCGGCGAGTCCGCCGGCTTCTCCGCGCAGGTCCGCGTTCCAGGCGGGACCGAGGGGACCTGGCGCTGGGAAGTGCGGGCCAACGCGCGCGCCGAGGTCTTCGAGGGGCGGCACGCCGGCAACAACGTCGGGACCGCGGAAGCCCCCACCACGCTGCACGTGCCGTCGCTGGCCATCGGCCAAACCCTCAACGGCGCCTTCGCCGGGCCCGACGTCCCGTCGTGGTTCAAGCTCGAACCCGCCGCAAACCAGGCGGCCCTCGTGGCGCTCGACGCCGCCTCGTCGCCCGGCCGGGTCACGCTGTTTGCCTCCGGGGGCCGGATGCCCACCGAGACCGACCATGACCAGCGCAGCGCGGCCTGGAATTCCACCCAGGCCCGTCTGGGACTGTCGGCCTCCAGCGACCCCGGCGTGATCTACCTGCTCGTCTTGCCCGAGGCCCTCGATCCGGCCCGGCTCGACTTCGTGCTCACCGTCAGCGAACCGCCGTTCCGCCTCGAGACTCTCGGGCTGGCCCAGGCGGGCAACGCCGGTCGCGTCACCGTGCCCCTCGAAGGCACCGGCTTCCGTCCGGGCCTCCAGGCGCAACTCGCACCCGTCGCCGGCACCAACCTGCCCGCGCTCGCCGTCACCGTGGTCAACTCGACCCGTGCCGAGGCGCGCTTCGATCTCACGGGCGTGGCGCCCGGCCTCTACGGCATGGCGGCCGTGCAGGACGGATTGACCTCGGAGCTGCCGGCCAGCTTCACCGTGCGCCCGGGCATCGGCGGGCAACTGGTCACCCGCGTGATCCTGCCCGAAGCCGCGCGCAGCGGACGTCCCTTCACCGGGACCGTCGAATACGAGAACGCCGGCGACGCCGACCTCGTCGCCCCGTTGCTCCTCGTGCGCGGCGCGAGCGGCACCAACGCGTTCTGGCGCCCCGGCGACCCCGAGGGCACGAACGCCTTCCTCCACTTCCTCGCCGTCGCGCAGGACAGCCCGCGGCCGGGCGTGCTGCGGCCGGGGACCACGTTCAGCTCGAAGTTCCGCGCCCGGGTGACCGGCACCGACACGGCGCGGATCGAAGCCGGCGCCCTGCGGGGCGGCGACTCGCGAGCCATGGACTACGCGGCGCTGATGGCGTCCATCGCCTCGACCAACCCGCCGCCGCGCTGGCGCGAAGCCTTCGACCGCGTCGTGGCGGAAGCAGGCCCCACCGCCGGCGGTTACGTGCGCGAACTCGCCTCCGCCGCCACCCGCGCGCGGCGCTTCGGCCTGCGGTTGACGGACGAACCGGACCTGGTCCGCTTCCTCGTCCGCGAAGCGCTGACCACGCTGGACGCACCCGTCGTCGCGGGCCGGCTCTTCCTGGGCGACACGAACACCGTCTTGCGCTCGAAGACCGTAACGCTGCGGCCAGGCGACTGGTTGACCCGCCTGGGGACGAGTTCGAACACGGTGCTCCAAACCACGGCCTGGTACGACGGTCGGTTCGGCTTCCCCGAGGTGCCGCCCGGCTCCTGGCGCCTGTCCGTCGAAGGCTACCTGCCGTACGACGTGACGAACTTCGACGTCGGCGGAGAGCCGCAACCCGGCCTGACGAATCTCGTCGTGATCCTCGATTCCCGCGCCGCGCGCATCGCCGGTGACATCACCGATGCCGGGTCCGGACAGCCCATCGAGGGAATCCGGGTGGTCGCCCGCCGCGAAGGCGATACTTCCTGGGCAACCGCCTCCGCCGATTCCCAGGGCCGCTACGAACTGGCCGGCCTCCACCCCGGCACCTACACCCTCGAAGTGCAAGCTCCCGGCCGCCTCCCACTCCCGCCACGCCTCGTCAACGTCTCAGCCGGCGACCGCCTCGAGGCCGGTTTCCGCCTTTCGGCCGCCGGAGGCACCGTCTCCGGCATCGTGCGCACCGTGACCGGCGACCCGGTGCCCAACGCCCTGGTGGTGGCCGCACGGCAGGACCCCGCGGATACCCCGGGTGGCTGGCTGGGAGGCATCACGCGCACCGGTCCCGACGGCCGCTTCCTGATCACCGGGCTGCTCCCCGGTGCCTACCGGATCAGCGCCACGACAGACGACCTCGGTTCCACGCCCCCGCAAGTGGTCGAGTTCCGCACCTGCACCGACAGCAAACAAGTCACGCTCGACCTCCAGCCGGGACTCCCGCTCCACGGTACCGTTCTCGACGGCACCACGGGCAACGTCGTCCCGAACGCCACGGTTCAGTTCGCCTCCTTCCCCGGGCCGCTCGTCACCGTACAGACGGATGAACAGGGCCGGTTCGCGTTCGCCCAAGTCCCAAGCGGTACTCATGGTCTCTCCGCCTGGGCCCTGGGTTATCACTGGAGTTGGGTCGCCGCCACCGTCGCCGATCCGCCCCTCGGCCCCATCACCATCCGGATGACCCGCCTGATCGAACGCGAGCCGGACCACGGGACACGAGCCATCCGGCTGGCGTTCCCCGCGCCACCCACCGACTCGGACACCCTCTGGATTGCGGGGCACCTCGTCTGGGATTGGGAGCTGCACTTCGACCATTACGGGGTGGACGAGCCGCTGCCCATGACCCAAATCCCGCCCGGCGGCCAGGTCTTCTACGCCGTGCCCCCGGCCAACCTCGACCAGTACATGGCACCGGTGACGCAGGAGGCTCGCCAACGGCTGGAAGCCTTGCTGGCCGGGCTGGGCGCCGAAACCCGCGAGTGTGCCCAACTGGCCATCGCGGCGGTCCAGGCGGAGGTGGAGGCCATGAGCCGTGCCCACAGCGACTGGCTGACGTTAAAATACAGCCTCTTCACCAACCCCGACTGGGTCGGCCCCCGCCCCGAGCACGATGTTCACCCCGGCAGCCCGCTCGGCCTGGCCGGCAGCGCCCATGGCACGCTTGTCCAGGCCCTCGGCAACCTCCACGAAGGCCTCGCGGCCATGCAGACCAACAGCGCCGCTCCCGTCAGCCCTGTCGTGCAAGCCCTGCTCGCCAAACTCGAGCATTCAGTCACCACCGCGGGAGCCCAAGCCTTCGCCGGCAACCTCACCGACGCCACCCTCCCCCAGCTCCAGGCCATCCAGACGGACCTCGCCACCGTCGAGAACTACTTCGCGACCGAATACACCGGTCCCGACCAGGCCACCCTGCTCGAAGGATTGCAGCACACCTGGCAGCACGAACCTCAGCCTGGAATCCAGGTTGCCCTCGCCAACGCCCAGCAGGTGCTCGATGGCAATGACGAAATGGACGGAAACTACCTCTCGTTCATGCGGGCCGGCTGGAGCTTCGAGTACGCACGGATGAGCTTCGAGAACGCCTGGGGCCTCCTCGAGGAGACACTCAAGAACTGCAAGAAGGACGGCGGTGACGGCGACGGCGATGGCGACGGCGACGGCGACGGCGACGGCGACGGCGATGGCGACGGCGATGGCGACGGCGACGGCGATGGTGACGGCGACGGCGATGGTGACGGTGATGGCGATGGTGACGGTGATGGCGATGGTGACGGTGATGGCGACGGTGATGGCGACGGTGATGGCGACGGTGATGGCGACGGTGATGGCGACGGCGATGGCGACGGTGACGGCGATGGTGACGGCGATGGCGATGGCGATGGCGATGGTTCGTGGGGCGGCGGTGTGCCCGACGTGGACCCCTCCAGCCATGACTCCGCCGACATCCACGAGTCACACGATCCCAATGACAAACTCACCGTCGGCGCCGGTCCGGACGGTTACGTTCGCGCCGACGAGGTGCTGGTCTATGTCATCCGCTTCGAGAACGTGGCCACCGCCACCGGCGCGGCCCAGGAAGTGGTCATCACCGACCCGCTGGTCCCCGAGCTCGACTGGTCGAGCCTCGAGTTGCTCGAGATCGCCTTCAACGGCGTCGAGCTCGCGGTTCCCCCCGGCCTTCAGAAGTACCGAACGCGGGCCACGGTCGGCAGCGACCCAAACCCGGTCACCGTCGAGGCCGCCCTCGACCCGGACACGGGCGTCGTGCAGTGGCGCCTGACCAGCGTGGACCGGGTGACCGGCGAGCTGGTCGAGGATCCGCGCGCCGGCTTCCTGCCGCCGAACGACGCCACGCACCGCGGCGAAGGCCAGGTCAGCTTCCGCATCCGGCCGCGCGCCGGCCTGCCGCTGGGGGCGGTCGTCCGCAACCAGGCCCGCATCGTCTTCGATGTGAACCCGCCCATCGACACCCCGGTGGTCGTGAACACGATCGACGCCCTCGCGCCCGCCAGCCAGGTGAACCTGCTGCCGGCCCGCAGCGAAGCGAACGTCGTGCTGAGCTGGCAGGGGTCCGATGGCGGCGGGTCGGGGCTCGTAGCGTATGATGTTTACGTCTCCCAGGATGGCGGCCGTTACTGGCCGTGGCTGCAGGAGACGCCGCACGAGACCGCGGTGTTCCCGGCGCGCCCCGGTTCCCGCTACGCCTTCTTCAGCGTGAGCCGCGACCTCGCCGGCAACCGCGAGGCGATGCCGGCCCTGCCCGATGCCACCACCGAGATCCCGACCGCCCTGAGTCTCACCGTGGCGGGGCCAATACTCCGGGTGCACTGGGGGTCCGTTCCGGGTCGGGAGTACCAGGTGGAAAGCGCCGCGGTCATCAGCGACCCGCCGGAATGGGCCCCGATCCTGCCGCGGATCCAGGCGCAGGGTTGGGAAGCCACCGCGGAGATTCCGCTCCCGGCCGATGGCCAAGTCTACGTGCGGGTGTTGTGCCTCCCTGCGGTGGAGTGAGCGGGTACGCCAGCCAGCGGGCTGTCGGGTGGGGCTCCCATTCCTCCCGCTCCATGACCGCTGTAGAGCGCGCTCGGCAGCTCCGTCGGGGGTGGCGCAGGCCACTGGCCTGTGCGGGCCTCAGGACCCGCCCGACGCGAGGGCGGTCGCGGATCGACAGCCTTCCTGAGCATCCGTGCCACCCGCGGCATGGACGACGCGGAGCGTTGGCAGCACGCGCTCTGCTTCGCGATGTCCCCCCAGGAGCGATGCCACGTCTGCCTCCAGACCGCCCGCTCGGCGCTTTCCTTAAGGCGCTCGGCCAGTGGCGGATAGACTGCGGTCAGTTGCCAGGCCGATCCGGGTGCGCGCCGGAGGATGAGCCGATCAAGCTCCGAGCCAGAACACGCGCGAGCGCCAGTCCGCCTGGCCTTCGCGCTCGATCAGTTTGATCAACCGGCGCAGGAGTCGGCGGGTATCGGCCTGAGGCATCGTCCGGGGGACGAAGATCACGCCACCATGCGTGAGTCCGGCACACATGCGGGCCTTCACATGTTCGGGCATGGTGTTCACGTCGCGGGTCACGAGCACGCGGCCCTCCTCGTCGAGAATCTCCAGGAGGAGCGGATCCGAAAGCACCGCCAGGCCAGGCTCCGTGGCCGACTGGACGTCCAACGTGGGCCAGCGCCGGCGCAACGCGGTCGCCAACGCCGGATCCAGGTGGACATCGAGCATCAGTTTCATCACGACTCGACGTGGGGCAACACTTCGGCCAGCCCGGCCAACTCACTGCGCGCGGATGCCAGGTCGCGCTCGGCCTTGATTTCATCCCGGTAGGCGTTGGCATACGCGACGGCCACGCGGACCAGGGCCGCCGGTTGCCGCGTGTGTTTCGCGGCCGCGGCCACGTCGCCCTTCAGTTCGTCGAGAAGATCAACCACCAGCCACACCGGCCAGCGCGTGCCTGCCAGCCAGGCGACCTGTCGTTCTCCCGCCTCGCGGAAGTCGATGCCCGGGAACCGGCGCCGTCGTGCGCCGGTGACCAGGAGTGGCACGCAGAAGGCGTTCAGATTCGCGTCGGGCTTCAGGCCCAAGGTCACATCGTCGTACTCGGCCTGGTTCAGCCGGAGGCTCATGCGGTGTTCCTTCGCCGTTGTCATACGTTTGCGGACAATGGCTGACACAACCGCGTGCGTCAACCGGGGAGGCCCGCACTCACCTCTCGATAGCCAAAGGAACCCGTGGAGGAATCAGGCTTGGGGTCAAACATTGACATTTGACATTTTAACGGGGGATTTCACCGCTTCCCCGCGGGTTGGTCGCCCGCCGCCGCAACGCATGCTCACGGCACCCAGACGGCGCGGTAAGACCGGGCTGGCAGTGACGCCGCGTGGGGGTCGGACCACGTCTGCTCCGACCCGGTGAGGGTCAACGAGGCGACAGACGACCACCAGGATCCGGGCTGCAAATCGGACGCCTGGATCCGATAGGTCACGCCCGGCTCGCCTTCGAGGCTCAACACGGAAATGCCGTCGCGGATGGCGAGCCTCACGCGGGGTGGTGCGGCGTCCTTGAGTTCGAGCCGCACCAACTCGCGCGCCGTGACCCCGGAGGTGGAGGTGTAGCAGACCACGACGTCGTAATTCCCCCCCGCCTGCTGGGGGGTGCCCGTGATGACCCCGGCGGCGGGGTCGACCGTCAATCCCGGGGGAAGGTTGGGACAACTGAAGGTGCCGCCCGGTTCACTGGCGCGGGGTTCAATCCGCACGCTGCTTCCTCGCGGGGCGACGACCGTGGCGGCGCCGAGCGTGAGCGTGGGCAGCGTCTTCGAAAAGGCGGGCATATTCCGGGCGTAATCGGACTGGTACTTCAAGAGCAGGGCCGTGACCTGGGGCAGGTAGGCTTCGAGGTCGGAGGCCATCAGCGCATAGCCGGGGTCAGCGGCTGCCCGTGCCCGGCGCAGGTCACGTTGCGCGAGCCCCAGGGTGTTGGCCATGCCCCCGAGCGCGTCCTCGTAGTCCGCGAGGGTCCACCCCCACGGCGGCGAGGGAGCCCACCGTGCCAGGGTTTGGCGGTAACCCGCGATCAGGTTGGCGGCCTGGTCGGGGGCCGATGTCCGCATGATCTGGTCGATGCCCAGGGCCCTCTGGAGCGCCGCCAGATCGTCGCCGTGCTTCCGCAGCGCGGCCAGTTGAACCGCGTCCACATGCGCCGGATGCCGCCCCAGCAACGCGAGCCGGGGCTGGGCGGCCTCCCAGACCGTGGCAAGCCGGGCCGCCCGCCGGGCCAGATCACTCCGCTCCATGGGTTGACGGAAGTCGACGACGTCGTCCACGCGCCCACGGATGCTCAGCGCGTACTCATACGCCCCCATGCCGGGGGGAATCGCGACCGGCGCGAACTGTCCCTCGAGCACGCCGACCACCCGCTGCAGACGGCGCCGCAGCTCGGCCTCGTCGTGGGCCGGCTGCAACTCAGCCTGGCGGGCCTTGATGCGGGCGAGTGCCGTGTCGATCTTGAAGCCGCCGTTGACGTAGTCGGGCTTCACCTGGGTCGCAGTCAGGTAGATGTTCCCGTGCGTGAAGTAGGGATAGTTGGTGACGGCCCATTGCCACTCGACCAGGATGTCGTATCCGCGGCGAACCGAGAACTCCTGACAGCCCTCCGGGATGGTGGAGCGCATCTCCAGATCCACCGACATGACCACTTCTTCGAAGGCGCTGTAGAGTCTCCGACGCCGCTCGTCCAGCGACTGGAACGTGCTCCGTTCGGCTTCCAGGGTCTGACGGAGGGCATCCAGCTTGGCGTCGTTGCCCACCGGATCGAGGCTGTCGTAGGTGAAGGGCCTCCGCGTCAGCCAGTTCTCAGTGTAATCACCGAGAAAGTCCGGGCGGAAATACCGGACCACGGTGTCCGGTTCGCTGAGGTTCGCGGCCGCCGCCTTCTCCACGGCCAGCAGCCCGTTCTCGAGCTGGACGGCTCCGGCCTCCAGTTCGGCCGCGAGTTCGGCGACCCGGGAGCGGATGGCCGCCTCCTGCTTCGCGAGGCGCTGCTTGGCCTGGCTGTCGAGGACGGCGATTTCCGCATCCAACGCGAGGCGGTCGGCGGTGCGATGCACCTCCCACTGCTGGTAGCCGGGGGTGTTCACGTCCGGGGCCGGTTGCCCGTGGACCACCTGGGATTTCACCTGGCCCGCGTCCTGCAGTGCGCGTGTGAAGTCGAGGCCCGAAAACGCGCCGCCCGGCGTCTCCCGGCACATGGCGTAGGCCACGTTGTAGGCGTTGACGATCGCGTCCCGGGGTAGGGGAACATACGGGAGCAAGTCCCCCGGGGCGGTCGCCGCCTGGGCGGCGTATGTCTGCGCCGTGCTGCGGGCATCGCTTTCACGGACGGCGCTCGATCTGCCCTGGAACCCCTGGATGGCCTCGAGCAGCGGCCTGGCCCTGGCGGTGGTGTCAGCGGCGACCGCTTTGAGTTCCGCCTCGGCCCGGGCGGCGGCATCCAGGTAGGGCTGCATTTGGGCCTGCAGCTCCGCGTCCTTGCGACGCTGCTTCTCGAGCTCCTGGGCCAGGCGGGCCTGAAGATCCTTCAGCGTCGCCTTGAGGCGCTGTTTCATGGCTTCGTCGCCGGCGTCCGTGCCCTGACCCGGCCACAGACGCCCTGCGGCCACGAGCTCCCAGCCGTCCTCGATTTCTTGGTAGAGCTGATCCGGCGAGGCGGTTTGCAGTCTCCGGGCGAAACCCCGCGGGTCGCTCTTCATCGCGAACACGTCTTCGAGCATGCCTTCGACGGCGGTGTCGGTGGCGTAGCCGAGCACGTAGTTCCCGAGCGCATCGACCAGGGAGATCCCCATGGAGAACCAACTCCAGCCCGGGATGTAGGCCTCCGCGACCGCCGAGTAAACCCCGGCTGCCAGTTTGGAGAAGCCGGCGTTGGCGCCCGACGTGCTGAAGGCATCCACGGCCCCCCAGACGATGCTGACGCCGGTGAGCGCCTTCCCGTAGGCCCGGGTCTTGGTGTCGACCTCGGAGAGCATGCGCGTCTGGAGCAGCGGCCAGTCCACGGTGCTGCCCAGGACCATGGCGTTCTTCAGGGCGGGGACCGCGACGTTCTCAAAGGCCTTGGCCCGGAACGCCGCCAGGGCGTAGTCCTCCATCGCCTTGCTCAACCGCTCCCTGGCGTCGCCGACCACCTTGTCCTGGACGCGTTGCGTCGCCTCGTTGAGTACCCAAGCCACCCGCGGGGTGGGGGGCAGGTTGCGGACCGCGCTCAGGTTGCCCAGGACGCCCTCGAGACTCTGGATGACTTGCGTGGCCGCTCGCGCTTCCGGAGGTTCCTCCGCACCGAAGACCGTCGTACCAACCAGGAGATATGCAAGAAGGAATCCTGACCGTGCATCAGCAAGCATGAGAGATGTTTACCAACGATGTCGGCGAGGTCAACAGCCAGTCCAAGGCTCCGTCCCCCCGAACTGGGACACGGGCATTCACCCATGATGAACCCATGTCGCCAGCGCGCTGTTTGGGGACGGTGTCCCGGGCCGGAACGCGAGTCTTAGCCCGACCGCTATCCGGGTTCCCCATGGGGTGCTTTCCTGACACACTCTCCGTGTGGTGACGCCACCTACGCCATCCATCGCCGCCGAACCGGCCGCCATCGCCGCCCGCCTCCTGCGCGGCGCGCTGCTGCTCGACCTCGAGGTGTCCATGGGTGGTCGCATCCTCAAACTCGGCGTGGTCCGCGACGACCACGCCGCCGTCTGGCCCCAGGATGCCGGCCCCGCCGCCCTCGAAGGGCTCGCACGCCTTGCCGCCGGGGCAACGGCCGTCATCGGCCATAACCTCGTCCGCCACGATCTGCCCTGCCTCCGCGAGGCCGTTCCGGAGCATCCCGTCCTTCGCCTTCCGGTCCTCGACACGCTCATCCTTTCGCCGCTTGCATTTCCGGAGAACCCGTACCACCGGCTCGTGAAGGACCACAAGCTGGTCCGCGAAAGCCTGAATGACCCGGTCGCGGACGCCCATCTCGCCGGGACGCTCTTCGCCGACGAGGTTCACGCCTTCGCCGGCCTGCGCCAGACGGAGCCCGATCTGTTTCAGCTCCTGGCCGCGCTCCTAACCACCCCGGACGGACCCGACGACAATCTGGCCGCCGGGTTCAGCCGCTTCTTCAGCGCCATCCTCGCCGGGACTCCGGATTCACAGCCCGCTTCGGCCATCGAGACCGGCCGCCAACCCGGCGACGGCCGAAGCGCGTCCCTGCTCGCCTCCGTCCGACGGTTCATCTCCCGCTTCGCTTGTGCCGAGGCCCCGATCGCGGCCGCGGACCTCGCCACCGCGGCGCTGCGCCACGCCCTGGCCTACACGCTCGCCTGGCTGCGCGTCTCGGGCTCGAACTCCATTCTCCCGCCCTGGGTCCGGATCGAGCATCCGCAGGCCGGTGCCTGGATCCGCCGCTGGCGCGAGGTGCCCTGCACGTCGCGAGACTGCGCCTACTGTCGGGAGACCCACGACGCCCGCCGGCAGTTGAAGAAGTTCTTCAGCTTCGACGACTTCCGCCCGGTCCCGCCCAACGCCGGCGGCGGCAGCCTCCAGAGGGACATCGTCGAGGCCGGCCTGCGCGACGAATCGCTCCTCGCCATCTTGCCCACGGGCGGCGGCAAGTCGCTCTGCTTCCAACTCCCCGCGCTCGTCCGGGACTTCCGTCGCGGCGTCCTCACGATCGTGATTTCTCCGCTGCAGGCGCTGATGAAGGATCAGGTCGAAGGCCTGGCCCGTCGTACCGGGACGCCCTTTGCCGCCGCGCTCTACGGCCTGCTCACCCCGCCCGAGCGTGGCGATGTCCTTCGCCATGTCCGGCTCGGGAATGTCGCGCTCCTCTACGTCTCGCCCGAGCAGCTCCGCAACCGGTCCTTCCACGAGGCCATCCGCCAGCGCGAGATCGGCTGCTGGGTCTTCGATGAGGCGCATTGCCTCTCGAAATGGGGACACGACTTCCGTCCGGACTACCTCTACGCCGGGCGGTTCATCCGCGAATTCTCGGCGAAACACGGCGGCGAAATCCCGCCGATCGCCTGTTTCACCGCCACCGCCCGACGCGAGGTCCGCGAGGAGATTCTCCGGTTCTTTCGCGACGAAACGGGCCGTGACCTGCGGCTCTTCGAAGGCGGTGTTGAACGCGACAACCTCCGCTTCGAAGTCCAGGTCATCACCGGCCACGCGAAGCTCGAACGCGTCCACGATCTCCTCGCCGACCGCCTGCCCCGCAACCGCCCCGGGAGCGCCATCGTTTTCCGCGCCACCCGCGCCGCGACCGAGGCCACGGCCGAACACCTGCGCGCCCGCGGCTGGGCCGCCGACCACTTCCACGCCGGTCTCACCCCCGGCGAGAAGAAGCGGATCCAGGACGCTTTCCTCGCCGGTGCCACCCGCGTCATCTGTGCCACCAACGCCTTCGGCATGGGCATCGACAAGGAGGACGTCCGCCTCGTCATCCACGCCGACACGCCGGGCTCACTCGAGAACTACCTCCAGGAGGCCGGACGGGCCGGGCGCGACGGCGCTGTCGCGCAGTGCGTCCTGCTCTACGACGAGGAGGATTGCGAACAGCAGTTCCGCGTCGCCGCCCGTTCGGAGCTCAGCCGTCGCGACATCGCCCAGATTCTCCGCGGCTTGCGCCGCGCCAACCGTGGCGACCGCGACGAAGTGGTCATCACCACCGGCGAAATCCTCCGCGACGAGGACGTGGACACCTCGATCGCCCTCGAGGATCGTGGCGCCGATACCAAGGTTCGCACCGCCATTTCCTGGCTTGAACGCGCCGGCTTCATCCAGCGTGACGACAACGTCACCCAGGTCTTCCAGGCCCGCCCTCTGGTCCGGACCCTGGCGGAAGCGGAGGCCCGCCTCACGCCCCTGAACCTCCATCCCAACGAGCGGGCGCTCTGGCTGGCCATCCTGCGCGAACTCATGAACGCGCCACCGGCCGAGCCGCTGTCCGTGGACCAGCTCGCCCTGCTGCCCGAACTTGCCGGCTGGGCCGCGCAGGTTCCCGGCGGCGCCAACCCCGAGTTTGTCAGCGGCCGCGTCCTCAAAACCCTCGGCAGCATGGCCCGCGCCGGCCTGCTCCAGCGCGACACCCTGCTCAACGCCTTCGTCCGTCATCGCGTCGCGGATCACTCCCGTCTCCGCTTCGAACGCATCGTCCGTACCGACCGCCGCCTCGTCGATCTCCTTGCCCTCGAAGAACCCGACCCCGAAGGCTGGCTGCCCCTCAACTTGCGGCTGCTTAACGAACGCCTGCTCGCCGAAGACGATGCTCCGACCTTCGCCCCGGCGCCTGCACCCGCTGCTCTCGGTGAACCTGCTCCCGGTAGGGCGGGCACTCCGTTGCCCGCCGAATCCGACGCACAGGGGACAGCACGCCCGACCGGGGAGGAAAGGTTCATGCTCACTGAGCGGATTCCCAAGGAGCCGGCCGCTTCCCTCGAGCTCGTCCGCAACCTCCTCAAAAGCCTGGGCGAGGACGGACGCGGCTTCGCCGGCGGTCATGGCAGCCTCGAACTCCGCCACCGCACCCGCGACACCTACGCGGTCCGCGTCCGCCGGAGCTGGACCGCCCTCAGCGAACTCGCCGAAAAGCGCCGTCGCGTCGCCGGCCTCGTGCTGGACACTCTGCTCGGCAAGATCCCCGCCAGCACGCCCGCCCAGGCCGACCTCCTTGTCGAGTTCGGTTTCGAGGAACTCCACCAGGCCCTCGACCGCGACCTCCTTCTCCGGTCCGAGATTCGCGATCCGGATGCCGCCATCGAGCGCGCCCTGATGTACCTGCACGAGCAGCAAGTGATCGTGCTCCAGCAGGGGCTCGCCGTCTTCCGGTCCGCCATGCGCATCCGACTCACGCCGGCGCACCGGCGCGACCGGTACCGCGCCGCTCATTACCAACCCCTCGCCGACCACTACCGCGAACGCATCCTTCAGGTCCACGTCATGGCCGAGTACGCAAAGCGCGGTCTCGCCGCGGTCCGTGACGCCCTCGGGCTCGTGCTCGCCTACTTCTCGCTCGGCCGCGCTGAGTTCGTCCGGCGTTACCTCGCCGCCCGTCCCGACCTCCTCGAACACGCCACCACCGCCCGCTCATTCGAACGCATCGTCACCGACCTCGGCAATCCCGCCCAACTCCGCGTCGTCACCGCCCCCCTCGACCGCAATCTCCTCATCCTCGCCGGGCCCGGCTCTGGCAAGACCCGCACCGTCGTCCACCGCTGCGCCTACCTGCTCCGCGTCGAACGCGTCCCGCCCCGCAGCGTCCTGGTCTGCTGCTTCAACCGCAATGCCGCCCTCGAGCTCCGCCAGCGCCTGAACGACCTCGCCGGCGCCGATGCCCGCGGCGTCACCGTTCTCACCTACCACGCCCTCGCCCTCCGCCTCCTCGGCCGTTCTTTGGCAGGCACCGGAACCCAGGCGGCGAACGGAACCGACCCCCTCGAGCCGGACTTCGACGCCCTCATTCGCGACGCCGTGCAGCTCCTCCGCGGCGGCACGGCTGCCCCCGGCATCGAGCCGGACGAGTTGCGCGACCGCCTCCTCGCCGGCTTCCGCCACATCCTCGTGGACGAATACCAGGATATCGATGCCCCCCAGTACGACCTCATCAGCGCGCTGGCCGGACGCACCCTCGACGACCCCGACCAGCGTCTCTCGATCCTGGCCGTGGGCGACGATGACCAGAGCATCTACGGATTCCGCGGCGCCAACGTCGAGTTCATCCGCCGCTTCCGCGAGGACTACGACGCCGAGGTCCATCACCTGGTCGAGAACTACCGCTCCACCCGGCACCTCATCGACGCCGCCAACCAGGTCATCGCCGCCAACACCGATCGCATGAAGACCGGTCATGCCATCGGCGTGGACCGGCGTCGGGAACCGCATCCCGCCGGCGGCACTTTTGGAGCCGCCGACCCGCACACCCGCGGTCGTGTCCAGGTGCTGACCGTGCCCGGCGCTCCCGCCGAAGCCGCGGCTGTCGTGGGTGAACTCCAGCGGCTGCGTCAACTCGGTGTGGACGACGGCTCGCGTTGCGCCGTGCTCGCCGCGCGCCACGAAGACCTTGCCCGCATCCGCGCCGCCGCCGAGCAGGCGGGCATTCCGGTCCGCTGGTGGGCTACGCGTGGTGCGATCCCGCCCCTGCGCCACGTTCGCGAGATCCACGACGTCCTGGCCCATTTGGAGACGCTCCACAACCGCCTCGTCCGCGCCAGCGAACTGCCCGGCCAGACCGACGCCCTGCTTCCCGCAAGCCCGGCAAACCCCTGGGCCGCCTTCGTCCGGCGGGCCTTCGAGGCGTGGCGCGAGGAGACCGACGATGCCGCGCTTCCGGCGCTTGAGATCCGCGAGTTCCTGCTCGAACTGTGCGCCGAGTCCCGACGCGCGTTCAGTTGGGGCGAGGGCGTGAACTTGGGCACCGTGCACGCCGCCAAGGGCACAGAGCACGACCATGTCATCCTTGCCGGGGCCTGGACGCTGCGTGGCGTGCCGGCGGCGGACGAGGAATGGCGCCGCGTGTTCTACGTGGGCATGACTCGCGCCCGGCACAGCCTGACCGTCATCGAGCGCATGGACGCCGCGCCCTCGATCCCCGCCACGCTGACCGGCCCCGCCGTGATCCGGACCGCCGCCCCGGAAGCCGGAGCGCCTGCCTCCACGGACCCGGCGCCGCTCGAATACGCCCTTCTCGGTCTCGAAGACCTGAACCTCGGTTTCGCTGGCTGCTTTCACGCCACCCACCCCATCCACACCGCCCTCGCCGCGTTACGGCCGGGAGACCTCGTTCGCCTTCGAATGCTTGGCGGCGCGGGCGCGGGCGCAGGTGCGGGCGTCGCCTTGGGTGTCGGGGTGTTCGACGCAGAGGGGCAGTGTGTGGCGCGGCTGTCGCAGAAAGCGGCCGAGCGCTGGCAGGCGCGGTTGGACCGCGTGCGCGAGGCGCGGGTGATGGCGCTCGTCCGCCGCCGTCCTGCCCAGGACACCGTCCCCGAACGCCGCAGCCGCTACGTGGTTACCGGGTGGGAAGTGCCCGTGCTTGAATTGGTGGCGGGGTGAAGCTCCAGGTATGCGCCAGTCCACGCCTCCGATTCCATGAACCGCGGGGGAGGGCGGACCGCGCTCTGACGAGCGCAGCCACCAACGCGGAGCACTCGCGGTTCGGGAAGGGATGGTCCATCGAGAGCGGATGCCTGGCCATGTCAGACATCTGCTCGACACCATCCACCGGTCGCCACGAGCCCGGTGGGCTCCGAGACAACGCGCGAGCGGCTGAAGCCGGCCGGAGATGGGCTTGCCGCTGAGACCCGAGCGGCATACTGTCGCTGCTGTCATGCAGCCCATCGTGAACCTGGGAGAACAGCCCGGCAAAGTCGTCGGGCGACCGGAGGCGTTGGTGGGTGACCACGACCGACTCGTTCGCAACGCAGCGGCGCTGATGCCACGGCTGCCTTACCCCAAAGGTGTCTTCCGCTTCCGCACCCACGAAGAGGCCGATGCATGGACGAACGAACACATCCTCCGGGCGGCCTTGCTGAAGGCCCGCGCCCGCCGCGACGCGACGACTTGACACGCTTGTGCGCGGAACTGAACCGCCTCGGAGCCCGTTACGTGGTGGTCGGCGGTTTTGCGATCATCGAGGCCGGCTTTCCGCGTTTGACCCAGGATTTGGACTTGTTGGTGGAGGTTTCGCCGGAGAATGAGGCCCGGGTTTTCGAGGCGCTGCGCAGTCTTCCTGACAAGGCCGTGGACCAACTCGACCCCGGGGATGTGGCCCGATTCACGGTCGTTCGCGTGGGTGACGCGATTGTCGTCGACCTCATGAAGAGCGCCTGTGGCGTGGACTACGCGGAAGCGATCCGGGATGCCGTTCACCGGGAGATCAACGGTGTCCTCATCCCCTTCGCCTCGCCGCAGACGCTCTGGAAGATGAAGCAGACTCACCGCGAGAAGGACATCCCGGACCGGGTGTTCCTACGGCAATTGCTCTCCGCGCAAGGCATCGAGGTTGACGCGGCGGCTGCGCCTCGACAGCCGCCCGGCAGACTTCGCTCCTGGCTTCGGCAGACTCTCGGCTGGTGAACACCCGGCCCCGCGATCGGGGCAAAATGCGGCATCCGGTTCAGACAGGCACTTCAGGTGAGGCTTCGCGTTCGCTTCCGGGTATTTCAGGGCGATTGCGCAAGGCGTCAAACTGTGCGGACCGTCGGGGTTTCAGGCGGGCGCGGGCTTTGGGCGTTTGCCGCTTATGGCGAGGCCATCTGGATTGCTGGCAACGAGGGAATGATCTCCCGGGCGGGAGCGGTTCGACCACCCGATGCGTCGTCCACCATAGAATTCCCCGTTGCCCCGCCTGCGGTTCGCAGGTTCGCAGAGACCGCCTCGCTTCAGATTGCGCCGGAAGCCCGCCAGCGATAGGGTTCACCCGTCAGCGACCATGACCGCACTGCAAGAAGTCGAACGTCTGCTCCCTGGAATGACGCGTGCCGAGAAGGCGCAGGTGCTTCAGTGGGCCGCCCGTGACTTGGGCGATGCATCCACCGGAGTTGAGAGCCGGCCGGGCGTCTGTGGCGGCGAACCGTGCATCGTCCGCACGCGCATTCCCGTTTGGACGCTGGAACAGGCGCGCCACCTGGGCGCAACGGAGGCCGACCTGCTGCGCTGCTACCCGACCTTGCGCGCCGAAGACCTGGTCAACGCCTGGGCCTATGCGCGGGCGCACCGTGAGGAGATCACCCAGCAAATCCGCGCGAACGAGGAAGCGGACTGATGGCCCGCCTCTACGCCAACGAGTTGCGGGTGAACCGGCCAGCGGCGTGAGCGCCGCATTCAGGCTGAACGCACTTCCAAAGTCTGCAGATTCAAGGAACCAAACCGGGCACCCTGCATCGAGACCGAGGGCCCGCCACCTTTTGTCGCATGGCGTGACTGCACCCGATTGCCGCCGGAAAACCGGGTTGAATCCGCCGCCCCGCCCGCGCTACGCTCCGCCCGTCCGATCACCAACACATGCGTTAACTAGTGCCTGGCAGGAAACTCGCGATTCTGTTCCTGGAAGGGTGCCAAGTGG
>CAZHUS010000119.1:0-22826 GCA_964535555.1 uncultured Verrucomicrobiota bacterium
AGAACCTACGCCGTCCCGATCCGAGCCCTCACGCACGCTTGCCGAAGCAACACGACCTGCGGTAGAACTCCCGGGGAGCAACGATCTCGATGGCGAAGGGCTACCAAGCTCGAGCAAGTCCTTGTCTCTCGTCACAGCGTTCGTGTCCACGACGACGATCACGCCTGGCGCCTCCGCTTTTCAGCCCGGTATTTCGTGATCTCGTCCTGGATGGCAACCTCAGCTTCAGCGGTGATGGGCCGGGTACGCCGTCCCGCATCCGGTGTGGGGCAGCCGCGTCAGGTCACGACACGTGACATCCGTTCGGTCTTCCCGAACCTCGTTCCATGGCCAGGAAAGTCCGGGTCGTGGTCGCGGGCGGTGTGTATCCAAGGGTCAACCGCGGGAACCGGCGGGAGGCACTCGTTCGCACGGACACCGATCGTCGGCGCTTCCTCGGTCGCGTGGCGGAACTCCCGGACCGGTTTCGGATGGAGATCCACGCGTTCGTGCTGATGGACAGCCACAAAGCGTGACGGGTTCGTTAGCCGCTGCGGGGCTGCCTACCGGAGTGTGACCCAGGCATTCTTCCACTCGCACCGTTCCTGACCGGCACGGACGATGGATCTGGCCAGCGTGCCGATGGCAGGCGCGGAAAAGCGCTCGTCGTCATAAAACAGGATGCCGGAATGGTCCTTCCCCTCGCTGGCCCGCAATGCCACCCAATGCGGCAAGGTGCGTCGGTCCTTGGAGACCAGCACCCGGCGGTCCTCGTGGCACGCCTCCAGGAGCAGATCGTCGTCCACATTGCGCCAGACGCCTTCCTGCCAGGACGAGACGTGTTCCACGCTCCAGGACGGCTTGAGCTTCAGCACGGCAGCGGCCACGTCCGCTGGCACAGGCGAGTCCAGGAGCAGCCTCACGGCAGAAACGAGTGATTGGGCACCAGCCGGGCGATTTCTTCCAATGGCCGGCGGCCCTCCTCCCGGCAGGCCGCCATTTCCTCGGGGAATTCCGCGCCGTAGTTTTTCGCCCCCGCGAGCAGCAGGACCGGAATCCGGAGCGCCTGGGCGGCCTTCTCCACACTGCCGAAATCCCGGATCGCATCCAGGGCCATCCACACTTGCAGCCGGGTCCCGCGCACAAAGGCCGTCCGTCCTGCCGGCGTGGAACGGAACTCGACCCCCGGATGCAGGTCCAGGCGCGTGCCTTCATCCACGTAAGCGGCGCCGATGGTTGCCGGAGGCAGACCCCGGCGCTTGGCCAGGCGCTCCAAACGCCCCAACGCAGCGACCTCCAGACGAAGACTGAACGGCTTTGTCATACGAAGTACACATTGCCAGACACGACCCACGGCGTCAATTCACCAACTCGGTGACAGGTTCGTTGCCCGCGGGGTGATGGGTTTGCGGGGCGACCTTCTCGAATCGGACCCGGTTGGTGAGATCGGCTTCGAGAGTGCGGAACTCCCGCTGCCATTCCGCGGGCAGGTCCAGCGCCAGGGGTTCGACAGCCAGGACTCCGACGCCACCCAGCAGGACGACGGCGGCCCCGGTCAGCACAGCGAGAATCGTGCGGCCACAGTTCACGGGTGCGGGGTATTCCGCGTCAGCCGGCCTCAAGCCAACGGAACCCGCGATGGAACGCACACACTCCCCTGGCCGGGCTCCATCGCCTCCCACCGAGGTGGAGACTGGCGGGGGCGGTGTGGCCGGTGGCGGAAGTGGATGACGCCGCCATGGCGCCGGGGTGCAGATGCATCAAGTACCATCCCGTGAGCTCTTTGACGCGCGAGGGGTTGCCCGGTGAAACCACGACCGCGAGCTTCGCCGCCCCGCCGTGGGTGGCACAGGCCACTGGCCTGTGCAGTCCGGCGACCCGGCGGACCTGATGCCACCCCGGTGGAAGCCAAACGGGCCGAGCCTGCTTCCTCGCTGCCAGGCAGGGCCAGGGGCGGCGGGTCGCCGACCCGAACGGGCGGGTCGCCCGTTCCACCCCGTGAAACTTGAAACCGCTGAACCCACCTGCGCACTTGAGCCGGGGCGCCCCCGGGGGCTATTCTCCCGATCATGACGGCGATTGAATCACCGCGACCGGTCGTCCAAGGCGGCCGGCCCTGGCCGCTCGGGGTGAAGGCCTATCGTGCGCTGGGCGAGTTGGGCCTCATCCCCGAGAAAACCGAACTGCTCTATGGGCAGGTCTTTCAGAAGATGTCCAAGTCCCCCCTCCACCGGTTCCTGGTCATGCGACTCCTGGCCATGCTCCAGCGGGTCTTGCTCCCGGGGTTCCACGTGCAGGTGGAGCAGCCCATCACCTGCGGCGATTCCGAGCCCGAACCGGACCTTTCGCTCATCCGGGGTTCCATCGACGACTACCGCCACGAACACCCCACCACCGCCGAACTCGTGATCGAAGTGTGCGTGAGCAGCCACGAGTACGACCGCTCCAAACTCCGCGCCTATGCCTCCGCCGGCGTGAAGGAATGCTGGTTCGTGCTGGGACCCGAGCAGCAGATCGAGGTCCATCGCCAACCGCGGGACGGGCAATACATCGACCGCACCCTGCACGGGCTGGGCGGGACGGTGAGGAGTGAGGCGGTGCCGGGATTCGCCGTGGACCTGGCCGGGCTGTTCGCCGCTTGAGGGGTGTGTCATTAGCGAGGACCCGTTCACGCTACTTCACGCCCGGCAAGAAATCCGGCGCAGAGGAATCGGCGCGCCCGGAACTTGGTTGCCCCTGCTCTACGAAGTCCGGACGCGCCGCTACCCTCGACCCACATGGCGTCGGTTCAGAAAGCCGTTTCGCTTCGCCAACTCGTTACCGGATCGGGATCCCGCATTCACATCTGGCAACCGTGGCTGGACTGACAGATCGCTCAGCGGAGACCAGATCCATCACGAAGGGTTTCAGCGTCTCACACCGTCGCAATCTGGTCTGTCGACGACTGCTCCTCACCGGTGAGAAAGTCCTCAGGCGAGATCGCTTACGGCACCGGCACCACACCGTAGTAACGATCCTCGCCGGCGTCTAACGGACGTGGATCGGTCCAATCAAGTTCGGTCCCGGAGAAAGTGAGGATGTCGCGAAGCTCCCACGCGGTCGGAGCAATCCCTGGCACCGGCCACACCTCGCCGGCAGGGATGACCGGTGCGGAATACACCGCGCACTTCTGGCCGCCCTGCCCGTTGCGGATGAGCAGACGCGGACGGCCTTGCTGAGTCAGGCCAACCTGTCGCGCCTCGTAGCGAGCGACGCCGAGATGGACCGGCGGCCAGTCGGGCACCGCCGGGCTGTTGATTTCGCCCAGGGCGTTGCTGACCTTCACGTAGTAGTCTGCTGCATCGGCCAAGGCGGCGCTCCGGAAGGTCATTACGGCGTTCGTCTGGCCGGCCACCGAGCTGCCGTTCTTGAACCATTGGTAGGCCAGCGGTTCCTGGCCCGTGGCGATCACACCCAGACTGACCGGTTGACCGACGAACCCGATCGTGTTGTCCGGGGCGATTCGGATGACCGGTTCAGCCCGGGGCTCGGTCCAGTAACAAGCGCCGGGACCGCCGTAGGCACCCATGTCGTTGCGCGGGCCGCCGCGGGCGTAGAGCGAGCAGTCGTCCGTGCTGATCAGGCTGTCCCGGAACTCCAGACCGGGGTGCCCGGCGTCAACGCAGGGCGAGCCCTGGATCAGGGAGTAGTTGTCGGGGCACAGGGCCGGCGCGAAGCTGATATTGCCCTCGCCGGGATAGCCACCTTGGATGTTGCTGTAGCGGACTGTGCGGCCTCCATCTACCTGTCCCCCGCCGTCGTTGTTGAAATAGACGATACTGTTGGTGATCGCGATCGTGCCGGAAAACCAGGAGACACCCGTGGACTGGTTATTCACGATTGTGCAGTTCAAAATCCGCAAAGACCCGCGGTATTGACCAATGCCGTAGCTTGCGTTTCCTGAGACGATGCAGTTCACCAGGTCGGCATCGCTCCCAACGATGCGCAATCCGCCAGAATCACCAGCAGCTCCCTTGACACCGTTGGCTGCTACCCAGCAATTGGCCATGCGCAGGCGCCCCGAGTCGATCTGGAGCCCACTCCCGTATTGGCCACTTGAGCCTCCAGCTAGGTTGTTGACAATTGACGAGCCTTCAACGGTTGCGTCTCCATCCACGTATACACCACCGCCAATCCCGGTGGCCCCCCGGGTTTTGTTCCCGAGCACGTCGCAGTGGTTCAAGATACCCGTCCCCTTGACATACATTCCTCCCCCGAGGACTGTGCCTGCGCCGTGGGGACCAGCTACGTTGTTGGTAATGAGGCAGCCCTGCAGGGTCAGCGGCGATCCCGAAACCGTCGCGAGGATTCCTCCGCCGTTCCCCGGAGAAGTATTGTTCCGAATCACGCAGTTCGTGAACGCTGGCGGCGTATTCGTGATGCGCACGCCGCTGTTCTTGGAGCCTTCAATGATGGTGTGAACAAAGAAGGAACCGGGCACGGCATCACGAAAGACCAGTCCCTGCCAACCCACCGCGAGGTCCGCCGGATGAAAGGTGATGGGTTCGTCTGCCGTACCCAAGGCGCGGAGCCTCCCGGCGGCCTCAAAAGCGTAGTTGCCTTGCATCCGCACTTCGACGCCTTCGCGGATGGTCAGGTTTCCGGCTACATAGACATCGTTCGTCACGCAGTAAGGGGACTTGTCCTTGGTCCACGTCTGGTTGGCGATGTTACCGCCCACCTCGGTCTTGCAGAGCTTGGTTTCGAGCAGCGACTCGACGTGGACGTTGTCTAGAAACAAGGAGGCTTGGTAATGGTCCTGTGAGGTTTCCAGAAACGTCAACGTTGCTGCATCAGTCGTCGCCGTGAACGCGAAGCGCTGGAGCGACCCGTAACTTCTTGTCGCAGACGCGTTCGCGTCGAGCGACGCCAACGGTTCACCTTTGTCGGAAGTCACGCTCGCCCGCACGGATTTCTTAGGCTGCCTATCGTTCCCACCCCAGCCGACTTGGAAGCTCACTCGGTACTGGCTGCCCGGGGTGGTGGAGAACGTCTGGCTGATGAAGTTGTTACGTGACGAATCGTTCATCCCAATCTCGAAGTGCTGGGAACCTTCGGCCGGGTTGGGAACGCCGTTGTACGCCGGCCCCACCCACAAACGCCCCTCGCTCTTCGACACATCCCACCCCGGAATCGGGCCAGGGTATGGGTTTGGGATGCCCGGTAGGATCGGCGGTTGTTCGAACCCTCCATTGGTAAACGGCTGTGAGTACGCGGTGTAACCGATCAACATCCAAGCGGTTAAAGCGGCCATCCGAACTGCCGGCGTCGCTCGTGCAGCGCAGGAATTGAGTAGTCGAGATGGGACTGCGTTCATAGCTCTCAGTGTACAAGCCGGCTCGCCGGCCGTGTATCCGGCAAACGACGTATTCTGGGCCACGAGAGTGAGATTCCCGCGAGGCCGAATACGTCATTCAGCCGATCCGCCCGGGAGCAGCGGCGTTACGCAAGTTCGATTCCCAAGGCCACCGTACTCGTCGGGTCGCGCGAATTCACCGAGGTTGGCTCGGAGCGATCCAGCTCTGGGAAACGGCTACGGCGTGGTCTGAGACGGTGGTTCGGTCCGGAACGGTGCTGTGGCTGCCCCATTGCGTACCCGCGAACCACGGGATAAGGTGCCGCACGCGATGGCATACGTGACAACGGAAGAACGCGTGGACCGGTTGGAGGCACTGTTCGGTCAATTCATGACCGAGATGGCCGTGCTCAACCGTAAGGCGGACGAGCGTGTGGCCCGGTAAGAAAGCGGGGCGCGACACACTCGATCATCCATCGAAAGCGAAATTCGACCGGCAATGTCGCCCGCATCCAGACAATCCAAACGCGAGACCTTGAGCGACCAAGACCTGCGCGACTCAAGTCGGGAGGCTGAATGGCAATGGTACAGGCTGGCCGAGAGAATGGGCGCAGCGGACCGCGACATCCTCGCTCCCAGCCTTCGCCGGCTTGCTGCCGAGCACTTCGCGTTTCCAGTGGTTGAGGACTTTGGGATTCGGTGGTCGCGGCGGCGCGCCGGCCAGGAAACAGAATTCGACGCGATTCTGGTCGGGCCGACGGCAGTGATCTTGGGCGAGGCGAAGTCCAAGCCTTCACTCCAGTGTGCCGACGAGTTCGCGGTCAAGGCGGCGGGGTTCTTCGATCATTTTCCGGAGCACAAAGGCCGAAGGTTGATCCGGGTGCGGGGGAGTTGGGCGATTCCGGAGCCGGTCATCGCGCGCCTGACGGCGCTGGGCATTTACGCCCTCCGCATGGGCGAGGAGACGATGGAACTGGCCAACGCTGCCGCCCTCGATCCGGGCACCTGTGCCAGCGCCGGCTAGCCGAACGACGGGCTTGACGGGTCCAGCCGGTCAGTCCGTCGGCTCGCCCTCCTCCAGGGCGATCAGTTTGCCCACGGCGCCGGCGGCGGAGTGGACGTGGAGTTTCTCGTAAAGGTGGTGGATGTGCGTGCTGACGGTGCGCGGGGCGATCCCGAGTTGGTCCGCGATTTCGGCGTAGCGCAGGCCCTTCGCCAGCTGGCCCAGCACGTCCCGCTCGCGAGGGCTGAGCGGCTCGTCTGGCCGGGCCAGCAAAGGCGCCTGATGGAACGACTTGAGGACGAGGCGCGCCACCTGGCCGGACATCCACGAGCGGCCCTCGCGCACTTCGCTGATGGCGTCGAGCAGTTTGGCGGGCGGCGTTCCCTTGACCACGTACCCGCAAGCCCCCGCCGCCAGCGCGGGGAAGATCCATGCGGCGGTGTCATGCGCCGTCAGGACCAGCGGCGCGACGTCCGGGAAGCGGCGGTGGCAGAGAGCCAGGAACTCCGCTCCGGTCATGCCCGGAAGTTCCAGGTCCACGAGCACGACGTCGGGCTGGGCCTGGGCAATCTGGCGGAGGGCGGTTTCGGCGGTCTCGGACGCGCCGACGCAGGAGAAGCCCGGCGTGCCTTCGATCAGCGCCACCAGCGCCTCACGCGTCTTGCGCGCATCCTCGAGCACCAGCACGCGGATGGGGGGACTGTCGGTGCGACTGCTTCCAGAGACAGAATCGGGGATCATCTCAGAAACTCCTCGGGGTGAAGCCCGGTCTGCGCGATGATCGCGCGCAAAGTCCCGCGAGGAATGTCGCCGGGATGACAGGCAACCATGGTGACCTTGCGCGTCTCACGGTTGATCCAGAACTCGTGACTGCCTTTGCCCGGCCGAAGATATTCAAAACCGTGACGCCGCAGGCACGCCACGACGTCACGGTACTTCAGGATCGGCAGCCGGCTCATGCGGGCAACGGCATCGCGACGGGCAAGAGCGTGCTGACGGTCCTGGGTTTGCGCTTGGAGATCCGGCGCAACGACGGCGGCAAGGGCAGCCGTTCTGAGAGGTACACCTCGATGAGGATCCGGGCGTTGGCCTGAGCCAGTTCCATCGTTTCGGCGCGCGTTCGTCCTTGTACGACCAGTCCGGGCAAATCGGTGCTCGTGGCCAGGAATCCCCCTTCGGCCAGCGGCTCCAATTTCAGGTTCAACACGATCTCGGTGTCCATGCGGTCAAGATACGAAACCCATCACCGGGTTCAATTCGGAAACCGAACCTCCGCACGCGCCGTGCGCTCACTTCGGCAGCGGCACGCGCAGCATCGATTCCGTGCCGTTTCCGGGCTGGCTGCGGATTTCGCAGGTGCCGCCGTGAGGGGAAAGACGTTCGTTCAGACTCCTCAGGCCCAGTCCACGGTCAGCGGCCTCGGCCCGCGCACGGACGGCGCTCAGATCGAACCCGCACCCGTCGTCGCGGATCGAGAGCACGAGTTCCCCTTCCGTGATCGTCAAGGTGAGCCGAACCTCCGTGGCCCGCGCATGGCGCACAATGTTGTTGATGACTTCGTTGACCGCGAACAGCACGTCACGGCGGAGTTCGGGTCGCACCGCTGTCACCGGCATTTCGGCCGGAAAGCTCAACCGGCAGCGTACGTTCGCCGCGTCGAGCGTCCGCTCCGCGGATTCGCACAGTCGCGACGCGAGCATCTCGAGACTGTCCGCTCTCGGATTCGTAACCCAGATGACATTGCGCAGCGAGTGGAGCGCGTCGTGGGTGCTGCGGGTGAGGCGATCGAAGCGGGCTGCCAGGGCCTCGGCCGGCAGGTGGGAGGTGTCTCCCAGGCCGCTGAGCAGGGTGATCTCGGTCAAGTTGGCGCCGAGGCCATCGTGCAGGTCTTTCGCGAGCCGGGCGCGTTCCCGGGCGAGGGCGGCTTGCTGCTCGAGATCAGCGATTCGCCGCAGTTCGCCCAACCGCCACGCGACGACGCCCGCAACGAGGCCCGCGAGCAGGAGCAGCCCGGACACCCGAACCGCCGCCCGCTCGTGCCAGATCGGCTCGATCCGGAACGCCAACTGCGCCGGCGTGGCGCTGGCGTAGCCGTGGTGATTTGCCGCGGTGACCTCGAAGGTGTAGTCCCCGGGACGCAAGTCCGTGAAGCTGGCCTGTCGCAGGGCACCGGCGTCCACCCATTCCTCGTACAGTCCTCGCAACCGATGGCGGAATCGCACATGGTCCGGCGCGCGAAAGGCCACCGCCGCGAAGTGAATCTCAACAAAACCGCGATCCTGCGGACGAATCCGCAACGCCTCGGTCGCCTGGCGCCGGAACGAACCCTTGCCACCTGCCAGACGGCCCGCATAGAGCAGGCGGCCGCCGGCACGGAGTTCCTCAATGTACGCAGGGGGTCCATTTGTCAGGTCCGGCAGTGCCTTGGGATCGAACAACGCCACCCCGCCCATCGTGGCGAAGGCGATTCGTCCGTCGCGGAGCCGGGTCACCGGCGGACCGCTGATCTGGCCGTTCGTTTCCGGGTGCCGCAGGCCATCCTCCTCCGCGTATTGGATACAGCGGACCCGCCCCAGACTCTCCTCGGCCGCCGCCAGCAACTCCGACCGCGCCACCCGATAGATGCCCCGGTCATGCCCCACCCACATCCAACCTCGGTCATCCTCGATGACGCTGTTGACGAGATTGTCCGGCAGCCCGTGCGCGGTCGTGATGGTCGCGATCCGGTCATTGCGCAGCACGTTGAGCCCGCGGTCCGTCCCGATCCACAGCGCGCCTTCGTGGTCTTCGTGCAACGCCCACACCCGCAAGCTCGACAGACCTCGCGCCTCATCGAACCGCTCAAAGCCGCGTTCGATCACGCGAGCCAGGCCGCCACCGTCCATGCCGATCCAGACCCGGCCCTGCCGGTCTTCCAAGGTGGCGCAAACGTTCTCATGCGGCAGGCCGTCAGCAGGCAACCAGGCATTCGTTTCGCCTTGGCGAAACCGATACAAACCTTGCGCGGTGCCCACCCAGACACTCCCGTCACGGCCCGCGTGAAGCGCGCGGATCTTCCGACGGTACGGAGCGCCCGTGAATTCCACGGGCGTGAGGTGCCCGCCGTCCCACATGCTCACGCCGTCACCGGTCCCCACCCAAAGACGGCCCCGGGCATCCTCGGCGAGCGCTCGAATCCGGTCCGAAGCGAGGCCGGCGGTTCGGTTGAGAATCTGGGGAGCGTGCGATCCTGGGGAAGTTGATTCGCCGCTGGCGCGGACCGTGGGTCCACTCGTCGGCACGAAGGGAAAACCGGCGACCCCGGCTTCCGCGCCGACCCAGAAGGTCCCGTCAGCAGCTTCGAGTAGCGCCCGGGTCTTCGCATCAGGAAGCCCGTCCTCGGTCGTCAGAGTTCGGATGCGGCACGGCAGCAGGCCAACCAGCCCGTCCCGCGCCGTACCAGCCCACAGGTTGCCCTCGGCGTCTTCGGCCATGCAGTTGAAGCTCTGGCCGACCACACCCACCGGGAGGGCGTACCGGTGCAGGGTGTTGTTCAACCAGTGGCCGACCACTCGGTTGGTGATGGAAAACCACAGACCTCCCGCCGAATCCGGGGTTAGAAAAGGCGCGCAAGTGCGGGTCTCGATATCGAAATCCCCGACCGCCTCCCAGCCCGTCGCGTGCCTCCGGAGCAGGCGGCCGGGCCATTGCCAGAACCTGGTGTCGTATGTGACGATGGTATGGAGGACCCCGTCCCGCGTCGCGGCCAAGGCCCGAACGAAGTGCTCGCCGGCCAGGGCAGGGGCGCTCAGTTCTTTGATCCACGGAGCTTCGATCTGCTGTCGTCGGAACAGTCCGTTGGTGCTCCCTCCTACCCATACGGTTCCATCGGGCATCGTAGCCAGAGCCGTACCAGGGCAGTTCAGTTCGAGGCCGACCGAGCGCTCTTGAATGCGCTGCCACGACCCAGCGGCGCCTCGGCTGACCAAGCCACGGAACGTCCCGACGAGGAGTTCACCCACGTCGGACGCGCAGAGAGTCTGGATGGCTTGCTGGTGTCCTTCTGAGCCCGGGTCCGTCGGAGCGATGCTCTTCGGGTCAAATCGGGTCACGGTGTCAGAAAGCCGGATCAAACCGTCGGCAGTTCCCACCCAAATGGTCCCCTCGCGGTCTTCAGCCAGGGCCAGGCATTCCTCGCTGACAAAGGCTTCGTGCGTCGAGCGCGACCACGTCACGAACCGGCTGCCATCGAAGCGCGCGACTCCCTTGCGGGTGCCGGCCCAGACGAAGCCCTGGCGGTCCACCAGCAGGGAGAGCACCCGATCATCGGGCAAGCCGTCCTTCACACCCCATGCCCGCACGATGAAGTCGTGTTCGAGGGGGACCGCGGCCGGCTCCCCGCCCCGCAGCCACGGACTCACCGCGAGCACCCCGAGCCCGACCCCGAGGACTGATGCCAGTCGGCACAGGCGAATGCTCAGGGCGTCTCGCGGAATCACTGTGGGAGTGTGACAGGGGGGAGGCCGGCCGGGCAACTCTGAGCCAGCGGTGCGGCCGGTCTCGGTGCATCCGCGAGTTGTCGGTGACACCGGGCACGGCGGCGCGCCGGTTGCCAGCCGCTGCCATCTCCTTTCAGCTTGCCGGGCGTTGGCGACGCACCATTTTCCATTGCCGAAGTATGCGAATCACCATTGACGTTGGTGCAAACGAGCTGAGGCAGATTCAGAGAATCACCGGGAAGAAGAAGACATCACCGGCGATTGCCCAGGCGTTGTCGGAGTTCCTCCGGCAGCAGCAGCGACAGGCGTTCATCGCCCGGGTGTTGACGGGGGGGACGGGGTACGCGTTGACCAACGAGCAGTTGGAGGCGCAGGACCTCCGGCAGGTCTTCAAATCCAGCCGGCACGTCCCGTTCGCGCCGGAAGACTGGGCCGAAGCGGCGGCCCGCGAACGCGAGTTCCGGGCCAGCGGTCGGACCATCCCACGCAACGACCTCTTTGTGGCCACCGTCGCCATTCGCGTCGAGGTGCCGGTCGTCTGTCGCGACGCCCACTTCGAGGCGATGCGCAAGAGGCGGGGGACCCGGCTGCAGGTCGAGCAGGTCTGAGGTGTGCCGCGGCCTCGAGCGGTACAGGTTGACAGGCGTAGAGGACGCAGCCACGGCGCCGCAAGTGCCGCTTCAAGTCGGCCCGTTTCATACCTCCACAAAATCAAGCGTCTCGCGTACGGCCTGGGCTGACCGATCTCGCTCCGCGAGTTCGCGCTGGCACTCCAGCACCAGCTTAAGCGCATCCAGCAAGTTCGCCTTGGCTTCCTCCAGGGTCTCGCCTTGCGAAATCGCGCCGGGGATGTCCTCGACGAAGCAGGTGTATCCGCCTTCGCTGGCGGGTCCAAACACGGCGGTCAGCTTCACGGGGTGAACCTGCCAGAGGGCGGCTGCCTGGCGAGCCGCAGAGGAGCCACAGTCCTCATGGGGGCGGAACATTGGCGCGGAGAGCGCCATTCCGACGCAGCGGCAAGGTCGTTTCGATGGCCCCCCAGGCCAAGTCAGCCCCGGCGGTTCGCGGCTTGAGTTGGACTCCCGTTGCGCCAAGCTGCAGGGGTTGGTGCGTTTCCCAGGCAGCGCATGGTTCTCGTGGCGCGCCGCGCTCGCCGTGGCGGCGGGCGCGATGCTGGCGCTCGCCTTTCCGTATCCTGGTTGGGCGAGTCTCGCGTGGGTCGCGCCGGGCCTGGTGCTCGCCGCCGCGGCGGGCACGAGCGGTTGGCGTTCGTTCCGGCTGGGCTGGCTGGGCGGGTTCGCGCATCACCTGGTCTCGCTGCGCTGGCTCTTGGAGATCCCGTTCCCCGCGGGAGCGGTGGCTGGATGGCTGGCCCTGAGCGCGTACATGGCCCTCTTTGTGGGACTCTGGACGTGGATCTGCTGGCGAATTCTCCCCGGCGACTGCCCGGCCGGGACTGCTCGAACCACACAATCAACGCCGGGCTTCGCCAGCGCGGCGCAGCTTCCTTGGGGCGCAAGAAGCCTGTGGGCCGTGGGCTGCGCACTGGCTTGGGTCAGCATCGAGATGCTGTCGGCGCACGTGCTGAGTGGATTTCCCTGGAACCCGCTGGGTGCCTCGCAGTACCGGGCGATTCCCCTCATCCAGATCGCGTCTGTGACCGGGGTTCCGGGCGTTTCGTTTCTGATCGTCTGGCTCTCGGTGGGGCTCCTGTTGGGGAGCTTGCGACTCGGGATCCAGGTGGCACGTCCGCCGCTACCCGCGTGGCGAGGTCAGGCTGGACCCCGGGCGACCGGGGGTTCCCCCGGCCGGCCATTTGGGACGCTTCGCCTGGCGCTGTTGACGGACCTCGGCCTGCCCTTGCTCACCATCGTCGGGGTCACGCTCTGGGGCGTGCAGCGAGTCCAGCAAGCACCGCCGACCGCGCGGCAGCTGGAGCTGGCCTTGGTACAGCCCAGCATTCCTCAGACGCTGATGTGGGAGGAGAGCGAAAGCACGAATCGCTTCAACCGCTTGATGGACCTCAGCGCCCTGGCGCTCGCAACCCGTCCCGACCTGCTCGTCTGGCCCGAGGCGTCGCTTCCCGAGCTGAGCGAAGCCGACTTCGAAGCGCTCACCCGGCTGATTTCCACTCACAAGACCTGGCTCGTCTTTGGAGCGGACGATTACGAGGCCCGGCCCGAAGGCGGTCACAACGCGTTCAACAGCGCCTTCCTGTTCAATCCCGAAGGCCGCTTCGTCGAAACGTACCGCAAGCAGCGACTGGTCATCTTCGGTGAATACGTGCCGCTCGAAAACTGGCTGCCCTGGGTGAAGCGACTCACGCCGATCGAAGGGAGTTTCACGCCCGGGCGGAAACCGGTCCCGTATCGACTCACGCGCCCGAACGCCGAGTTCTCGGTCCTGATTTGTTTCGAGGATGTGTTCGCGAGGGGCGCGCGTCGGCATGTCGGGCCGGGGACCGATTTCCTGCTCAACCTCACCAACGACGGCTGGTTTGGGGAAGGGCCCGCGCAATGGCAGCACGCCGCCCATGCCGCCTTCCGCGCGGTCGAGAACGGGGTGCCGCTCATCCGCTGCACGAACAATGGGCTGACGTGCTGGATCGACGAGCGAGGGCGATTCCGGGACGTGTTGGGCGAGCCGGGCGGAAGCATCCATGCCGCGGGGTTCCTCCACATCCGGGTGCCCCTGCCGGCAGAAGGGGAGTCTTGGCCTTCGACGTGGTTCCGTCGTTACGGCGATGTCTTTGGCTGGGCGTGTTGTGGGGTGATTGCCCTGGTGTTGGTGATGAGCCTGGTGAGAAGGCGTGAAGGGGCGGGCCGTTGAACCGGGTCGGCTTGGATCATGGACCCGCCCGACGATGGTTGCGACCACAGGGTCGGGGTCGGGGGCACGAGCGTTCCCGCGAGACGGGTTCGGCGGGCAGCGGAGTGCCCGCCCTACCTCACTTGAAGCAGAGGCTCGGCGCAGCTTCGTCCCACTGTGCCGCGCGATGGACCATCTCCGCCGGGACAAATGACTGGCCACGAGCCGGAGCAGCCCCTACTTTTTCGCCCATGTTTGACACGACTCGATCGCACTTGGAAGCCGCCGGCGCGAAGCTGAAGCAGTTGCGGAGGTTTCTTTGACGTACCGACATTGCAGCGCCGCCTCGGCGAGATTGATGCCGAGATGGCCCGGGAGACTTTTTGGAACAACCGTGAACAGGCCCAGCGTCTGATCGACGAGGCCAACGGGATCCGCCGCAATCTGGATCCGCTCATCCAGTCCGAGAAGCAGTACGAAGATCTCGGCGTGATGGTCGAGCTGGGGGAAGCCGAGCCCGCGGAAGCGCAGCTCAAGCTGGAACGCGAACTGGAAGCCGAAGCGACCGCGTTTGTCGAGCAGGTCGAACGCCTCGAACTTCAGATCCTCCTCAACGGACCGCACGACCGCAACAATTGCATCCTGAGCGTCAACGCCGGGGCAGGGGGGACCGAGTCCTGCGATTGGGCGAACATGCTGCTCCGCATGTACCAGCGCTGGGCCGAGAATCGGGGCTGGCAGGCCGAGATGATCGATGCCTTGCCCGGCGAAGTGGCGGGCATCAAGAGCGCGACCGTGGTGATGAAAGGGGAGAACGCCTACGGCTTCTGCAAGGCCGAACGCGGGGTCCACCGGTTGGTGCGCATCTCGCCCTTCGACTCAAACAAACGCCGGCATACCAGCTTCGCGAGCGTGGACGTCATCGCGGAGATCGCGGACGAAGGCGAACTGGTGATTCCACCCCCGGAATTGAAGGTGGACACGTTCCGGTCCGGCGGCAAGGGCGGCCAGAACGTGAACAAGGTCGAGACCGCCGTCCGGATTACGCACATTCCGACGGGCGTTGTGGCGGCCAGCCAGAGCGAACGTTCCCAGCACCAGAACCGCGCCAACGCCATGAAGCTGCTGCTCTCGAAACTGGTGGCGC
The DNA here is from genome assembly GCA_964535555.1 of uncultured Verrucomicrobiota bacterium. GTDB lineage: Bacteria > Verrucomicrobiota > Verrucomicrobiia > Limisphaerales > J093 > DSVZ01. The sequence goes on from CAZHUS010000119.1 coordinate 14,751, forward strand.
TCCGCGAAGACCAGAAGAAGGCCGAGATGGAGCGGTTCTACGGCGAAAAGGGCAGCATCGGGTGGGGCAACCAGATTCGCAGCTACGTGCTCCAGCCTTACCGGATGGTGAAGGACCTCCGGACCGGGCAGGAGACCAGCAACACCGAAGCGGTCCTCGACGGGGCGATCGATCCGTTCGTGAACGCCTGGCTCCGCGCCGGCTGTCCGTCCAAACGGATGCAGGGCATCAAGGACGAGGAAGACGGCGCCTAACCGGGCTTCCCGAAGCATCCTGTGAGCATTCTCGACACCATCGTCGAACAGAAACACCGCGAAGTTGCCGTCCTCCCGGCGGTCGACGATCTGCGGGCTTCGCTGCGTCGTGAAGGCGCGGAGCGAACCGATCGTCGTGACTTCCTGGAAGCCTTGCGCCACCCGCGACGAGGTCAGGTCGGACTCATCGCGGAAGTGAAGAAGGCCTCGCCTTCCGCCGGCGTGATCCGCCAGGATTTTGATCCGGTCCGGATCGCTCAAGCGTACGAGCGGGCGGGCGCAAGCTGTCTGTCGGTGCTCACCGACGAGAAGTTCTTCCAGGGGTCGCTCGCCTATCTCCGGGCGATTCGGGACGCGGTGCGGCTGCCGCTGCTGCGCAAGGACTTCATCATTGACGAGCGGCAGATCCTGGAGGCGCACCGGCACGGGGCCGACGCGATCCTGCTGATCGTGGCGATCCTGGACGACGAACGTCTCCACCGGTTTCACGGCCTCGCCCTGGAGGCGGGTCTCTCCGTGCTCGTCGAGGTGCATGATGAGGCCGAGATGGACCGAGCCCTGGCGTTGAAGCCGGCATTGATCGGCGTGAACAACCGGGATCTCAAGTCCTTCCGGGTCGACCTCGCAACCACCGAGCGCCTGGCCGGGAAGCTTCGTCGGTCAGGGCTGACGCCCCCCCCCTTGCTCGTGGCCGAGAGTGGCATCCACACCGCGGCCGACGTGGCGCGGCTCCGCGCTGGCGGGGCCGGGGCGGTGCTCGTGGGAGAATCCTTGATGCGTCACGACGACCTTGAGGCGAAGGTCCGCGAACTGTTGGGTTAAGGCGGTGACCGGCTGGCACATCTCTTGCGCGCTCGAAGGCGGATTGCGCACCGATCACGAGCTTACCTACGGACCGCCCGTTGAGGGCACCGGGCCTACAGCGTGTAGGCCGGGTCCCCCCACCCGGCGGGAGCGGTTCAGGGACACTGAGCAGGTCTGCAGGGAACAGGGAACCAATCTGGGACCGGCGACGAAAAGCGGGGATGAATCCCCGCACTCCAGGCGCTTCGCGATTTCGGACGTGCCTTGGAGCGGCGCGAAGCGTTTGGAGTGCGCCCGCTTTCGCGGCGCTTTCTGGGGTCGTGATCCGCATGCGTTTCCCGGACCAGAACCAGCAACCCAGAGCAGGGAGATCCCGGCTTTCCATGAAGCTCAACCAGGTAGGGCGGGCACTCCGTTGCCCGCCGCCGCCGGCGCGCAGGGGACTACGCCCCCTACCGGGGATGGCACGCCGCCAGGGGACTTTCGACCAGCTTCACTGGCGTTCTGGCTCCTCCTGGCCTGGATCATCGGGTTGCCAGGCGCGCTCGGCCAGTCCACTCCCCCCGATACCGCCTCCAACCAACTTCTCGTCCGCTTCCGCCCCGAAGTCTCCCCCGCGAGACGGGAGGCCTTGCTCAAGTCCTCGCGGGTCAACCTCACGACGGCCCGCCTCCTCCCGGAAGGCGGATCGAGGGTGCCCGCGGGGCGGTTCTCGTCGTCCGTGCTGGCGAACGTGGCCTTGGTTGAGGCAGGTGATCCCGTCAAGGCCCAGGAAGCCGCGGCGGAAATCGCTGCGCACGCCGAGGTGCTCTACGTCGAGCCCAACTACCGCCTCCGAATCTTCAGCGGTCCGTCCGACCAGGTCGTTCCGAGCGACTTCGAGTTCGGCGCGCAGTGGGGCCTGTTGAACACAGGGCAGGGCGAGGGTGAGTCCGGCAATGACATCCGGGCGACGGAGGCATGGCCTGTCGTCACCAACGCCCGACAGGTCCGCGTCGCGGTCATCGATACGGGCATCGACTATTATCATCCCGATCTCGAAGCCAATGTCTGGCTCAATCCCGCGGAGATTCCGGGCAACGGGCTCGATGACGACGGCAACGGCTACGTCGACGACCTGCACGGATACGACTTCGTGAGCGACGATGGCGACCCCATGGACGACCAGTCCCACGGCTCGCATGTGGCGGGCATCATCGGGGCCGTGGGGAACAACCGCATCGGGGTGGCCGGTGTTTGTTGGGAAGCCTCGCTCATGGCCATCAAGGCATTCGACGAGCATGGCGAGGGCACCGTCGCCGGCGTCGCTTCAGCGCTGCGCTATGCCGTGGAGAACGGGGCGCGGATCATCAATGCAAGCTGGGGACAAAGCGACAAGAGCCGCGTCTTGCAGGAAGCGATCACCGAGGCTTGGGACGCCGGCGTGCTGATCGTGGCCGCGGCGGGAAACGAGCGTGATGACATCGCCCCGTTCCCGGCCGGGTACGATCCGGTCGTGGCCGTGGGCGCGCTGAACGTGAAGGGCGAGCGGGCGGTCTTCTCGAACTTCGGGGCTTACGTGGACCTCGCGGCTCCGGGCGAGGCCGTGCTCGCGACGACGCCGAACGGCCGTTACGACCTGTTGAGCGGAACCTCGATGGCTGCCCCGCATGCGTCCGGGGTCGCCGCCCTGGTCCTCGCCGGCCATCCCGAGTTCACCAACAACGATCTTGCCGCAATCCTCCGCAACTGCGTCTCCGCGATCCATACCGACCAGTACCTAGGGACGGGACGGCTGGATGCGGGAAAGGCGGTCCGGGTGCGAAAGCCGTTGCCGCGCGCGAAGCTCTCCCTGCCCAAGGTCATCTCGGGTCGGGTGGACCTCCGCGGCACGGCGGCCGGCCCCGACTTCGCGTCGTACCGGCTCGAGTACGGGAGCGGCACGTATCCGACGAACTGGACCCGGTTCCACGAGGCGACGCAGGCCGTCGAGGAAGGCGCTTTGTTCAAGGACTTCTCGAGTGCCCAACTGCAGGAGGGGACGTTCTCGATCCGGCTCGTGGTGAGCGACACGCTGGGGCAGGAAGCTGAAGACCGCGTCGTCGCCACTGTGCGGAACGTGCACCTCACCTCGCCGGCCAACAACGATGTGGTGCGCCGGGGCGACCGCGTGACCCTGCAGGGCACGGTGTTCGGAAATGGGCGTCGCTATGTCGTCGAACATGGTGTGGGACTCGAGCCATCGACCTGGTCCGTGGTGGGCATCGAGCTGGAGAACGCCGGACAGTCGGAAGTCTTCAGTGGAGTGCTGGGAACCTGGGACACGACCGCCGCCGAGCCGAGTACCTTCCATGCCTTGCGCCTGCGCGCCTTTGAAGGAACCGCCCTGGTCGGAGAATGGCGCACGATGCTGGTGTACGTCGACGACCAGTTGCGCCCCGGCTGGCCCGTGCACCTCCCGGCCACCGGCGTTCATCCGACCAACGACTGGCGGCACGTCACCATCGCCGACCTGGATGCGGACGGCGTTCAGGAGATCCTGCGTGTGCAACCGGGCTCGCCTCCCGGCGCTCCGTCGCGCTTGATGGTGTTCGCGCCTGACGGCGCGGTCCGCTGGTCCCGGGAACTCGCCGCGGGCGATCCGCCCTCGGACATCCCGCTCGTCGGCGACCTTGACGACGACGGCCGCCTTGAGGTCTTCGTGGACGCCGGGGAGGAGCAGCGGCTCTTCGCGTTCCGGCACGACGGCGCCGACCTCGGTGGCCCCTGGCCACTCACGTTGCCCGCCAGCGCCCCGGGGAAAGTCCTTGCCGACCTTGACCGCGACGGGCGGCCGGAGCTGATCGGTCTGGCGAACGCGTCGGACAAACCGCCGCAACTCTTCGTGCTGGATGCGGCGGGAAACCTGCGTGCCTCGTGGCCCGTTGAGACCTGCTGGGCGGGCCCGAGCTGGCCGCGCCGGTTCCCGGCCGTCGGCAATTTCGATGAGGACCGGCAGCTCGAGATCGTGGCGCCGATGGGGTGCTCGCGCATCGGGCTGTTTGATCTGAACGAGCCGTCCGGGCCGGTCTGGGTGCGCGAGGTGCCCGGGCAGATCCTGGCCTCGCCGGTCACGGGCGATCTTGATGGGGATGGCCGCGATGAGGTGCTCGTTCCCACGTACGATCCTTACGCGGTGGCCGGACGCGGCGTGCAAGGGGGCCTCTACGCGTGGACCACGCACGGCGAGCTGTTCCCCGGCTGGCCCGTGAAGTTGGATTTGTCGTTCGCAACGCCTCCCGCCCTTGCCGACGTGGATGGCGATGGGGATCTGGAAATCGCCATCGCGAGCGGCGGCGTCCGGGAACTGCACCTGCTGCATCACGACGGCTTCAACGCGCCCGGCTGGCCGGTTTCCGTCGCGCCCATCCCGTCGCTCAACAGCGCTCCGGTCCTCGCCGATGTGACCGGAGACGGCAGGCCGGAAGTGGTCGCGGCGGTTCCGGGTTTGCTGGGACCCGTGCTGTTCACGGGCAACTTCCAGACCGTGGGAACCGTGCGTGCCTGGAATCCTGGCGGAGTTCCCGTCGCGCTTCATCCGCGACCCGACTGGCCGGGGTTGTTCCTGGAGTCGGGCGGGAACTTCTCCCGGTTCAAGGCCGCCCAGGTCATCATCACCGATCTGGACAGAAACGGCCTTGCCGACCTCGTGGCCTCGAGCATTGACGACACCGCCTACGCCGCTACACCGCCAATCAGCACACGCAAGGAGCGCTATTCGCTGTATGCGTGGGAACTTCCCGTGGCGGCGACGGCATCCGCAACCGGTTGGCCGATGTTCCAGCGCGATCCCCAACACACCGGTTACCAGGAGTCCGTCAGCGCCACCAATCACCCCCCGGTGCTGTATCCGCCCCCAAGCCAGACCGTCCGCTCCGGGAGTCCATTCTTTGCCATTGACCTGCGCGGCTACGCCGAAGATCCGGACCACGCGTTCCGGGACCTCGATTGGCAGATCCACGGCGCGGTTGAACTGCAGGCCGCCGTCGACGGACAGGGAGTCCTTACGGTCGCGGCGCCGCAGATTTCCTGGATGGGCAGCGAACCGCTCACCTTGACAGTGACCGATCCGGAAGGTGCGCAGGCGTCGGCGACGGTCTACTACGCGGCCAGGCCGGACTACACCCCGCCGCTGGCCCGCAGCGATGAGGTGGTGATCTCCGAGGACACGGCAGCCGACATTGCGGTGCTGGCCAACGATGAACACCCGTGGGGCCTCGCGCTCCGGGTGGAGAGTCACAGCCGGCCCAGGCGCGGAAAGCTGCAACGACGAGGCGGCGAACGCCTGGACTACACCCCCGATCCCGATTTCAACGGCACCGACTCCTTCGATTACATGGTGGTGGACGGCGAGGGCGGGATGGCCCTGGCCAGTGTCGGGATCCGGGTGACTCCCGTCCCGGATGCGCCGGTGGCGAAGCCGGACCACGTCGTCCTCGACGAGGATGCGATGACGGAAATCGAGGTGCTGGCCAACGATGCTGATCCGGACCTGGACCCGCTCTACCTTTCCAGCTTCGTCGGGGCCACGAATGGCCGGGTGGAACTTGTCGGAGCCGCGCGGCTGCGTTTCACGCCGAAGGCTGATTGGTCGGGAAACGACGGCTTCCAGTACGTGATCACGGATGGCAGCGGCCTGTCGGCGACGGGTGCCGTCCAACTCGTGGTGCGCCCCGTCAATGACGCCCCTACCGCCGAGGACCAGCAGTTCACCATGAACCGGAACACTTCGGTCGACGTGTTCTACCGCGCCGCTGATCCGGACGGGTCGACGCTTTCCTACCAGGTTCTCGAGGGTCCGCGTGACGGGGAACTGTGGACCTATCCCGACATCGCCACGTATTACCCGCGGCGGGGGTTCGCCGGCGAGGACGGCTTCAGTTACCTGGCGACCGACGGCAGCCTGACCAGCCGCGTGGCGAGGGTCACGTTCCGGGTCTTGGACGCAAACAACCCGCCCAAGTCCGAATCCGTCGCACTGGCGACGCGACTGAACCGGCCCCTGACGCTCTCGCTCACGGCCACCGACGAGGATGGCGACCACGTGACGTTCGAGATCGTTTCGCCGCCGGAGCACGGAGAGATCAACCGGGCCGGCACGAATTTCGTCTACACGCCCGCCCGGGATTTCCTCGGCGTGGACTCGCTGATGTTCCGCGCCTTCGACGGTCACGACTACGGCGCGAACACCCTGGCGGAGATCACCGTCACCGACAAGAACACGGCCCCGGTGGCCAAGGGCACCACGGTCGAGGTCCGGATGAACACCCCGACGAACCTGGTGCTGCGGGCCATCGATGGTGAAGGTGACCCGTTGCGGTTCACCGTGCTCACGAACCCCGTCAGCGGCGTGATCTCTGGCGACCCGCCAACGCTGGTTTATGCGCCGGCTCAGGACTACGTCGGCCCCGACCGGCTGAGCTTTCGGGCCAGCGACGACGAGTTCGACAGCGCGCCCGCGACGGTCACGCTGCATGTGGTTCCCTTGAACCGGATGCCGCTGGCCAGCAACCAAACCGTGCGGTTGCCGGCGAATCAGCCCACCACCCTGGTCTTTGACCTGCGCGACCCGGACGGTGATGCGCTCCGCGTGGCGATTCTGAAGGGTCCGCGCCAGGGGCGGTTGTTCGGTTTGGGCACCAATTTTGTTTACGCTCCCAAATCGGGGGCGTCCGGGTACGACAGCTTCACCTACAAGGCGTGGGACGGTCGCATTTACAGCGAGGTGCGCACGGTGGGGATCGAGCTCGAGGCGCCCCCGCCAGCCCCGGCGCCGCGGTTCGAGGCGATCGAGTGGCTGGAGACCAGTCGCAGTGTTCGGCTCCGATTGCATGCGGAGTCAGCCGGGGGCGAACTCCAGATCCAACGCAGCACGACCCTGACCAATTGGACCACGCTCAGCACGCTAACGCCGACCGGGGGAGCGATCGAACTCCTGGACACCAACGCGCCGCCCGGGCCGGCTGTCTTCTATCGCGCGGTTCGCTATTGAGCGCTGGGAGGTTTCCGAGCACCGCGGGAACCGCCATCCGGTAGGGCGGGCACTCCGCTGCCCGCCGCATCCGGCAAGCCAGGAACCGCGCGCGCTACTTCCCATGAACCGCCCCAGGAGCGCGGACTTCAGTCCGCAGGAAGCCGCGCCGCGTTGGGGGCGTCCCTGCGGGCTGAAGCCCGCGCTCCGCAACGGTTCAGGGTCGCCATGCGCGCCGGTCCTCCCGGCGTCCCTGCTTCCCATGGACCTGCTCCGAAAAGCGGGGATGAATCCCCGCACTCCAGGCGCTTCGCGACTTCGGACGCGCGTTGGAGCGGCGCGAAGCGTTTGGAGTGCGTCCGGTTAACCGGCGCTTTTTGGTTCATCGTTACTGCGCACGGCCACCCGGCCAAGGGGACCACCCATGGACCGCCCCAGGAGCGCGGACTTCAGTCCGCAGGAAGCCGCGCCGCGTTGGGGCGTCCCTGCGGGCTGAAGCCCGCGCTCCGCAACGGTTCATGGTCAATACGCATGGCCTCGGGGCCAAGGGGGGCTTTCCATGGACCTGCTCCGAAAAGCGGGGATGAATCCCCGCACTCCAGGCGCTTCGCGACTTCGGACGCGCGTTGGAGCGGCGCGAAGCGTTTGGAGTGCGTCCGGTTAACCGGCGCTTTTTGGTTCATCGTTACTGCGCACGGCCACCCGGCCAAGGGGACCACCCATGGACCGCCCCAGGAGCGCGGACTTCAGTCCGCAGGAAGCCGCGCCGCGTTGGGGCGTCCCTGCGGGCTGAAGCCCGCGCTCCTCGCCGGTTCATAGCCACTGCGCACGGCCGCCCGGCCAAGGGGACTTCCCGCACAGCGCTCTCCGCCAACCTATCTCCCTGCCCGCAGGGGGTACATTCGCTCTCCCACCGCCCGACTGGCGGCGGTGATCTCGACATACGGCGTGTCCGCGATGTCCACGAACCCGATCTGGTGTTCCGTTACGGACTAAACCGTGGGGAGGTTCAGAGGACGGTGGCGGATT
>CAZHUS010000120.1:0-22350 GCA_964535555.1 uncultured Verrucomicrobiota bacterium
TTGGAGTGCGTCCGCTTTAGCGGCGCTTTTTGGTTCATGGCCACGGAGCAGGTCCCAAAGGAACAGGAACGCTATCCATGAACTCCCAATCCACCGGTTCCCCGCACCCTGAACGTCCCAGCCTGTCGCGGCGTGACTTTCTGCGTCGTTCCGCGGCCACGGCCGCCACCAGCGCCCTGGCGCCGCTGGCCATTGACCGGGCCGCCCACGCCGCGGGGAGCGGTGTGATCCGCGTCGGCTTGATCGGTTGCGGAGGCCGCGGCACCGAGGCCGCCCTCAACGCGATGAACGCCGGGCCGGACATTCGCCTGGTCGCCATGGCCGACATTTTCCGCGAGCGGCTCGAGGCCTCCCGCGAACGCCTCCAAACGGCCAAACCCGCCCAGGTCACGCTCGGCGAAGACCACTGCTTCGTCGGCTTCGAAGCCTATCAGCACTTGATCGGCAGCGGGGTCGACGTGGTCCTGATCGCGCCCTGCTCCCATTTCATTCCGAGGATGCTCGCCGCGGCGGTTGCCGCCGGGAAACACGTCTTCTGCGAAAAGCCGCATGGCCTGGACATCCCGGGGATTCGACTGACCGAAGCCGCCTGCGCCGAAGCACAGCGAAAACAGCTCAGCGTGGTTTCCGGGCTTTGCTGGCGCTACGCACCGGGCGTGCGCGAAACGATGAAACGAATTCACGACGGTTGGATCGGCGACATCCTGGCGATCCAGGAGAACTACGTGGGCACGCCTTACATCCTCCGCGAACGCCGGCCCGGCCAGACCGAAATGGAGTGGCAGATGTGGAACTGGTACCACTTCAACTGGCTGTCCGGCGACCAGACCGCCCAGCAGCTGATTCACAGCCTGGACAAGGCGTCGTGGGCCCTGGGGGATCGTCCGCCGATCAAGGCATGGGGCATGGGCGGACGACAGACGATGGACGAGCCCATCGATGGGGACCAGTTCGATCACCAGGCGGTGGTGTTCGAGTACGCCCAGGGCGTGCGGGTGTTCGGCTTCACGCGCGACCAACGCGAATGCTACAACAACACGTCCGACACGATCTTCGGAACCAAGGGCCGCTGCGATCTGCTGAGTTTTCGAATCGAAGGCGAGCGGCCGTGGCGCTACGAGGGCCCCGGCGGGAACATGTACGACCTCGAGCATGTCGCGTTGTTTGAGGCCGTCAGGCAGGGGCACCCGGTCAACAACGGCAACTACATGGTGCTCAGTTCCGCGCTCGGAGTGGTGTCGCAAATGGCCTGTTACAGCGGCGAGATGATCGCGTGGGATGAGGCCATGCAGTCCAGGCGCAGCTTCGAGTTGCCGCGGTATGGCTGGGATGTTGAACCGCCCGTGAAACCGGGCCCGGATGGTCGTTACCCGAGTCCGCGGCAGGGCAAAGCGGAGCTCGAACGCTGGCTTGGCTGAGACGTACGGCCTCACCATCCAGACGTCGGTGGGGCGAGGCTGCGCCGAGCCGGGGAAGTAGGGCGCGCAGTCCCTCGCGCGCCGGTTCGGCGGGCAGCGGAGTGCCCGCCCTACCTGGCCGACGTGAAGGGACCGCCTCCTCCCGTCGGCGCCTACGGAATCGGGGCGAGGCGGTTTAGTCCTCCTCAACCTCGACCAGCTTCCATTCATGCACGCCCGCGGCCCAGTCCGGCTGGAGTTGGACGACCAACCGCAGCGCGCTGGTGCTGACAGGCGCGAACCGCACCTCGCACCATTGGTCCCGCTCCACTCGATATGCCGCCTCGGCCGCCACCGGCTTCCACGCCTCGCCGTCGCGAAACTCGAGGCGCCAGGACTTCGGCAGGCGGCAGGCCCCGCGCCCCGTGTCGTCAAACCAGTACACACGGGCGCCCCCGACCGTGACGGGCTTTGGCCAGCTATACTGAGCCCATTCCTCCGAGTTCTTGTGCGGCCACCAGTGACAGAGCGCCGCAGGTTGCTCGCCACTGCTCTTGGGTTCGGCACCGTCGTTGATCCCCGACGGCTGGGCGTTGCTGTTCGCGAAGGACACCGTCACTTTGGCCTTGGTTTCCAAGCCCCCAGCGCGAGGGACAGGCGCGGTGGTGGGAAGCCACACCTTCATGGAACCTGCCTTCCGATTGTCCCATGCGTAGTAGGGGATGGCCTTGAACGGCACCGCGCGGCTGCTGGGCATGGGTTGGTACAATCGGCGATTCCAATCGGTTTCGGGGGCAACGTTGGCGTATCCCTTGATGACCGTGACGCCGCCCAACAACTCGGGATCGCGCTCCGCCGCGTAGCTGAGTTCCGGAACGAAGTACAGGGACCCGAGCGGCTCGTTCTGGTCCACTTGCTCGAGGCAATAGACCAACGGCCCGCGCTGGAGCGCGAAGAGCCCGCGGTCCGCGGCAACGTTCGGATGGGCGATGACCCGCTCGATCCGCATCGGCAGCTCCAGTTTCACGGTGTCGCCGGTCTTCCATTCGCGGGCGACAACGAGGTAACCGCGCTCCCGGGCCGGATTGCCGAGGGGTTGGTCGTTCACACTGACCTTCTCACCGCGGCACCATGACGGCACGCGAAGACGTAGTTCGAACCGGAGCGGTTTCGAAACCTTGGGCTCGAGAGTCACGACCCCGTTCCAAGGGTACTCGGTGGTAACCTGGAGGGCGACGGGCTCACCGGCCACTTTCGCCTTCACCGCGCCTTGAATATAGAGGTTCACGTAGAGGGCCTCCGGTGCCGTGGCGTAGGCGTAGCCTCCGAGCGAGGAGAGCGTGCGGGCAACGTTGGGCGGGCAACACGCGCAACCGAACCACGGCGAGCGGTGATGATTGCCGCGGCTTTCCATGGGATTGACGTAGAAGAAACGGGTGCCGTCCTGGGAAACGCCGGCGAGCACGCCGTTGTAAAGGGCGCGTTCGACCACATCCGCGTAGCGGCTGTCGCCGTAGAGCAGCGCCAGGCGCTGGTTCCACTGGGCCAGGGCAATCGTGGCGCAGGTCTCCTGGTAGGCGGTGAGGTTCGGCAGGTCGTAGTCTTCGGTGAATCCCTCGTTGTGGGCGCTGGGGCCGATGCCACCGGTGAGATACATGTTGCGCTCGGTGGTGTTGCGCCAGACGCGGTTCAGCATCTTGAGCAGCTTCTCGTCCCCGGTCTCACGCACGATGTCGGTCGTACCGGACATGAGGTACGCCGCGCGAACCGCGTGGCCCTTGATGTTCTGGTGGTCGCAGATCGGGACGTCGTCCTGCCAATAGCTGCCGTCGTAGCGATCCAGCGGGGTGCGATGCTCGGTGGCGAAGAAGCGCTGGCCACGGCTCTCGACGAAGAACCGGGCGAGATCGAAGTAGCGCTTTTCCCCCGTGACCTGCCAAAGCTTGATCAACGCCAGTTCGATCTCCGGATGGCCCGAGTAACCCATGCGCTTGGGCGGGGGGCCGAAGACGGAATCGATGTTGTCCGCGAACTTCCGCGCGACCGTCAGGAAGTTCGTCTTGCCGGTGGCCTGATAGTGCGCCACGGCCGCCTCGAACATATGCCCGGCGCAGTAAAGCTCGTGGTTGTCCCGCAAATTGACCCAGCGCTTGCCGGGTTCCTTCACCGTGTAATAGCTGTTCAGGTAGCCGTCGGGATGCTGGGCGGCCGCGAGCACGGCAATGATCTCGTCGAGTTGCCGGTCGAGCACCGGGTCCGGATGCATCGCCAGCGAATACGACGCGGCCTCGAGCGCCTTGTACACGTCCGAATCCATGAATACCGGCCCCTCGAAGCCCGCCGTGGCGCGTTGCGCCGCCAGACGCAGGTTCGACAGGTTCTTCGCCTTCTCCAGGTTGTCGAGGTTGACAGGGATGGAGGCGATGCGGTTGGTTTCGCGTCGGGGCGCCCAAAACGCGTCCGAAATCTCGACCTGGTTGAAAGGAACGCCCTCGAGTTTGACCAGGGTCGCCGGGGTACCCGCCAGCGCAAATGGCGGCAAGGCTGCGAGCAGGCAGAAAAGCGCTTTCATGGGCGCATTCTGAGCCCCACGCCAAGTGGTGCAAGTCTCGCGTCGCGGCACCCAACCCTGCCGGTACATCCCCCGGCTGCCCGGAGCGCAGCCGGTCCCCGGCCGCAGCGAGTCCTGCTTTTCCCCTCGCCGGCAGGGGGCCTCCGGAACACAGTGCGGTGGCGCGCCTGGATCACGGAATCCAGAAGCGCACAGCAACATCGTGGCGGGATGGTTCCAGAAGCTGGGTGAGTCGCTCGGGCGGGCAGCGATGCCCGTGGTCCGCAAGGCGCAGTGGAGCTGGCAGACCGTGGCCGGATCGGAAGAGAACCGCCTCCGCGCGGAACAGGACCTCGGCAGCGCGCTCGCCCTTGAACTGCGTAAGAAGTTCGGCCCGACCGAACGCCCGGACGACCAGGCCCTGCTCGCGCGCCTGGGTACCGAGTTGGCCCGACACGTGCGGGACCAGCGCCTCACCTTCCACTTCGAACTCCTCGATTTGCCCGAACCCGCGGCCCTCGCCCTCCCCGGCGGCTTCGTGTTCGTCGGCCTTTCGCTGGTTGAGTTCTGCCTGCGCTACGAAGACGAGCTGGCCTTCGTGCTCGGACACGAAATGAGCCATGTGATCCGTGGGCACGCGGCGGACCGGATGCTGGAGGAATCCGCGCTGAAGGTCGTTTCCGGACTCATGCGTCGCGCCGGTCCGGTCGCCACGGCGCTGGTGAGACCAGCGGGCGCGCAGGGGGTCAGCCTCGCTTACGCCGAGGAAGAGGAGCTGGAGGCGGACGAGTTGGGCTCGAAGCTGGCCGAGGCAGCCGGGCACCACCCCCTCGCGGGCGTCCGTCTGCTCGAGCGAATCCAGGAGCAGCCAGCTTCGTCCGCGGCGCGTGGGGCGTACTTCGCCTCCCATCCCGCACCCGCCATGCGGATCCGCCACCTCGGTCGCGTGTGGCGGGGGCAGCGCTGACGCACCGGTGCCGCCTCGCCCTTCCCCAAACGGATTGTAGGCGCCGACGTCAGGAGGCGGCCCCATGAGGTAGGGCAGGCACTCCGCTGCCTGCTGAGTGCGACCGCAGCAAGGTAGGGCGAGCACTCCGTTGCCCGCTGAGTGCGACCGCAGCAAGGTAGGGCGGGCACTCCGCTGCCCGCCGAGTGCGACCGCAGCAAGGTAGGGCGGGCACTCCGCTGCCCGCCGCATCCGGCGCGCCAGGGACGGCGCGCCCTGCCTGGAACCATAAACCGCCCGGTGAGGGCGCCGGGCCTACAACCTGCACTCCCCTCATCCGACCGCGGCCTGGTCGCACAGCAGGGTCACGCGCGGATGCAGCCACAGAAAGGTCGCAGGAAAGCGCGCCGTCACGCCCCCCGCCAGCAACCGACGCAACGCCGCGCGCTTGTGACCGCCGCTGACCACGAGCAGGATTTCGCGCGCCGCCAGCAGGTTGGCCATCCCCAGCGTCATCCCGTACCCCGGCCGGTTCCGGGCGGATGCCAGCATCCCGTGCTTCAGCGAAGCCGCGGAGAGCTCAGCCACGTGCGCGAAGGGCTGCAAGGCGGCCGCCGGTTCGTTGAAGCCAAGGTGGCCATTCACGCCCAGTCCCAGGACGCAAACGTCAATCGGGCCGTTCTCTTCGACCCAGGCGTTGACGCGACGGCATTCCGCCTCGGGATCGCGCGGGCAGCAGCGAAAACCCGCCAGAAGCCTCGGTGCGCGAAGGATCCCGGCGAAAAGCCGGCGGAAGTAGAACTCGCAGGAGGCCGGGTCTTTCGCCGCAAGTCCGCCCCACTCGTCCAGCTTGAGCAACCGCGCCTGGGCTGGAAGCAGGGTCTCCGCGGCGAGCAACTCGTACGTGCGCTCGGGCGTCCCGCCCGACGCCAGGCAGAGCAGCGAGCCGGGCTTGCGACGCAATCGTGTGCTCAACCAACGGACAGCTTCTCGACTCATCGCCTCGTGGTCGGGCGTGACTTGGGGTTTCATGATGGAGTGAGTGCGGCCTCGAGCGGCATCCTGAAGTGCCCGATGGACGGTGAGCAACTCAGGGCGTTCTCCGGACCACGCGGAACTCGGTGACGCGAGCCCAGTGTTCCTTGTCCGCGAATCCGTTGTAAGCATGGATGGAGATCTTCGCCGGCACCCCGGGAGGCGGGGTGGGCAACGTACACGAACCCGCGTCGCTCCAATTGCTCGCGCCCTCCTGCCAGTATTGGCCGCGAATGCGGTTGCCTGAGACGAGCAATCGAAGCCGATACCAACCCCCGGCTACCGGGGGTCGCGCGATGGTGCGACACTGGTCGCGTTCCTCGCGTCCCATGACCACACATACCGGGCCATCCACGATCTCCCGCCCGAGCTTCACCATGTGACTGTCGTCGTAGTACCAGGCCAGGTTGATCTGTTCGTACTGGCCGGTCGGCACGTTCTCGAACCTCACGGTGATTTCCAATTCTCCCGTTCCCGGGTCGGGTGCCGGGCGCACGAGGATGTTGCTCGCGTTGTTCGCACCTCCCCAGAGATTGCCGGGGAGAATGCGCATTTCCAAAGCGCCGTCCCGGAGACGCCAGGCCGAAGGCTCCTCGCGGATCCACGACCAACCCGCGGCGAGCGACCCCTGGAAAGGCTCCTGAAACAGAATCTCGTCCGACCGCACGATGGAGCAGGTCGCGAGGACGCTGCCCACCAGCACACAACAGAGGATTTTCATGGCCAGCTTTCGCGGCATCGTGAGCGGCGGCGTCCCGGATGACAAGTTGGATGCGGTTGGAAACGCGGAGCACGACCCCGGGTTCGCACCTCGCCAGCGCGGCTCATTCGGGCTCGAAGGCGAACTTCGAAATCACCATCTCAACCTCCCGGCCGTCCTTGGGAGGCCGGCCTTGGAAGAGCCACAGGTTGATGTGGACAGGCATCGGCCGCGCGGCGATGAAGCTCGACGACGGCTCGGGAGCGTACACCCAGCGACAGATTGCCGCGTCGTCCTCGCCTGGAACCGACTGGCTCGAGAGAAAGGCGATCCGGTCCTTGTGCCACGTGAAGGTGTGACTCGTCACCTCCCCCGCCAATGCAACCGGAAACGCCTTGGACGCGCGCTTCAACGCAGCTTCGACAGGCCAGACGGTGAAATTGCCGACCGGGTTTTTCGCCTCGCCCCAGCGCGCGAACTCGATGTCAATCTCGTGAGTGCCGTCCGGCCCCACCTCGCGGGTGGGGTAGTTGAACAAGCCGAGAACGACGTTGTCGTCGAACTGGTCGAGGCGCCCCCGAACCTGGAACTCGTACCGCCCGAAGCCAAGCCGGTCCCGCATGACGACCTCGGCGCAGGACCAGACGCCTTCCCGCCGGGCGATCCGGAGATGGAGGTTGGTCTGCGCGTCCAGCCACACGTTGCGTTCGTCCCATCGGTTGGGACCCGGCCCACCTGCTCCTGAGCGGACAGTCCAGGCACGGCCACCGAACTGGAGTTCGCCACCGGTCACCGACAGGCACACGAGGGAGAGAAACAGCCAGACCCCGGCCCGGCCAGGGGAACTACCCCTGAACCGCCGGCTGAGGGCACCGGGCTTACACGTTGTCGGCCGGGTCTCCCGACCTGGCGGGGCTGATTCACCATCACGCTCCGGTCTCAGCCCTCGTGGGATTTGCGTCTTGTGGTTCAACGACGTGGATCAAACCCCGCGAGCCGCCGCAAATCAATGAATTGCGGGGCCTTGGGGTCAAACCTTGACATTCGACATTTACCCCAACCCCGTCGGGCCGACCGGGGGCCACGGCGAAATGTCGAATGTCAAGGTTTGACCCCATTGACCCTACCTGGCGGGGTCACCAACCTCGTCAGTGGGAGCCGCGGCGTCCGCATCCGAAAGGACCCTCACCAGCCCGCGAGTACCGTCCACTTCGAGGAGTTGGCCGGTCCGGATCCGGCGCGTGGCATCGCCGAGGTTCACGACCGCCGGGATGCCGTATTCCCGGGCCACGATGCTGCCATGGCTGAGTTCGCCGCCGATGTCGGTCACGATCCCGGCGGCGGGGAAGAACAAGGGCGCCCATCCGGGGTCGGTCCAAGGCGCGACGAGGATTTCTCCCGGGAGGAGCCGCGTCGCGGTGTCATCCGCGGCGACCACCCTCGCCTTCCCCCGGATCAGGCCCGCACTCACGCCAAGGCCTCGCAACACCACCGCGCCGTGGGAAGGTTGGAATGGCTCTTCCGGTTCCACGGGATGGTATTCCCCGACGACGATCGATGGCGGATTGAGCTGTTGCAGCTCACGCCAATCGAGGCGGCGTTGCGAGATGATCCCTCGATAGGACTCCTGCGATTGGCCGCGGAGCGCCCGTTCGAGCTCCTCGATTCTCAGGAAGAAGACATCCTGGACGTCCCCGCTTACGCCGCGGGCACTCAGGCGCCGTCCCGACTCGAGCAACGCCGCCCGCATGGCAGCGATGGCGCGGACGGCCTGGCTTTTGATGTTCTCCCGGTAGGCGAGGCCTCGCTGGGCACGCCGAACGAGGCAGCTCAAGACCCGGCGCTTGAACGGATTGCGCAAGCGCTTCCGCAGGTCCGTCCACAACCGCTCCCGCTCCTCGCTTCTCCGCGCCAGATTCCCCATGGCATCGAACCCGTCGGCGACGCTCCAGTAATGGCGGATCATCTCGAGGACTTCGTCCGGCATCTCAGCCCAGCGAGGACTGAAGACGTCCACCTCGCCGCGCGCATGGTGCCCATGCCGGCGCATGAACGAGTCCCATTGCTCCAGAAAGGCGGTGCCCGCGGGTGTGCTCGACAGCCGAGCCCGGGCGCCGGCGAAGTCAGGCGCCGTCAGCAGAACGGACGAGAGCTCCGGCACCGTGCGCGCCGTAACTGCAAGCCGCCACAAATCGATCGCCGGCGAGGCGGAGTCCATGTCGCCAGCGCCTCCCAAAAGCCGCTGCGCGATCGCGCCATCCGAATCACGGACCCAGCGACGACAGGCAACCCGGAGCAGGGCGGCGCAGGCGAGGCCCGGAGAAAAGCCGACAAGAACCCGCACCAGGGCGGGAGGATCGTCGACCTCGGGAAAGAGCCGCGCGATCGAGCCCGGAATCGCGCTTGCCAGTTCCGCATCCGAAAGGGCCGCGAAATCGGTCTGGCACAGGTCGTCCACGCGTTTGCGGACAAGGGCAACGAACGCGGCCCCCCATGCGTCGCCGAGACGCAGGATGGCCCGCAGTCCGAGGCCCGCCAGCCAGAGCGAGTGCCGCACCGAAAGGCGCGCCGGTTTGCGTGCCGCCTCGAGAGCGGCCTGTTCCGCGGCGGTGGGCGTCCCGCCAAGCAAGCGCCAGACATCGACCTGCCGCGAGACTTGAACACGTCGGAGCAACTCGTCACTGAGACCGACGTTCAGGTACAGCCGGCCGGCGATGAGTCCGAACCAGGGACGGACCTCGGTGTCGATACCGATGAACGCCATGATCCGGCGAAAGCAACCCACCAGCAGCAGTTCCACCAACGACCAACTCATCGGCGTGAGCACGCCGGGCAGGTTTTCGCACATGTTGGCATTACACCACACCTCCGGGGGAACCGAGGCCGCGCGGCCCAGCCCGGTGGTGATGGGACGCGCTTGAAGCAGATGGAGCGTCCCGTTGAGCGCCGCCCACTCGAGGTCCTGGGGCGCGCCGAGCCGACGCTCCACGTCCATCGCCAGCCGGCAAAGCCTCGCGGCCATGCGATCGTCCACGAGCACCACCAGTCGCTGACTCTCGGGCACAGCCAGGCTTTGCCCTGCCTCGGGAGCCGGAGTCGGCTTGACTGGCCCGGGGGAGGCGAGGCGTTCCACAACCCGCCTTGAAGCGCGGTCCACCACGACCCGCTCCGGAGCGACCCGACCGCTGACGAGCGCGGCGCCGCAGCCTTGAACGGCTTCGATGAGGATGCGCGTTCGATCGCGCCGCACGGGATCCGCCGAGAACAGCACCCCGGCGACTTCCGCCGGGATCATCTCCTGAACCAAGACCGCCATCGCCGCTTCCCGGGAACGGATCTGTCTGCGGACGCGGTAGAGCATCGCCCGCTCCGTAAACAACGTGGTCCAGCACCGTCGCACCGCGGCGACGACCGCGGCGGGTTCGACATCGAGAAAGGAATCATGCTGTCCGGCGAACGACGCGTCCGACCGATCCTCCGTCGTGGCGCTGGAGCGAACCGCCCAGGAAACCACGCCCGCCCAGCGATCGCGCGCGGAGAGGATGGCCGCTTCCGTGGAGGTCGGAATCGCAAGCCGATCCAGTCGGTCCCGCCACTCGGCCGCCAACGCCGCGAGCCGGTCCGGATTGCCGGCGGCCACTTCATCCAGGCGATCCAAGGTGTCGCCCGCGTTCGGGACGGCCCCGATCCAGCGCTGATAGGCAGCCGTGGTGACGCAGAAGCCGCAAGGAACGGGCAGGCCAGCCTGACGCAGGCGCGCCAGGGTCAGTGCCTTCGAGCCCACCTGACCGTCACACGTCGGCGTGAGGTTCTCGAGGGCGAGAACGGATTCAAGCCCCGGAGATCGCTCAATGCTGGTAACCGATTGTGCCATGCGTCTGGGAACGTTGAGACAGCTCAGGAACGCCGCCCTCACGAAGGGCCGCTCGCAGCTGCGGCCAAAGTCGGCGCGCCGCAGCATTGCCGGATCCGCGACAACTGGTATCTTGCGCCGACGCTTCAACACCAACAGCTATGTCTATGCTCACCCGCCGTCAGATGATGGCTCGGACCGCCCTGACCGCCGCCGCGCTCGGTCTTGGACCTTCGTTGGCCCCGCTGCTTGCCGCTCCCGACCCGCGGCGTTTTCGCATCGGTGCCTGCGACTGGTCCATCGGAAAGATGGCCACGCCGGAGGCCATGGTCGTGGCGAAGGAAATCGGCCTGGACGGCGTTCAGGTCAGCCTTGGCACGGAAAAGAACAACATGCACCTGCGCCAACCCGCCGTGCAGCAAAGTTATCGGCAGGCCACCGACACAACGGGCGTAGCCACCGCCTCGCTGGCGATCGGCGAGCTCAACAACATCCCGTACAAGAGCGATCCGCGGACCATCGAATGGGTGCGTGACAGCGTCGAGGTGGCGGCCGCCATGGGCTGCAAGGTGGTGTTGCTGGCCTTCTTTGGAAATGGCGACCTGAATGGCGACAAGGCCGGCACGGACGAGGTGGTGCGGCGCTTGAAGGAAGTCGCGCCGCTGGCCGAGAAGAAGGGCATCATCCTGGGCATCGAATCGTGGCTCAGCGCCGCCCAGAACCTGGACATCGTGGACCGCGTGGGCTCGAAGGCCGTGCAGGTTTATTACGACGTCGCGAACTCCGAGAAGATGGGCTATGACATCTACGAGGAGATCCGGTGGCTGGGGAAGAAAGGTGTCATCTGCGAGTTCCACGCCAAGGAGAACGGGTACCTGCTGGGACGCGGCAAGGTTGATTTCAAGAAGGTGCGCGAGGCGATGGACGAGATCGGGTACACCGGCTGGATTCAGATCGAAGGCGCGGTCCCCGAAGGCGGCCAGATGTTGCCGAGTTACCAGGCCAATTTGAAGTTCCTCAGGGGCGTGCTCGGGTGACGCTGCGGGCGGCAGGGCGAATCTCCTTGCTGCGGCGCAGGGCCTGCCCCTAAATGGCCGCCGCAATTTTGCCAGGGTCCGTGGAATGTGGACTTACGAACCCCGCCAGGGCCGGAAGGCAGCAACGGTAGTTTGCTCCGCATCTGCCGCGGTCACCCTGGCATTTTGATTTACCAAGCCCGTTCAGAACTCTCTCCCCAGCGCACGCCCCATGAGTTACCAGGTCATCGCGCGCAAGTACCGCCCGCAACAGTTTGCCGACGTGGTGGGCCAGGAGCACGTCACCCAGACCCTGGTCAACGCCATCCAGAAGCAGCGCATCGCGCATGCTTACCTTTTTTGCGGCCCGCGCGGGACCGGCAAGACCACCGTCGCCCGCATTTTCGCGAAAGCCCTCAACTGCACCGGCGGGCCGAAAGCCGACTTTGACGTTAACGACCCCAAGTGCGTCGAGATCGCGGAGGGACGATCCCTCGACGTGCTGGAGATTGACGGCGCCAGCAATAACGGCGTCGAACAGGTCCGGGAACTTCGGGAGACCTGTCGCTTTGCCCCTGCCTCGTCGCGATTCAAGATCTACATCATCGACGAGGTGCACATGCTCACCGCGGCCGCGTTCAACGCGTTGCTCAAGACGCTTGAGGAGCCTCCGGCGCATGTGAAGTTCATGTTCGCCACCACGGACCCCGAGAAGGTTCTGCCGACGATTCTCTCGCGCTGCCAGCGGTTTGACCTGCGGCGCATCCCTTCCTCGCTGATCGTGAAGCACCTCCAGGCCATCGCCACGCAGGAAGGCGTCCGGGTCGAGGAGGCCGCGTTGCATGCGATTGCTCGCGGTGCCGATGGCGGGATGCGCGACGCGGAGTCGACCTTGGACCAGCTCATCAGCTTCTGCGGCGGCGAGATTGCGGAAGCCGATGTGCTCGCCATGTTCGGCATGGCCGCCCAAGGCCAGATTCTCGCTCTGGCGGATGCCCTGATCGCCGGCGACGCCGCCCGCTTGCTCTCCGAACTGGATGAACTCGCGCGCAATGGCAAGGAACTTGGCCGCCTGCTCTCCGATCTGCTCAACCATTTCCGCAACCTTCTGATTTTCCAAGTCTCCCGCGGAGACCGGCGTTTGCTCGAAGTCTCGGAAGCGGAGGCCGGGGCGCTTGCCTCGCAGTCACAGAAGCTCCCCGCGGATGCCGTGTCGCGCGTCATGGAAGTTCTGACCGACGCCGAGGGCCGCCTGCGGGACGCCGTCTCCAAGAAGATCGCGCTCGAGGTGGCGCTCCTGCGCGCCATGCAAGTCCGTCACGCCGTCAGCATCGATACGGTCCTGACCCGTCTGCGCGCCCTGCGCGAGGAGGGCAACCCCGGAACGCCGCCGCCGCTGACGCCGCCCGGTCCCGATCCGAGCTCACCGCGTCCGGCGCAATCCTCCGAGCCTGTGAAAGCCGCGGCCGTTGCTGCCGCACCCGAACCCCGCGCGGTCCGTGCGGAAGTCCCGCAGACTGGTGGCTCGTCGGATGGAGCCGGAGCGATGCCGTCCGCGGTCGGTCGCGCAGCGGAAACCACCCATGCACCGACCGCCGCCACGGGCACGATGCCTGAACCGGTGGAACTCCATCCACCCGCCGGAAGCGATACCAACGCCGTGTCGCAGGGCGCGAGTATGACTTCAGGCCTCGCCGAGATTTGGGCAGCCTTGGTGAATGGTGTGGCGGTGGTGAGCCCCTTCCTGAAGCTGTATCTCCAAAAGGCGTTCCCGGTCGCTCTGGACCGCGAACTCTTGACGATCGGCTTTCCCGCCAGTGTCGAAACCCCGCTTTCCCTGGTTGATAACGCAAGAAACCGTGCGCTGATCGCGGAGACCTTGAAAGCGGCCGGGCTGAAGGCCCCCGAGGTGAAGTTCGTCCGGTGCGACCCGCCCCCGGCCGGAGCGAATCCGCCCCCGGCCGTTCCCACGGCGGATGCGGTCACCTTTCCCGCAGCAGTCCCCGTCCCGGCGGCCCCGGCACCCGCTCCGCCGCTGACCGCCTCGCCGCCGGCAGTCAGCGCTGAAAAGCCTGCCCCTGCCAAGCCGGCAACCGCCCGGCCGACGAAGCTCGATCCCGCATCGTTCAAGGACGACCCGCAGATCGCCGCGGCGCTCGCGGCTTTTCGCGGCCGCATCGTGCAGGTGGTTGCCCCGAACGCCCAAGGGACCTAAGCTTGCCGCGATGTCGAGTCTCGGCAAATTCATGAAGCAGGCTGCGCGCATGCAGCAGCAGGTCGCGCAGGTTCAAGCGCAATTGGCAGAACAGACCGTCGAGGCCACCAGCGGCGGCGGCGCGGTGACGGCCATCGCGAAGGGCGACGGCTCGCTCGCCTCGATCAAGATCAATCCGCAAGCCATCAATCCCGCGGACGCGGGGATGCTTGAGGACCTGGTGTTGGTGGCCGTGAACAGCGCGCTGGGGAAGGCGCGCGACCTGGCCGCGGCGGAGATGGGCAAGGTCACCGGGGGCATGGGGTTGCCCGGGATGATGTGAGCGACCCCAGACCCGTGCAACGCAACCACGCTTTCGCGGCGATCCGGGGTAGCCACGTGTTCCTTTCCGAGCTGCTCGTTGGCCATGAACCGTGGAGGAGCGCGGGCTTCAGCCCGCAGGATCGTCCCTGCGCCGGCGTGGCTTCCTGCGGACTGAAGTCCGCGCTCCTGGGGAGGGTCATGGGAAACCACCGTGAGCCCCGGGGATGGCGATGCGGATTGGCCCAGCCATGACGACGATTCCGCCGGCTGTGGTGGAGATGATCGCCGCCTTGGGGAAACTTCCCGGCATCGGGCCCCGTTCGGCCGAACGCCTCGCGCTTCACCTCGTCCAAACCGATCCCGAAGCGGTGCGTCACCTGGCGAAGGTGCTGGTGACGGCCCGCGATCGCGTGCAGGCCTGCTCCGTGTGCGGGGCGTTGACCGAGAGCCAGCCTTGCCCGCTCTGCGCCGATCCCCGGCGCGATGCCTCGCTCATCTGCGTCGTTGAACGCCCCGTGGACATTCTTCTCGTGGAAAAGGCCGGAACGTACCGCGGTCGTTACCACGTCCTCGGTGGTCGCCTTTCTCCGCTCAACGGTGTGGAACCGGAAGACCTCCGGATCGCTGAACTGGAGGCCCGGCTCTCGCGGGAACCGGTCCACGAAGTCATCCTCGCCCTGTCCACCGATGTCGAAGGGGACGCCACCAGCCATTACCTGGCCGGACGCTTGTCGCCCCGCGGCATCCGGGTCACCCGACCCGCGCACGGCCTTCCCGCGGGAACGGGCCTGGAGTTTGCCGACGAGCTGACGCTCAGCCGGGCTCTCGAGGGGCGACAAACCGTCGCCTAGCCGCCGGAGCACGAATGCAAAATCCCGGATCTCCCCTCGAACGCCCCGATTCGCGCCTCATGAGTGTTCCCAGCCCTGTCTCCAGTTCCGGTGTGCCGGTCCCCAAGGCGATCATCTTCGACCTGGGCAAAGTCCTGCTCGATTTCGACTATGGCATTGCGATCCAGCGGCTGTTGCCCCGTTGCCGGGTTGACCTGGAGGGATTGCGCAGAATCCTGGTCCAGGAGCAGCTGCTGCTCGACTACGAGTCGGGCCTGAAAACCACATCGGAGTTCTTCGCCGGGCTCCAGGAACTCACGGGCTATTCCGGCACGCTCGATGAATTCCGGCCGGTTTTCGGCGACATCTTCCAACCCATCGAGTCCATGCTCGAAGTGCAGGCCTCATTGCGCGAGCGGGGATTGCGCACGTACCTTTTTTCGAACACGAACGAGATGGCGATCGACTTTGTGCGGGCGCAGTTTCCGTTCATGAACACATTCGACGGGCTCGTGCTCTCGTACGAAGTCGGCTCGATGAAGCCCGCCGCGCCGATGTACGAACTGGCCGAGCGCCTCAGTGGCTGTTCGGGACCGGACTTGTTTTACATCGACGACCGGCCTGAGAACGTCGAGGCGGGCTGGCGGCGCGGCTGGCAGGGGATCATCCACCGTGACCCGCAGGAAACGCGGTCAGCCTTGCAGCGCGTCGGCGCGCTTGCAGCGTAGCGCATGGGGACCATGACCCGTTGCGGAGCGCGGGCTTTAGCCCGCAGGGACGTCCCTTGGCCGGCGTGGCTTCCTGCGGGCTGAAGTCCGCGCTCCGGGGGCGGTTCATGGGAAGTTCCCTTGGCCCCAGGGCCATGCGCGAGGGCCATGAACCCACGCCGGGTCGGGGGACCCGGCCTACAGGTTGTAGGCCCGGTGCCCTCACCGGGCGGTTCATGGGAAGGCGCGCCGGATTCGGCGGGCAGCGGAGTGCCCGCCCTACCTGGTGGCGGTTTTATGCCTCGTAGCACACGTTTTCGAGCCTGCGGGGGCGGTTCGGGGTAAGTCCGGGCGCAAGAGGCAGGCCCGGCTTTCAGACGGAGCCGGCTTTGCATTCAGCTTAAGTGGACCTGGAAACGACAATTGCCGAGCCCGATTGGGTGGTCATTCCGGCGCGATCCCGTCGTCAGGCGATGGATTGGAGCCTGGCGCTGGCGAGCCAGGGCATCGAGGTAGTGATCGATCACGAACCCAGTTCGCTGGGCTGGCTGCTGCGCGTCAGCCCCGATCAGCGCGACCGGGCGGTCGCCACGATCAGGCAGTACCGGATCGAGAATCGGCGTTGGGCCTTGCGCCAGCGCCTCCGGGACCTCGGCGTTTCCTTTCACTGGGGCGCCCTCGGCTGGTGTTGGGTGATGATCATGATCTACTGGCTGACGGAAGCCACCGATGGCCGCATGGAATCGGCGGGAGCCATGGATCCCGTGGCCTTTCGTGGCGGCGAGGTATGGCGGCTCTTCACCGCGACCACCCTTCACGCAGACGCAGGCCATCTCGCCGCCAATGTCTCGACCGGCATCGCGGTGCTCGGCCTGGCCATGGGGAGGTATGGCGCGGGTTGGGCTCTGCTGACGAGCCTCCTGGCGGGCGGTCTTGGCAATTTGCTGGGCTTGATCTTCCACACCGCGCCCTACCGCGGCCTTGGCGCCTCGGGGATCGTGATGGGTGGCCTGGGCCTGCTCGCCGTCCAGTCCATTGCGGCCTGGCGGAACCCGCTCGCCGCGAGGCGATCGCTGGTGGCGGGCGTGCTTGCAGGCGTGCTGCTGTTTGTTCTCTTCGGGCTCAACCCCCGCAGCGACGTGGTTGCCCACACGGGCGGGTTCGTGGGCGGGGTGATCCTGGGCACCGCGCTGAACCTCCTGCCGGCACGACTCGGCCGCGAGACGCGGGCCGATCAACTCGCGGGAACCGCCGCCATCCTGCTCACCGCGCTTTGCTGGGCCTTCGCCCTCATGTCATGAACCTCCCCGCACATTCCACCGGCCCGTCTTCCATGAACCTCTTCAGGAGAGCGGACTTCAATCCGCAGGAACCCGCGCCGGCACCGGGACGGTCGTGCGGGCTGAAGCCGGCGCTCCTCAACGGTTCACGGTCAATGCGCCAAGCCTCGGTGCCAGAGAGACTCCCTCTGAACCGCCAACAAGCAGGATGGGCACTCCGTTGCCCCCCGATGGAGCGCCGTCTGGCGTCAAGGTCCTCCGGAAACTCACTTCGAACCAGAGCGACTGCCAGCTTGCTCTGCCTCGTCACAGCCTGCTTGGGGGCGGCGTCGGCCCTCGCCGGAGCACCGGGGCGGGAGTTCATCAGCTGGGAAAACTTCGCGAACTGGGAGCGCTCCTCCGCGACGGAGGCGCCGGCGGAAGTGTTGACCTCTCCTCCCGTGCGCAGTGGCTTTGCCTGGAAGGAGGCGGTGCTTTCGTGGAATGCGACCACCCCGCCGGGGACCGGGCTGAGGCTGGAACTCGGAACGCCAGAATCCGGGACGGCCGGCACCTATTATGTGATGGGGCTCTGGACGAGCGAACCGGGGGCCTGCCGGCGGGAGAGCGTGCCGGGTCAGCGCGATGACAATGCCGAAGTACAGACTGACACCTTAATCCTGCGCAAGCCTGCCAAACTCGTCCAGGTACGCGTCACGTTGCTCGGGAGAACAGACGGGAGGTCGCCAGAACTCAAGTTCATTGGACTGAGTTTGCTGGACCCCGAAACCCCGCCCAACCCTGCCTCCCCGGTTCGCGAGGCTTGGGGCCGGGAGCTTTCGGTCCCGGAGCGCACCCAGGTCATCTATCCCGAGGGGATCTCAGCCTGGTGCAGTCCGACGAGTCTCTCGATGCTGCTCGCCTACTGGGCCAACGCCGTGGAGCGACCCGAACTCGACGTCCCGGTGCCCACGGTGGCAAAGGCCGTTCATGACCCGAAATGGCCAGGCACGGGCAATTGGCCATTCAACACGGCGTTCGCCGGCAGTTTCCCCGGGATGCGCGGTTACGTGGATCGGCTCGCCGACGTCGCGGACTTGGAATCGTGGCTGCTGCGCGGTGTTCCGGTCGCGGTGTCGGTCTCCTACAACCTGCTTCGGGGCAAGCCCAGGGACCGGGATGACGGCCATCTGGTGGTGGTGCGTGGATTCACCGAGAAGGGCGACGTGATCGTCAACGACCCCGGGACCGGACGCGGGATACGCCGTGTGTTTGCGCGGGAGGACCTGAGGAAAGCCTGGGCGGTCTCCCACAACACCGTGTACATCGTTTATCCCAACGCCTGGAAGGCGCAGGAGACGACGAGGTAGGGCAGACATTCCTGTCTGCCAGTCCAGGCGACTTTCCAGTCGCGACCGTTTGGCCGCCGGGCTCGAAAGCCCGGCGTAACCGGCAGGCTCGAAAGCCCGCCCTACGCGGGGTGGGCGGGCACTCCCCTGCCCGCCGAGTCCGGCACGCTCTTCCCGGCTCAACGACTGGCGACCAGTTTTCCGTCGGAATCGACCGTAATGGATCTGGCCCCGGCTGGCAGAGGCGTGGTGGTGACACGCCCCCCCGGCCAGCGAACCCACAGTGCCTTCGGTACTGCCGGCAGGGCCAGGATCTGGGTGAAGCTGTCTTGCGACCAGTAGCCCGAGCCCGCGTGGATCTCGCGCGCCGGTCCGCTGCCGCCCTCGAATTCCAATCGCATCACCGCCCCCAACACGCCGTGGCGTTGGGACGGAGCCTGCAGCCTGACGCGAAGACCAGGCCGGGCCCCGACATTGCGCAGCAACCTCGTCGCCGCCCCGTTCTGAGTGACGACAAGATCCGGGCGTCCGTCCTCATCGAAGTCCGCCACCGCCGCGCCGCGCTGCTCTCCAAGAACACGCGTTCCGGCCTCCGCCGGGAGCAACGGGGTGAGGTTGCCCTTACCGTCGCCCCGCAACCACAACCCGCACCCGGCATCCATGCGGGGCGTTTCGGGTTGAGTGGCGAAGAAGTTCTGGCTGAGAAACAGGTCCTCATTCCCGTCGCCATCGAAGTCGGCGGCGTTCACGCTGAAAGCGGGGGCGAGTTGGGCCTCCCAAGGGAGCGGCCGGGCCTGGAAACCGTTGCCAAGGTTCAGAAAGACCGTCGAGGCGAGGGTGCTCACCGTGACCTTCCGGCCCAGGGGCAGCCTTTCCCCGAGCACCTGGCCGAGGTTCGCCTCGCTGAACGCCTTGTGCGAGGTGAAACGCTCGAACAGGAAGGGCATGGCGTTCGCCAAAGCCATGAATTGCCGCCGGGGATGGAGGGCCTGCCCGACGTATTCGGTTTCCATGATCTCGGTGACACCCGGCTGGAACAGTTCCCCGTAAATGAACGTCAGCGGCGCCGAAGGCGAGGCGCGGTAAGGACTGTTTTGGCCCCAGTTCGAAGCCACGAGGTCGAGGCGTCCGTCGTTGTTGAGATCGACCGCCGTGACACCTCGCCACCATCCCGTGTGCGGCGCCAGGCCCAGGGCTTCCGTGCGCTCCGTCAACGCGCCACCCCGGGTGCGGAAGACGCGGATTGGCCCCCACTCACAGGCCAGCACCAGTTCGGGAAAGCCATCCCCATCCAGGTCGCTCCACAACGCGCCGTTCACGATGCCGAGATTCTCGAACAACACGTTGTTGCGGTCGTCAGGCATCCAGCGGTCCCCTTGCAGCCGGAACAACTTCGATGCCTCGCCCAAGGGGTAACGGCCCGGCGCGACACCGCCCGCCACAAAGAGGACCAGGCGCCCGTCGCCGTTCATGTCTCCCAGAGCAAGCGCCCCAGCGCCCCCCAAGGGCAGCTTCTCATGTGCCAGGGTCAGCTTCTTGCCGTCCGTTGTACGCAGAGTCTGAAGGCCCGCGCCCTGGCCGGTTTCATAGCCGGTCACCGCCGCCAGAAGCGTGGCGCGCCCTTCCGAATCGACCCACCCTGCCAGCCCGGCGGTATCATCCGGTGCGAAGACGCCTTCCAGCTCAGCCATGGACTGGAACTGCCCCTTGCCGTCGCCGAGAAACACCGCTGGACGCCCGCCGCGGCCCGACCCGACAACCAGATCGTCGTGACCGTCGCCATTCATGTCGAGCCAGGCCACGCCGGGCCCCATCTGGCTCAGCTTGAACGGCAGGAGCGGCTGTCGGTCATAATCGTCGAACGGAGCTTCGACATGCCGATGCGAAACCCGCTCGCTCACCTCAGCGAACCAGGGCGGAGCCGCTGAGACCGCCGCCTTGGAACCGGTGTCATTCGCGCCTGCAGACTTCGCCTTGGGTTCGACCGTCGCCGGAACCGCGGTCGCAGTTTGGGCATTGTCCCCAAGCCCGGGTTCGCCCGGCTCGACCAGTTCGTACAACCGGTTTGGCTGCACGCCGGCAACCTGCGTCTGGCGTCCGCTCCTCCATGTCACGGCCAGGGCCAGATCCGATCCGCTGCCCGCAGCGAAGGTGACCTGGGTATCGGCCCCGGATTGGTAACGGCCGCCGCAGATCACTTGAGCCGTCTGGCGGGGCAACTGACCGCCGGAAAGGACCACGGTGGCACCGATCGCTTGTGTGTTTGGCGTGGCACCCCGCAATCGCACGGCCACGCGCGGCGCCCCGGAGTCATTGCGATACAACGCGGCGGAGTCGTTCAGATTGTTGACCGCGAGGTCCTGGTCTCCGTCGCGGTCGAAATCGGCAAACACGAGGCCCTGGTGCACACCGGGTTGGTTTAGTCCCCAGGCCTCGGTGATCTCCGCGAACCGAAACGCGCCGAGGTTACGAAAAGCGCCGATTGGCATCCGGAGGAACGGGTACAGGTGATAGTGCTCCATCAGTTCCTTCGTGAATGCCCGCTGCCGCTCGGTCTCGTTCGGAAACCCATCCCACGCGTGCTGTCGGGCCCGCACCTGGGCCTCGGCATCGTAGTCCTGCACGTCACGAAAATGACCGGCCCCGATCAGCAGGTCTTCATACCCGTCGAGATCGACATCCAGGAACACCGGCGCCCATGACCAATCGGAACCGGCGAGTCCCGCGTAGCCGGACACTTCGGCAAACGAGCCATCCCGGCGGTTCAGAAAGAACGTGTTCTGGACGATCTGCGGACGGTCGTCGATCTGGCCAATCGGGGTTGTCGTGGGCGACTGGGCCAGCATCTGACGCTTCCGTAGATGCGGGTACCGGCTCAGCATGTCGACGACAAAGAAATCGAGGTAGCCGTCGCGATCGACGTCGGCGAAGTCGACCGCCATCGAGCTGGCACTGGTCCGGCGCAGCGCCGTGCGCGGGATGGCGCGGAAACGTCCGGAGCCGTCGTTGATCCAAAAGCGATCCGGCGTCCAATAGTCGTTGCAGACGTACAGCTCCGGCGCCAGGTCCCCGTTGAGGTCGCGGAAGGTGGCGGTGAGGCCCCAATCCGGCGGCGGCTCGGAAAGAGGTCGGCCTTCCTCATCCAGGAACGCACCGGCCGTCCATGGCACCGGGCGGAAACGGCCTTTGCCGTCGTTCAAGAGCAGTTGGTCGGGTTGCCCGCATTCCTCGAGGCGGCCGTTCATGAGGAGGAACCGGTTGGTCTCGGTCCCAGCCATGACCGGACGACCGTTGACGAGGGTCACGCGCGCCCGGCCGCGATCACGGATGTCGTCCGGGCGGTAGTTCGCGATGTACAGATCGAGCGTTCCGTTGCCGTCCACATCCGCGAGGGCCATCGTCGTGCTGCCTGCGGTGCTGCCCGTGCCGGCGGCGGCGGTCGCGTCGGTGAACTTCCCCTGGCCGTTGTTGAGAAACGTGAGCACGCCGCGGCCGGTGACGCTTGTCAACAGGTCCAAATACGAGTCGCCGTTGATGTCGGCAAACACGGCGCCGCGCGTCGCGGGCACCTTTGCGAGCAAGCCGGCGCTGGCGGTGACGTTCTCGAAGCGCCAGCCGCCGAGGTTGCGAAAGAGGGCGTTCTGGCCGGAGAGATTGCAGAAGAACAGGTCGACCCACCCGTCCCCGTCGTAGTCGCCTGCGGCAAGGCCGGACCCGTTGTAAAGGACCCGGTTGGCCGCCCCGCTCCATTCATCAAGACGATTCGTGAAGACAAGGCCGGTGGCGGTTGCGGGCAGGAGTGTAAAACCGGGCTTTTCTGCAGCCACAACCGGCAACGTGGCGGAGCGGCCGCCGGGCGCGGGCTGCCACATGACAGCGGACGCGTCTCCAGCGAACGCGGGAACCAGTGTCCGCAGGGCGAGGAGGCCAAGCAGCGCAAGGATCGGGTTGCGCATCTGCTGCGAGAGTAGCGTTGGAGCGGGCATCGACAAGCATGCGGCGGTGCAAAGCCTCCCGGTAACCGGACCCCGGCCGCTCCCCTGGCGCCAGCGTACGCGAGCAGTCCGGGTAGGGCGCGCAGTCCTGTGCGCGCCGGAGCGGCGGGCAGCGGAGTGCCCGCCCTACCGGAACGAGAGGTTCATGGAAAGCGACCTGTTCCTTTTGGACCTGCTCCGTGGCCATGAACCAA
>CAZHUS010000121.1:0-22043 GCA_964535555.1 uncultured Verrucomicrobiota bacterium
GAAAGCCTGCCCTACCGGGTTCATGGCCATCGCGCCTGGCCTCGGGGCCAAGGGGACTTCCCAGGACCTCCGACCGTCATGAGATACTGCGCGGAGCCGCTTCGCAGAATCAGGGGACCACTGCGACGGGCGGCTCGGCACAGTGTCACCCCACCGGCTCCGGCGGGCCACGGAGTGCCCGCCCTACCTGGCTGGGGTACCCTCTTGGGAGGGAGGTTTGTTGCGGATCATCCGCAGGGCGTCGCGGAAGTAGATGAGTCCCGACATCGCGGTGAAGGCGGTGGCGGCGACGGCGAGCCAGTGGAGCGAGTGCACGTCCCATTTCAGCAGGGCCCAGACCACGCAACTCATCTGCAGAACGGTCGCAATCTTGCCCGTGGCATGGGGATGCACGGTTCCCTGCCCAACGAGGTAGTTCACCAGGACCAGGAAAAGCAGCAGCATCACGTCCCGGGCAAGCACCGTCGCCGTCAGCCAGAGCGGAATGCGGTCCAGGCGGATTCCGTTGTCGAGCGTGAGAATCACCAGGCCGAGGACCAGCAGCAGCTTGTCGGCGAGGGGATCGAGCAACGCGCCCATCTCGGTCTTTTGGTTGAAGCGCCGCGCCACGAATCCGTCGATGCCATCGCCGATGGCGGCCGCGAGGAAAACCGCGAGCGCGATCCAGCGGTGCAACTCGCGACCGTTACTCGTGTAGGCGAGCAACTCGATGACGAAGACCGGCACGAGCAGGATGCGCGCGATGGTGATCTTGTTGGCGGTCGTCATGCCCACGGCGGAATGTCAGCCGAAGCCGGGGGACGCGTCAACCGCCCCGTCGGATTCCGGTTTCTGGACTCGTCAGCGAGCTGCGTTTCTGGCATCTAGCCGACCGACGATGAGTGTTCGGGTCAAGGTATGCGGGATCACCCGACGCGAAGACGCGGAGGCTGCGGTGGCCGCCGGGGCGGACGCGCTGGGCTTCATGTTTTACGCGCCGAGTCCGCGTTGCGTTTCCGTGGAGGCCGCCGCGGCGATCTGCCGGGCGTTGCCACCCTTTATCAGCAAGGTGGGCGTGTTCGTTGATGCAGATCCTGCTTTTCTCCACGAGGCGGCGGATCGCTGCGGCCTGGACGTCCTGCAGTTGCACGGCGATGAAACTCCGGAGTATTGCCAGCAATGCGAACTTCCGGTGATTCGTGCGTTTCGGGTCCGGGGCCCGGAGACGCTGACCAGCCTGGCGGGGTTCGCCACGGCGGCGTGGCTGTTGGATAGTTACGTTCCGGGCCACCGGGGTGGTACGGGCGCGGTCTTCAACTGGGAGCTTGCCGCCGCGGCGGTGGCGCTGGGCCGGCCGGTGATCCTGGCCGGAGGCCTTTCGCCGGAGAACGTCGCGCGGGCTGTCCAACAGGTCCGGCCCTATGCGGTCGATGTCTCGAGTGGCGTGGAATGCGCCCCGGGACGCAAAGATCCGCAGCGGCTGGCCGCCTTCGTCAACGAGGCGAAGCGGCGCCTGCCGGCGGCGTCTCCGGTTGCGGGCTGAGGCCGGTCGCAGGGTCGGACGGAGAGGGGGTTGCGTCCGGTTCCCGCGAGGGAACGGAGGTCTGATTCAGGCGCATGCGAAGTTCGTTGCGCTGGGTATCCAAGGCTTGCAACCGGGCTGCGGCAGCTCGCACCGCGTTGGCGGATTGGTAGTTGCCCATGCCGCGGAGGCCGGGCTGGGACCGGGCGCGGGCGCGGGCTTCGAGGAAGCCTTGGAGCGTTTCCGCATAGCCGATGGCGAGGGTTTGGGTTTCGGGCGGAAGGCTGGGAGCGAGTTGACGGAGTTGGCGGGCGCGGAGGGCCAGGATCTGGGTCTGCAGCGGAGGATTCCATTCCACGACGACGGTTTCGAGCGGCACGACGCGTCGCTCGCGGGCCACGCCGGGCGTCTGCTGGACATCGGCCGGCACGACCAGGAGATCTTCGAGCCAGAGGAGCCCGGTTGCCGGCGAAAGCAACAGCTGCCGCGAGTCCACGCGGAGCCGCTGCGCCCCCAAAGCCCACCACTTCTCGACGTCCAGCATCCGCGAGAAGTGCCGGTTGAACCCCGCCAGGAAGGCCGTCTGCCAGTTCAGGTGGGAAGGCAGTTGCGCGAGCATGGACGCGAAGCACTGCGGGCCGGCGGGCAACCCCCGCAACGACGTGAAAAGCAGGCGGGCGCAGGCTTCGTAGTGAACCAGCCCCGGTGGCTCGAGCTTGTCCGGCGTGGGAATGCTGATTTCTTCGAAGGTGAGCAAGGGGCGGGATTGCAGCACCCGCAGCAACGCCTGTTGTTCGTCAACGGGCTTGCGCTCGCTCAACGTGGCCTGGAGCTGGCCCACACCAACCGCGTACCTCCCGGTGACCGGATTGAGGCGTGCCAGCGGATCGGGGCCGACGCGCGCGAGGACCTGGCCCGTCAGGGCTTCCACCAGCCAGATGGGGATCTCCGCGGTTCCCGGGCCCGGGTGCTGGTTGGCAATCTCGGTGAGAACGGCGTGGACGACTCCTCGGACCAGGGCGCGCCCTTCGATCTCGCGCGGCAGGTGCAGGGCGTACTGCCAGCCGTCGGCGTAGCGCACGGCCACGGCGGTGGGGAACGGCGTCGGGGCCAGGCGCCGTTCGATCGTCACGTGGATCTTGCCTCGCCAGCGATCCGGGCGACCCAGTTCGGCCAGCAGCGCCGCCTTGATGCGCTCACAGGAGACGGCCAACGGATCCGGCTGGAGCGTCAGAACGGTGTTGGTGCTCAGGGGAGTCACCTCGCTGAGGCTGGGCGTGGTGACCTGCGGGCTGTGGATGATGAACTGCCGTGACCGGCTGATCACACTGACCGCCCCGAGACCGACGGATGCGCCCGGCACCACCATCCAAACCCACAACGCAAACCCCAGCCATGTGGCCAGCCGGTGCGCGCTGCGCGGGCAGAGGGCTCCCCGCGGTGCATGCCTTGGCTGCGAAGCGGCGGAGGTCGGTGAATCGCAGCCGGAAGGCACGAGAGCTCTACTCCTTTCCGCCACTCTTGGCGCCCGAGCCGGTCGAGGCACTGCCGGTGCTGGCCTTGGAATCTGACTTGGGCGTGCTGGCCGTGGTCGTGGAGGTGTCCTTCTTGGGGGCGCCACCCTCGGACTCCTTCTTGGCAGCCTGCTTGTAGCCTTCGCTGCGGTAATCGGTGATGTAAAAGCCGCTGCCCTTGAAAATGATCCCGGCGCCGGCGCTGAGCTGGCGCGCCACGCGCCCCTTCCCCCACGGCTTGCGCGCGCAGCGGTCTTTGGGACACACCGTGAGGGCGTCGTCCTTCATGGACTGAAAGTACTCGAATTCGTGGCCGCACTTGCGGCAGACGTAATGGTACGTCGGCATAATGGTCGTCCGAACAAGCTCAGCCATTTACCACGGTGGAGGCGATTTGCAACTATGCAGAACGCCGGTTTGGGGCCGGGCGAAAGTCGTCACGTTGGAACTTGAACCGGGTGAAGGCCGGGCGTACGGGACTCAGGGTTCGGTGGGCGATCCCGGCGGGGGCGGGTTGGCTGCGGGCGCGTTGGTCGAGGGGGTGGTTTCAGGCGCCGGGAGGTTCAGGCGGGTGCGGAGGGCTTGGGCCATGGGCGGCGTGAAGCGCGCGAGCAGGTTCGTGAGCACTTCGGTGCGCATCGCCTCGAGCTCGGGCAGCCCCACGCGTTTCGCGGAGGGGCCGCTGGCGATCTTGTCCATGTACCGGTTCCAGATGTTCCGGGCGAGCAGGAGATAGCCCTGGGCCTGGTCGTCCTCACCGATCGCCAGGTTGTAGAACGACTGGGTGAGCACACCGCGGATGTTCGAGATGGTCTTGTTCATGTCGGTCTCGCCGACATCCTCGCCCACGCGCCGCAGCATGTACTCGTCCAGCGTCAATCCTGGCGGGTAGTCGCTGGGGTACATCTGCTTGAGGGTCTCGAGCCAGCGGTTGGCCTCCCCGTAGCGCTGGTGAACCGCGAAGAAGTAGACCGCATCGAGCAGGGCGTTCTTGTGCGCCCTCCCGATGTGGGGAGCCATGTCGGGGTCCTCGGCGATCATCTCCAGGTAGGCGGCGTGGGCCTTCTCGAAAATGTCCAGGTTCGGTTCGAAGATGACCGAGCCGTCGGGTGTGGTGGTGATGAGCCGGCCGCGGTGGAAGGCGAGGTAGAGAGACTGGTAGATGTTCCGGCGCAGCTTGATGAGCTGGTCCTTGGTCTGGGCCATCTGGCGGCCGAGGTTGGCCCAGTAAATGGCATGCGACTCCGGCAGGCGCCATTCGAGGGGGCCGTAACGTTCGTCGGTCGCCTTCATCTGGGCGGGATCCAGTTTGTAGACCTCGCGCAGCTTCTTGACGCGCGCCTTGGCTTCCTCGGTCTGGGGATTGATCAGTTCATCCCAGTTGGGATGGCCGTCTCCGAGCACCTCCTGCATTTCGTGGGCCCAGACGCTCTTGAAGTAGAGGTGCGCGTCGTCGAGGTTGTGTCCCATCTTGTGCTGGAAATGCCAGGCCAGCTCGCGATAGAGCTCGACGTCGTGGGGATTGTAGCTCAACGCCTCGTCCCGGATGAGTTCGATGCCCCGTCTGACCCAGGCCCACCGGTCCGCGAGGTCGCTGAACTTGATGGAGATGTTGTAGGACATGTTCCAGGCCACCACCACCCAGACGGTGGACATGCGCGGCTGGAGCTTGGTGATCCAATCGGCGAGCTGAACCATCTCGAAGAACTTGTCCTGGTCCTGAAGCTCCATCGCCCGCACCCAGAGGGCATTCGCGATCAGGCCGCGAAATCCGCCCAGGACGACCGTCGTGAACACCAGGACCGGCGGGGCGTTCTTGAGGGGCTCGACGCGCGTCAGCCCCAGGGCGGCGCGCTGCCGGTTGAGGTCCCGCTGGACGAACGCCGAAGTGATCAGCAACACCGCGGCAAGCGCCAGCAGGGCCAGCTTTTGAACTCGATTGCGGAGGGCGCTCATGGGCGGCTCAGCCTTTGCCGGAAACGACCGCAAGCTCGCGTTTAGTGAAGATCCACATGCCCATGGCCGCGAACAGGCCGCCGATGAGAACCACGATCTGCAGCACGGCCCGGGTCAGTGTGCCCCAGGTGATGCTGCGTCCGGTGCTCAGGGCGTCCACGGGCGAGAAACCGGTGACCAGATGAATGGCGCCGCGGACGCCCTTGAAGAAGGCGACCGTCAGTTGGTCGAGCACATTCGGGACGTCGATGACCCCGGTCTCGTGGTTCACGGGACGAATGCCGCCTTGCTCGATGATGGTGTTCATGGTGCCCGTCGAGAACACCACCACCAGCATCGAGAGCGAGACGAAGGCCGCCACCGGAAAGGCCAGGTAGCTCGCGGCGGCAAGCCCGACGGCCGCCAGCAACGCCAGCCAGCACAGCAGGATGGTGACGCCACGGAAGTAGTTCAACGTGAACCCGCCCTCCCGGTACAGCACCTCGAAGCCTTCCTCGAGCGTGAAGAGCAGCGAGGTCTCATTGACGTTGATGAAATCCACGCGGAGGACGCCTTTGTCATCCAGGAGGCCGGGCGGGAGCAGGATTTCGTAGAACGTCTCCGCGGCCATCAGCCGCTCGTTGCGCTGCCGGTTCGGCGAATCCAGCGGACCCACCTCCCAGATCGCCTGGTAATTCCCCGAGGCCGACTTCTGGTTGACGAAGAACTTCACGCGCGCGAACAGGTTTTGATCCCGCACCTTTTCGCGGACCGAGCTCATGTCGATCAACCACGTCCGCGCGTGACCCGGCGGGACTTCTTCCAGTTCCGATTTCACCTGGGTGCGGATGATGCGCCGCGCCTCGGAACGTTCCATGGCGGCCACCTGCTGGCTCTGCAGGCGCTCCTGGAGCCGGCGTTCGATTTCAGGCTCGAGGTCGGGTGCGGGCTCCTTGAACGAGGCCCGGGCGGTGAAAATCTCCGCGCGCAAGGTCTCCTGTTCGTCCGCGGGCAGGTGGTTGGCGCGCCAGCGCAACTGGACAAAGGCGAGACTGGCCGCGAGTCCCAGGAGCAGCACATTCACGAACATCAAGCCGAGCCACTTACCCAGCCAGATCTGCCAGCGCGCCACGGGCTTCACCGCCACGGTCTGGATCGAATAATCCTCGATGTCGCGGGCCAGCGTGCCGCAGGCGAGCCAGAGTGTGGTCAGGCCCAGGACACCGCTGGTCAGCCCGAGCGTGTAAGTCAGGACGATCTGCGTCAGGCCGCGTGCCGTGCCGTCGTGCTTGATGGCCGCGGGCAACAGGAACACGGCCGCGATGAGCGCCAGGCCGAGCAGCGGGACCAGCCGGAACCGGAACGCGGACTTGAACGTCAGCCGGGCAATGGCGAGCAGCGCTTGCATGAACGGATCAGGTCAAACGGCTCACCGGGAGTGCCGGCGGCGAGCGGGCCGGGGTAGCGAACGGTTGGGAAGGGCTGGCTTCATGACTTTCCCCCGAGCAGTTCCGAAAGCTTGTCGTTCGCGCGGGTCAGGTCCGCGTCCGCCGGCCCCGACGGCTTCGCGCTGTCGGCGGCGGCTGCGGGGGGCGGGGCGGCTTCGGAGCCGGGGCCGGTCAGGGCCGACAGCCTGGCTTCGTCGACGGCAGGGGCAGGCGCGGCCACCTGGACTTTCGGGGAAGCCGCCGGCGCCGCCGGGGTCGCGAGCCGCTCGAGCAGCCGGTCGGATCGTGCCTCGGGTTGATCGCCTTCGCCTCGCAGATACGCCGCGACGCGAGCCCCCGAGAGTGCGCCGGAGGTCTGTTCGGTCTGCTTGGCGCGTTCGACGACGCCGAGGAAGAAATGCTCGAGGTTCTGCGTCGTGGTGTCGACCTGGACGGCCGACTCGCCGGCATCCTGGCGCAAGGTTTCCAACGCCTTCTCCAGGGACGCTCGGGAGACCGTGGGCGTGGTAATGCGGATGCGGTCGGGTGTGGCGAGCAGTTCGTGGAGCGATCCCATGGCCTGGATGCGTCCGCCGTAGTAGATGACCACCCGGTCGCACACGTCCTCGACATCGGCGAGGAGATGGCTGCTGAGGATCACGGTCTTGCCGCGCCGGGCAAGGGCCAGAATGAGGTCCTTCACCTCGCGACATCCGATCGGGTCGAGGCCCGAGGTGGGTTCGTCCAGGATGACGAGATCGGGGTCATTGATCAGGGCCTGGGCGAGACCGATGCGACGCTGCATCCCCTTGGAGAACTCGCCCACGGTGCGCCGTCGCACCTGGGCCAGGCCGACCATGTCGAGCAGCTGCTCGGTGCGGCTGCGGCGTTCCCCGGGCGGGAGGTGGAACAGGTTCCCGAAGAAATCGAGCGTCTCAGCAGAGTCCAGGTAGCGGTACAGGTACGACTCCTCGGGCAGGTAACCGATGCGCTGCTTGGTGGCAACATGGCGCGGGGAACGGCCAAACACTTCGATATACCCGCGGGTCGGGTGAAGCAGCCCCAGGAGCAGCTTGACCGTGGTGGACTTTCCGGAACCGTTCGGGCCCAGCAGTCCGAACACCTCTCCCTGACGCACGTCGAATTCCACGTTGTCGACCGCGCGCGCCTTGGGCCGTCCCCAGAAGTCCTTGAAGACCTTGGTGAGGCCACGCACCGAGATCACCACGTCACCTTTGACCGGCGACGGTGAGACACCCGGCTCCGTCTGAGTTGCTACCATAGCTCTGGTTCCTTCGGTCCCGGCTGCAAAGCCGCGGTCACCGCTGCCGGCCTCGGGCGCACGCGCACCGGTCAGCCGGGTCAGGCGAGGGTAGCAAAGCCCTCGGAGCGCTACAACTGCGCGTTCCGGTGCTCACGCACCCGCCTCCCGGGAAACGACAAGCCGCCCGGCATCACACCGGGCGGCTCTCTTTTGGTCGCCGACGGACCGCGGTTCCGTCGTCAGGCCTCAAAGGATTTGCCGCACCCGCACGACTGGCGTGCATTCGGGTTGCGCAGCTTGAACCCGCCTCCCGTAAGGCTGTCATCGAAGTCGATGACCGAACCCCGGAGGAAGTTCGCGCTGAAAGGATCCACCAGCACGGCGACTCCAAAATGCTCCGCGATGGCATCACCTTCCCGCGGCTCGTCGAAGGTCAGACCGTACTGCATTCCGGAGCAGCCGCCCCGCTCGACGTAAACCCGCAGGTGCTTCCGCGCGCCCTCGCGGGCCAGCAACCCCTGGATCTCCCGGGCTGCGCCCTCGGTCACGCCGACCACCGTTTCGACACTGGTCTCAGTCTCCGCCATCGATGCCAAGCTAGGAGCGCAACGTGAGGGTGTCAACCGGTCGGACAATTCACGCAACCTCGGGGTCGGGGAAACGCCATTCGGATCATGGATCATCCTGCGGCTTGCGGAGGGCGGAGGTGGCGCCTAACCTGAAACACCATCGACTTATGACAGCCATTCTGAGCTCGAAGTGGTGCCTCCCGCGCCGCACCTTCCTGCGTGGTCTTGGGGCCGCCGTCGGCCTGCCTTTCCTGGAAGCCATGACTCCCCGGGCCGCGGCCGCTTCCGCCTCCGCCTCGGGTGATCGCGGGACGCCGCCGCGCCGGATGGCATTCCTGTTCATCCCCAACGGCGCGAACATGGCCGATTGGACCCCGGAAGCGGAGGGCAGCGAGTTCATGCTCCCCGCGATCCTGGAGCCGCTCCGGGCGAGACAGCAGGACCTGCTGGTCCTGTCCGGGTTGGCGCATGACAAGGCGCGACCGAACGGGGACGGCGCCGGCGACCACGCCCGCTCCTCGGCCACATTTCTGACGGCCGCCCAGGCCCGCAAGACGGACGGAGCGGACATCCGGGTGGGAGTCTCCGTCGATCAGGTGGCGGCAGAACAGGCCGGACCGGAGACCCGACTGGCCTCGCTCGAGCTGGGATGCGACCGCTCGAAACTCTCGGGGAATTGCGACTCCGGCTACAGCTGCGCCTACTCCTTCAACATTTCGTGGAAGACACCGTCCACACCGTTGCCTCCGGAAACCAATCCCCGACTCGTCTTCGAGCGGCTGTATTCCGCGGGCGAAGACCAGGCGAGCGCGGCAGCCCGCGAACGGCGGCGGCGTCACGAGCGGAGCATTTTGGACTGCGTGCGCGAGGATGCCAGCCGCCTGCGTGGCAACCTGGGGGCGACGGACCGCCGCAAGCTCGACGAATACCTGACGGCGGTGCGGGAGATGGAGCAGCGCCTCGAGCGGAGCGAGCGTTTCGAGGCGGCGCTGCCCCGGGGGGAGAAGCCGGCCGGCATCCCCGACACCTACCAGGCGCACGTCCGCCTCATGTTGGATCTGTTGGTGATGGCGTTTCAGAGCGATTCCACGCGGATCAGCACGATGATCCTCGCGCACGACGGCAGCAATCGGCCCTACCCCTTCCTGGGGGTCTCCGAAGGTCACCACGACCTCTCGCATCACGGCAATGACGAGGAGAAGAAGAAGAAGATCGCCCGCATCAACCGGTTCCACGTCGAGCAGTTCGCGTACTTCCTCGAACGTCTGAAGGCAACCCCGGAGGGCAGCGGGTCGGTGCTGGACCACTGCATGATCGTGTACGGCGCCGCCATCAGCGACGGAAACCGCCACAACCATGACAACCTGCCGGTTCTGCTGGCGGGCGGAGGCGGGGGCACTCTCCAGACGGGACGACACGTCCGCTACCCGAAGAACACACCGATGGCGAACCTGTTCCTGTCGATGCTGGACCGCTTTGGCACCCCCGTGGAGCGATTGGGGGACAGCACCGGCCGTTTGGAGCGCCTGTAACCGATGGCCGCAGGGAGCGCCCGGAACATCTCACGAGAGCGGCTCAGGCAACGTGGTTGCCGGGCCCGGCATCTCGCGTTCATGCGGAAGACCTGAAGAAAAGGAGCAACGTGCTGGGGTATTTCAGAAATCTCTTCGACAGCAGCGGCCGTTCGCCGCGCAAGGGCGGGCCGCTCATGCCGGAGCCGGCGGCGGCGAACCGGCCTTCGTCCGACAGCGGTCCTCGGCAGCAGACCTTCAGCAAGGTGTTTCGCTATCGGCTGCCCGATGGTGAAACCAAGGAGCCCCAGACCGTGGAAGTGGTCGGCTCGTTCACGCACTGGCGACCGGTTCCCTTGATGCGTGATGGCAAGCTCGATTCCTGGCACGTCATCCTGCACCACATCCCGGGTAACCGGACGCACCATTACATGCTGCTTGTGGACGGCCAGCCCACCTACGACGCGGCTTGTGACGGCCTGGCGGTCCCCCACGGGCATGCCGAAGAGCAATACCAGCTCAAGACCGACAAGGGCACCCGGGTGTTGATGCTCTTTGCCCAGACGCGCTAGCGAGGCGTAGCGCAAAACCTGACTTGATCGCAACGAAATTGCCCATTCGTTGATTCTAGAGCCCTGGCGCCCCCGCGAGTCATCCGGTCGGCACCGGTGTGGGAGCGGCTACCGGGTACGGGCGGTATTGGGGCACCGGCAAACACTTTGAGGACGTGGACGAGGACCTTCGATCCGACGACGAGCGCGAGTACGGAACCGGCGGGCTGGGTTGGGAGGACGCGCGTGGAGAAATCAGCTATGTGGGCGTCAGGACCGGCTGGCTCGGTTTCGGAGGCTGACGAAAGCGAGCGCCGGGAGCAGGAACGACTGGCGGCGGCTCGCGCGCACCCCGTCAGGCCAGTTAAGACGAGGCGACCATGATTTGAAGGATTCCCGCAGGTCGACGCGAGGACGTTGACCTCCGGTTGCAGCGCGACGCAGGGTCTGTGGGGAGCCGGAGAGCCGTTCACGTGAAGGTGAACGGCTCCCTTCGTTTTGTGAGGTTCGACTCGCCGCAGAATTGTTGTCGGATCGGGGGGGCGAGCCGACATATTCAGGTGGAGATCGACATGGATGACGTTGCGTTGCTGCGGGAGTTCGTCGAGGCCGGTTCGGAGCCGGCCTTTCGCCAACTCGTCGACCGTCACGTGAACCTGGTCTACTCGACGGCGCGGCGGCGGTTGGGCGATCCGCATCTCGCGCAGGACGTGGCCCAGCAGGTCTTCATCCGGCTCGTCCGCAAGGCTGCCCGCCTTCCCCGGGGCGTCGTGGTGGCCGGTTGGCTCTATCGAACGACCTGCCACGTCGCTGCCGAGACGGTTCGCCGGGAGACGCGGCACCAACGCCACCTGGCGGAAGCCGCGGATGCCATGAACACCGAGAACGCCACCGGGGTCTGGCACGAGATCGAACCCCTCCTCGATGCGGCCATGACGCACCTGGATCATGCGGACCGGGACGCGATTGTGCTGCGTTACTTCGAGAACAAGAGCCTGCGCGAGGTGGGCGCCGCCCTCGGCGTCAGCGACGATGCCGCCCAGAAACGCCTCTCCCGCGCGCTCGAGAAGCTCCGCCGCCGGCTCGCCACCCGCGAACGCCCGCTCACCGTCAGCTCGCTCGTGGCCGCGCTTGCGGCCGGGGCGGTGCAATCGGCGCCTTCCGGGCTGGCGGCGGTGTTGTCAGGCGCCGCTCTTTCGCAGGCCGTCGTTGCCCCATCCATCGCCTTAACCATTATGTCCTGGACCACATTGAAATCCGTCGTCACCGCCACCGCCGTTCTGGCTGCCGGAACCACCATCGGTCTCCAGACCGTGCGTCTGCAAACGGCCACCCGCGAGCGGGCCCAGCTTCTGACCCGCGCCGAGGCTGCCGAACAGGAGGCGCAAGCCGCCCGCAGCGCCGCCGCCCGCGCCGCGCAGGCGGCTGAAAGCGACCCCCGGACCGTGGAGTTGGCGCGCCTCCGGGCGGAAGTCACCGCCTTGCGCCGGCAATACAACGAGACGGCCACGGAGAACGCCCGCCTGAAGGAGGCCATGCTGGCAGTCAATCGGAACCTGGAAGCGCAAGCCCGGGAGGTGGAGGAGGACCCCGAGCGCGAGGCGCTGAAGACCGTGGGAATTGCCAAGCTCAACTATGGGAAGCACTGGGCGTTGGCATTCCATCTCTTTGCCGGGGAACACAACGACCGTCTCCCGGCAACCTTCGAGGAGGCTGCCGCGTTCTTCGGGACCGCTGGATCTCTCGATTCGCCAGGGACCGTCGCCGACCCGCGGACGCAGACCTTTGTCATCTCCACGCAGAGTGGCGGGGTGACGAACCTGACGCTCCTGAAGCCCGAGCAGTTCGAGATCACGCATCAGGGCCTGATGAGCCAGATCACCGATCCCGCCAACACCATCATCATCCGCGAGAAGGAGCCGTTCTCCGCCGGAGACCAGCCCGGACTCGTGCGCACGTACGTGTTCGCCGACGGGCACACGGAAATTCACCGCGCGCCCGATGGGGACTTCACCGCGTGGGAACAGCAGCGAGGCCTGACGGCGAGCCGGTAATTCCGCGGAGCCACCGGTTGGCAACCGTCTCCCCCGGACTCGTGCTGCGTGGTCCGAATTCTCCACGAACGGCAGCCAGGTAGGGCGGGCACTCCGCTGCCCGCCATCGACACGGACGGTTCGCGTACGCTGCGGCCGGGGGACCGGCCGCGGTCCGGTTCCTGGCCGGTGAGCAGGTCGGCAAGGAACAAGGAGCTTTCGATGCCCCCCGGGAGCGCGGACTTCAGTCCGCAGGAAGCCACGCTGGCGCAGGGACGTTCCTGCGGGCTGAAGCCCGCGCTCCTCACCGATTCATGGTCCCCATGCGCGCCGGACCTCCCGGCGTCCCGGCTCTCCATGAACGGCCGCCCCGGACCGCCGGCTTCAGCCGGCGAAACCGTGCCCGATTCAACGTGCTGCCGGCTGAAGCCGGCGCTCCCCGGCGGTTCGTGGCCATCGCGCATGGGCTGAGGGCCAAGGACGCTCTCCATAAACCAGCTCCGAAAAGCGGGGATGAATCCCCGCACTCCAGGCGCTTCGCGACTTCGGACGTGGGTTGGAGCGGCGCGAAGCGTTTGGAGTGCGTCCGGGCTATTGACCCCTCCAGCCCGGTTCGGGATAGTCCGCGCTCGTTTGCGGCCGGACCATGAATTTCGCCGAACTGCGATTCTGGGGCTACCTGTTGCTGGGGTTGGGGTTGATTCTCTTGCTGCGGCCGTGGGTGGGCCGCAGAGATCCTGCATCGCTGCCCCGTTACGACCGGGTCGCCCTCGCCGCGCTGGGGATGTTCCTGCTGCTTTGCGTGAGCGCGCTGACGTTCGCGATCTGGCTGGCGGTCGCGCTCGCTTCGTATTACGGGCTGCGCTGGATCCTGGAGCATGACGCGCAAGGCACGCGAAAATACCTCTTCGTGCTGATCCCCCTCCAGCTCGCGCCGCTGGTTTACTACAAGTATTCCAACTTCGTCCTGAACCAGGTCCTCGGCCTGGAGTTCAACACCTTGTACGACCTGGTGATCCCGGTCGGCCTCTCGTTCTATACGTTTCAGAAGATCGGCTTTGTCGTCGACACGCTCGCCTTTCGCGAACCGCTCCCGCGCTTTCTCGACTTCCTGAACTTCGCGGCCTTCTTCCCGCAGATTGTCGCGGGTCCCATCGAGCGTCGGAACGATCTCCTGCCGCAGATGGAGCAGTTCCGGCTTCGCTGGAACCGGGACGGCATCGACGAGGGCGTGGGCTGGGTGGTGGTGGGGCTTTTCTTCAAGTGCTGCCTGGCGGACAACCTGGCCCGCTGGATGCCCTCGTTCATGCAGTCCACGGCCAACCCGTACATGATCTGGCTCAGCAACCTGCTCTTCGGCCTGAGGATCTATTACGACTTTGCCGGATACAGCCTGGTGGCGTACGGGCTGGCCCGCTGTTTCGGCGTGCGCCTGACCTTGAACTTCCGCAGCCCGTACTGTTCGACGAGCATCCAGGAGTTCTGGCGCCGTTGGCACGTGACGCTGAGCAACTGGTTTCGGGACTACGTGTACATCCCGTTGGGCGGCGGACGTGTGCCTCACTGGGCCTGGAACATCGCGGTCGTCTTCGTCGTGTCCGGCATCTGGCACGGGGCAGGCTGGAATTTCATCATCTGGGGAGCCCTGCATGGTTTGCTGCTGATCGGCTATCGTTTCACTCACAAGTGGCCCTGTCCCGCGCCGGTGGCATGGGGGCTCACCATGACCGGGGCCTTCCTGGCATGGCTGTGCTTCTACGAGACCCGCTCCGCGGTGTTGTGGGAAAAGCTCGGCACCACCTTCTCCCCCGCCCGGTATTCCGGTCACGCCCTCAAGGCCGCGCTCGGGACCCTGAGCGGTCCGGAATGGATCGTTCTGGGATCGCTGCTCATGCTGGCCGCCGTCACGCTGGTGCTGGAGTGGCGCTCGGTGCGGCGCGAAGACCAGCCGTACGTGCTGCTCCGCAAG
Organism: uncultured Verrucomicrobiota bacterium; assembly: GCA_964535555.1. Classification (GTDB taxonomy): domain Bacteria; phylum Verrucomicrobiota; class Verrucomicrobiia; order Limisphaerales; family J093; genus DSVZ01. Next base: position 14,275 of record CAZHUS010000121.1, read on the forward strand.
CCGGCCGTCCTCGCGGTGCTCGTCGTAACGGCCATTCTCCTGGCGCCGGGCAAAAACAATGCCTTCATCTACTTCGCCTTCTAGAGGGGTCTGGCCCCGACGCGCCGCCTGGATCCTCGGCCTGGCCGCCGTCACGCTGGTGGCGGCGGCGGCCTATACCTTCTGGCTCAACCCGGAGGTGCAGTTCTTCAAGCACGCCATCCGGATCAAACGGGACTGGGGTCAGATGCTCGACAAGACGTCGGACCCGAAAGTGGTCGTGTGCGGAGGGTCCAGCACGGCGTTCGCCATCGACAGCAACCGACTCCTCAAGCAGCACCAGCTGGCGGTCGTGAACGCCGGGCTTCACGCCGGCATGGAACCGCCGTTCCTGGTCGCCTTCGCCCTCAAGCTGACACGTCCGCGCGACACGTTCGTGCTGGCGATGGAATCGGACCTGATCACCGTCCCATTCACCGCACCCGACCTGGCGGCCCAGACCGGCCTGGCCATCGGAGAACCGGACCTGATTCACGCCCGCGCTCTGGGCGGACCGGCCAACACGTGGGTTGAGGATGTAATCAGCCTGAGGCCGGGCGCCTATCATGCGTTTACGCTTGCCGGCAAGATTCTCCTGCGAAAGCCGCTCTACCGCTACGCCCCCGGCGACGTCCGAACCGGCGGCTGGTTCCAGACCACCGAACGACGGGAATTTCCGCCCGCGGTTCCGCCGCCACCGCAGCTTTCACCCGACGCCCGGCAGCTGTTCGCGCGCCTTGTCGCCTGGGGTGAGGCGCATGCCGTGAAGGTCGTCTACTCGCTCCCGTGGGCTTACGCCGATCCGGACTCCCAGGATCGGGTTCGCCGGGGCAACGCCCGCCTGTTGCTCGACATCCTCACCCTGATGCCGGTGCTGAAGGACCCTGTCCTCGGAGTGCATCCGGTCAGGGAACACTACGCGGACACGCAGCTCCACCTGACCGAACCGGGCGCCGCTTTGCGTTCGGAGACGCTCGCGACGCAGCTTCGTGAGGAGCAGTTCTGGTCGCGTGAAGAGCTGGAGGCGCTGGCAGGCGTGTCGGCGGTTGCGCGTTCGCCCGAACCGCAGCGGAGGTAGGGCGGAGAGCCGAGGGAGGGCGGACACTCCTCTGCCCGCCGAAGCTCACGCACAGCGGCAGCGTGCCCTATCCGGAGGCCGACACCGTCACGGCTTCCTCGCGATCAGGACTTGGGAGACGCCGAAGCGACGTAGTCCCGGCAGCCGTTCGCAGGTATTGGCCACGGCCCGCAGCACCGGGCGGCTGCACCGGATCAGCGCGGGCTGACGCCCGGAGATGTTCTCGAACGTCTGCCACAGCCACGTCCGGTGCACGATTTGAAACCCCGCCCCCTCCAGCAATCGCCGGAGTTCCCCCGGGAAATAATTGCGGGCATGGAAGCGGAAGAGACGGCGCCCCAGCGGCAGGGGAACGTACGGGATCAACGGAAAATACGGGGGCAACACGCGACCCGATTTCGCAAGCGTGATCCCGTGGGTCTCAAACGGGTAAAGCCGGTTCGGCGAGAAGACGGCGAGGTTACCTCCCGGCTTGAGCACGCGGAAGACCTCGGCCACCGCCCGGGCGTCGTTCGGGACGTGCTCGAGCACCTCATTCAGCAGGGCGAAATCGAAGCTTTGATCGGCCAGAGGTATCCGTTCCAGGTCCCCTTGCCGCACCCGGTCGGGATGTCTCCCCAGGCGCTGAAACTGCGCCACCTTTTCGGCGCTGTACTCGAGGCCTTGCGCGTCGGCGCCCAGGGCGAGGAAGGCCAGAACGTACGCCCCGGCACCACAGCCGCAGTCGAGCACGCGTCGTCCCGGCAGGGCGACGTGCCGCGCGATCAGGTCAAGGCGCTTGCGCAGGCTGAGCGGCTGGTCGGTATCCCCGCCACCGACGGCGATCTCCGAGTAGCCGGTGGCGCGGGACGCGTCGTTCATGGGGGCGCATCCTAGGGAGGGGCACCGGACCGGGCAAGGCGGGCTTGGCGGTTTGAATGTCTCTTGCCATGGAGCGGGGTTGCAGCCGACACTCCCCTTGTCTCCAGTCCCGGGGCGACCGTGTCGCTTCGGGCGGCGACGCGGAAGACTGACGAGCCATGCGCACCACCTACGTGCCTCCTTTGACGGCGGAAACCGCCCGCGACCTCCAACGCAAGAATGTGGGTCTGCCCCAGCCGGAACCCCAGCCTCAGCCGACCCCCCGACCGGTGCGCGGCGACCTGCTGCTCACCGGCCTGGACTTCGGCACCAGCACCACCTGTCTGAAAGCGGCATACAGCGGCTCAAGCGAACTGCTCGTCAGCGAGATCATCCCCACCGTGGTGGGCTACGCCCGCGAAGGCATCGTCGAGAACCTCCTTCCTGGCAACGCGAAGGTGCTCTACGGTCAGATGGCCCTGAAGCATCGCGTCTACCTTCGCATGCTGACGCCGCTGCAGAATGGCGTGGTCGAAGACCTCGCCGCCGCGCAGGACTTCGCCCGCCATTTGCGACAGGTCTTGAACCCGCCCACCGCCGCCGAAGTCCGCGCCGCCGTGGGCGTCCCGGCGAGCGCCGACCGGACCGCGCGCGAGAACCTCGCCGCCGCGTTGGACGGCTTGTTCCACCGGATCGTGCTGATCCCGGAGCCGTTTCTCGCGGCGTTGGGCTACCGCGATGAAGCCCGGCTGAGCGACCCGGCTTACATCGATCCCGTGCGCAACTCGCTCTTCGTGGATATCGGCGCCGGCACCACGGACGTCTGCCTCGTCCAGGGCTACTACCCGGGACCCAACGAGCAGGTCAGTTCCGCCTTCGCGGGCGACGAAGTGGACCGATTGCTGCAGGAGGCGGTACGCCGGCAACATCCCGATGCCGACCTCTCGGTGCCGCGGATCCGGCAGTTGAAGGAGGAGGCCTCCTTCCTCGGTCAGTCGGAGGCGCCGATCACCGCGACCGTGGTCCTGGGCGGCAAGGCGCGCAAACTGGATTGCACCGAGGCGGTCGCCCAGGCCTGTCAACGCCTGCTGCGCGAGATCTTCGAACTGGTAAAGGTGGCGATCGCGCGTTCGAGCACCGACACGGTCGAGGAGCTGTTGGGCAACATCATTCTCACCGGCGGGGGCAGCCTGATCCGGAACATCGCCCCCGAATTGCAGCGCTTGCTCCTCGAGGACGGTTATGAAAAGCCGCGGGTGCAAACGGTGGGCCCGGGCTACAAGGAACTGGTGGCCAAAGGCGCGCTGGTCGCGGCCCGCCAGACCAAGGAAGGCCAGTGGCAAACGCTGATGGGGTAACGGACGGCTCGGGGAGCCGTAAGGGAATCCCGGTCGCCCGGGGCGACACGGCCTCGTCCTGATCAGCGTTCGGGCTTGCGAACCGGGGCCTTCTTCTTGCCACGCTGCTGAAGGGTGCGGACGTACTGCACCAGTCCTTCGATCTCAGCCGGCTTGAGGCTTTCGCCAAACGAGGGCATCCGGGTCAGGCCGTCTTCCCCTTTGCGACCGGCGCGGATTTGCTCGGCGATCGCCGGTTCATCCAACGCGGTCTGAGTCAGGTCTTTGACTTTCAGCTTTCTGGCGATGGGCGTCTGCGCCTTGCCGTCTTTCCCGTGGCAGGACGCGCACGCCCGCGCAAACAGCTCCGCCGATCCCTCCGCGGGGAAGGCGGCCGGGCTGCCAACCGTGGTCGCGAATGCGAGCATCGCCGTCCAGGACGCGCCCGGCCACGTCCGGTGTCCCGGATGAGAAGGCTGCGCCGGCATGCAGCTAAGACTTTGCGGCCACCACGAGCAGCATGGGTGCACCCAGCTCGAAAGGCTGTCCGTCACAGGATTTCAGCAGGCGCAGGATCGTGAGCCCCGCGCGCTCCAGCATCGAGCGAACCTCGCCCACCGTGTACACCCATTGCACCCCGGTACGGGTCTCACGCGAGCCATTCCGGATGAAGGTGTACGTGGTCTCGATACAGCTCTCCGCCACGTCGTAGCGGTTGCTCTCGAGGAAGTAGACGTCGCCCACGGGCGCCCACTCCCGGGCGGTGAACCGCGGCAGGATGCACTCCGCGGCCAGGCCATACTCGAAAACCAACCGGCCTCCGGGCCGAAGCACGCGCGCCATCGCATTCAGAAACGCCAGGGTGCCGTTCCGGTCAAGATACCCGAAGCTGTTACCCAGACAGAAGGCGCCGTCCACCGGAGGCAGTCCTTCGAGACTGCGCATGTCCCCGGCCCGCCAATCCACTTGCGCCCCCGCAGCGACGGCGCGCGCCCGGGCCGCGGCCAGCATCTCGGGCGAAACATCCACCCCGGTCACCTCGTATCCGCGCTGGGCCAGGGCGACGGCGTGACGGCCGTGACCGCACGGCACATCGAGCAAACGGGCGCCTGGCGTCACTTCGAGCGACTTTTCCAGGAAGTCCACTTCCGCCGCGGTGCATTCGGGCGGCAGCGCGTCACGCCACAACTCGACGACCACGCCGGTGAAGAAATCGGTGTACCAGGTCTGGTTCATGTCTGGATTCCGGGCCGCCTGCAGTGTATGGCGAGTCGGCCCGGGGTCAAACCACGGCGACGCGTTCTTGAAGAACCGTGTCCAACCCGAACGTCGCGGCGGCTTCGGGCATAGGAAAACTCGTGGCTTCCGAACCTTGTCGTGCAACGCCGGAAGGCGTACAAGCGTCACGTCCCATGACGCATGGCCCATCCGCTCCGGTTCCGGTTGCCCACGGGGGTACACGATACGCCAGGCTATGGTCGTTGGTGCTTGCCTGGACCGGCCTGGTGGTCCAACCCGGTGTGCGCGGGCACGACCTTTTCACGGCGTACATCCAGCATCGGGTCGGGTTGACCGTCGGAAAGGCCCATGTGGACGTCACGGTTCAGCTGACGTTCTTCGAGGACAGTTCCGAGCACGAACGCGAACACCTCGACACCGACCAGGACGGGCGCATCGACGGCGCCGAACGCCGCGAGTATCTCCGCCAGTTCGCCGACAAACTCGAAGGCAAGGTGCGGCTCAAAGCCGACGGTGAGGAATGGACGCTCATCCCGCTCTACGCACCGGAGCTGGATCTCCTGGGCAACGACACCGTCGGTCGCGCCCATCATCGCCTTACCCTCTACTTCTTCGCGGCCTCACCCGAGGTCCGGGAGAAGGGCACCGAACTCGTGGTCGAGGACCGGCTTTGGCCGGACGTGCGCGCCCTGGCCAGCCTCGAAGCCCAAGGCCGCGAAGGCTGGCGCCTCGAAGTCGCGGAGATCGCGGATCCTGTGTTTCCGCCCGCTCGCGAAGGCGAGGCGAGGAAGTTCAGATTTCACGGCACCAGGTCGACTCCCGAGATTCCCCCATGAAAGCTCCAGCACTCCTTCTGATGTCGGGTCCGTGTCCACTTCCAGGCCGCAGCCGGGCAGGGCAGACCTTCCTGCCTGCGGATGCGGGTGACTTTCCCGTCGCCGTGGCATTCCCGGAGCTTGAATGCCCGGGGAACCGGCGTGGCAGGATCGGCCGCGCTGGGGCGCCACTCGCCAGGCTCGCCTTTCAACTCCCGCTCCTGCTGCTGTTGCTGCTGCTGGCGGTACGCGACACCCGTCTGACGGCGGCGGAGGCTTCGGCGCCGACCTGGCTGCCAGGGATGGTCGATTTCGCCGGACGCCTCGCGCACAATTACTGGTACCTCTTCGGCGACGAAAAGCGGAGCGAACTGGACGCGCTCAATCGTGAGTTGCGCGAGGCCCAACAACAGCACGCGCGGGGTCCGGAGAGCGGCCGCGCGGCGGCGCTCGCCCGGGCTCAAGCCGCGGGTGATCGATTGCTGGAGGCAATCCGCGCCCACGGATCGTTGCTCAAGGTGGATCTCGGTTCCCCGGCGCCCGCCATCGCTCCGGCCGGCTCATGCGAGCTGCCGGGCGACTCGGGGGTGCTGCTCCTGGAAGTGCGAGACGCGGGGGAAGGCACGCAGTTCAGCGTTGCCGAGGGTGATCTGTCCCTGCCGCGGGGCGAATCGACCCTGGTCAGCGTTGATGTCGCGGCAAAGGGAACCACCTATGCGGTCGTGGGTCTCGCGAACCTGCCCGTGGGCCTCACCACCCTGGTGCTGGAGTTCACGCCCGCCGGCCGGAACGCGGTACGACTACCGCTCGCCGTGACAACGCCGCCACCGGGCCGCCTGCGCCTGACCGTGCTTTCGGATGACACCGGCGAACCGACGCCGGCCATGGTCCGCCTGATGTGGCGCCGGGATGGCCTCCAGCGACGGCCCGCAAACGGCATCGAATTCGCGCCCCAGTTCGACAAGCAGGGATTCGCCAGCGGCGTGCGGGCTGCCAACCTTCCCGGAGCCTTGGGCGCGCACTTCTGGTGCGTTCCCGGGCCCTTCGACATGACCCTCGCCCCGGGAACCTGGCAGATCGGTGTACGCCGGGGAGTCGAGCACGAAGCCGTCTTCCAGGACGTGACCGTGCGTTCGGGGGAGATCGCGGAACGCGTGATCCGGCCGCGACGTTGGGTGGACATGCGCCGGCAGGGCTGGTGGTCCGGCGACGACCATGTCCACACCCGGATCTTGACCGACGACGACGCCCGACAGGTGATGGCCTGGGTGAAGGCGGAAGATGTGCACCTGGCCAACATCGTCAAGATGGGCGACATCTACCGCACCTATTTCGAGCAACGCGGCTTTGGGCCGGGTCACCGGGTGGTGGACGGCGAGTATGTGCTGTGTCCCGGCCAGGAATGCCCCAGGACCCATGACCAGATCGGCCACACCCTGGCCATGAACATCACCGAAATGGTCCGCGATCCGGAGCGGTATTTCCTCTACGACACCGTGTTCGACGCCGTCCACGCCCAGGGCGGGCTCACGGGCTACGCGCACGTCAATTCCGGCCTGTTCCATGTTCATCGGGACATGAGTCTGAACGTGCCGCGTGAAAAGGTGGATTTCGTGGAGATCCTTCAGTTCAACCAGCTGGGCACCGGGTTGTACTACGAGTTTCTCAACCTTGGATGCAAGCTGACCGCCTCCGCCGGCTCGGACGTGCCGTGGGGCGGCACCATTGGCGAGGTCCGGGCCTATGCGTACCTGGGCGCGGAGCCGTTCACCGCGGACAACTGGTTCGCGGCGTTCCGTCGGGGCCGCACGTTCACCACCAGTGGTCCCATGATCGAACTGACGGTCAACGACGCGCAGCCTGGCGACGAGATCCGTATCGAGCCGGGCCAGCAACTCGAGGTGCGCGCGCGGGCCTGGGGTGATCCTGCACGCATGGCGCCCGTGAGGCTCGAGCTGATCCGGCTGGGAGAGGTAATCGCCTCGGCCGAATCGAAGGACCCAGCCCATCCGGAAGCGCGCCTCGAACTGACACTGCCCGCGGAAAGCGGGTTCTGGCTCGCCGCCCGCGCGCGGGCGGGGGACGGGACGAGCGCCCATACCACGCCGGTGTATGTGGTTCGGGAAGGTCTGCGCTTCTGGAAGCACGAGGCCGTCTCCGGACTCCTCGCCCAGCGGCGACAGAGTCTCGATCAGATCGAGCAGATCGTCGCCGAAGCGCAGCGACTCGACAGCTCCGGCCAGCTCGCCGGGGACCGGACCCGGCAGTTGCTCGCCCGTCAGGGACCGGCTCTGCTCGAACGGGTCGCGCTCGCCCGGCGCCTCTACGAGGAACTGGAGCGCACCGCCGAGCGCGAGCGGCCAGTCCGGCAGGCCGTGGAATCTGGGCGCTAGAGCGTTTTAAATAATTCTGTAGCCATTCCCAGCCCCTTTTGGCAACGTG
>CAZHUS010000122.1:0-21986 GCA_964535555.1 uncultured Verrucomicrobiota bacterium
TCAGGCCGTGCACGGCGACGCGTCGGGGATCGACTTCCGGCATGCCGGTCACCAGGGAGACGCCACGACAGACAGCGCCCACGGCATGGTACGGCCACATCTGGTCCGCCTCGTCCGCGGTGAACTCCCGCCACATCGACCCATTCTCCATGGGACCGCCGTCCGGCAGGTGGAAGCCGTCGGGTCCCCTCCCGTTCAGGTCCATCGCGAGGGCCACATAACCACGCCCTGCCCAGGCGCGAGCCCAGTCGGAGGACGCGGCGCCTCCGTGCCCGTGCGCGAGGACGACCGCGGGTAGAGGGCCCGGTTCCTCTGGCATGGCCAGATAGGCGAACACCCGTGTGGTGAAGCCGTGGAACTTCAGGCCGGAGTAATAGACCTGGCGGACAACCCCGGTCTCTCCACTCCCCCACTGGACGACGGGCGCGGCCTGCAACTCATCGACGTTCCATGGACCCACAAGCCGTGGCCCCGCCCCCGCTGCCGCAAACACGTTCACAACGACCGCACCGCAGCTCAACGCCAGCCCAAGCCCCCGACGCCAGGAACGGAGGCGAGCCGAAGTGCGCCGTGGGTGGGCGTCCCCGACGAGAGGCTGGACCGGTCGCAGGCTCGGTGAGGCGATGTGTGGCATCGGATCTTATGCTGACGCGGGGGAACGCCGGTTCGGCACCCACGGAGCGGGGCTGACTTCAGAGCCCGACGCCTTCCCCGCCCATTCAGTAGAGCCTCGCGCGCGGAACTCAAGCGTCGGCCTGACGATTCTACAGCCGCGGGCAACCGGCGCGTGGGGCCGTGGGTGGGGCGATGCCGCGCGGAGCTGCTCTTGGTGATCCCCCCCCTGCCCCAGGGGGCTCGGCACCGCCTCGTCCCACCATCATGAAAACAAACCGGACCCCCTTGCGGAGGCCCGGTTTGCGAATCCGTCGGGCAGCTCAGAGCCGCCGGTCATTCCACCACGCGGAAGAACCGCGCCCGGTCGCCCTCATTCACCGTGCGACTGAGCGCGGCATTCCCCGCCGCGTCGAACGTCACCTCCTGGACGTCGCTCCAAGGCCCGGTCACCGCCAGGGCAGACTGGATTTGGGCTCTACCGCCAGGTGAACCCACCAGGCGGAGGTAAACCTCCGTGCCATCGCGGTCGAGACGCGCGGTGGCGCGGCTGGCGGGAGTGGTGGTTGCGAGCAGGCGCTCCGTGCCGTCGAGTTCGATCTCGATCAAACGGTACGCCGTCGCCTCAGCAGCCACCGCGGTGTAATCCTGCGGGCGAAGGCTCTGACCCTGGGCGGGAATGACGCCCGTCGTCAGCCGCTGCCATCCCCCGCCGGGAATTGCCGTCTCGATCCGGTAACCGAGCGTCTTGAATTCCACCAGCGTACCCCAGCTCAGGTTGACCTCGCCGGCGCTCGTCAGGGCGGCGCGGAAGTAGGCGAGCGTTGCCGCAGTTGGGGAAGCCGTCACCGTGACGAGGTAGTCCTCGACCTCTCCGTCCACGGCGTTGCCTGTAGGCCCAAGCCCGCCTGCGGTGCTGATCCGGAAGCGCGCCCCAAGCAGCGTGTTGGGTACGGCGCCGATAGGCACGGGTACCGACAGGTTGTTCGGACCGTCGAGCACGGCCAGCTCGGTGATGGTCTCCCCGGTGCCGTCGAACTTCCCGTCGTTGTTCCAGTCGAAGAAGGCATTCAGTTTGGCGCCCCCGCCAGCGTTGGCCACGGTCACCACCACCGTCGTGGTTTTCCCAACCTCGAACACCAGGCCGGACACGCCATCTTCGTCGTCTGGCAGCAGGGCGTCGTCATCGCCGGTGGCAGTGCCGTTGGGTTGGCCGTCAAGCTCGCCGTCCACGGCGGCACCCATCCGCAGCCGGCTCGCCACATCCGTGGCCAACGTGTGGTTTGGCCCGGCGTCGATTCCGAGGGTCTGATAGTTGCCCGTGCCGGTGCTTGGAGAGGCTCCGCTGTCCGGCAGGTCACCCCAGTCCACGGCAGGATCCGGCGGAACGAACGGCTCGATCGTGACCAGGTAGTCCTCGACTTCGCCATCGGCTGCCTCGCCATACGGGCTCAGCCCGCCCGCCGTGCTCAAGCGGAACCGCGCCCCCAAAAGCACGCCGGTAACGGCAGTCATCGGCACCTCCAAGACCAGGTGGTTGTCCCCGTCGGTCACATCCAACGCGTAGGTCTCGTCGGGATCGGCGAAATCTCCGTCCCCGCTCCAATCGATGAAGGCGTCGAGCTTCCTGGTGCCGCCTGCGTTCTCGACGCTGATCACCAACGTCGACTCCTCCCCTTGGGTCAGGTCGGGAATGAAGACGCCGTCTTCGTCGTCCGGAATGGAGCCGCCGGCATCATCGTCATCGCCCAAGGCCTGGGGATCTGGCTGGCCGTCGCTCTCATCGTCCACGAAGCCGCCGAGTTTCAGGCCGTTCTCAGGCACGCTGTTCAAGACGTGCCGCGGGCCGGTGTTTGCCAGGAGCGTCTGGTAGTCCCCAGCGCCCGTGGCCGAAGTCGTATCGGGCAGGTCGCCGAGGTCGAAAAGCGGCTCCGGTTCGCACTGCGCGCACTTGATCCAGCGTACGTTCTGGAAATAGACGAAGCCGCTGATGAACTGGCCGCAGCCCTGACCGTTCTGCACGCTGAGCGTCGTGTAGGCATTGTTGCCGAATTGGGTGGCCCGGTTGACGTAATCGTCATTCAGGTTTACCCCATGGCTTCCCACGTACACCGAGGGGTCCGACGGTTTGGGGTAATCGGTGTCCAGGTTCGCATCGCCCACGGTGTCGAGGTCCCAAAAACCGACCCGGTTGACCACGAGGTTGTTGGCGCTGAAGACGGTGTCCGTGCTGCCCCCGGTGCTGCTGAACTCCTCCTCCGGGTGCACCTTCACGAACAGCGCGCCCAAGCCGTTGAGGTCGCACGGGATGCCATCTGCCACCATGATCGAGGCGTTGCTCATGTTCATGTTCGCGCGACCGCGAAGGCGGAAGATGACGAACGGCGAGCCGTTGGCCAGGTTGCTGTCGTAGATAATCCAGTCGGAGTTGTTCACCTCGAAGTCGGTGCCGTCGAACTGGATGTCGACGACGGCATAGCCATCACCGTTGGGGTCGAGGCTGTTGACGTCGTAAAGAAAGCGGGAACTCGATCCGGTGTAGGAACCGCCAGCGTTCTTCGTGTTGCGGTTCACCAGGTCGCGCGGGTTCGACGGATCGCCGGAGGCGAAGAAGGCGTCGCGCGGAAGGTTGCGGATGAAGGTCCGCCAGTCGCGGAGGTCGCTGAGCAGGGGCGCGTGGTCGTAACCGCCATCCCAGCCCTTGGTGGGGGCATCGGCGGATGGGTAGCTGTCGTCGATCGAGTCCATCAGCACCCCGGCGAGCGACGGGTCGTCGTAGTAATAGGAGTCCGAGACATTCGCCGGCGCGGAAGCGCTGGTTGCCCGGATACCGAACTGGCCAAAAATCCGGATATCTTGAAGCGAGAATTTGCCGGACGCACTTGTCACCGCAATGTCACCTGACCAATCGACGCCCCGAAACAGGAAGAGCTTCGAGGAACTGTCTCCCGGCCAGAAGGGCCCCGGCAGGAAGTGCGCATCCGGGGTGTTGTCCCAGAACCAGCGGTTTTCCTTCGGGTCGCCGGGTTTGTCGGGGGACGGGAAGAACACGCTGCGCAGGTTGGGGCTGTCGAGCGCCGGTCCGATGTTCAGCGGCGTCACCGCGGGTTCGATGGGCGAGATGCGACTCGAATCGGGATTTCCGGCCGGCGTGCCTCCGCTCAGGGTCTGCCGATCTGCGCCGATCTCCTGGCTGCTGCCGATGGTCACGGCCTCGCCCGCCGCCGAGGGCTTCATGCCAATGATGAGATACTCCCGAACGCTGGCCACGGACGGGGCTTGGGCCAGTGTGGAAGCCATGGAGCCGGCAATGGAGATTGCCTGGACGGCGGTCAACCGCCGGGGTCTGGTACCCAGCCCGGTCGAACGGTGGAGTCCCGTTGAGGTGATCGGCTTGAACATGCAGCGCTTTGGTCTTTGTGTTGTCGGGTTTTTGGGTCGGAGAGAGGGTAAACACGAGCTGCAGAAGCCCCGCGAACGGCTAGCCATCGAACAGAACGCCTGCCGCCCAAAGGCGACGCCGTTCCACGAATTGCTTAGGCCCCGCAACTAACCCTCACGCCTACCAAGGCGCCGGTAGAGTGAATCCCAAACCGAGGTTGTCAAAATTTCTTACGCGCCGTGCGCCGGGCTCGGGCCGGCGGAAACAAACGGGCCGGCCGGAGCCGACCCGCGCTCGCTACAATTCGCTTGAAGATCTGAGTTTTGCTACTCGGTACTGACGCGGTAGAAGCGCGCCGGTTCACTCGAATTGGCCTGGAGCCGGATGATGCCGGAGCCTGCGGCATCGAGCCTGAGAACCTCGACTGCGCTCCAAGGGCCGCCCGCTTCGACCGAGGTTTCGACGACAACCCGCCCCAGCGCGTTTCCGCGCACTTCGATACTCAGCCCGTGGGCGTCCTGCTTGACGCCGGTGGCCAGGGCGGCCTCGGCAATCGTCTCGGCAACGACCCGTGGCTGCCCGGCGAGGTCCAGTTCGATCAACCGGTACCGCGACCCCGGCACGGCGCCAGGGCCACCGTCCTGGACCACGTAGGTCTGCGGCTGGAGATTCGATCCGGTGGCCGGCACCACGCCCTCGGTCGCTCGTTGCCAGGCCGCGCTGCCGGTAGCGCGTTCCACGCGGAAGCCGAGCACGTCGAACTCAACCAGGGTTCCCCATTGTACCGACACGGTCTCAGGCCCGGTCACCCGGGCGCGGAAGTAGGCGAGCGTTGCCGCAGTTGGGGAAGCCGTCACCGTGACGAGGTAGTCCTCGACCTCTCCGTCCACGGCGTTGCCTGTAGGCCCAAGCCCGCCTGCGGTGCTGATCCGGAAGCGCGCCCCAAGCAGCGTGTTGGGTACGGCGCCGATAGGCACGGGTACCGACAGGTTGTTCGGACCGTCGAGCACGGCCAGCTCGGTGATGGTCTCCCCGGTGCCGTCGAACTTCCCGTCGTTGTTCCAGTCGAAGAAGGCATTCAGTTTGGCGCCCCCGCCAGCGTTGGCCACGGTCACCACCACCGTCGTGGTTTTCCCAACCTCGAACACCAGGCCGGACACGCCATCTTCGTCGTCTGGCAGCAGGGCGTCGTCATCGCCGGTGGCAGTGCCGTTGGGTTGGCCGTCAAGCTCGCCGTCCACGGCGGCACCCATCCGCAGCCGGCTCGCCACATCCGTGGCCAACGTGTGGTTTGGCCCGGCGTCGATTCCGAGGGTCTGATAGTTGCCCGTGCCGGTGCTTGGAGAGGCTCCGCTGTCCGGCAGGTCACCCCAGTCCACGGCAGGATCCGGCGGAACGAACGGCTCGATCGTGACCAGGTAGTCCTCGACTTCGCCATCGGCTGCCTCGCCATACGGGCTCAGCCCGCCCGCCGTGCTCAAACGAAAGCGCACGCCCAAGGGCACGCCGGTGACGGCTCCGAGCGGAACCGGGATGCTGAGCTGCTGGTCACCATTGGACACGTCGAAGGCGAAGGCCTCGCCGGTCTCATCCAGCAACCCGTTGTTGTTCCAGTCGAAAAACGCATTCAGCTTGGCGCCGCCGGGTGGAGCGTTGGCGACGACCACCTGGAGCTCCGCCGTCTCGCCCGCCGTGAGGGTGGGGAATCCCACCCCATCCTCGTCATCCGGGATGGTGCCGCCGGCATCATCGTCATCGCCCAAGGCCTGGGGGTCTGGCTGTCCATCCAACTCGGCGTCCACAGACTCGCCCAGCAGGAGTCCCGTTCCCAGAATGTGCGAAGGGCCATAGTTGTCGAGGAGGGTTTGGTAGTCGCCGGTGCTGACCCCGGCGGTAGCATCGGGGAGGTCACCCAGGTCCTTGCAGCCGACGGTAAAGTACTCACCGTCAGGCGGAATGCCCACCGTTTGGCTCTCGCCGCCAAAGATCATGTTGTTATGGGCCCCAATCACGTAGCTCCCCGGCGCGAGATAGAATGATGCTTCCCAGCCCCGGGCTGTCTTGGGGCCCGCGTAGCCGAGGTCGTACCAGGCGAAATCCGGAGGTACGCCATTGTCGCCATAGGTGTCGTCCACGACCTTGGCGTCGTCGATCTTCACCCAGGCTTCCTCTGACTTCTTCGTGTCCATGGGAGCCGATCCACTCTGGAGCGAGAGCACATACAGCACACCCTGGTTGTAGTCATAACGGGCATAGAGCTTGGAGTACACCTCCCGGTCCATGTCGGCAGAATGGTACATATCGGCAAGGAAATCCGTGGTGAGGTCCCATTCGGAGATCTGACCGTCGACGTCGGCGGATCCGCAGGACACGGTGACGGGCACCACGCCCCAGGCGGACCTGCTCAAGACGAGCGCCAGCAGGATCGTCAAGATGGCCGGGAGCGAGTTGAAGGCGGTGACGTCGTGCCGGGCCTGCGAGGACGAGGTGCGGCGTTGATGGACGAGTGGGCGTGTGTTCATGGTGTCCAGGTTTCCAGAGACTGGGCGGCAGCAAAACCAATTACGCAATCGGCGCAAGCCTTTCGGTTAATCACCACCCAGTAAGCATGGGAACTTAACGCGATCCCAGCCCACGTCAAGCTCTCAAATGGGGAAAATGCTCGGCCGCGCCGGCACCGGGCCCAGCCAGCGAACGGGCCAGGCGGAGGTCCCCGCAACGGCCTCTGCCGCAAGGAGGGCGATGGGTCTGACCTCGTGCGAGGAGATGCCGCCTGACGCCCCTAGGCTGGCAGGATTCCTCCGCCGCGAGGAAGGTAGACGGGGCGATGCGGCAAACGCCGCGCCCCCGGTTTAAGCCAAATCAGGTCGAACACGCATTGAGGTTCGCTACTGAACTAGAACGTTCATGTCCCTTCTTCTGCTTTAGAGGCGAATCAGGGAACCTGGCGACGACGGCATACGCGGTGAGGAATCCGCCCTCCTGGCCGGCGCCTCGGGGCCAAGCTCGAGCGCGAAGTCGCTTTCGGCCTCGGTCGGCTCCGGAACAGGGCAGGTCAAAAACCCACCGCCGCCCCGCCATCGACGGGCAGCACGACGCCGTTGACGAAGCGCGCGGCCGGCGAGGCGAGATAGACCGCCGCCCAGCCAATGTCCTCGGGCGTCCCGAAACGTGCCAACGGGGTGCGTCCGAGGATCTTCGCCTTGCGCGTCGGGTCGCCGCTCAGGGCCCGATCGAGCATCGGTGATGCGATCCAGCCCGGCGCGATCGCGTTGACGCGCACGCCGCGCGGGCCCCACTCGACGGCGAGCGATCGCACCAGGCCGAGATAGGCGCTCTTGGCGGCCGAGTAGGCCACCACCTGCGGCATCCCCATGAAGGACGTCATCGAGGCGATAAACAAGATGCTCCCGCTGCCCCGCTCGACCAGCCTCCGCCCCACTTCGCGGGTAAGCGCGAAGGCCCCGAAGACATGCGTCTGGAGGACCTGAGCGAAGTCGTCGTCCCCGGTCTCGAGGGCAGGCTTCTTGACGTGGACGCCCGCGTTGTTCACGAGCAACGTCAACGGCCCGGCCGACCGCTCGGCTTCGGAAACCAAACGCCCCGCCGTTTCCAACTGCGTCACGTCGCCAGGCAAAGCCACTGCGGCCGGCCCAAGTTCGGCGCACGCACGCTGGAGTTCGGACGGACGACGCCCGACCAGGACGACCCGCGCGCCGGCGGCGACCAGGCAGCGGGCCATGCCAAAACCGAGGCCGGTGGCGCCGCCGGTGATCAATGCGACCTGGCCCTGAAGGTCGAACGGGCGTTCGGGAGTGGAGTGGCTCATGCCCGGCAGCCGGCCTCGAGGCTGGGTGTGTTCTGGTGCTTGTACATGATGAAATACTCGCGATGTCCAAGACGTTCGGGCTTGCTCGGCTCCCCGGCAGCCACGGCCGCCACCAGGGCCGCCAGTTCGCGGCCCGCGGCTGCCAGGGTGAGTTCGCCGGCCAACACCCGGCCGGCGTCGAAGTCCATGTCCTCTTCCATCGCCCGGTAGGTGGCGCTGTTCCCGGTGATCTTGACGAGCGGGGCGATCGGGCTGCCGATCACGCTGCCGCGCCCCGTCACGAACAACACAATTTGGGAGCCGGCGCTGATGAGATCCATCAAGCCCTCGGTGTCGTTCGGGTTCGTGTACCCGAATTGCATGAAATGCTCATCCGGCACGCTGTCGAGGATCCAGAGCCCCGGCCCGCGCGGCGGTTCCGCCACGCGAATCACGCCTTGAATCGGGCGCGAGCCGCCCTTGGCAAAGGCGCCGAGGCTCTTCTCCTCGATCGTGGTGAGGCCTCCGGCGAAGTTGCCCGGCGCGATCGAGTACTGTCTCACGGCCTGGCAGTACGCGGCGGCCTTGTCGTAGGCTTCGCCGAGTTCCGCGGCCGACCGCGGCGTCGCCGCCCGCGCGATCATGACGTCGCGCAAACCGATCATTTCCACGGTTTCCTCGAACACCGCCCGGCCGCCGGCGTCGACCAGTTCATCGAAAAACGCGCCTACGACTGGATTGCCGGCCAGCCCGGACGTGGCATCGGAGCCGCCGCACTCGCACCCGACCGTCAGGTCACCGAGGGTCGTGGGGACGCGCACCGCCTCGTCCTGGATCCGGGCGCGCAAACGCCGCACCGTTTCCTTGCCTTTGGCGACCGAACTGCGCGTGCCGCCATTCTGCTGGATGAAAAACCACTCGGCAGGCCGTCCCGACTCCCGGACGACGGTGGCCAACCGTTCGGGCTGGGTGTATTCGCAGCCGAGGCCCACGGCCAGGACGGCGCCGACATTGGGATGGCGGGCGAGGGCGAGCATCAACCGGATCGCGTAGGGGTTGTCGTAGCAGCCGGGAAACCCGATCACGTGCACCTCTGCCTCGTCGCTGGCGATGGCGTGGGCCACATGCTTCGCGCATTCCACCGTGTAGAGGACGAGGACCAGGTTGCGGACGCCTTTGCGGCCGTCGGGACGCAGGTAACCTGTCCAGGAAAGGGGCCGGGAATCAGACATAGGCCGAGGCGGTGTCGGTGGGGGCGCCGGTGTGGACATCGAGGCTGCTGGAGCGTTCGTCCAGGGCGCTCGCCAGATTGTGCAGATGCACCCAGGCGCCCCGGGCAATCGGGCGCGTTGCCACGCCGATCCTCACGCCATACTTGATCACGGGTTCGCCCGGCGTGAGTTCGGCGAGGGCGATTTTGTGCCCACGTTCGATCGCCTCCTGCGCGGTGGCCTGAGCCCCCGGGGGGGCGGCTCCCCACAGGGCGACCGACCCAGCCGGGGCATCGTCGAGCAGAGTGGCAACGTTGTCCCGGGCGTGGATCTGGAAAGCTCGCGGTTGCACGGGCGCAACGTAGTGCCGGGGCCGGCGGGCGGCGAACCAAAAACTACGGCGGATCGGGTCAACCCCTGTCCGGGAGCGCGGAATTCAATCCACAGGAAGCCACGCTGGGCGGGGAAGGTCCTGCGGGCTAAAGCCCGCGCTCCTTGGCGCAGCGCCGCCAGGTACAGGGGGAGGCTGCTGGTTGACGACCGTCCCACAGCCACGCGACGAGCGTCAGGCTGGTCATCATCAGCTCCGGACGCGGACAAGCCGGCATCATGGCGGTGAAACCTGTTGCGCTTTCCGCAGGCCGGCCTAATGCTCGGGGCACATTGGCCGCGGATTGATCAACAGCCAGGAAGCCATGAAGACGCCCTTCAATCGTCGGGAGTTCATCAAGACCTCAACTGCCGTTGCCGCGCTCGCCCCGGTCGCGTTCGGTGCCGAACCGCCAGCTCGCCCGACCAAGGCAGTCGCCACCCCCAAAGACACCTTGCCGATGGGCCGGATCGGGAGTGTCGCCTTCAGTCGGCTCATGCTGGGGGGAAACCTGATTGGCGGCTACGCCCATTCGCGGGATCTCACCTATGTGGCGCATCTCATGAAGCGCTACAACACCGACGCCAAGATCCTCGAGACGCTCGAAGTCGCCGAGGCGCACGGCATCAACGTGATCAACAGCTGGGTGCGCGACGGGATTCCGCAGCTCGAACAGCACTGGAAGAACGGCGGCAGGATGAAGTGGATCTCCCAGGCGCGGGTGAACGCGGATGGGGGCCTCGACCAGTTCAAGCAAGCCGCCGACCTGGGTGCCGTGGGCGTTCACGTCACCGGCGATGTGGCCGACGCGCTGGTGGCCCGGGGCGAGATCGAGACCATCGCGAAAACCCTCGAGGTGGTCCGGTCGCGGAAGTGCCTGGCGGGGATTGGCGCCCACGGACTCGGAACGGTCGTGGCTTGCGAAAAGGCGGGATTGAACCCCGATTTTTACGTCAAGACGTTCCACTCGCACGACTACTACACCGCGCCCAAGGCGGACGAAACCGGCGACCTCGGTCGTTACGACAACTCCTGGTGCAAAGACCCGGAGGAGGTCGCGGAGGTGATGTTCAATGTCAAGCAGCCCTGGATTGGTTTCAAAGTCCTCGCCGCGGGCGCCATTCCTCCCCAACGAGGCTTCCGGTTTGCGTTCGAAGGCGGAGCCGACTTCATCCTGGTGGGGATGTTCGACTGGCAGATCGCGGAGGACGTCGCGATCGTCAAGGAAGTGCTGTCGAACCTAAACCGGTCCCGTCCGTGGCGCGCGGCGGCTGCGTAAGGGAGCACACGCGCCCCCGCGTATTCCGACCGGCGCCTCGCCGGTCGGGCTGTGGGTGAAATTGAGCTGGTGGTGGCGGGCGAGGCGCCCGCCAGAGCACCCGAGGCGGGTGCGCTCCCCGGCGACTCAAGGCAGCGCAAAGCAGTAGAAGGCATTGCCGGGACGTGTTTCCGGCTTTCCGCCGCCGCCCGCGGCGATCACCACATACTGCCGGCCATCCGACTCATACGTGGCGGGCGTGGCATAGCCTCCCGCACCAAGCGGGTGTTCCCAGATGAGCGCTCCGGTTTCCTTGTCGAAGGCGTGAAACCGTTCGTCCATCGCCGCGCCGATGAACACCAAGCCGCCGGCGGTGACCAGCGGTCCTCCAATGTTGAACGTGCCGGTCGGGCCCAAGCCGCGAGCCTCCAGCGAGAGGTAGGTCCCGAGCGGCACGCTCCACCGGATCTGACCCCGGTCCAGGTCAATCGCGTTCAGTGTTCCCCACGGGCCGCGGTTCGCCGGAAAGCCTTCGGGATCGCGGAATTCATGGTGCCCCGTCGCCACCCAGGGAATCTCCTCCGCCCAACTCAACTTCACGTCCTTCAGCAGCACGGTGTCTCCGGCATCTTCGCCGAACAGGAAGCTCACGACCGCCTCCTTTTCGAGGGAGGAGAGCGCGGCGAAACTGGGCATCTGGTTGCGTCCGGTTTCCAGCAGTTCCAGGGCCTGAGCTTTCAAGAGCCGTTCCTTGACCGTCTTGAGCGAGGCGAACGAGGGCGCCGCCGGGTTATTCACCTGCTCGAAGCCATGGCACGCGGAGCAGATGGTGCTGTAGATCAACCGCCCCAGTTCGTTGCGCGTCATGCTCTCGGGAGGCGTCGAGGGGATCATCGAGATCCACTCGGCCTCGTTGCTCGCATTCACATACAGCGTCCGCGTCTCCGGGTCGAAAGCCCCGCCGCCCCACTCGCCTCCTCCGTTGAACTGCGGCAAGACCACGGAAGGACGCGGCCCGGGCGGCAGAAACACGTCGCCCGTCTGCATGTTTTCGAGTTTGCGAAGGACCGCCTCCCGCGCGGGGGTCGACAGGTCGGTCACCTCGGCCACAGTGAAGCGCTGCGGCGCGAACGGCGGCGGCGCCGTCGGGAACGGTTGCGTGGGCCATGACTCCTCCCCCGGTATTTCCGAGCGCGGCACCGGGCGTTCTTCGACGGGAAACAACGGCCGGCCTGTCTCCCGGTCCAGCACGAACAGATGCCCCATCTTGGTGACCTGGGCGACGGCGTCTCTCGCCTGCCCCTCATGGCGCACCGTAACGAGATTGGGCGGGCAGGGAATGTCGTAGTCCCACAAGTCGTGGTGCACGGTCTGGAAGTGCCACACCCGTTGGCCGGTGTTGGCGTTCAACGCCAGCACGCAGTTCGCGAACAGGTTTTCGCCCCGCCGGTTCCCGCCCCAATGGTCGTATGCGGCCGAACCCGTTCCGGCAAACACCAGGCTCCGCGCCGGGTCCAACGTCATTCCGCCCCAGCAGTTCGCGCCCCCGGCGGTCTTCCAGGAGTTCGTCGACCAGGTCTCGTATCCATATTCACCGGGGTGCGGAATCGTGTGAAAGATCCAGCGGCGTGCGCCCGTCCTCACGTCGTAGGCGCGGATGTGGCCGGGCGCGGAGGGGTTGGGGCCTTCGCCGACCACGGAGCCAAGAATGAGCAGGTCCTGGTGGATGATGCCGGGCGTGGTTGCCGTGACGGACAGGAAGAAGACATCCCGGTCCAGGCCGTCGCGCAAATCGAGCTTGCCGCCTTTGCCAAAACTGGCAACCGGCCGGCCGTCCCGCGCGTCGAGGGCGTGCAAATAGGCCCCTGCAACCGTGAAGAGACGTTGATCGCGGCCGTCGGTCCAGAACGTGACGCCCCGATTGACGCCGCGGCCCCCTTGACCGTTCCACGGATCGTAGGTCCAACGCGGTTCTCCCGTGGCGGCGTTCAGCGCCACCACCTTCAACCCGGCGGTGGTGAGGTACATGGTGCCGTCCACGACGATCGGGTTGCACTCGATGGTGGTGGCGGGACGCCGGCGCATGTCGTCGCAGCGGTAGACCCAAGCAGGGCGCAGCTGGTTGACGTTGGCACGGTTGATTTGCGTGAGCGACGAGTACTTCATCCCGCCTGGATCGCCACCGTACATGGGCCAGCCGCGGTGGTCTGGGCGAGTTGACGCCGACCGCAAGTCACCGCACGGCCCCACGAGGACGAAGCTGAGAACCAGCAGGGCGATGTGGTTGGACATGCAACCCTGATACTCAGTCCCGGCTTGGCGCGCAACGCGGACGGCTGTTGATCTGTCGTGGCGGTAGGGCTGTGCCATGGTGGGGCGAGGCTGTGCCGAGCCGCTGCTGGGCTTGGTGGAAGGCTGATCGGACCGGCTCCGCGCCGCGTCGCCCCACCTCGCGAGGGGTCAGCGGGCCTCCCAGGCGGCCAGCGGGAGATGCGTCGTCGCTTCGATCTCGAGCAGACGGTTGTATTTCGAAAGTCGCTCCGATTGGGTGATGGACCCGATTTTGATCTGGTCCCCACCCCAACCCACGGCGAGATCCGCCAACCAATCGTCTTCCGTCTCGCCGCTGCGCGCGCTGACCGTGACACACCAACCGGCGTTGCGGGCCAGGCGGGCCGCTTCCAGGGCTTCCGTCAAGGTCCCGATCTGGTTCACCTTGAGCAGGAGCGCCGTGGCTGCCTGCGCTTCGATCGCGCGTCGAATCCGCGGCGGGTTGGTGCAGAGGAAGTCGTCTCCCAGCACCAGCGCGCGCGAGTGCAACTGGCGACACAACTCAGGCCAGTGCTCCCAGTCGTTCTCCGCGAGACCGTCCTCCAGGCTCACGATGGGGTACCTCTCCACCCAGCGCGCGAGTTGCCCGATCATCTCGGCGCTGGTCAGCGGTTCCGGGCCGAGCCGGTAGCGGCCTTCCTGGTGGAAGTGAGTTGAGGCCACATCCACCGCGAGCGCCATGTCAGCGCCCGGACGCAGTCCCGCCCGTTCGATGGCTTCGACCGCGTCTTCCAGCATGGCCTCGGCGTGGGGAAAATCCGGGGCCAGACCGCCTTCGTCGGCGCGCAGGAGCCTGGCGCCGTATTTGTGGAGAGTCAGTTTCGCGGCGGCTTGATACACGGCGAAAGTCATCGCGAGTCCGTCGTCGATGCTGCCTGCAGAAACGGGAACCAGCAGCACGTCCTGGATGGGCGCCTGGGCGCCAGCGTGCTTGCCGCCGCTGAACAGATTGATGGTGAGCCGGGGCAGGCGGCGGAGTTCCAGGCCGGCCACGTCCGCAAAATGCTGGTAGAGCGGCACGCCGCGTGCCCCGGCTGCAGCCCGGGCGAAGGCGAGCGAGACGGCGAGAATGGCGTTGGCGCCAAGTCGCGATTTGTGGGGGGTTCCGTCAAGATCGAGCAAGGCGCGATCCAGGCTCGCCTGGTCCGCGAAGGCGCGGCCAACCAGCGCGCCTGCGATGAGGCCGCGCACATGGTCGACGGCCTGGCGGCAGCCGAGCCCGGCATAACGCTGAGGATCGCCATCACGCAATTCCAAGGCTTCGGCCGTGCCGGTGGAGGCGCCTGAAGGTACGGAAGCCTTGACCCAGCCGTATCCCTCCAACCGGCAGGCGCCCATGACCGTGGGGCGGCCGCGGCTGTCCAGGATCTCAAGGGCGTTGAGTTGTTCGATGCGGAACATGGGCCGGGAGCGTAGCCGGCTCCGCCAAGGCGGAAAGGGCAAAGGGGAGCGGGGCACACCGGCTCCGGCCGCGGCGACTGGACAGCCGCCCGAACCGGCAGACTGGAAATCAGGGCCTGCCGGCTCCGCGCCGCGTCGTCCCACCGCGGCAGACGGGCGCCACCGGAGCCTCGCCGTGCCTGGCGGGTCAGGCCATCGTCAACCGGAACTTGCCTGCACCCCTTCACCGGCTAGGCTGTGGGCGTGCGGACGGTCAAGCGCTGCTTCGGCGAGCGATTTCTGCTCTTCTGTTTCCTGCTGCTGATGCCCGGCGCGACCAGTCTCGGCGCGCCGATCATCAGCGAACTGCTGGCCTCGAACGCCGCGGGCCTGGCCGACGAGGACGGCGCCTTCTCCGACTGGATCGAGATTCACAATCCGGACGCCACCCCGGTTTCCCTGGCGGGCTGCCACCTCACCGACGACGCGCTGGAGCTTCGGAAGTGGCCGTTTCCTGCCGTGACCCTTCCGCCGGGCGGATACATCGTCGTGTTCGCGTCCGGCAAGAACCGCAGCGATCCCACCCGGCCGCTCCATGCGAATTTCCAGCTTGCGGCTGCGGGCGAGTACCTGGCGTTGGTGGCGCCGGACGGCGTCACCGTGCTGAGCTCGATCGCGCCCGCCTACCCGCCGCAGTTTGAGAATGAGTCCTTCGGGATGGATCCGGGGTCCTCCTCCGCGACGTGGCAATTCTACGCGAAACCCACTCCTGGAACCGCGAACGGAACCGGGACGCGGGCAGGCCCCGTGGTGGCCGTCGTCGAGGCCAACCCGCCGCGCCCCGTCGCGGGCCCGTTCACCGTGAGCGCCCGGGTGACTCCGGTGAACGGTCCGGTGGCTGCCGTGGCCCTGGATTACCGGCGCGGGTTCGCAGCGGAATCGACGTTGCCGATGAGGGACGATGGAACCGGGGCTGACGCCGCGGCTGGGGACAACATCTGGACGGCGGTCATCCCGGCCATGGCGCTGGCGCCTGGCGAGTTGACGCGCTGGCGGTTCACGGCCGCAGACCAGGCGGGCGCCCTCACCAAGGAACCCGCGTATCGCGTCCCGCTGGACTCCCCGCAGTACTTTGGAACCGTGGCCCAGGATCCCGACCTCCGTTCGCTCCTGCCGGTGCTCCACTGGTTCACCAGCAACCCGGCCGCGGCGGGCACCGCCTCCGGTTCGCGTGGCGCGGTCTACTACGAGGGCGAGTTCTACGACAACGTCCTGTTTAGTCTGCACGGGCAGTCGTCCGCCGGCTTTCCAAAGAAGAGCTTCAACATCGACTTCACGCGGTCGCATCGCTTTTGCTGGAGCACGAACGCTCCGCGCGTGGCGGACATTGACCTGCTCACCAACTGGGCGGACAAATCCAAGGTCCGCCACGTCCTTGGGTACGAGGTCATGCGCGAGAGTGGTGTGGCGGCCCATTTCGCGTTCACCGTGCGCGTCGAGCAGAACGGCGCCTTTTTCAGCACGGCGGACCTGGTGGAGGATGCGGATGAGATCTACCTCGAGCGCGCGGGCCTGAACCCGGAAGGGGCGCTGTACAAGGTCTATCAAAACCTGCTCAACCGGGACTCGGGCGACACGGCCACCAGCGGCGTGGAGAAGAAGACCCGCCGCCACGAGAACAACAGCGACCTCCAGGCGCTCATCAACGGATTGGACCTGACCGGGCCGGCCCTCGAGAACTACCTGTACGACCACATCGACCTCCCCCGTTGCATCAACATGCTTGCGGCCAACTCGGTGATTCGCAACATCGATATGCACAGCAAGAACTGGTATGTCTACTGCGACACCGGGCGGAGCGGCGAATGGTCGATCCTGCCTTGGGACCTCGACCTTTCCCACGGCCGGGTCTGGAACACCCAGAACACCTACTTCGACAACGCGCTTTACACGGACGGGTTCGTCGTCACCGGCACGTCGATCCGGTTGGTTTCCCAGCTGTTCACCCACCCGGATACTCGCGCGATGATCTTCCGGCGCATCCGCACCTTGAGCGACCGCTTTCTTCAGCCGCCGCCGGTGGCGGGAACGCCGGAAAGTTCGTTGTACTACGAGCGGCGGTTGAACGAGCAGGCGGCGCTCATCGATCCGCCCGCCCTCGTGCCTTCCGACGCGCGGCTCGATTTCGAGAAGTGGGGTTCGTGGCTGCAGGGAGGCGCCCAGGTGCGGTACACGAATGCGAATGCGGCGGTGGAAACGATGGCGGAGGCGATCACCCGGTTCAAGACCGAGTACCTGCCCGCCCGCCGGCGCTACATCTACAACACGCAGGTCGTCGGTCGCGGCGGAGAGATCCCGCTTGCCCAGTCGGGAGCCGATCCGTTGACCAACTTCACCGCCCTGGTGGTGAGCGGTGCACAGGCGCGCATTCTTGTGCCTCCGGGTCCGGGGCTGGGTTCGAGTTGGACCGGCAATCCCGCCCACGAACCGTTCGTCGAATCAGGTTGGCTGACGGGCGCCACGGGCGTCGGCTACGAACGCGGCATGGGATACGAGAGCGTTCTCAAGACCGACGTGTACACCCTGACGCGGAGCAACAACAGCGTGTACATCCGGATCGCCTTCGAGGTTCCGAACCCCGCCGTGTACGACCGCCTGCAGTTGCGGATGAAGTTCGACGACGGCTTCGCGGCCTATCTCAATGGAACGCTCCTCGCCTCGGCCAACGCCCCCGAGCCGCTGGCCTGGAACTCGGCGGCCACGATCTCCCGCGAGGCGAATCCGGCGGCGTTCACCCTGTTCGACGTCAGCGCGAAGATCGGCAGCCTGCGCGCGGGCCGGAACGTGCTCGCAATCCAGGGACTCAATGACAGCCTGGCAAGCAGCGACATGGTCATCGTTCCGGAACTGCACGGGGGCAAGGTGGCGGTTTCCACGACGCTGGAGCCGCCGATCAACTTCGGTTCGATCGAGTTCAACCCCGCTTCCGGCAACCAGGACGAGGAGTTCATTCAACTGGTGAACCCGAACCAGTCGGCGGTGGACATCTCCGGTTGGCGCCTGACCGGTGGCGTCGAGCATGCGTTCGCCCCCGGCACGGTGCTCCCGCCCGAGGGGGCGCTCTTCGTATGCCCTGATTCCGCCGCGTTCCGCGCCCGGACGGTGTCGCCCAAAGGGGGTGAGGGCCGGTTTGTTCAGGGCGGATATCGCGGGCACCTCTCGAGCCTGGGGGAGACGTTGATCCTGCTCGACGGTTCCGGAGCCACGAACAACAGCACGTTCTACCCGGGCCAGCCCTCCGACCTGCAACGGTTTCTGGTGGTCAGCGAGTTGATGTACCACCCGGCGGGCGATGGCCTGGCGGAGTTCATCGAGTTGTTCAACGCCAGCAGCGCGATCGAGCTCAACCTGGCAGGGGTCCGCTTTACGCAAGGCATCGAATTCGACTTCACCTCCGGCGCGGTCACCGTGCTCCCGCCGCGGGGAAGGGTGCTGGTGGTGCGGGATCGCGCCGCCTTCGAGGCCGCTTACGGCACGAACCTGCCCGTGGCTGGCGTGTTCGCGAACGGCTCCGCTCTGAACAATACCGGTGAGCACCTGAAGCTCGAGGACCCGGACGATGCGACGATCCGTGAGTTCACCTACGATGACCGGGCACCCTGGCCGACGGATGCGGACGCGGGTTGGAGCCTCGTGCTCGTGGCCCCCGAGACGATTCCCAACCACGCCCTGGCCTCCAACTGGCGCCCGAGCACCCGCCGCGGCGGCAACCCGGGCGGCCCGGACGGTACCCGGTTCCCGGCGAACCCCGCCGGCGACGCCGACGGCAACGGGGAACCCGATCTCCTGGATTACGCCCTGGGAAACGACCTCGGTCTGGCGCCGCTTCAGCCGCAGATCGAAGTGACACCCGGCGCCTCGGGCGAGCCTTCCTCGCTAAGGCTGACCTACCCGGTGAGCCTCGACGCCACGGACGTCACGCTCAGCGTTCTTTACTCCACTGACCTGGAGACGTGGCTGGACGCGGGGGCGCAGCTCGAGCTGTTATCCCGGCAGCCGCTCGATGACGGGCGGGAGCTCCTCACCTGGATGGTGAGACCGCCGCTCCGGGACGGGCCGCAGGTGTTCCTGCGACTCCGCGCCGCAGGCCGCTGATCCACGCTCGACACCCCCTGCGCCGAAGCCTAGCGTCGGCCTATGCCCGGGCGCATTGGATTCATTTCATGCCTGCTATGGCTGGCGCTGGGAATCGTCGGTTGCGGGCGTCCTGACCCCGCAGCCGCGGGTCCTGCAGCCGGTACCGCCCCGCCGATCACGGACCGCTTCCTCAGTCTGATGACCCAGGGAGCGAACCAACTGCAGCAGGGAGACACGACGAACGCCCTCGCCACCTTCCGCCAGGCAGCGGTGCTCGTGCCGCACAGCGTCGATGTCCACCTGAACCTCGCCAACGCCCATCTGCTCGCCGGCGCCGCCTCGGACGCCATTCGCGAGGCGGAGGAGGCCCTGAAGCTCGAGCCCAACACCGCCGCGGCGTTCTTCGTCAAAGGCTCGGCCTGGCTCCGGTTGTCCCAACCGGAGGAAGCCGTGAAAGCCCTGGAGAACGTGCGCAAGCTCGACACGGGCGACACGGCGACCTGCTTCCAACTGGGCCGGGCCCGGATGGAGTTGAAGCAATGGCCTGAGGCCATCACCGCTTTCAAGGAAGGCATTGCGCTGGATCCGAATCGTCTCCACACCGCCGCTCATTACCTGCTGGGGCAGGCCCTCATCCGGGCCGGCCGCCAGGACGAGGCCCAGGCGGAGTTCCAGCAGCATCTGGCTGCGATGGAGCCTGGCGGACGCGCCCCGGACGTCGCGACGTTCGAACGGAGCCGTTACACCCAGCCGCGCGTGCCGTTCCGCCTCGACCAACCGGACCCGGAAGGCGTGTCGGTGACTTTCCGCGACCTGACGCCCCAGGTCCTGGGAGACAGCGCGGCCCGGATCTCCGGACCGCTTGCGGTGCTCGACCCCAACCTCACGGGCTGGTGGAGCCTGTTCGGGTTCGAACCCGGTGCCGGCTTTCGCCTGCTCTGGAACAGCAACGGGACCTTTCGGCCGCATGGACCGACGTATCCGGCAGGTGGCGGTGGGCCCTACCATCGCATGCTGGTGGGCGATCTTCAGAACGACCGGTTCAACGACGTGGTGGTCCTCGGCGAAGACCGCTCGCACCTCTTCGCGTTTCGCACCAACGGGCTCGCGGAGGACGTTTCCACTCGCAGCGGGCTGGGCGCCTTGCGTGCGATCGATGGCGTGCTCATGGACCTGGACTTCACCGGGAAGCTGGACCTGCTGGCGGTAGCGGCCCCGACGAACAGCCTCCGGGTGCTTCGACAGTTCGGCGCCCTCCAGTTCCGAGACATCACGGCCACATCGGGTGTCCCCGCTTCCCTGGTGCAAGCCCGCCTGGTGCTCGCGGAGGATTGGAACCGGGACGAACACCTCGACGTTCTGGCCAGTCGAACTGGCGCGGCGCCGCTCCTCCTCGAGAAGCAACGCGGGGGACCGCTCGTCCCTCGTGATCCGACGAACTGGATCTCCGGGGCGGTCTTCTGCACGGGCGACTTTGACAACGATCTCCGACCTGACCTGGCGGTCGCGACGGAAGGCCGGATCTCGATCTGCTGGAACCTTGGGGCGCGCACCGATCTTCCGTGCCCGGATGCCGCGAGCGTCCGGGAACTCGCTGCGGTGGACTACGACAACGACGGCTGGCTCGACCTCTGGGCGGCTGGAGAGACCCTCCGTGCCTGGCGGAACCGGGGGCTCGCCGGAT
Source organism: uncultured Verrucomicrobiota bacterium (assembly GCA_964535555.1). Lineage (GTDB taxonomy): Bacteria > Verrucomicrobiota > Verrucomicrobiia > Limisphaerales > J093 > DSVZ01. The sequence goes on from CAZHUS010000122.1 coordinate 20,174, forward strand.
TTGAAGACCGGACCGCGCAGCTCGGTCTGACCGCATTCCAAGGCGGTGCGGTCTCGGCACTTCACTTTGCGGACTTTGACCTCGACTGCGACACGGACCTGGTCGTGGCACTCGATGGCGGTGGCATCCGGTATCTTCGGAATGAGGGCGGCGACGCGAATTCGCAGATCAAGGTGCAGTTGGTGGGGAACCGTTCGAACGCGAGCGGGCTCGGCAGCAAGATTGAGATCGAGACGGGCGGTTTGCGGCTGTTCCGTACGGTGCAACGGCTGCCGGTGGAGGTCGGAGTCGGCAAGCACCAGCAACTGGATTCGTTCCTGGTGCATTGGTTCAACTGGCCGCAAGGCTCAGCCGGCCTGCCTTTCAACTGTCGCGAGCCGATCCTCGCCATGGAGTTGGTCATCCAGGAAGGCTCCTGCCCGTTCCTGTATGCCTGGGATGGTCGGGGATTCCGTTTCGTGACCGACATCCTGAGTGTGTCGCCGCTCGGTCTGCCGGTGGCCGAGGGACGCTACACCGAGGCCGATCCGGAGGAACTGGTGTGGATCGGCAACGAGACGACGTTCCCTCCCCGGGAGGGCAGCTACGTGCTCCAGATCACGGAGGAATTGCGGGAAGTGCTCTACCTGGATGAGGCACGGCTCGTCGTGGTGGACCGCGAACCCGGGACCGAGGTGCATCCCACCGACAAACTCCTGCCGGAGGGACCGTTTCCCCCGGGCACGGTGCTGACGCTGCAACACGAACGCCCGCTGGTCCGCGCCGAGCGGTTCGACGGCATGGACGTGACGGCCGCGCTGGCAAACGTCGACGGACGGCGGGTTTCACCGCCGTCGGTGCGCGTACCGCAGCTTCGCGGCCTGGCCGAACCGCACGGTGTGATCCTCGACTTCGGACCGCTCGATCCCGCCAAGGCGTTGGCGCTGGTGATGAACGGCTGGCTGCGGTTCGGCGGCGGCATGGCCAACATCGCAGCCTCGCATGACGCGTCCCTGCCGTTTCCGTTCCCCGTTCTCGAGGCCGAGGTGACGCCTGGCGAATGGCAACGTGTGGACGTCACCGTCGGCGCACCGGCAGGCAAAACCAAGACGATCGTGGTCGACCTGGAAGGGAAGTTGCCTGCAGGCGCCGGCCGCCTCCGGCTCACCACAGCCTTCGAAATCCATTGGGACCGGATTGCCCTGACCGAGAAGGCGGCGCCCGCAGCCTCCCGGATCACTTCGGTTGCGCCCAGTTCAGCCGACCTGCACTTCCGTGGCTTCAGCTCCTTGCTGGACCTGCCCCCGGACTGCCCGCTCACGCCGGATTACGATACCGTCAGCGCCGACTGCTATTGGACGCTCATCCCCGGCGGATGGTGCACCCGTTACGGGGATGTCCTGGAGCTGATCGGCTCGCGCGACGAAGGCCTCGTGCTGATCAACGCCGGGGACGAACTGACCCTGACGTTTGCCGCGGCAGCGTTGCCTCCCAAGCCCCCCGGGACCGTGCGCGACTTCTTTCTCTACGCGGATGGTTGGGACAAGGACTCCGACTTTCATGTGGTGGCCGGCACCCGGGTCGAGCCGCTGCCTTTCCATGGGATGCAGGCCCAGCTTTATGGCCGCGAGCCACGACCCGCCTTTCCGAGCGACGGACTGCATCGTCGCTACAACACCCGCTGGGTCGAGGGCCGTGTCCTCGCGAGAGGGATCGCGCTTTCGCCATGATGAACGGCATGGGGCGGGCGCAGTCCTCCGTATCCATGGTCCATAACTCGTGTCTGGAATGAAACATGTATCTATTTGTCGCTCAATTAGATAAGTGCGATACG
>CAZHUS010000123.1:0-21637 GCA_964535555.1 uncultured Verrucomicrobiota bacterium
CACCTGCCGCCGCGCCGGCCGCCGCCCAGGCCCCGGCTCCGCGACCTGCGTCCGCTCCGGCGGCGGCTCCCCGCGCTGCGGCGGCTCCCCGGGCCAGCGCGGCCGGTGCAGGTGTGACTCAATTGGACATGATCCTGGCAGCTGTGGCCATGGTGGCGGTTGTTGCCGGACTGGTTCGGGTCGCCATGCTGGCTTTCGGCGGCGAACCGGTGATGTGATCTCACGACGCAGGCCTCCATTCTCCGTTGTTACTTTTGCGCCATGGCAGCCTCCAACATCATGACCCTCGACGAGGGTAGCTTTAAGGACAAGGTCCTCCATTCGGCGGTACCGATCCTGGTGGATTTCTGGGCGGAGTGGTGCGGCCCCTGCCGCATGATTGCGCCTGTGCTGGACGAACTCGCCACCGAGTACGACGGACGGCTCAAGATCGGCAAGGTCAACGTCGACGACAACCAACAACTCGCCGCCGAGTACCGCATCACCGGCATCCCGACCCTCCTGCTGTTCAAGCAAGGGCGTGTCGAGGAGACGATCGTTGGGGTGAAGAGCAAGCGCGATCTCAAGGCGACCATCGACAAGGTGATCGCCTCAAGCTGATCAGGCTTTCCGAGCTGATCCGCCCGGTCTTACCCACGACGCGAGCACCGCCGGGCGTTCGACGTCCTGACGGCGTCGATCGCGTGAACTCCGACCGAGTCCCATAACGGGTCAGCCAACCGGTAGGGCGGGCACTCCGCGGCCCGCCGCACCTCGCGCGCAAGGGGACTGCGCGCCCTACCCGGATGCTACTGGCGCAGACGGTAAAGCCTCTCGGAATCGGCGGGCGTCACGGTCACGGAGTTGCCCACCACGCCGGGTACGATCGCCCAGGCCGCGCCCGGGCCTACCGTGGCTGCGGATTCGAGAACAAAGCCGCTCGCCGTGGCGGGCCACGAAATGAGGACCGACGCACCGCTGCGGGCGATGGTCAGCAACGGCGGCTCGGACGGGGTCTCCGCAAGGGAGTACAATCCAAAGTCGTCCACCCCGAAGTACCAGCTGTCTGTGCCGGCGTGGGCGAAGCGGAAGCGCACGGCCGCCTGGTTGTCGGCCCCGGCTACGCGGTACAGCTCGATACGCTTGGAACCGACCGGGTCGTCGTCGGAGCGCGCCTCGATGAATGGCGCAAGCGCCGGCGAGATCGGTGCGCCGATGAAGGCCCCGTAGGTTCCGCCTTTCTCCTCGAACGTGTCGGGGTCCACGTAGCGGGCCACGTCACCCGACTCGGCGGTGAAGGTCGCCTCGGCGTCCACCGTCACCATGCCGGTGACCTCGTTCGTGACGGTAAGCACGTCCGGCCGATCGAGAAAGTAAGCCACGGGCAGCCAGTTTTGGCCCCGGTCCACCGAGTACTCGATGGCGGCGATGCTGTCCTGGTTCTGTTCCCAGAGGCTGTGGAAACTCAGGTGGACGTTCGTCTTTCCAGTGAGGTTGAAGTCCGGGCTGAAGAGATACACCACCTGGCTGAGGCCGTTGCGGTACCCGGAGTTCCCGAAGACAAACCGGCCCGTGGCGAGCGGGGCATCATAGACCCGTCCGTTCACGACGTTCAGCGGATTCACCGCGAGCACGCGCTGGTAATCGGTCTCCCAGTCGTCCGGGTTGTCCGGGTCGCTGTACGTGACAAACGAACGCGTGAACCGGTCCGCAGCGACCACCGTCCAGCCGGCATAGCTTGCCGAGTCGAGGTTGCCCAGGTCGAGTTCTGGATTCTGCACATCCGTGTAACTCAGCCCCGTCCAACCGGTCGGGAGGCCGCCTTCCGGGGCGTTGTCGAAGTTCTCGAAGTACAGTGGCGCCGGGAGCACGAGGTTGCGGTAGGCAGCGACAGAGAAGCGGGTCTCGCTTCCGACCGCGTTGGCGGGTGAGGCCGTGTCGGAGAACCGCAGCCGGAAGGTGTTGGTCGACCCGGAGGCGTACAGGTCCGTCGGTGTATGCGTGATGGTGACCAGATCCGCCTGCACCGCGTACTGGTGGACCACGGCGGCGCCGTTCAGTTCGAGCACAACCGTGGCCGGATTCACCGCCGTGGTGCCGTTCCGGATGGTCGCGACATAGGTTGCGTTGGGAGCCTGGTTCGCAGCCTCCGACGGCGGGGCCACCGAGACGATGCGGGGAATCGTCGGCGCCGGGGCGTTGACGGTGAACGGCTCCGAAGCCAGCACCTCGTAGCCGTCGTCCTGCAGGAAGAACACGACGTAGTTGCCGCTGTTGGTCAGTCCACCGGCAAAAGTCACGGTGCCGTCCGTGAGGCCCGTGGTCCCGGTCTGGGTGCCGTCTCCATACGACCAGAGGGTCGAGGTGGGACCGGCCCCGGGTGTCTGGCCTTCCTTGTAGATGCCGATCCAATCGAGGCGGTTGCCCGGCCCGTTGGTGAAGGTTACAGCGATCGACTCCCCGGTGGTGTAAACGGGCTTGTCGGGACGCACCAACGGCCAGATCGGGTCCACCACGGTGAAGGCCGTCTGGGCCAGGATGGTGTAGCCGTCATTCTCGAGCAGGTAGGCCGTCCATGGTCCGGATGCGCTCAAACCACCCGCGAAGGTCACCGTGCCTTCGCGGAGCCCGGTGTTTCCCTGCCTGGTGTTGTCCACGTAGAACCAGAGCGTCGAGGGCGTTGGGCCCGGCTCGATGCCCTCCGGGTAGATCCCGATCCAATCGAGCCGGTTGCCGGGACCATTCGCGAAACTCAGGGCGATATCCTCGCCGGCGTGGTAGGTGGCGTGGTTCGGCCGGAGCACGGGCGATTGGGCAAGCGTGGTAAGCATCGAGGCCAGCGCCCACGCCGTGAGCCATCCCAAGTGCGGTCGGAGCCGGGCCACCGCCTTCCGGAGCATGGTAGAGGATGTGTTCATAGCTTGAACGCTGAGCCTAGGGGGGAGGCGCCTCGCTCGCAAGGACGGGCGCGCGGTTGCGCGGTGGCTGGTTCCGAAAGTGTCGGCGGAACCCGAGGCGTGAGGCGGTCACTCGCGGGATGCACCAGGCCGGAGTTGCTGCGCCAGAAACTCACGCGTCAACTCCTCGACTTTCGGGTCGCGGAAGCCTCCGTGCCCGGCACCCTTGACCGTGTAGAACGACACCGGCACGCCGGCCTTCTTCAGGGCGGCCTCGAGCAACTCGCTCTGGTGGTGTGGCACCAGCGGATCCTGGTCCCCGTGCACAATGAGGAAGGGCGGGTCAGCGGGGCTGACATAGGTGATGGGGTTGGCACGTGTGGTCTTGGCTGGGTTCTCCTGGATGGCGCCGCCGACGAGCTGGGATTCGGGAGAGTCGGCACCGTCGTGGACCATGCCGTTGGGAAGCCGGTGAGCGTCCATCTGGAGGAAGTCCGTGGGCCCGAAGTAATCCACCACCGCCTGAACGCGGCTGGACTGGTCCAGGTTCGCCCCCACGTCGAACTCCTGGAAGTCGCCGGTCGTTCCCAGCATTGCCGCCAGGTGGCCACCGGCAGAGGAACCCCACGCCGCGAATCGCGTGGGATCAATCCGGTACTCCGCGGCGTGAGCACGCAACCAGCGTACCGCGGCCTTGCAGTCCTGGATTTGCGCCGGGAAAAGCGCGTGCTGGCTGAGGCGGTAGTTGATCGAGGCGATGGCGTACCCGCGCCGGAGATAGCCAACCGGCACGCCCTGCTCCTTGCTCCCCGCGCGGAAGGCGCCGCCGTGGATGTTGATGAGGAGCGGCAGATTCGTTCCCTCCTTGGGGAGATACAAATCCAGCCGCTGGCGCTCGTGGCCGTCGGTGACGTAGGCGAGGTCCCGATGCACAATCGCACCGTCCGGCGGTTGAGTGGCCGCGGGTTGCCCCAGGGTCAAGGCGGCGTAACTCAGCATGCCAGCGATTCCGAAGACGAAGGTCCGTTTCATAAGGGTGACGTGTTAGAGGGACGGTTCGGAGGATCCCCTGCCCTGCTTTGGTTTGGGTCGCGAGATCACCAAGTGGCGGAGCGACTGGAACTCGCGCAGCAACAGAGAGCGCAGCTCTTTGATCCGGCGCAGGCGATCGGCCTCGGACAACGAGCCTCCGCCGGCGCGCTCCTGGCCGGGGTCGGGCTTCGATACGCCGGGATCATGCGGGGAAAGCCAGGGCAGCACATAGGCGGCGCAGGGCGTCTCATTGCGAACGCGCTGCAGACTGCTCTCGTCGTGCAGCATCATCAGCACGGTCCAGTCCGCGCCGTGCGGTTGGGCCCGCCAGAGCCGCAGCAACCGGCCCAGGCCACGCGCCACGGTGGTCACGGTCAACTCGTCCATGTTCTGCAACGGATCGTCGAGCACCACCATCTGGAGCGGATTGCCCACCCGTGGGGCGCAGAGCAGGAACATCGAGAGCGCGAACGTGTTCAACTCGGCGGTGTTGAGCCGCCACGCGGTGTGGACTTGGTCCTCGGTGCGCACCTCGAGCAGGAAATCCCCGGCGGTCTCGACGAGTCTGGGACTGACATCCTGGTAAGCCCAGCGCGCGGGCGTCAGGAGCGCCATGACCTCGTTGACGGCCCGGCCCAGCGGTTTGTCGGCCTCCACAAGTCGCGTGAAGGCCAACAGGTATTCCCGATCCATCGCGTTCAGCTTCGCCGCCTCCGCGTGCAACTGGCGCAGCGCCGGCCAGAGCGAACTGAGCGCGGCTGAGGGGTCGGAAACCCGGGCCTGGCTCGTGGTCAAGCCGTCGAGCGTCAGCTTCGCGGCGCGAAGCACCTGCAACAACTCCCGGCCCCAACCCGGTGCGCCCACCGTCAGCAGCATCGTGCCCGCGCTCATGACGGGCACCGGAACCTGCTCCTGGTAGGCCCGGCGCACGGCCGTGCCGGGTCCGGGCGCGGCGGAGCGATACGGTTCGCCCAGCAGACCCCACTGGGCCACCTGATCGAGCGCGTGGGGCTGGAGTTCATTCAACCGCTTGCGCACCTTTCCTGACGGGGTCGTCCGCTCCGCGGGCGTGCTGTAGGCGGTCACGCGCTGCCGGAGTTCATCGCGTTCAGCTCGCGCTCTTGCCAGGCGCTGCTGTCGCTCGGCTGCGGGCGAAGGCGGTCGTCCGGCCAGTTCCAACAGCCCTTCCGCGCGGACCGCCTGACCCGAAGCCCGCGCGGTATCGAGTGTGGAGAGCACCTGATCCTCACGCTCCATCAAGTCGGCAAGGGCGACCCATTCAAGCCAGCGGTTGAGCAGCGGTCCCAACGCGCCCGTCTCGAGGGTCTGGGCAGCCACGGCCGCTTCGCCATATTCCTCGAGCAACTCCAGGGCCTGCTGCACCGCCTGGAGCCGCGGTTCAAGGCTTGAGATCAGTTCCGCCAGACCCTGGTCGAGTGTGGCCAGGAGCGGTTCCGCCTCGTTCGCAGTCGTGCTCCCCGAGCGTCGCAGGACATCCGCCGCGGCCTGTGGCAACAAGGGCGCCAGGGAACCCCGCAATTCCTGGGGAATCGGCAGCAACGCGAGCAGGGCCTCCCACGTCACCGTCTGCTCGCTAACCGGCTGCAACTGCTTCACCGCCTGGCTCGAGTCGAACGCGGTCGGGTCCGGTCCGAGAAGTTGTCGCACCGGCTCCGGCAACTTGCCGAACATGGCGGCACATCGGTCGAGTCGCGTTTTGAATTCGTCCAACTCGCGCACCTTCTCTGGAAAGAACGCGGACACGAACAACCGCGCCCGCTTGACATCATCGCCTTGCGCCAACTCGTCCGCCAGGGACTGGTCGAGGCGAAACGAGGCCGCCGGTCCCTGGCCCAAAGGTGGGGCCAGCCCGCCGGGCTCGACCGTCCAGGCGCGGGGGGCGGCATGCTCCCGGCGCAGTCGGATCGTCGCCCGCCGCTGCTGCGCGAAGGCGGGGCGGTTCGTGATGACTTTGGCGTAGTTGGGCTGCTCCTCGCGGTGCCTGCCCGAAAGCCGATCGAGCGCTCCCGTCACAAGCAGCTCGATGGCCTCGCAGAATGAGGATTTCCCGCTGCCGTTGTGACCGAAAACGAGGTGCAGCGCCTCCTCGGGGACGAGTTCAAGCTTGCGTGGTCCGGCCACGCGGAAGTCGGTCAGTTCCACGGCAAGGACCCGGCCGGATTCCGAGCCTTTGGGTTGGCCATCCGCGTGCTCGAACCAGAGCCCCGTGGCATGCAGGAGCCAGGAGAAGGCCCGATGAAACGCATCGTCCGGGCTGGCCTGATCAAGGCTCGCAGGCTGGAGCCAGACATTGATGCCGACCGCATCCAGGTAGGATTCGTCGCGGGTGATCTCCCGTAACGCCTCCCCGATCCGGGAGCGCGCGGTCTCGGCAGCCTCGGCACTCGAGGCCTGGATCGCAAAGACCACCTCCACCGCCAACGGGGACTTGCCCCCGTCAGGCTTCCCCGGACGCGTCTGCTCCAACAACAGGTGCCGGACGTAAGCCGCTCGATCGACGCATTGGCGCACCCAGGCCTTGTCCGGATCGTCCGCCGGGATCGACCATACAAGCCCGAGCGAGCCCAACACGCCGTCATGCACCAGCGCATCCACATCGAGGTCGAAGTGCCCCGCCAGGCGAAGCCGCACTGGATCCGCGCCTTCCGCCAGCAGAAAGCGACGCAACGGCCGCCGGCTGGGGGCGACCAGGCCGCGCACGCTGCGGACGCGGTAGTAGCCCGGCAACCGAGTGAAGATCGCGTTCAGCGTGGCGCCGAGATTGACCCGGAGTTCGTCGTTCATGCGCTTGGCCCGCCCGCAGATCTTGAAGCCGAAAGCGCCGGCAAACCGGGAGCACTCCACGCACGTTGCGTCGCGCCAAGGCACGCCCGGCGTCGCGAAGCGCCTGGAGTGCGGGGGTTCACCCCCGCTTTTCGTCGTCCATTCACGGAGGATGGCTCGTCCCTTGCGGACCCGCTCAACACCCGAAAAGGCGAGTCTTGCCCTGTCGAATCGCGGTTCATGGGTTGACCTCCGCGCCCAACAGGCCGGGCAGGTTCTCGCGATCCGGCTGGCCTTCGCTGGCCGAGGCCCAGCGCCAGATCACCCGGGCCGATGGGGCCCTTCGAATCGACTCGCCCCGGGCCTGGACCCACGAAGTCGTCCCGCGCGACCAACGCGGCCACGGTGCATCGTCCGGCTGGAGTTCCCAGAACACCCGGTGACGCACGGGCACCCACAAGCGAGGGCTCTCGCCGAGGGCATCGAACCCCCGGCAACGGATCGTGAGCGCATCGGGCAGAACCGCCTGGGGTTCGCGAGGGAACAGCACGGTGGGGAGTTGCGATTCCACGCCTCTCGGTTCCACTTCGTCCGTCATCATCTGGCCGCCGCCGTTCAGGCCTGCGAACTGTGAGATCATGCGTCGAAGCGCCACCTCGACCACGGCCCCCCAGCAGGTCCAGCCGCTGTTGTGCGTGGTGGGGCAATGCCACGGCAGCGAGCGCATCAGCATCAGCTGGCGACTCGGGCCGCGACAGCGGTGGGTGTGGTCCGCACAGGCGAACTCCCGCAACAGCGCCGCCCCGAAGCCGTCGGTCCATCCACAGATGATGCGGTGCTGCTGGCGCGAGCGGGTGGAGCGATCGTCCGTTCCGGCCGGCCCACCGGCCTCGTTGTCGCCCCATGCCAGAGAACGATGCAGTTCGGCCCGGCAGATGGACAGAAAGGCGCGGCGCACGGCACGCAGTTCCTCATCGGGTCGCGGCCCGCCCAATAAAAGCCGCAGCACGCGTTCCAGCTCGTCTCGAAGGCAGGCCCATTGCTGCAAGCGAAACACGAGATGAAACAGCCACCGAAAGACCTCGTCCAGGTGGGGAAAGTCCGGCTTCGACCGAAAGTGAAACTGGAGGTAGTTGGCATGTTGCCCAAGCGGCGGCGGCGGCGCACCCACGGCGGCAGTGGCGGCGCGCAGGACTTCCATGCCGTAGAACGCGCTCAGATCCTGCACCGAGGTGATGAAGAAGGCCGGGGCTTTCGTCGCCGTGGGACCTCCGGGAAAGCTCGCGCGACGACGCCGGCCGGCGGCTGGCTCCTCCGCCATCTGCCGCGCCATCTCCTCGTAGACGGTCCGGAACGTGTCGTGAATCACCGGATCGCGCAGGCTGTACCCGCTGAACACGACCGTTCGGGTCCGCAGGAGCGTTCGCAGGAGATCGGCGGCCCACGAGTCCTGCCGCCAGTTCTGGATTTCGCGGTAGGTGAACACCATGGACCGGAGGTAGTGCGCGAGTTCCCTTCGCTGTGAGACGCCGAGAGCCCGATAGCGCTGGGCGCACCCGTGCATCTTCACCAGCGTGGTGGTGCGCAACGCCTTGCCCTTCGTGAAGAACTCCGCGGGCGAGGCGATCCGGGCGAACTCGTTGTAGTAACCCAGCGGCGCCAGCGGCTCGCTCGACTCGTAGCGGAAGCCGGCCAGCCGAAACGCGCCTTCCAACAGCAGGTCGTAGTTCGTCGTCAGCGTCGTGGCACAGAAACCTTCTCTCGCGAGCCGGGCAATGACGTGGTGCCTGGGGAGCAGCCGGTTGCCGTAACTCTGGGCCACGTCGTCGGCATGGCACAGGGCGGGATCGCCCCCCATGATGCGCTCATGGCGGAACCCCATCGTGTCCAGGAACAGCGCCTTTCCCGCCTGCCGTGTCGCCTCGTCCCCGTCGGCAAGCCAGTCCAGGAGTTCCACGGGCAGGCGGTCGAAAGGGACGGAGTCCAGGGATCGTCTGCCGACGCCACCCTGTTCACGGAGGACTTCCTCGCGACGCGCCATGGCCTGCCACAGCGCCAACCGCTCGGGCTCCGGTCGTTGCTTCAAGACGCGGAGCAACTGGCCGAATCCGCGGCAGAACCAGTCGTTGGTTTCATAGTAACGGTCCGACAACCGGCCCACGTCCGCGTCGGAGTAGCCGAATTCCGCCTTGCCTTCGGGCTTGACATCGAACATCCGGGCCAGGTCGGCCGCCACGTCCGGTTCGCACGGGCGCAGGGTCTCGCACATGGCCTGCATCCGGATCAGCAACCGCCGCATCAACCGTGCGGCCGTGTTTTGTTCGCTGTCCACCGAGAAGCCCGTCCCGATGAAGAACACGACATCGCCGTTCCTCACGCGCCGGGCCAGGTGCAAGAGCGATCGGGCGGGGAACTTCATTTCAGTTTCCGGGAGGCACCCGCATCCGGAGAGTTCGGCGGCCGTTTTCCCGGGGGCTTCAGGCTCGTCTTGGAAGGCCGCGATGGCCGGATGCCCGAGCCCTTGGCGGGCGCTGCTTCCTCCTGAACCGGGGCGGGTGCCGCCGCGGCGGGGGTTGTCGTTCGAAGCAGTTCTTCTCCGATCTGCCTCAAGCGCTCGCCGTGGACGTGCACCATCCAGGCCTGCCAAAGCCGGTTCGGCTCGAAGGCACTCGTGGCGCTCCGGAGCCGCTCTTCGAAACCGGCTTCCTCGGCCTGCGCTGCCCGCAACGCCTCGCGCACCGAAGCCAGGTCAGGCGATTCGCACAAGCGCAAGCGCGCCCGGTCTTGAAAGGCAAGGCGGGCCAATACCTCGGCAAACCGGGCGGGGTCCTTGACGAAGTCGCCCATCGGACTCGGCGGTGCCTGAACGACCAACGGCGGTGAGGTGGACAACGACGAGGAGCGTTGCGCCGCCGTCTCATGGTGCAGCAAATCACTCCACTCCCAGAGGGCGATGCCGTCATCGAGCGCACAGGCCAGCCACCGGCCGTCGGGACTGAGAGCGAGGTCATAAACCCAGCCCTTGGAAACCTGGCGCCGAACTGACTCACGTCCGGATTCCACCTCCCAAATGATAATCGTACCGCGCGCGTCGCCGCTGACGAGATACCGGCCATCGGGGCTGAAAGCCACTGCGAGCACCGCCTCGGTGTGCCGCGCGAGCACGTGTGTCTCCTTGCGGCCAGCCACTCTCCAACCTCGTCCTGTCTGAACCGGGAGCACGTGTGTCTCCTTGCTGCCGGTCGGGCTCCAAACTCGCACCGTCTGGTCCGCGCTGCCGCTGGCGAGAAAGCGGCCGTCCGGGCTGGCAGCAAGCGACCAGATGTTGTCCGTGTGCCCCTCGCACCGGCCCAGGCTCGCTCCGCTGGTCGGGTCCCAGAGGTGCACCAAATTGTCCTGCCCACCACTAGCCACCGCGCCATTGTTGCTCCAGGCCAGAGCATTGATCGCATAACCTGAAGGGCTGAGCTGGTGTCTGAGTTTCCTTTTCTTAACGTCCCAGATCAAGAGCGCTCCATCCTCCCCACCCCCGGCGAGCGTGGTTCCCGTGGGATCGAACCTGACCGCGTTCACGGCGGCAGCGTGATTCAGCCAATGGGGATCCACGAGACCGGTGCCCGGGACCGAGAACACCACTCGTTTGTCCCGGCCAGCGCTGACCACCATCGTCCCGTCTGGCGAGAACGCCACCGACTGGACCCTCCGCAGGTGGGCCTTCACCGACCCATGCTGACGGCCCTCGGGCAGGCTCCATTGCCGTACCGTACAATCGTCCCCGCCACTGGCCATGATCTCACCACTGTGTGAGAAGCCAACGCAGGTGACTGCCCCGGAGTGGCCGCGAAGAATTCTCAAGGGCTCTGCAGGTTGCGGTTGTGAGAGCGAACCAATCCTCTCGCTCAGTGTCCGCAGCAAAGCCGCGTAGGCCTCGTCATCATTGATTTCCCGAAACTGCACCCGCATGAGCTCCACGAACAACGGCGGAAGCTCCTGCTTCAGGCTCTCCAAGGCCCCGGGCAGCAGGACCGGGATGGCGAAGAACTCGGCGGTCGGGTCATGGGGGGCGGAGGCGCGGGCGCGGAGCGTGGCCTTCTCAACCTCCCCGGCATGGTACCGACCCAATCCGTGCGGGCCCAGGAACACCAGCCAGATGGGACTGGTATGGGCTTCCTGGACCTTGGCTTCCCAGCGATCGCCCGGTTTGAGGCGCCAGCGGTCAAGCCACACGTCGATGCCGTCAGCCTGCAGGCGTGCAGCGATGCTGGTCACGGCCTCGGCCTCCCGGGAATTGTAAGCCAGGTAGACCGGGGGAGACGGACGACCGGAGGATGGAGATGCCGGGGCGGCCATGAATGAACTCTGCTCTATTCAGGTCGTCCGCGACTCCTGGTCCGGTGCGTGCCAGCGCACGCAACACCAAGGCGATTCATAATCACGTCAGCGTCGGCTTTGCGCGTCGCAGCGTGGCCGAACGCTTTCGGCCCAGCAAGGTCAATTGCCGCCGTTATCGCATCAACAAGTCGCGTCCGCCGGTGACTGAATCCGCCAAGGCAAGGGAGGGCAGGCTTTATCGAGCCTGCCGCCAAATCGGACTGTCCAGTCCGGCAACGCGGCGCGCGACTGCGAAGTCGCCATCAACCCGTTCCGCCGGGCCCGGGGACCCGGACTACACGTTGCAGGCCCGGAGCCCCACCGGGCGGTTGAAGGAGAGAGGTGGGGCGCGCAGTCCCGTGCGCGCCGGATCCGGCGGGCCGCGGAGTGCCCGCCCTACCTGGTGGAGTTTCCTCGAGAACCTCATGACGCCCACACCGCGAGGCTTAACCCGGAAGTGACATCACGAAACTCGTTTGACCGGGACGGCTCTCCTTGAGCAACAGACTGCCCCCATGCGCACGCACTATTTCCCTTGCGAGACTCAACCCCAGCCCGCTGCCTTCGGCCGTCTGCGCCCGCGCGGAGTCACCCCGGAAAAAGCGGCCGAAGATCCGCGGTTGCTCCGCCTCCGGAATTCCCCGTCCGCCGTTGGACACCTCCAGCACGGCGCACCCGTCGCGGGATGTCAGCGTCGCGCGGACCCAGCCGTTTGCTTCATTATAGCGGACCGCGTTCTGCAGGACGTTTCCGATGGCCTGCCTCAACAGCGGCCAGTCGACCTCGACCCAAAGCGCGCTACCAAGGTCCTGTTCAACCCGGACTCCCTGGCCGGCCGCGAGCGTTTCCACGTCCTCGAGCAGTGTCTTCAGTTCCTCGGCAAGATCAACGCGGGTGCGACTCAAGGGCAGAGATCCCGCATCCGACTGCGCCAGGAGCAGCAAGGTGCGGGTGATGGCCTTGAGCCGTTGCGTTTGCTCCAACAACTCGGCAAACACCTCCGGCTCGCGCGACCCTGCGGGGGCGGCCTGCAGGGCGTTCTCCAACTGGCCCTGCATCACCGCGAGCGGTGTCTTCAGCTCGTGCGAGGCGTCCGCACTGAACCGGGTGGCCTGACGGAAACTGGTTTCCAGCCGGTCCATCATCCCGTTCAGCACCCCGATCAGCCGGTCAATCTCCGGGTCTTCGGCCGACGGGGCAATCCGTTGGTCGAGTCCACGTGCGGTCATGCCCTCGGCGACCCGGGTGATCGACCGCAAAGGCCGGAGGGCACGGCCCGCCAACCACCAACCGCCGCTGCCGATCAACGCCAGCGCCAGGGGAAGGGCGACCAGAAACCCGGCTCGGATCCGGACCAACTCCCGCTGCAGGTCGGCACAGTCGATTCCGATCACGAAGCGATCATCCCCGTCACCAAAAATCCCGAGCCTCCAGGTGACCCCGTCGGTCTGGGCCCAGCGGAAGGCCGGCAGCTTGGAGAAGGTGGGGAGCGGGGCACTACCGCCCCGACCGGGCCCGCCACCGCCTCCCGCCCAGGGCGGTCCCCGCCTGGGGATTCTCGGACCCGTCGCTGGCGTGGGATCGTCCGCGAGCTGCAAGTCGTCCGACGCGATGCCCAATCCCGGCGGCCAGTGGACGGAACGGAAGCGCGCCTCACCCGTGGCATCCGTCACCAGCAGGATGAGCTCCTCCTTTCGATCCTCGCCGAACACGAACTCGAGTGTGCTCGCCAACCGCTCAAAGTTGGCTCGGCCCCCCATCCATCCGGGATGCCGGTAGGCCAGGGACCGGATCTCGCGGTCCAACGCGGCCACACGCTCGCGACGCAGCAGGTACCAACCGCTGGCGCCGAACACCAGCAGCACGCCGCCGGAAATGACGACGGAAAGCAGGGCGATGCGAAGCCGGAAGGACGGAGGCTTCATCGGTCAGACCGGCGCCTTCAGGCGGTAGCCGACGCCCCGGATCGTCTCGATGAGCTTCGTCGGCGCCTCCTCATCGACTTTCTTGCGCAGACGCTGCACGTAGACATCCACCACGTTCGTCCCCGGATCGAAATCGTAGCCCCAGACCTGTTCCCAGATCTGAACCCGGGTGAACACCCGGCCGGGGGCGCGCATCAACTGTTCGAGCAACGCGAACTCTCGCGTGGTCAATTCGATCTTCCGCCCCCCGCGCCGCACCTCGCGCGTGATCAGGTCGACGGTGAGATCCTCGACCGCGAGCAGGCTCTGCGGCGCCCCCACCGCACGGCGCGTCACCACCTGCAGCCGCGCAATGAGTTCCTCGACGAAGAACGGCTTGGTGAGGTAGTCGTCCGCGCCGAGGTTGAGTCCTTCCAGACGCTCGTTCAGCTCCCCCCGCGCGGTGAGCAGGATCACCGGCACGGAACGCTTCCGCTCGCGAAGGTTGCGCAGGATGCTCAACCCGTCGCGTCCGGGCAACATGATGTCCAGCACGAGGGCGTCGTAGGGCCGCGTCGTAGCCCGGAGATAGCCTTCGTCGCCGTCGTGCGCGACTTCGACGATAAAACCCCGCGCCTCGAGCCCCTTCCGGATGAGGGAAGCGATCTTCTTTTCGTCTTCGACCACCAGGACTTTCATGGTGAGAGGAGCGGGGTTGAGGGTGGATCAGTCGCGGCGATCTGCCCAGCGAGAAGGCGGCGGGTGTTTCCCGCCGCCGTGGATGAGCCGCGTCTCAGGGCTTACTGGCGACCGCCGCCACGCTTGGCTGGGGTGTTACCCTGGCCGTTGCCGCGGTTGCCGCTGGCCTTGCCCTTGCCGTTCGCTTTGCCCATGCCCATCCCGGTGCAGGTCGGCGCCTCGGGATTCTCGAGCGCGGCGTTGAAGGCGGCGAGGTGATTGATGGAAGCCTGGCCCAGATTGGTCATGACCCGGGTGACCGTGGGATTCTGGGTCGCGGCGAGTACCGCGCCGAGGTCTTCGATGTCGGTCTCCTCGATGAGCACGCCCACCGCGAGCGCTTCGGCCAGCGACGCCCCGCCCTTGGCGACCAGTTCGGTGTAAAGGGCCTGCAGCTCCGGAATGCTGAACTGACCCGGCTCCGCGGGCGTGGTGTCAGTCAGACCGAAGCCGGCGATCAGGCGGTCCACGGCGTCCATATGACGTTGCTCGGACCGGGCGATGTTGACGAAAGTCGGGTGCTCCCACTGGGCGGCGAGCACCTGATAAACGTCGCGGGCCAGCTTCTCTTCCTGTTTCATGAACAGGATGTTGTCGGCGTCGGCGCTGGTGATGGTGCCCTCGACCTGGCCGGCCTGACCCAGCGGGCAGTTGGCCGCGGTACCCATCGCCCCGGTGCCATCGCAGACTCCGCGGCGCTGGCATTGGCCCATTCCCGCGCCCGCTCCGGCTCCGGCTCCGCGACCCTTGCCGGCGCCACGGTACCCAGCCTGTTGACCCGAGGGGCACGTCGGCGCGGGGGCGGTGGCCTGACCCAGGAGCACGGTGGCGCCACCGCTCAACAGCAGCGCAGCCAGGACGGTGGTAACGGACTTGGTGGTCTTCATATCGATCGGTGTTGATTTGTTTGTTGATGTCTTGCTTAGCCGGACGGCGTCTTCACTGGCGCCGCCTCACACCAAGAGCAGACGCCGCCAGGATGAACATCCCGGGGTCCACGAGATGACAGTTTTGTCATGAAGCCCGCGTTGCCGGCGAAGCTGACCCCGGTCAACGACGCGCCGGCAGCGGACGCCAAGACTCCCGGAAGTTCGGGACGCCATCCGGGGCGGGATCGATCTCCGGCGTAACTAGTCCGCGGTTCAAGGCTCCGAACTGCTGACATTGTTATATGGGCATGGAAATGCAGGAATCCACTTCATCACCCCGGCGGGCGTGGCGAGCGCTCCGATGGCTGGCCGGCCTGGTCGCGCTGGGGCTCACGGTTTACTTCTTGAAGTTCAGGCCGGTTCCGGTGCGGGGCTTCGAGCTCCACCCTGGCCCGTTCCGTTCGGAGGTGATGGGCACGGGGACACTCGAGGCCCGGGTCAAGACCACCATCAGCCCCCGTCTTCAGGAGCGACTTGCCGAGGTGCTGGTCGATCAAGGCGACACCGTCAAGGCCGGCCAGCTGCTGGCACGCCTCGATGATGGCGAACTGCGTCGCCAGGTCGCCGTGGCCGAAGCTGCATTGGATGCGGCGCAAGCCATGGTCGAGCGGGTGCGGGTGGATGAAGCCCGGGCGGAAGCGGTGGAACAACAAGCGCGCCGCGATCATCAGCGCGTCGCCGAACTGCTTGCGACGCGCGTCAGTTCGCAGGCCGACCTCGACAAGGCCGCCGAGCTGCTCAGCGTCGCGGAGGCGGATCTCCGGCGGGCTCATGCGGCCAGCCGGGAGGCGGAGAGCCAGCGAGTGACGTCAGAACGGACGCTGACCTACCAACAGGAGCGACTCGGTTTCACCCGCATTGTCAGTCCCTACGATGGCCTCGTCGTGCGGCGAGACCGGGATCCGGGAGGTGTCGTGGTTCCCGGCAGTTCCCTGATGCAACTCATTTCGACAGACGAACTGTGGATCTCCGCCTGGGTTGACGAATCGGCGATGGCCACCCTGGCGACGGGCCAGGTGGCTCGCGTCCTATTCCGCTCCGAACCGGCCCGCGAATATCCTGGCCGGGTGGTTCGCCTGGGTCGTGAGGCCGACCGCGAAACGCGCGAAATCCTCGTGGACGTGCGGGTGACCGAGTTGCCGATGAACTGGGTCACCGGCCAGCGCGCCGAGGTGTTCATCGAGACGGGGAGCAGGCTTGAGGCCCTGACGCTCCCGCAGGGAATGCTGCTGTGGAAGCAAGGCCGGCCGGGTGTCTTCGTGAACGCAGCCGGTTACGCAGCCTGGCGGGAGCTCCGGGTCGGAGCGAGTGGTCGGGGCGTGGTTGAAGTGCTGGAAGGTCTCTCGGCCGGTGACACCGTGATCCAACCCGAAAAGGCCGAACGGGCGTTGGCGGCCGGACGACGGATTCGGCGCGTGGCCCCGAGGGCGGAGTTGATTCCCCATGGAGCGCAGCAAGGTAGGGCGGGCACTCCGTTGCCCGCCGACCCGGCGCGCAAGGGACTGCGCGCCCTTCCTTGGAAGGACCGGTTCATGGTCAGTGCACCTGGCCTCGGGGCCAAGGGGACTTCCGATGAACCTGTCCCGAAAAGCGGGGATGAATCCCCGCACTCCAGGCGCTTCGCGGCCCCGGACGTGCCTTGGAGCGGCGCGAAGCGTTTGGAGTGCGTCCGCTTTAGCGGCGCTTTTTGGTTCATGGCCACGGAGCAGGTCCAAATGGAACAGGACACCCTCCTGTGAACCTCGCCATCCGCGATATTCGGCATCACCTCGCCCGCTTTGTCCTCACGACGGTCGGCATCGGGCTCCTCTTGATGATCGTGATGGGGATGGGCGGCATCTATCGGGGTTTGATCCACGAAGCGACCCTCCTGGTGGAGCGCATTGGCGCCGACCTCTGGGTGGTCCAGGGCGCGACTCGCGGACCGTTCGCCGAGATCTCGCGCGTCCCCGGCAATCTCGAGGATCGGGTCCGCGGTGTTCCCGGCGTGGCCGGGGCCCGGCGCTTTGTGTCGCACACGGTGCAACGGGAGTACCGCGGCCGTCCGCTGCGCGTGGTCGTGCAGGGTCTCGCCTGGCCCGAGGACAAGGGGGCCTGGATTCCGCTGGTTGCCGGGCGACCGCTGGGCCAGGCGCACTATGAAATGATCGCCGACGCCTCACTCGGGCTGCCGTTGGGAGCGGACGTGAAATTGGGCAAGGACAGCTACCGCGTGGTGGGGCTGACCCGCGGCATGGTGGGTTCGGGCGGCGATGGCCTGGGCTTCTTCACGGTCAGCGACGCACAATCGATTCAGTTCGACCTGCCCGGCGACGCGGTTCGCCTGGAACGACAGGCGCGTCGCGCCCGGGCGGAAGCTCAGGATCTCGGCCGGGTGCAGCCGCTGTTGCTGGAGCGCACGATCGATCCGATCGCCAGCCTGCCGCCCCTCGGCCCACCGGCCGTGAGTGCGGTCCTGGTCACGCTGGCCCCGGGCGTCGATCCGCAATCGGTCGCGGCGACGATCGCCCGCTGGCCCGATGTGACGGTGTATTCGACCACGCAGCAGAAGGAGCTCCTGCTGGCGGGAATGGTTGACAAGGCGCGGCGGCAACTCGGCTTGTTTCGCGTGCTGCTGATCCTCATTTCCACGATCATCATGGCCCTGATCATCTACACCCTCACCCTGGACAAGCTGCACGACATCGCGATGCTCAAACTCATCGGGGCGCGCAACCGCGTCATCGTGGGTCTGATTCTCCAGCAATCGCTCCTCATCGGCGCCTTGGGCTATGCCCTGGCCTACTGGCTGGGGACCTTCGCGTTCCCGCGTTTTCCGAGGTTGGTGGTTGTGCAGGGACAAGACCTGGTGCAACTGGCTGTCATCGTGGCGGGCATCTCCGTTCTTGCGAGCCTCCTCGGCATTTGGAAGGCGATGCGCGTGGAGCCGAACAAGGTGCTGGCATGAACTCGAGTTCCACGCCATCGGTTGCCGCCCTCGAGGCGATCGACCTGACCAAGATCTACGGCCGCGGTAACACCGAAGTCGTGGCCATGCGTGACGTCAACTTGCGCGTGGCGTCCGGCGAGGTGGTGGCCCTTCTGGGGCCGAGCGGCGCCGGGAAATCCACGCTCCTGACCGCGCTGGGGCTCATCAACGCCCCGACGGCGGGCCGCATCATCATCGGCGGCACGGCGGTCATGGACGCGGACCGGGCCCTGGTCGACCTCCGCGCATTTCGCCGGCGCCATCTCGGTTTTGTCTTCCAAAAAGCCAACTTGATTCCGTTTCTCAGCGCCGTCGAGAACGTCGCGGTCGCCCTCGAAATCAACGACGTGGCACCGCGCCTGGCGCGGCGGCGGGCCTTGGAACTGCTCGGCTATCTCGGGGTCGACGATCGCGCGCATCACCTTCCGGACGCGCTGTCCGGAGGGCAGCAGCAGCGGGTCGCGGTGGCGCGGGCCCTGGCCAACCAGCCCCGTCTGATCCTGGCGGACGAACCCACGGCCGCGCTGGACAGCCAGCGTGGACGACAGGTGATGGAGCTCTGGCGCCAGGTGGCCCGGGAACGAGGCGCCGCGGTCCTGGTCGTCACGCACGACCAACGTTCGCTGGACGTCTTCGACCGCATCTGCCACATGGAGGACGGCCGGCTGAGCCATGGGGTCAAACCTTGACAGTTTGACATTCCGGCCGTTCCGCCCCGACCCCTGGCCAGCCCCCACGTCGCCTGCCGCCTCCGTCCGTGCCCGGCTCGAGGGATCGGCGGGAAATGTCAAACTGTCAAGGTTTGACCCCACGCCTCGGGAATCCGCTGTATTTCCCGAGGGACGCGACTATCGTTCGCGGTATGAGCACTTCCCCGCGGCCAACCCCGCTCGCGTCGAGCCGCCGTGAGTTCCTCGCCCGACTGGCGCCCACGGTCGCGGTGACCGGCGCCGGCCTTCGGCGGAGTCAGGCTTGGGCTCAGGTCCCCGGCGACCGTCCCGTCCGGACGGCGGGGGTCCAGGTCCTCAACCCCCGCGACCGGGTGCCGTTGAGCTTCATCATCGACGACTCCACCTGCCTGGTGAACCTGAACAAGTTCGCCATTCCCCAGTTCGCCGCCGCCCATGCCGACGGGGGCATCTACACCCGCTACGACTGGCGGACGTGGCCGGACGAGATCCCCGACGACTTCGTGCGCAAGTTCGGCGAGTGGTGCGGCGAACACGGCGTGAAGGGCAAGTACAGCATCGTCCCCTACCCCGCCTGCGTGGGGAGGCTCGACCGCGAACTGCCCGGATGGACCCCACGCGAGGTGGACGCCAGCCTCAGGTTGGTGCGCGAACTCATGATGCCCAACTGGGACATCCACCCGGAAATGGTCACCCACACCCGCATCATCGACCTGCGCACCGGGCATCCCTTTCCCGAGCGCTCCCTGCGCTTCATGGAGAATTGGGACTGGACGACCGGCAAGTCCGTCGACGAGATCGCCTCTTACCAGGCTTATGCGCTGCAGATACTCAAGAACGCCGGCCTGACCTGCGAAGGCATCACCACGCCCGGCGGCTACGGCAGCCGCGCCCGGCCGCAACTGGCCCAGGCCAGCCTCGAAGCGCTGCGTGACGTGTTTGGAGCCGAAATCCCCCACTACTTCCGGGACGCCTACGACGAAGGCACCGAAAGCGTCGCTCCCCGGGTGGAAAACGCTTCCGGACTCGAAGGCCCGGATCCCCGCTGCGTGGTGTCGATTGTGGCGTGCACCGGCGACTGGACCGGCGGCTGGGACAACACCGAGCCCGACGGTGCCGACCGTTTCATCACCGCCGACGGGACGGCGGGGCGCCTCGTCGAGATCATCGGAAGAGGCGAACCCGCCTGCCTGCTCGCCCACTGGACGGGCATCTGGTGGAACGGCCGACACCTCGGGTTCCACATCTTCCAGGAGGTGGTGCGGCGTCTGCATGCCCGTTACACGCAGGTCACCTGGATGAAGCTGGCCGAGATCGCCCGCTATTGGGCGGCCCGCGAACTGACGAGCCTCCGGCGCACGCCGACCGCCATCGAGCTTCACGCGCCGTTCGCGGCGCCGGCGTTCACGTTGCGAATTGCCATGTCCGGGCGAGCGTCGCCAACTCTCTCCGCGAAGGGGGAGCGGCTCGACTTGCGCGAAGTCGACAACGCGTCCTCCCTCGTGTCCGGGACGTGGACGCGTGCGGGGGGGGACGTGGTGGTTTGTTTCGACCTGTCCCGGGGAGATAGCCGGCTGGAATTGTCGTCGTAAGCGCCCGAGATACCGCTTGCGCCTGGGAATCCAATCAACGACGTTCGCGGCGTTGAACGCACGTTGCGCCATTTCCATCGAATTCGCATGAAGACGACCCGGTCTCTCGCTCTCCTTTTCGCCACCGCGTTGAGTTGCACCGCCCTGCGGGCCGCCGACATTGGCGATCCGGCCGCCCCGTTGAAAATCTCGGAATGGGTCAAGGGCAGCCCGGTCAGCCTGGAAGCCGCCAAAGGCAAGAAGATCGTCGTGGTCGAGTTCTGGGCCACGTGGTGTCCGCCCTGCCGGACGAGCATCCCCCACCTCACCGAGATGCAGAAGAAGTACGGCGAGAAAGGCGTCGTCTTTGTCGGGGTCACGGACGAGAAGGCCGCCGTCGTGAAGCCGTTCGTCGAGAAGATGGGCGCCAAGATGGACTATGTCGTGGCGATTGATGACGACCGCCAGACCTTTACGGGTTACATGAAGGCCTTCAACCAGGGCGGCATCCCACACGCCTTCATCGTCGACAAACAGGGCCGCGTGGTCTGGCAGGGACATCCGATGGCGAAGCTGGATGCCGCCCTGGACGACCTGCTCGCCGGCAAGCTGGATATCGAGAAGGTGAAGAAGCAGTCCCAGGCCCAGTCCAAGCTGCAGGAGTACTACCAGGGCATCGTCCGCGGCGACGACGACGCGAAGACCGCGAAGCTTGCCGAAGAGCTCAAGGCGCTCGATCGCGAACTCGGCGGAATCCAGGACGGGCGCAAGTTCGATCCCGAACAGATCAAGAAGCAACTCCAGTTCAGCCGCGTGTTGCGCGAGTACCAGCAGGCGGCCCTCGCGCACTCGGACCCCGCCAAGCTCGCGGACCTGGAGAAATCCCTGAAGGACTGCGCGCCTCCCGGTTTCGACGTCGCCTCCTTCAAGCGAGACCTCGTCGCGAACCAGGCGGTCGCGGAATACATGGCCGAGGCCTCGGGGGACGCGGATGCGACCCGGCTGGATGAACTCGGGAGGAAGCTCGAGTCATTGGAGGGCGCCAGCGCTCAGCTCTTGAACGAAGTGGCCTGGGGGATCCTCACCGACACAAAGGTCACGAAGCGCGACCTACCGCTGGCTCTGAAGCTGGCCAAGGCCGCGTACGACGCCTCCAAGGGCGAAGACGCAGCCATCGTCGACACGTACGCCCGCGCGCTGTTCGACAACGGCAAGATCGCGGAGGCCGTCGATTACCAGCAGAAGGCGATCAACCTGTGCGAGGACGAGGGGATGAAAGAAGAACTGCGCGCCACCCTCAAGCGCTACGAAGCCAAGCGCTAAAGCCCTTTCTCACCCGCGTCGACCGGGGTGACGGCGACCAGTCCGAGTCGCCCGTCCGGCGAGTCGTGTTCCAAGAGCGGCGGTGCCTCGCCCAGTCCAGGCGCTTCGCGTGAACAACGGCGCTCCGGGGAGGGGGCAGCGCGTGGCGCAGACGCTCTCCATGAACCGCCCCAGGGGCGCGGACTTCAGTCCGCAGGAAGCCACGCCGGCGCAGGGACGTCCCTGCGGGCTGAAGCCCGCGCTCCTCAAAGGTCCATGGTCCCCGTGCGCGCCGGTCCTCCCGGCGTCCCTTCCCATGAACCTGCCCCGAAAAGCGGGGATGAATCCCCGCACTCCAAGCGCTTCGCGGCCCCGGACGTGCCTCGGAGCGGCGCGAAGCGTCTGGAGTGCGTCCGCTTTAGAGCAGTTTAAATAAAACTGTAGCCGCACGCGGCGAACCAGTTCCGGGCGTC
>CAZHUS010000124.1:0-21397 GCA_964535555.1 uncultured Verrucomicrobiota bacterium
CGGTGAGGGACGATGGTTCTCACGGAGGGCTTGCCGACCCGCCGGTTATCAGCGCTCCGCTTCCGTGACCGCATGACGGCGATTCCCCTCGACCGAGTGGTTCGCCTTCCACCAGACAGGCTACCAGAAAGCGAGATGCGGCCCCCCCCCCGAAATTGCCGCGCACATGACGTTGACCGCATGAGATCGGATTGCTAATCATGCAACCCCAACACAACCATGAGACCACTGCCGCCGGGGTGGATGACGGGTCGCGGCTTGCGGATGGCGCTGGGGCCCCACGGGTCCCGGCGGTCTGTTGGTCCTCGTGCCGGCCGCCTCGCCTCGGTCTTCTCGTTGTGCCTCCTTCTGTTGCCCGCGGCCACCCGGGCGGCCACCCGGTATGTGGACGCGCGCAACCCGGCTCCGCTGCCTCCCTTCACTCAGTGGGCCCACGCCGCCAGGACCATCCAGGACGCGGTCGACGTCGCGACGGCGGGGGATGAGATCGTGGTGACCAACGGCCTCTACGCTACCGGTGGCCGGCCGGTGGAAAATGGAGTGATGACCAACCGCGTGGCCATCGACAAGGCGGTGACCGTGCGCAGCGTGAACGGGCCACTCGTAACCCTCATCGAAGGCGCGCCCGCCCCCGGCAGCACCAACGGCCTGGGCGAAGGCGCAATCCGCTGCGTGTTCCTGGCGAACGGCGCCAGCCTGGACGGCTTTACGCTGACCAATGGCCACACACGTCGGGCGGGTGATTTCGGCATGGAACAATGCGGTGGCGGCGTCCGGTGCTCCTCGACCAACGTCCTCACCAACTGCATCCTCGTCGGCAACGCCGCCGGCTCCGGCGGGGGTCTCGCTTTTGGCACCAATCGGAACTGCACGATCACCGGCAACCACGCCCTCTGGGACGGCGGGGGAGCCTGGTACGCGACGCTTGAAGGCTGTGTCGTGTCGAACAACACCGCCGGTGTTTCGGGCGGCGGGACCGCCTTGTGCAAGCTCACCCACGGTGTCGTCCGCGCCAATGCGGCCCCGGACTGCCCCGACGTGTGCGACCCCACCGAGGCCGGCGCAAACCTCGGCCCGGCCTCGCTGCCCCATCGCGCCATCCTGCCCAGCCCCAGCTTCCAAGTGCGAAGCTGGCATGTGGAGGACGGCTTGCCCTGCGTCACGATTACCGCCCTGGCGCAGACCGAGGACGGTTACCTCTGGCTCGGCACCCGTGAAGGTCTGGTGCGGTATGACGGGGCGCGCTTCGTGCGCCTGGACGGTCTGGGCACGCACAACCCAACGGACAGCGACATCGCCGGGTTGTTGGTGGCGCGCGATGGGTCGCTCTGGATCGCTGCGGCGTCCGACCGGGTCTGCCAACTCACCCGGGGTCAACTCCGGCCCCGCTTCCAGCCGGCGGTCCCCGGGGGGATGGGCGAGCGCTGGTATGCGCTCAGCCCGCTGGCGCAGGATGGCGAAGGCACCCTCTGGGCGCTGGCCGGAACCAACCAATTCCTGCTGCGTTTCGTCGGCGACGACCCGCCGAGCCAGGTCGCCCTCGACGAATTGCCGCCGGGCCCGGCCAAGGGCGTCTGGGGCGACCGCGAAGGGAATCTCTGGTTGGCGAAGGGCCTGCATATCTGCCGCTACCACCAGGGGCGGTGGACGTCCTTCCTGCTCGGCTGTGACCCTTCCAAGGCGGGCCGGAGCCTGGGGGGGGCCGCGCCCACGGCTTGTCTGGGGCGGGAAGGGGGCATCTGGTTCACGTATCCCGGCGAGTGGAGCAAGAGTTACTTGCGGCGACGGACAGCGGAAGGCTGGGCGGGACCGCCCGTCTTCTTCGCGCCGGAAGGGGGCGGGGCACGCACGGCCGCCTCCATCGTGCTGGAGGACAGCGACGGTCGCCTCTGGGGTAATCACTGGTGGGGTTCGCTCCGCGTCCGAACCGCTTCGAGAACGTGGGAACGCCTCCAGGAGCATGGGGTGCTCGCCAGTTGTATCCCGACCTGCACCCTGCAAGACCGGCAAGGGGGCGTCTGGATGGGCACCATCGGCGAAGGTCTGTTCCAAGCGAGGGAGCAACCGGTGATCGCGGTGGCCACCCCGGGCGCCTACCCCGGGCAGGAACGACTCAACGCGGTGTGCGCGGCCCGCGACGGTTCGCTCTGGTTGGGGACCGCGGGTGCCGGCCTGCACCGGTGGGCGGCGGGAAGCTTGACCCAACTGCCGCTTCCCGGTCCGTCGATCGTGAACGGCATCACCACTCTGTTCGAGGACGCCCACACCAACCTGTGGGTCGCTACGTCCGCAGGACTGCTCCGGCAGCAAGAGGCCCGATTCGTCCACGTGGCGGAAGTCCCTGTCGTGGTATTCGCCATGATCAACGACTGCGCTGGCCGCCTGTGGGCGGGCGGCATGGATGGCTTGGGGCGTTGGGAGGGCGGCACCAACTGGACTTGGGTGGCCCCTGCCGACGGATCGAGGCACGTTCGCGTCCGGGGCCTCGCAGAGGATCGCGCCGGCCAAATTTGGGTGGTGAGCGAGGACAATGTCTGGCGGGTGCAGGGGGATCGACTCCTGCCCGCGGAGTGGTGGCAGGGCAACGGCGGCGCCTGTTCGATCCTGGCGGACGCTGAGGGCGTGCTGTGGGTGGGCACCGGCATCGGCCTGTTCCGCTGGGATGGCCGGAGCCGGAAGCACTATCGGACCGAGGACGGGCTGCCGGACAATGGCATCGCCAGCCTCACGCCCGACGACGCGGGCAATCTGTGGATCGGTTCCAACAACGGCATCTTCGGCTGTCCCCGCCGGAGTCTAGCTGAATACGAGCGCGGCCGAAGCCCCTTGCTGCTGTGTTGGCGTCTGGGGACCGCCGACGGTCTGGCGAGTCGCGTGTGTAATAGCGGAAACCAGGCGGTGGCCTCGCGCGGGCCGGACGGGCGCATCTGGGTCAGGAACCAGGGCGTGGCGGCAGGTTTCGATCCCGTCGCCGTCAGCCGTGGGCATCCCCCGGCAGCCCCGCTCTTCGAATCGCTCACCGCGGATGACCTTGAACTGGCCCCCGTCAGAGGAGAGTTCAGCACCCGGACCAGCATCCGGCGGTTCGCGTTCCGGTACACAGTGCCCGAGCTTGCGGCCCCCGAGACCATGCGATTCCGCCACCGGCTCGAACCGCTGGATGCCGGCTGGATCGACGCCGGCCGCTCGCGCGTGGCGGAGTACAGCAAGCTGGCGCCGGGCGATTACCGCTTCCGCCTGATGGTGGGCGGCAGCGACGGCCAGTGGCATGAAGGCGACTGGGCGATCCCGCTCCGCGTCATTCCCCGGTTCTGGGAACGCCCTGGGGTGCGGATCGGGGCCGGCGTGCTGGTCGCCGGCGTTTTGGTGGCCGGAGTCGCCTGGCGGCGGCAACGCGAACTCCAGCGCCGCCTCGAGCGGCTCGAAATGCAGCAGGCGGTCGAGCTGGAACGCACCCGCATCGCCCGCGACCTCCACGATCACCTCGGCGCCAGCCTCACCGAAATCGTCCTCATGAGCGACCCGGAGAACCACCCGGCCGGCCCAGTCGACGGCGATCGGTCGCAGCTCCAGCGCGTCTCGAAGAAGGCCCGGGCCATGGGCCTGGCGCTCCACGAAACCGTCTGGGCCGTCAACCCCCGCAACGACAATCTGCCACGACTGCTCGACTACCTCTGTAGCTTCAGCGAGGAACTCTGCGAGGCCGCTGGCGTGCGGTGCTGGCAGGACGTGCCCACGGGCGTGGCGAACCTGCCCTTGAGTGTCTCGTTTCGCCACGGGGTGGTGATGGCGGTCCGGGAAGTGCTCAACAATGCCCTCAAGCACTCCGGCACCAAGGAACTCTGGCTCCGCCTCACGATCGAGTCCGACCGCCTCGCCATCGCCATTGCCGACCAGGGTCGCGGCTTCGAAGTCGGGAGGGTGGGCCGGAACGGAAACGGCCTGGGGAACCTCCGCGAGCGCATGACCGCCCTCGGCGGCCGGGCCGAACTCGACAGCGCCCCCGGCCGCGGAACCACGGTGCGACTCACAGTGCCGTTGCTGGGGGAGTAGAACCGCGGAATACCCGGAATGCGCGGAAACGGAACAGGCTGGAGACCGTCGCCGCCAAGGCCCTTCACAGCGCCGCGAAACCCACGGGTAATCAGTCGTCCCTTTCCAGCCTCCCCTTACCGCGTGTTCCGCGTAGTCCGCGGTCTCTTGGCATCCAGCGGTTAGCCCCCCGGCGCTTACGCTTGCCCTCGCCCGGGCTCCGTCTACCCTCCCGCCGTGCCCGCGACCATCCAAACCAGCCTGGTCGAAGATGACGCCGGCGTGCGTCAGGAACTCGAGGCGCTGCTGCACACCGCCCCCGGCTTCCGCTGCCTCGCGAGTTACCCCAGCGCCGAGGCCGCCCTCGCCGGCATTGCGGTCCACCCACCCGACCTCGTCCTCATGGACATCAACCTGCCCGGGATGTCCGGCATCGACTGCGTGCGCCGGCTCAAACAGGTGCGGCCGACCCTCCCCATCGTCATGCTCACCGTCCACGAGGACGGCGACACGTTGTTCCAATCCCTGATGGCGGGTGCCAACGGCTACCTGGTCAAACGCAACGCCCGGTCCAGCCTGATCGAAGCCCTGCGCGAAATCTGCGCCGGCGGGGCGCCCATGTCCCGGAGCATCGCCCGCAAAGTGGTCGAGTTCTTCCATCACCTCGACCGCTTGCCGACCGCCGGTCAACCGGCGCCGGAGGTCGCGAAACTCACGCCCCGCGAGCAGGAAATCCTCGCCAGCCTCGCCCGGGGCCATTCCTACAAAGAGATCGCGTCCCACCTCGGCATCAGTGGCGACACCACCCGCAAGCACATGGGGCACATCTACGAGAAGCTCCACGTCCACTCCCGCACCGAAGCGCTGCTGAAGTACCTGGGCCGGTGAACCGCCCGGGGAAGTGCGAACCGCGGAACACCCGGAACACGCGGAAAGGAGAAGGCAGTGTGGCGGAGCTTCCGCGCATTTCGCGGTTCTCCCTGCGTCCCCGCGCCCTCCTCCCTTGGCGCGCCGACCTCCACGTTGCCTCGCCACCAGACTACATCCCGGCGATGGCCAGCCCCTGAATGAGCCGGCGTGCGATCTCGCGCCGGCGCTCCATCGTCACGCAGCCCCGCCGACGCCCTAGGGCCGCCTTCGTCACCGTGTACAGGAGATCGCAGCGACACAGGGTCTTGAGCTCGAGGCCGTCAGCACTGTTGAGCAACACTTCGTTGGCGCGGGGCTCGCGTTCGTTTCCGGGACGCATGGCGCGGCACCCGAGAACCACGACTTCGGGTTTGGCATCGATCCGTGGCTGGCAGGAGACCAGCACGCAGGGGTGGTCGCCGAAGATGTCGGCCGTATAGATATCCCAGGCTTTCACTCTCCGCCCTCGAACGCCTGGGCTCGTACACGCCGCTCGATCAGGTCCCGATCGTCCTCGCCGAGCCGGTACAGCGCCCGGCTCTGACGGACGGGCAGGGGATCCACCGAAGTGAGGCGCGGGGCGGGACGGCGCAGCGCGGCGACGACTTGGGGAACCCCGAACGCCAGGGCTTGGCGCATCAGCTCAGCGCGGCTTAGGCCGGTGGCCTCGGCCGCCTGCGCAACGGTGCGGGCGAGCTCGTCATTCAACGGCAGGGGGTAAACGGCTGTGGCCATGGAGGAAGTCTATAACCACGGTCCTCCCCGTCAAGGACCGGAACCACGCGGCAACTCCGTCACTGGCCGGTTCCACGACCTTGCGGAAGAGCTCCGCACTGCTCACCGGAAGCGCGCCCGCGCCCTGGGTTCGGCGAGTTCGACTCGCTCAGAGCTGGTGCCAACGGCTACCTGGTCAAGCGCAGCCCCCGGTCCAGCCTGATCGAGGCCGTGCGCGAAATCTGCGCCGGCGGGGCGCCCATGTCCCGGAGCACCGCCCGCAAAGTGGTTGAGTTCTTCCATCACCTCGACCGCTTGCCGAGCGCCGGTCAACCGGCGCCGGAGGTCGCGAAACTCACGGCCCGCGAACAGGAAATCCTCGCCAGCGTGGCCCGAGGCCATTCCTACAACGAGATCGCATCCCACCTCGGCATCAGTGGCGACACCACCCGCAAGCACATGGGGCACATCCCCCACGTTCACTCGCACACCGAGGCGCTGCTGAAGTACCTGGGCCGGTGAACCGCCCGCCCGCCCGCCTCTCTCCCCTCCTAATCCTAATCCTAATCCTAATCCTAATCCTAATCTCCCCCTCCCGTTCCCTTGAAGCGGCCCACCCCGCACCTGGCCCGGGGAGCTTGGATTACGATTAAGATTTGGATTACGAGCAGGAGCAGGACTGGGGAGCGACGCCACCCAAGCCGGCCCGCCCCCCCCCTAAATGTGGTATACCGCTGCACTCCCGCTGAATGAATGATGGTCCCCAACGGCGCCAAGAAGGTGGGGGCCGTCCCGGCGCGGGCCGGTGGGGCAGGCGTCGGGGTGCTCGGTGAACAGTACGTCCAACGCGTGCCATCCCGACGCCCGCGGCCCGCGCCTGCGCAGTGTCTCTTCCTTCCCCCAGCTCGCGGTTCCAGCCCGACAGTCGGCGGTAACGCGCTCCCATGCCAGGTGAGACCGCAAATCGGGGCGGGATGAGGAGCACGACGAGCTGCCAGGGGCGTTGCTTCCCTTTCCTCCCCCTCTCCCATTCTCCTAATCCTAATCCTAATCGCGCATCCCATGTAGCGATCCACCCCAGCGCCCGGACCGGAGAGTCGGGATTGCGATTAAGAGCAGGATTAAGAGCAGGATTAAGAGCAGGAGCAGGAGCAGGCGAGCCCCTGCTCCCCGCCCGTTCCAGTTGCCGGCACCGCTCCCCGTCCTGTCCCAGATCCCACTCCTAATCCTACTCTTAATCCCCCCTCCCAATCCCATGAAGCGACCCCCCCCCCGCCCGGCCCGGAGAGCCGGGATTACGAGTAGGATTACGATTACGAGTAGGATTACGATTGCGAGCAGGACGGGATGGGGAGCGAGACGGGGATCGAAAACGGCCTGAA
Source organism: uncultured Verrucomicrobiota bacterium (assembly GCA_964535555.1). Taxonomy (GTDB): domain Bacteria; phylum Verrucomicrobiota; class Verrucomicrobiia; order Limisphaerales; family J093; genus DSVZ01. The sequence continues at coordinate 7,038 of CAZHUS010000124.1, forward strand.
CTGCCGGCATCCGGGCTCCGCAGGCCCCCCCCTAAAATGTGGCATATCGCGCGAGGGGCGGGCCGCGATACAAGAGCACCATGAACCTGCCCCTGGCACTCCTCGCACGCGCGAGTCGGAGGTTGCCGCCGCCGCTTGAAGTATCGGGCGCCCTGCCGACAGAAACCGCGCCGCAACCCGGCGCAGGCCGGTGCGATGCCGGTTCATCCCCACTCGGGCACAAGCGTTGAAGGCATGAAGACTCGTCTCCTCCTCAAGATCGTCCTCGGGGCTGTGCTCTGGGGTGACGGGCTGGCCGCCCAGGCTCAATGGCTGACCCAGTCCATCACCGTCAAGCCCGGTTGGTCGGCGGTGTATCTGCACGTGGACGCCTCGGATCGCAGCGTGGATCAAGTGGTCGGCGATGTGCCCGGCAACCCCATCACCCAGATCTGGCTTTGGCAGCCGCCGATTGGCACGCGGCAGTACCTTACCGACCCCCGCTCGCCTCTCAATGGCGGCAGCCTCTGGGCGACTTGGTATCATCCGTCCTTGGGCAGGTCCAACACGTTCAACGCCCTCATCCCCAACAGCGCCTACCTCGTCTATTCGCCGGCCACGAACAACTACACGTGGAACCTCAAGGGCAAGCCAACCCCGCCGAACTATGTCTGGGACCTTTCCGGTCTGAACCTGATCGGCTTCCCCACTCCCGCGAGCGCCCCGCCCCGGTTCGACGCCTTCTGGGCCGCCAATCCTGAGGCGGCGAGCACCACGGTGGAACTCTACCAGTATGCCGGCGCGAACCCCGGTGCCGACACGCCGGTGCGGGTCTTCTCGATGAAGAACACGCTGGTCCAGCGCGGGGATGCATTCTGGATGCGGGCCACGAACGTCAACGCCGGCTTCGTGGTCAACAACGCCTACTTCGGCCCCCTCCAACTCAGTCTGCCCAACCCGACCGGGCTCGACTTCGGCGACCGCATCAGCCAGTTCAGCCTGCGCCTCCGGAACGCCAGCGCCAGCAACCTCACCGTCACGCTCAGCCTGCTCGAGTCCGAGGCGGCCCCCGGTCGCGTCACCCCTCCGCCCCTGCCCCAACTCCTGGTGCGCGGCGAGCTCACCGGAACCAATCTCACCTACCCCTGCAGCGTCCTCAATCACAGCAACCTGACCTGGACGCTCCCTCCGCAGGGAGGACCGGGTTCCGACATCGCCGTCGTGCTGGGCCTGAACCGCCGGCAAATGACCAACCTCCCCGGCACGGCCTTCGCGGGCATCCTCAAGTTCACCGGCGAGTTCAGCAACGGCCTGGTGCTGTCCGAAATCCATGTACCGGTGTCCGCCCAGGCCGCCTCGACCGCCGGGCTGTGGGTCGGCAGCGCCCTCGTGACCCGGGTCGCCAACTATCTCAAGAGCTACGAGAAGGACGCCGACTCGAACCTCGTGCTCGGCCCCGACGGCGCCTACGTCGTCACCGGCCTCAACACCAACCTTGGCGCCGTGGCGACGCCCTATCCACTGCGAATGATTGTCCACAACGACGGCCACCGCAGCGTCCTGCTCCAACGGGTCTATTACGGCGTTCGCGGCGAGACCAACCTCGTGGTGGCCACCAGCGAGAGCGTGCTCGATCCCGCTCACCTGGACACGGCCCGACGCATCACGGCCACCCACCTGCCCTGGACGTCCGAGAACACCGTCTGGCCGCTCAGCGGCGACCTGACCGCGGGCGGTGAGCTCAGGACAACGACGCCGATTGCCGTGGACTACGCGGACCAGGCGGCGAACCCCTTCCTGCACACGTACCATCCCGATCACGACAACCTCCAGCCCGACCTCAAAACCCAGTGGGCCGCTGGCAAGGAATCGTACGGCATCACCCGGCACCTGACGTTCCGCATCAATTCGCCCGAGGACGACTTCGCCAGCCTGACCACCGCCAACCGGGTCCTCTCCGGGGACTACGCCGAGACCATCACCGTCGAGGGCGCACCCGGCGCGACACGCACGTTCACCGTGGGCGGCACTTTTGCCCTCACCCGCCTCACGGCGGTCCCGTCGCTGACCACCCGCTGACTCCTCCTCCTGACCCACCACCCACTTTGACCGTTCCTGACTCACTGGTGAAGACACTCCTATGAAAACTGCCCGGTTCCTCCTTCTCTCCACCGTCGCGTTGCTCGCCCTGGCCGGGCGCGCCCCCGCCGCCGCCACGCCGCCCGACCTCCTCACCTACCAGGGCTACCTGACCGACCGGAGCGGTGCCGCCCTGGGCCAGGATCGGGTGAAGAACTTCGACGTGATCTTCCGCATCTTCCAAGCGGATCAGGGCGGCGCCCCCCTCTGGGCCGAGCAGCAGACTGTGACCGTGGACAACGGCTACTTCAGTGTGCTGCTGGGCGAGGGCAGCAAGCCCGGAAACGAGCCGCGCCCCTTTCTCTCGGAGCTGTTTGCCGGCGATACCGCCTCGGAACGCTACGTGGAGATGACGGTCAAGGGCATCGGCCCTGGCACGCCCGCGACCGACGTCACGATCCTGCCGCGCCTGCGCCTGATGACCTCGCCCTACGCGTTCTTGGCCCGCAAGGCCGTGGAGGCGGACCATTCCCAGGAGGCAGACCATGCCGAGAGTGCGGGCCTCGCACAGAGCGCGGAACACGCCGAGAGCGCGACCAGTCTCGCCACCGGTGGCGGGCAGAGCATAGTGACCCTCTCCGGAACCAACGTCGGCATCAATCAAGCCTCGCCGGCCTTCGCACTGGACGTCGGCGGCACTGTCAGGGCCGCCGCCTTCGTGGGCGACGGTTCGGGCCTGACCAACGTGGCCCTGCTGACGGCGGATCAGACTTTCACGGGGAAGGCACTCTTCACCAAGCAAGTGGGCGTTGGGGGTTGGGACATCTACGGCAAGAGCAAGCTCACGGTCCAAGCCGACCTCAATGAGGATTGGTTTGGTCAGCTTGTCATCCAAGGTACCCTCAACACCAACAAGCAACTGGTTCTCGGCTACGACACCACGGATGACTACGGCCTCATTCAGTCGGTGATTCACAAGTCAAGGGCGACGCCGCTGGCCCTGAATCCGTGGGGCGGCAACGTTGGCATCGGCAAGGTGGCGCCGACTTCCGCCCTGGATGTGAATGGCACGCTGAAGGCGAGTGGAGTAGATGTGAATGGCACCCTGACGGCGAGCAGAGCGGTCATAGGATCTGGCCTCGCCATGATCTCAGACAGCAGCGAAACCAACCCGCTTCGGGTCGTGCGAGGCAGGATACGTCTTGACGGAACCATCGAGGTAGGGGCGGGCGCGTTCACCGTCAGCAAGGCAGGCACCGGCCAATACGACATCAACTTGATCAGAGCATTCTCCAGTGCACCCACGGTTACCGCCAACGCACTTGCCACCGCAGAAAGTCATGGGCTCTCGGTGACGATCAACGAGGGCAAGACAGGGATGGGGACAATCTCTGTCACCATTGCCAGAAAGATTGGGCAGGAACCCTTCGTTCTGGTCGACCGCTCCTTTAACTTCATAGCGATCGGCCCCAACTAGCCCTGGCAGGGATGCCGAGGATCTACGTATCACCACCGCAGAAGGGTTCCTGAAGACCACGGAGTCGGGAAGTGTCAATGCGACCACCACCGTACACCGCCGGCTGCACCGCTCACTCGAAACTACTCTCGCCGCGCAGAAGAGCTCACAGATGATGTGACATGAGCTGTGATGCGGCTCTCCGAACATGCAGATCACACAGACATCACTCCCTCGGAGGTCAAGCTTCCGGTCTCGTTTGCGGCTGTTCGCCCAGGCCAGGAGTTCTGTGGGCAATTCGAGCCCGGGGCCTGACGCTCCGCTGGCCACGCTTGTCCCCACCGGCTCCCCGGTCCGCGCTGCCACCCGCCGCGCGGGCCCGAGCATCGTGGAGTGGTGTGTCTTGGGGATGGTCTCGCTCCTGCTGGGGGGCGCGAACACAGCGGGAGCCGCGGTATTGCCCTCGCTCGCCCAGGACCTGACCCCCTACAACTTCCAGAGCGTTCGCGGGTCGCCCCTTTCGGGCCAGACCAACGCACCCGCCGGTTCCGACGGTCGGGTGCCGGCCGCCAACGAATCCGAGGGGTCGGTCAACTACACTCCCACCGGCCACCAGTTCCGGAGCCTGCTCTCGTTCGGCAGCGCGCCCGGGCGGACCCAGAGTCATCCGCTGACGGACGCAGAGCGGAGCCTGCTGGCGGGTCCTAACGTCTTCTCCTACCGCGTCGCGGCGGCCATGCACTGGCCCGTGGCCCGGACCAACGGCGACGACATCGCCTCGATCTGCCTGATCCTGCGCCGGGCCCAGGTGGGTGCCCCCTACCTCAGCCGGCAGGTTTCCTTCCGCTTTGGCAGTATCGTGTCCATGCCGGACACGGATGAAAAGGGACTGCTGCTCGAGAGCCGCGGGATTCTCAAAGAGAGCTATTGGCGGGCGCAACCCTTCGCCGACGGCCACACCAACGAGTATTACTGGAGCCCCTACGCCAGCCGTGTCTTCGCCGTCCAGCCCGGTCCCATCGCCATCACCTGGATGCGCCTGGCGCCCTGTACCCCCAACGAACTGGCCACCTACACGAATCCCGGCGGACCGCCGCACTTCGACAAGAACGGCGAGGACAATTATCTGTTGCACACTGTCCGCTACGTGGTGGCGGGCACGCCGGTCAAGGAACCCCAGCAGATGTATTGGACGTACGGGTCGTTCCGGAATTGGGGGCACTTGGTGGCCGTCCCCCAAGGCCAGGTTGCCAACATCCATGTGGTCCACAACGCGACCTTCCCGGAGGTGGTCGAGGCGCCGTACGACGATCCGAACAGCACCCCGGCCCAAGTCAACATCCTCGGCACCAACACGGTCGCGTACCAGGAGTATCGAACCTTGTGGTTTGATAACAACACCATCCAGGCCTACAACGCCGAGGGCCGGGTGTTTGTCGAACTGTTGGGCGGGGCCAACGAGTACCTGGGCTTCGAAATCGTGGACGTGGCCAGGACCCCGGTGCCCACCCCGGTGACGATCGAGTTGGGCGAGCGCTTGGTGCCGCCCAGCGACGAGACGGATGCTTCCGCCCTTTCCCCCTCGCCGATCCAGAACAGCCTGGGCACGCAGTACTACTACCAGCACAGCTCCGGAGCCCTGTACGCCAATCGGAGGACCGAGCATCTGAACGACCTGCTGGTCCATTGGCTCACTCCGGGAGTCGCCGGTCTGCAATGGCCCCACCGTTTCGTTCGCTATTCGCTGGTCTGGCCGGATGACCCCGCCAAGTACAGCCATTACCTCCGGCCGCTGGTGGCGACGGAGCAGGAGGCAGCCCGGACCGCGGTACAATTGAATGGCATGGAAGCGCCGGCGCTGGACGACCAGGATCGTCTGGACCAGCCCCGGGGAAAACTCACGTCCTCGTTTGCCTACTACACCTTTCTGGACCAGGCCCATCCGGCGCACCGGGGCCTGCTGCGCTTCATTGCCGGCGAGCACGTGCGGTTCGAGCGGGTGTTCTCCTGGCTCGACCTGGGTTTGACCAACCAGGCGGTGCTCTCCGGTTCCGTCGCCACCAACCTCAGTGCTTGGAATGGCGGCAACTCCAGCCTGGCCTTCTCCGATCGCTTCACTGCGCCGTACGTCACGAACCTCACGGTGAATGTCGGCGACCGCATCACCGCTCCCGCCGGCGAACTGGGCGGGGCGGGGGACACCTACTGGGCGGGGCACATTCACCAGGCCAACGGCACATCGTTCTGGCCCGGCGCCTATCACGACCCGTTCGGCGGCGGCTTCGAGGTGGCGAATGGGGGGGCCATCATTCCCGTCAACGCCATCCCGGGACGAAACCGGCTGGAAGTGCGGTGGTTCCGGCGCAACCAGGCGGACGTGATCCAGGGGTTCCAGCCGCTCTACTGGCCGTCGGTCGTCGGGCGCTACACCCTGCAATGGCCCGCGGCTGCCCCGGAGATCATCCTCGCCAGCAATGACGGTTCCGGGGGGCTGCCCAGCCTCCAGGCCAAGGGCAGCATCTACTGGCAGAACGACGCGGCTTCGCCGGGCTACAATCCCAATGAAGAACACGCGGTGATGCTCGGGGGCCAGGCCTATGCGTTGCGGGACGACCTCAACATCACCGCTGGCCCCGGCTACTCCTCCCACCCGTATGTGCTGCTGGAGTACACCGAGGCCGACGGGCGGCCGGCCATGCAGGCATTCCACGTGCGTCGCGAGGCGCCGGAGGCGGGCGTGGTCTTCGATTATGTCGTGGAGGCAGGGAAGCTCCTGCAAGCCCCGATGCCGCTGCCGCTCCTGGCCCCGCCGGTGGAGGGTTCGGGTGCGTACGCCAGGAACTACAACTCCGAGCCGGCGGCTGGTTCCGGTGATCTGCCCGTCGGCTGGACCGGGGCCGGTGCCGGCGGGCCGTACGCTCACTACCCGCGCTTTACCTACGAAGACCGCAAGCGTGGGTTCTGGGTGTATCGCGGCCCACACGCCGGGCAGCCACGCCTGGAGGCGGGGCGGTACCTCGCGACGAACGGCACCTTTGGCCCGCTGCCCGCGGCGACCGCCGTGCAGGGCCAGACCCTGGACTACGCCGTGCATGTCTCGCGCCGGTTGGAGTCGCTGACGGTGAGCGCCACCAATCTCCCGCCGGGCTTGACCTTCCAAAGCACCGGCCATGGCCTGCATGTGGCGGGCACGCCCACCACGGCCGGGTCGAACTATGCCACGCTGAAGATCCAGGATACCGGTGACGGGAGTCTGGTCAGCATCGGCCTGCCCATCACGGTGGTTCCCAGCGGAACGGTCGTCGCCCAGGCTCCGCTCGCGCTGGTCAGCAGCAATTCCTACACGCATTCGGTGGTGGTCTTCACCAATCGTCCGCCCCACCTCGCGGTGTCACCGGCGAACACCAACTGCTTCACGATGCGGTACTACTACAAAACCCTCGACGGGTTTGCCTGGCCGGGGCTCGTCGCGCCCGCGGTGGGGAGCATCGTCCCCTACCTCCGACCGTCCGGCAGCACGAGCGACGCGACGAGCAAGGAAACTCGCAGCCTGGATATCGTGTACCGCCCGGTATGGCCCGCCACGGTGCCCGCGCTGAACTCCGGGCAGACGCTCACCGATCCGATCTCCGGCCTCGCGGCCGTGCGGGGACAGGACAGCGTCCAGGTGCTTTACCAACAGTCGATCGGCACCAACTTCACCGCCGCTCCCGCCAGCGTCGTGCTGCATGACCCCACCGTGCAGAAGCGATCCAGCCTGATGGCCATCTCCGGGTTGCCGGCCGGGGTCCTGGGCAATGCCTACGCGGGGAAGGTGTACTTCCCGAAACTGCCGCCCAACCTGGTCAACCGCCTCTATTTCGACCCCAATACCACCAACCTGGTCTTCGAGGGTCAGTTCAAAGCCGAAGGGACCGGGGAGAACTACTTGTTGCTCAACGTGCTCGCCGGCAAGGACCTGACCGATGCCCAGGACCTTTGCCCCGCCACGGACAAGCGCAAGGCGGATTGGGACACCGCCATCCTCAGCCTCTCCACCCCGGTCTATACCTTCCACGAAGATCCCGACGTGCCCGGTAGCTACGTGGTTGACCCCGACAAGACCGTCACCCGTAGCGTCTCCGAGTTGGTGGAAGTGACCAGTTCCGACACCGCCGTGGACTCCTATGCCCTCAGTGCCACGGGACCGGGCCAGGGCTACCTCACCTACATCGTCAACAACGGAAGCGATCCCGCGCAGGCGGCGCTGCCGGTTTCGGTCTATATCGCCCGCGTGGCCCCGCCACTGTACCGGGGCGAGGTGAAGGTCATCATGGCGCCCAGTCCCTTGAGCGAGATGATCACCTTCCAGCACACGGCCGATCTGGCCGGACGGGCGGCGCTCTACGAATACGACTGGCGCATCCTGCCGCCCGTGGACGGCCAGGCCCCCACCGCCGCGAAGACCACTTGGACTCCCCTGGCCCAAGGGCCGGACCTCACCCACGTCAGCCTCGGTGGCGCGGGGATCCAGACGTTGGCGGACAACTGGATTACCATGCGCTACCGGTGCATTGCCCCTCTGGCCAATCCCGCCATCACAAACTGGTCGGAATGGGCCGAACCCCAGCTCGCGGAAGGCTGGATCAAGCGGGTGCTCGCGGGCATCAACCCGTTCAACCAGCGGACCACGGACCTCTTCAACAACCCCGCCAACACCACCGCTTCGATCATTGCCCAGGCGGGCCGGCGTTATGAAGGCGACGTGCCGCTCAACGATGAGGCCATGCTCAACTCGGGCTTGATCGAAATCTACGAAACCGTCCTGAACCGGGGCAAGGATCTCAGCATCGAGGCCGCGACTCCCATCAACTATGGCCCTGCCAACGATGCCCTCCTGCTGGCGGCCGGCTACCTCAACGACCTCTACATGATGCTCGGTAACGAGGCCCAGGCGGACGCCGTCAATCCCACCATCGGGATCGGCACGGCGGATCGCACCTACGGCAACATCGCCACCGCCCTCTTCGCCTTCAAAGGGCAGGTCGCCTCCGTGCTTGAGGAGGAACTGGCACTGCTGCGCGGTCGGGACGACTTCCTGTCCCCCGGCACGGGGAGACGGCCGGTTTACAACCGTCTGTTCTGGAACTACACCCGCGGCATCGATGCCGGCGAAGTCATCTATGCCCTCAACTACAACATCCTCGATCAGGACACCGGGGGCGTGGTGAACGCCGCCGACGCGGCCGTCCTGTATCCGCAGGGGCATGGGGACGCCTACGGCCACTACCTGATGGCCTTGAAGAACTACTACGCCCTCCTCGTGAACCCGAAGTTCGACTGGGTGCCGCGCATCGAGACGGTGACGGTGCTGGGCGCGCCGGTGTCGGTGGATTATCAGGACGAGCGCAAGTTCGCGGCCGCGGCGGCGGCGGTCGCGCGGGCGGGCCGCCAGATCGTGGATCTCACCTGGCGCCAGTACTACCGCCCCGGCACCAGCGGGGGTTGGACCGCTTTCGCCACGAACCGCGCCAACGCGCAGCGATCCTACACGGTGGCGGGCGTCACCAACCAGGTCACCCGCTACTGGGGCTTGGATCACTGGGCCTCCCGCGTGGGCCAGGGAACTTACCTGAACTGGGTGGTGGGCAATGCCATGCTCTACCCCACGGATCCCGACCGAGACCATGAAGGCATCCAGAAGGTGGACCGCACCACCGTGCCGGAATTGCAGGAACTGCCCCAGATCGCCTCGGCGTTGGAGAACGACCTGGACAACGCCAACGCCGGCTTCACCCCGCTCGGCCTTCCGGAAAACAGCGTCCCCTTCGACATCGATCCCCTCCAGGTCACGGGGGCCAGCCCACAGACCCACTTCGAGCAGGTCTATGACCGGGCGGTGCGCGCGCTCGACAACGCGGTCGTCGCCTTCGACGACGCCCAGGGCGTCAGCCAGATGCTGCGCTCGGAGGAGGACTCCCTCTCCGGCTTCCAGGCCAGCGTCACGGTTCAGGAACTGGCGTACAACAACCAGTTGATCGAACTCTATGGCACGCCCTACCCCGATGACATCGGCGTGGGGAAGACGTGGCCGCAGAACTACACGGGTCCGGATTTGATCCACTACACCTACGTGGAGAACCCGGACACCAACACCTATGGCGGCGTTCTCGCGGACCCGACGACCAACCAGACCTACCGGGTGGACATCCAGGAACTGCCCGACGACTTCTACAAGAACTACGATCAAGTGGTCAGGCAGTCGGACACCAACCATTACGCGGCGGGCACGAACTACATTGCCTTCAATATTGGCCCCAATGGTTTCTTCGACAAGCCGGCCTCGTGGGCCAGCCGGCGGGTCTCCCCCGGCAGCATTCAGCAGGCGATCTCAGCCCTGATCGCCGCCCGCAACCAACTCCGGCAGGAAATGAGCGACGCCCAGGGGGACAAGGCGGCCTTCGACAGCGCGATCAACGAGTTCAAGGCCCTGGTGGCGACGAATGCCGTCATTCTAGGCTTACAAAATGGCATTTTGAATGAACAGCAGTTCATGAACGACATGCAGATGGCATTCGACATCACCGACAAGTGGCTGACTTTCGCAGCCGGATTGCTTGACGAGGCGTGGACGTTCTTTTGTGACTCGACGCCTTCGGATGCGGCCTGGGGAACGGATGCTGGCAAGGTCATCTATTGGGCTGTGGGGGTTCCTTTGATGGCCGCTGAACAACTAACCCTCGCTGCCGATGCGACTTACTTCACCGTCAACAGTGCGATCCTGAACGGCTCGCAGAGGGACATCACCCAATGGTCAAAGAAGCTGAACGACATTCAAGCCGACCAGGGCCTCAAAGACGCCGCCAGCACGGTTGCTGCTCAGTTGGGCACGGTCCAGGGGCATTTCAGCAACATCAACCAGTATCTGCGCAACTTGGACGACGCCCAGCGGGCCTATCAGGCCTTGGTGGCCCAGGGCCAGCGCATCCAGGGTGAAAGGGACTCCTTCCGCAAGCATGCCGCCGCCGTCGTGCAGGGCTACCGCACCCGCGACGCCGCCTTCCGCATCTTCCGGAACGAGAAACTCGAGCGGTACAAGACGCTCTTCGACACGGCCGCCAAGTACGCCTACCTGGCCGCCAAGGCCTACGATTACGAGACCGGCCTGCTGAACACCGACCAGGGGCGGTCCTTCCTGAATCGCATCGTGAGCGCCCGCGCCCTCGGCGTGATCGCCCATGGCGCCCCGCAATACGCCGGCAGCAGCACCGGTGACCCCGGGCTTTCCAGCGCCCTGGCCGAGATGAAGGCCGATTGGGACGTGCTCAAAGGCCGCCTCGGCTTCAACAACCCGGATGGTTACGGCACCACCGTCTCCCTGCGAACAGAGAACTACCGCAAGCTCGCCGGTCCGGACGGGGATCTCGGCTGGAAGGCCGTCCTCGAACAGGGGCGCACGGCCAACCTGCTGGCCGATTCGGACGTGAAGCGCCACTGCCTGCAGATTGATGACGGCAGTGGACTGCCCGTGCCGGGCATCGTGCTGACCTTCGAAACGGTGATTGCCGACGGGCAGAACCTGTTTGGCGAGGAGCTGTGCCCCGGCGACCACAACTTCAGCCCCAGTTCGTTCGCCACGAAGATCTTCTCGATGGGGGTGGCTTTCGAGGGCTACATCGGCATGGACAACCCGTCCGCAAACAGCGGCGCGGGCGGCACCTCCCCACCCGACCCGACCACGGACCCCGACGGTCTGGCGGCGACGCCGTATGTGTATCTGATCCCGGTGGGGACGGACTCGATGCGCAGCCCGCCGCTGGGGGACGTCAGCAGCATCCGCACTTGGAACGTGCAGGATCTGACCATCCCGCTGCCCTTCAATGTCAGCGCGGCGGACTTCTCGGACACGCCCTTCTACCGGTCGGCGGATTCGCTCTCGGAGCCGCTGTTCGCGGTGCGCAAGCACCAGGCATTCCGCCCCGTTTCCACGACCGCCGCCTTCAACCCGGTCATCTACGGGGCGGGCGGCGGCCTGCAACCCTCGCAGTTCACGAACAAGCGCCTCATTGGGCGCTCGGTGTGGAACAGCAAATGGAAGCTGGTGATACCCGGCAAGACGCTGCTGGCCAATCCGAATCAGGGGTTGAACCGGTTCGTGTCGTCGGTGAAGGACATCAAGCTCTACTTCCTGACCTACTCTTACTCGGGCAACTGACTCGCGCTCCCCATGAAACACCTGCTTCGCCCTCTCTGCCTCGCCGTCCTGGCCTGGCTTCCGCTGGTTGCGCGGGCGTTCCCCCCCGCGCCCCATCACTTGATCTACGGCCTGGTCAGAGACGAATACGGCATCCCGGTGATGAATCCCGGGGCGAAAGTCCTGCTGATCGCGGCGAATGGCTCGACGGTCAGCACGACGGTCGTGCCGGGGCTCGCCCTCGGAATCAACTACGCGCTGGAAGTGCCGATGGACTTCGGCATCGCGCCCGGCCTGTACAAGGCCAACGCCCAGCAGCGCGGCGCGGGGTACCGTCTGGCCGTCGTCGTCGGGGCCGTCACCAACACGCCCCTCGAGATGACCGGCGGCCTCCAGGTGCTCGGCAAACCCGCGGAGCAAACCCGTTGGGACCTGACGCTCGGCGAGGATACGAACGGCAACCACATCCCTGATGCCTGGGAACGGGCCTTCCTGGCCATGGCCGGCCTCGACCTGGACCTCGCCACGCTCCGGGCCGACCGGGACTACACCGGCAGCGGCCGCACGCTCCTGGCCGAGTATCAGCTCGGCGGCGAGGCGCCCGATCCCGATGGCGAGTTCCGGGTGACGCTGCTGGATCGGAACGACGGCGCCCCCGTGCTCGGGCTCACGACGAAGGCGGACCGCACCTACTCCGTACAGGGGTCGTCCGACTTGCGACAGTGGATGCCGCTTTCGTTCAAGATCCCGGCACTGGACCCCACCGCCATCCACTCCGCCTACACGGCGCCAGACACGCGGACGCTGCAACTCCAGGTGGTCCTGCCGGACCCGGACGTGAGCGTTCAGTTCTTCCGGCTTGGGTCCCAGTAGCGTATGACCGCGGCGAACTCGGGTCGGGGCTCCGGGACGCCCCCCAGCGGAGGCACCGTTTGGCGCTGGGTGATCCCGTGCCTGGCGGTGTGTCTGGCCGGGGTGGCGTGGTGGCATTGGGGATCAGGCAAACGCCCGGCCGCTTTGCCCCCGCTTCCGGAGGTGTCGCGCACCAACCTGATCCGCCGGGATGACCGATGGTTCCAGGCTTCCGCCACCCATCCGTTCACGGGCTGGTTGCTGGACTCCTACCCGGACGGCTCACGCCTGTCGCGGTCTTTCATCTCGAACGGGCTGCCCAACGGCCCCTCCGAGGGCTGGTACACCAACGGCCAGATCCAGATTGCCGAGGGGTTCAAGGACGGCCTCTCTCACGGCCTGCGCACCAAGTGGCACCCCAATGGCGCCAAGATGACGGAGGGTAGCCTTGTGGCGGGCAAGCACGAGGGCACCTTTCGACGCTGGTACGACAATGGGGCCTTGGCGGAGGAGATCGAAATGCAGGACGGCCTGCCCAACGGCCACTCGCGCGCCTTCTACGCCAGCGGTTTTCTGAAGGCCGAAGCCACTCTACGTCAAGGTGAAGTCGTGGAGCGCGTCGCCTGGGCTGACCGGGAGAAAGAGCCGTAGCCCGCGGTCCGAAGCCTGGAAGTCCCCTCGAAGAGCCGCGTGACCGGAACAGGAATCTCCGGCCGCAGCGGCTCGTGGTATACCGGTTCGTGGTTTGGGCACCCGGGTCGGACCTGCCCACATGAGCCAGCTCATTCAAGTCAGCCTGGTCGAAGATGACGCGGGAGTGCGGGGCGAACTCCAAGCGCTCCTGAACGCCGCGACCGGGTTCCATTGTCTTGCGGCCTACCCGGACGCAGAGACGGCCCTGGCCTGGCTGCCGGGACACCCGCCCGATCTCGTGCTCGTGGACGTGAACCTCCCGGGCCTGTCCGGAATCGAGTGCGTGCACCAGTTGAAGGAGGTGTGTCCGACGCTGCCGATGGTCATGCTCACGATTCACGATGACCGCGAGAACTTCCTCGCGGCGGTCGCGGCGGGAGCCAACGCCTACCTCCTCAAACGCAGTCCGCGCGTGAAACTCCTGGAGGCTCTGCGTGAGGTCTGGGTCGGTGGGGTGCCGGTGAACGCCCGCGCGGCGCGTTGGATCGTCGAGTGCTTTCAGGAGGCCGGCCAAGCGCCACACGCGGGCGGCGCGGTGCTCGCACGGCCCACGCTCATGCCGGATGAGGAGGAGTTGCTCGCGCGCTTCGCCCAGGGCCATACCGTTCGGGAGATCGTGGCGATGCTCGGTCTCAGCGACGATCGGGTCCGCGGTCAGCTCTTGTGCATCCACGAGAAGCTCCGCCACCTCTTGCGCCTGGGGCTTGCGGGTGGCCCTGCGTGAGTTCCGCTGAACCGGGCGCCGGGCGTCGCGTCCGGACGCGCCAGCGCCGGACGAGTGCAAGCCCCACCGCGGTCCCGGCGCTCGCGGATGGCAGGGATCTCTCACGGAGGCACGGAGGCACTGAGAGCACCGACAATCGAAGGCTGTTTGGAAGGGGAACCTCCGTGGCTTGGTGGCTCCGTGAGAGAAACACGTCGATCGATCCCAGTGAGGAACGATGGTTCTCACGGAGGCGCGGAGGCACGGAGAACACGGATCATTGAAGGAAGGTTGCGTGGAAGCGGAACCTCCGTGGCTTGGTGGCTCCGTGAGAGAAACACGTCGATCGATCCCGGTGAGGGACGATCGTTCTCACGGAGGCACGGAGGCACTGAGAGCACCGACAATCGAAGGCTGTTTGGAAG
>CAZHUS010000125.1:0-21361 GCA_964535555.1 uncultured Verrucomicrobiota bacterium
GTACCGCGCTTTCAGATGTTCACGAGGCAGGTGAACTTTTTTGACGGGCTGCTAGCGGTCTCGCCGGATGGGGACTCGCTGTTGAGCTGCGCCCAGGACGGCTCGGTGCGCGTCTGGGATACGCACGGGCCACCCCGGCCACCCGTACACGTGGCTTTGCCCGTCCGTGGAGCGCCCTACGACGCGCCTTTCACGCGGGACGGTCGACACTTGATCACCGCTTCGGCCACCGCTCCCGTGACGATCTGGGAGGTGGCCACGGGGCGGGAAATCGAACAGATCGGGGCGCTGGGAACGAATCACACCAGTGTGGCGCTCTCACCGGACCAGCGCTGGCTGGCCGCTGGCGATCCCGGTGGCGTTATCCAAATCTGGGACCGGGGGAGAAAAGAGGTCGCCTCACGGTTCCAGGCCGATTCCCATGGCCTCCCGATCTTCGCCATGCGCTTCCTGCCAGGGGACAACTCGCTGTTGTCGCTGGCCATGGTTCCTCACCAACAATGCGAACTGAAGCGCTGGGAGGCCTCCACCTGGCGCGAGATCCCGAGTGGGGTAGGCGAAGTGGCCGGCTGCAACGGATTCACCTGGACGCCCGACGGACAGCGGTTGGTCATGGCGTACGGTACGGGGCCGCCCAAGCTCTGGGATCTTCGCTCCGGTCGCCTGGAGGCCAGCTTCGGAAACGAGAACAGCTATATGCCCGCCATCTCGCGCGACGGGCGCCTGTTGGCCGCGCCAACCTTCGGAGGCCGCGTTTGGGTGTGGGATCTGGCGACCCGACGCGAGGTCGCATCCCTTGAGTGCCAAGTCAACCAGATGATCTCGGCAGCTTTCTCAGCGGACGGCCCGAGGTTGGCCACGGGGTCGGGGGTGGGCGGAGAACTGCAGCCAGCCGTGGAAGTCTGGGATCTTGCCACCGGGCGCGGGCTCTTGAGCCTGCGCAGCCAGGGCCATTTCACCGGTTGGACGGAGTTCTCTCCCGACGGAAACACGCTCTTGGCGGTGAGTTGGGACGGGGTGACCGAGCTCTGGCGCGCGCCGTCGTGGGCGGAGATCGAAGCGGCGGAGAGAGGGAACTGACCCAATGAACTTCAACAAGCGGCGACAAAGCGAACGACCGTGGCTCCTGCGGACTGAAATGGGACTTCCTGCGACACCCGGTCCTCGGTGGCTGGCACTCCATGGGAAGCGGCCGGCAGGAGCGGCTTCGTTCACTCCGCTTGCTCGTTTCAAAAGCGGTTTCACCTTGATCGAACTCCTGGTCGTCATCGCCATCATCGCGATCCTCGCCAGTCTCCTGTTGCCGGCGTTGAGCCAGGTTAAGGCCAAGGCTCGGAGCGTTCAGTGCCAGGGCAACCTGCGGCAACTGACCCTGGCGTGGTGGTCGTATGCGGACGACAGCAGTGACCGGCTGCCCTATTGCCACAACTGCGGCACCCACGGCGGTTCCACTTCGCCTTATGTTTGGGTCAGCGGCTGGCTGGATGTCACCGCTCCCACCAAGAGGGATAATTGGGATGTGGATCAGGATCTCAGGAAGAGTCCGCTCTGGCGCTCAGGCGGCGACGTCCCGGAGATTTGGCGCTGCCCTGCGGATAAGACCACGGGAGTCACCCCGCAGGGCCGGACGGTGCCGCGCGTGCGCAGCTTCAGCATCAATCCTCCCGTGGGCGGCCCATCGGAAAGCGCTTGTGGAGGCGTGCCCTGGCTGGATTTCAGCGGGTTCAATGTCTTTTCCACCCTCGGGGCCATGCAGGATCCTGGTCCTTCGCGAACGTTTGTGTTTCTCGACGAACGGGCGGAAACACTGAGCGAGGGTGTCTTCTATCTTTCCATGGACGGTTCTCCGGAAAGGCCGGGCGTCGCCACGTTCTACGACTTTCCCGCAAGTTCGCATCATGGCGCCGCGAGTTTGTCCTTTGCCGATGGCCACGCCGAGATGAAGAAGTGGCTGGACCCGCGGACGATCCCGGCTCGGCTCACGGCGACGGGATCCGGCTATCCTGCCGGAACGCCATCCCCCGACAATCGGGACCTCCTCTGGCTGCAGGAGCGCTGCACGCGGAAAGCCAGGTAGCTCCATTTCTTCAGAGAGCAGGTAACATTTCTCCCGATTCGTCGTAGACGGGAGTGGGTGGGCAGGTACCGGCAGGATATGTCGTGATCGCCCGGTGACGAGCAGTTCCGAGGAGTGCTGGAGGCGCATCTTGTGAAAACCCGATATGTTCGACCTTGTGGGAGTGTGGTGGGACTCATGGTGATTACGAGCGTTGGCACGACGCTCTCGGCTGGTGCTGCCCCCGAAGTGGTGGCTTGGGGCTGGAACGAATACGGCCAGACCAATGTTCCCGCCGGGTTGAGCAATGTGGTGGCGGTCGCGGCGGGAAGTGGGCACAGCCTGGCCCTGACTGCCGAAGGTTGCGTCGTGGCGTGGGGGGCCAACGAATACGGTCAAAGTAGCGTGCCGAGTGGCTTGACCGACGTGGTGGCGATTGCTGCGGGAGCGACGCACAATCTGGCACTGACCGCCGAGGGGCGAGTGGTCGCTTGGGGTGGGAATACGAGCAGTCCTGGCTCATGGCCAAACTTTGGCCAGGCGGATGTCCCCGCCGGTCTAACCAACGTGGTGGCGGTCGCTGCAGGAGGCACGCATAGCCTGGCCCTGACCGGCGACGGCCGGGTGGTGGCGTGGGGTGACAACTATACCCGAGGATTCTTCGTTTACTGGTCCGGCCAAGCGATCGTACCCGCTGGGTTGAGCAATGTGGTGGCCATCGCGGCAGGATACGATCACAGCGCGGCGCTCGCGGCCAACGGTCAGGTTGTGGTGTGGGGAAACAATGACACCGGTCAGTTGGATTTGCCTGCTGGACTGAGTGATGTAGTGGATATCGCCGCCGGAAACGGGGTTACCATGGCGATGACGGCGGAGGGCACGTTTTTTGAGTGGGGCTGGCAAGGCGGGCCGAAGATACCCGCGGGGGTGGACCACGTGGTCGCTTCTGACGGGGGGATTTACCATACGGTCGCTTTGACGGCCGAAGGCCGCTTTTGGGCTTGGGGGGTCGATGACCATAGCTTGGCCGCGCATGACTTGGCGAATGTCCCCAGCGAAGCAGGTGCGCTGGTCACGGTGGCGTCCGGGGACTACCACAACCTGGCGCTGATGGGCGCGCTGCCTGGCGTGGCCCCGCCTGCCTGGACGGGGCCGCGTTTCCTGGTGGCCGCCTCGGAGCGGCCCTTTTATCACCGGATTCTCGCCAAGAACGGCGTAACCACCTACGGGGCCGAGGGCTTGCCGCCCGGCTTGCGGTTGGATCCGAACACTGGCGTGATTCGTGGAACTGCCGGCGCGGCCGGAGAATACATCCTGGGCCTGTCAGCCACCAACAGCCTAGGTTCCGTGGCCTGGACCGTGACGCTGGTCGTGAATGCGCCGGCGGCTCCAGGCATCTCCAGCGGTGGGATCGTGCTCCCGATTTGTGGAGAGGAGTTTCACTATCCGGTGGTGGCCTATAATTCGCCCGAGTCGTATCAGGCCACGGGGCTGCCGCCGGGGTTGGCTATTGATGAGCGGACTGGCGTGATCTCCGGAGTCCCCGTGACCTTTGGCGATTACGCGGTGACCTTAACCGGGAGTAACCGCTACGGAGCGGGGACTGGCTCCGTAGCCATGCGGGTATCTCCAGTGGTCGAGGGGGGAAACGAAGACGAAATCTGGATGGGTCCCTCATTCCGCTTGGTCACGCCAGGTGGCTTGAGCAACGTGGTGGCGATCGCGGCGGGCCTGGACCATTACCTCGCCCTGACCGCGGAAGGCCGGGTGTTCGCCTGGGGCAATAACTTCGACGGCCAATACGGCCAAACCGATGTTCCTGCCGCATTGTCCAACGTCGTGGCGATTGCGGCGGGCGGGTTTCACAACCTGGCGCTCACCTCGGAAGGTCGCGTGCTGGCCTGGGGCGCCGGCTTAACAAATGCGGGTTCTTACCCACATTACGGGCAGTCGCAGGTGCCCATGGGGTTGAGTAATGTCGTGGCGATCGCGGCGGGAATGCACAGTCTGGCGCTGCGAGCGGATGGCACGGTTGCCGGTTGGGGCCAGAACGATTTTGGTGCAGCCGACGTGCCGCTGGGACTCAGCAACGTGGTGGCAATCTCGGCCGGTTCCCTTCACAGTGTGGCGCTGAGGGCTGATGGCCAGGTGGTGGCCTGGGGTAGAAGCGAGGGGCGGGTAACGGATGTTCCTCCTTGGCTAAGCAACGTGGTGGCCATCGCGGCTTCTGGCGTTTCCAGCATGGCTTTGAGCAGCGGCGGCCAGGTCACTAGATGGGGCAACGGTGACCCCCGGATTATGCCGGGCGGCTGGGGGAGCGTGGTGGCCATCGCGGCAGGCCCGTATAGTGGAGGCTTGGCCTTGACGGCTGAAGGTCGTGTGTTGTCGTGGGACGGCGGAACAAACGTTACACCCCTCGTGAGCCATGCCACTGCCATCGCCACGAGTTCGGGAGAAGACTGGCTGGCCGTGTTGCGCCAACCCACCATTCAACCACCGGAGCTCGAAATGGCACGGGAGGCTCACGGACTGGCGTTGCTTGCGCGCGGCACCCCAGGAATAGCCTGTCAACTGCTGAGGGCTTCCCAGTTGCCCGGACCATGGTTCCCCTCGCAGACCTTCTCCTTCACCGAGATGACCCGGAGGCTGCGGATGCTGGACTCCGCCGAACCAGCGCAGTTCTTCCGGCTCCTGCCGCGATGACGTGATCAACCGTGCATGAAGAAGCAGGTTTCGTAGCCAGGATCCTATCACTGCGTGCGCGCCTGCGTCTCCGCTATGAACCCAAGCCGGCCAAGGCAGGCCGAGCTAGGTCTGCACTTCGCTGGAACACTTGGCACCGCCCGCGTGCTATTGCGGCGGCGGCGGTGGCGGCGTCTGCGGATCGACCACCCGGTTCGTCGGCGTGGCGTTGGTGCTGGGGCCGGTGCCCTGGCGTCCCGAAGTACCGCCCGGCAGGGCGTTGGTGGTCGAGCCACTCCCGTAACTCGATCGGTTGGTCGAGACCGTGCCTGAGGTGCCTTGGGCGTCCCGTCGGTCACACCCCGCCAGCAGCGCGGCCGCCCCGAGTCCCAGGAGAACGGCTCTCGTCGTTCGCAGATTTGTTTTCATCGTTGTCGTTTCCTTCTCTCCGCCCACGATCCGTCTTCGTTCGGAACCGCTTCAGCTTGGTCCATGCCAGCCTGCCGGAGCGCGTGAAGGGTCGGCGCCGCGGCATTTAGCGGCCTCCTTTGCCGCGACCCGGGCCGGAGTCGCTTGATCCACCTTGCGCTCTGCAATGTGCGCCTTCGCGCAAAGCAATCATGCTTGGCATGGCCCCGCTGGCGCGAGGGCTCAAACCGGTCAGCGGCCGGGTCAGGTGGAGGACCGGCCGCCCGGGTCCGCCTTCAAGTCCGGCATCCAGCATTTTGCCTGCTCGAAGATCCCTTAAAACGGCGAAAACTTTTTTGGGGGGTACCCCCGCCGTTGTCCCACCCCCCCTGCCAAACTCCTCGCATGCGGATCAACAAAAGTGACGTCATGAATCCTCAACAGATGGAGCTTGGTTTCGAAGGCATCGCCGTCCGGGAGACCGGGCCACGGCAGCCGATCAGCCCCGAACGGGCCTCGTGGTGGTTTGCCAGGATCTACGGGCGCCTGCAAAGCACTTTCAGGCAAGGCCCGCCGCCGCGGCCCGAGCAGCAGCGCCTCGACTTCGGGACGCTTCCGGCCCCGGTGGCCTGGCGCTCCCTGGCCTCACGGGGCGCTCTCGTGGAAATGGCGTCCGGTTACAGAAGTTCGAGCGTGCGCCGCAGTTCCTCGTCGGTGTTGTAGAAGTGAGGCGAGAGCCGGAGGTACTGGTGTCCGGCACGATCGGTTCGGAGCGAGGTTACGATGCCAGCTTCCTGCAGCCGGGCGTGCAGGGCGGCCATATCCGTGCCCGGACGGCGGAACGAGGTGATGCCGCCGGCATTCGGTGGCGGGGCCTCGGCCCCGAGCACTTCGTAGCCGCGCTGACGCAGTTCAGGCACCAGCCAGGCGCGCTTCCGTGACAACTCAACCGCGATCTGGTCGACGCCGATTTCGAGGGCGAGGTCGAGGGCGGCGCGGAGTCCGGCGAGCCCGAGCAGGTTCGCGCTGCCGGCCTCGTAGCGACGGGCATCGCTGCGAAACTTCAGTTCCTCCTGGGCCACGAATCCCGGGCAACGCAGGTTGTGCCAGCCGTACACGGTGGGGAGCAGGCGTTCCTGCACCTCCTGGCGGACGTAGAGCAGTCCGGCGGCGCACGGTCCGAGCAGCCACTTGTGGGCGTCGGCCGCGAGGAAGTCCACGTGCTGAACCGGGGTGGGAAAGGCGCCCAGGGTTTGAATGCCGTCGACGCAGAAGAGGATGTCCCGCGACCGCAGCGCCCGGCCAATGCGGTCCAGTTCCAGTCGCCAGCCGGCGATGAAGTGACACGAGGCGAGGGCCACCAGGCGTGTTCCCTCGTCGACCTGGCCCAGCACGTCTTCGGGGCGGATCACTCCAAGACGGCGCGTGTTCAAGAAACGAACCTCGACGCCGCGATCGGCCAGCGTCATCCACGGATAGACGTTGGACGGGTAATCGTCGAAGTAGATCAGCGCGTTTTCGTTCTCGCGGAAAACGAGGCCGTTCGCGACGAGGCTCAAGGCCAGCGAAGTCGGGCCGACCAACGCCACTTCGCCGGGTTGCGCGCCGAGCAACCGGGCGGCTCGCGCGCGGGTCTCCGGGATGAAATCGGGCGCGACCGCGGTTTCCTGGTCTCCGAGGGTTCCCTGCCGGGCGGCGGCGGCCACGGCGTCCGCGACGCGGCGGGGCAGGGGACAGACCCCGGCATGGGCGAGGTACACCTGGTGGTTCGCGACGGGAAACTCGTCCCGGCGGAGAGCCTCGTTGGCGAGCAGTTCCTGGATTTGCATGCGCGTGGTGGGCAGCGATCGGCCGGTCAATTCACGACGTTCTGCGGCTGTCCGGCAAGAAATGCCTTCACGTTGTCGACGGCGCGGGCGAGCAAGCGTTCACGGGCGGCATGGGTCGCCCAGCCGAGGTGCGGCGTGATGAGGCAATTGCGGGCGGCGAGCAGCGGGTTGTCAGGCCGGGGCGGTTCGGTGGCCAGCACGTCGAGACCCGCCCCGGCAAGGGCGCCGCGGTTCAAGGCCTCGGCCAGGGCCGCCTCGTCCACGAGGGGACCGCGGCCGGTGTTGAGCAGGATGGCGGTCGGCTTCATCCAGCCGAGGCGTTCGCGGTTGATCAGTTGTCGCGTCGCGTCGGTCAGCGGGCAATGGAGCGAGACCACGTCGCTCGTTCGCAGCAGCGTCGCGAGATCGGCGAATTCAAGGTTGCCGACGGTGCTCGCCGGCGGGGTGCGGGTATGCACCAGCACGCGGCAACCGAGCGACTCGGCCACGCGCGCCACCCCGCGTCCGACATGGCCGAAGCCGACGACACCGAAGCTCCGGCCTGCCAGCTCAACAAGCGGCACGTCCCAGTAACAGAAATCGGGGCTTCGGGCCCAACGGCCTTCCCGAACCCCTTGCGCATGCCTGCCGACGTGGTGGGTCAATTCGAGGAGCAGGGCGAACGTGAGTTGAACCACGGAAGCGGTGCTGTAGGCGGGGACGTTGGTGACGAGGATGCCCCGCTCCCGCGCGGCCCGAAGGTCGACGACGTTGTACCCCGTGGCGAGAACCCCGATGTACCGAAGCTCGGGAAGTTGGTTGAGCGCGGCTGCATCCAGGATCGTCTTGTTGGTCAGCACCACCTGCGCACCCTGCGAACGCGGTACGACCTCGGCCGGTGCGGTCCGGTCATGGACGCGGCACGAGCCCAGGGCCTCGAGTGGTCCCCAGCTCAGGTCGCCCGGGTTCACCGTGAACCCGTCCAGGACAACGATGTTCGTCATGTCAGATCCGATTTCCGGCCGGCCCGAGCCTTGCGGGGCGGCTTCGAATGTCAATGCGCCGCTGGGGCAGGGCGCGATCTTGGGACCGCGGCCGGTCCCCGGCCGCAGCTCGCGCGAGCTATCCGGGGCGACTACGATGCTGTCCCGCCGAAGCCGAGAGCACGCGCTTGGCTGACGTCCTTAGCGAGGCGCGTCTCAGACCCACGCCCACCCATTCTATCCGGACGGCATGGCTATTTGCCATCTTGGGACCAGAGCGTCCCGAAACAGGGCGGTGACCCGGCGTTTCCGGCAGTGCCGGATGCCGTCGCGCTCCCGGAATCCCTTTGACTCAAAGCGTGCTTTGGATATCCTCGCCGCTCGTTTTTGAAGCGGTTTTATGGCCAAGCTCTTCATCGAGGACGTCGATTTCAAAGGCAAGCGCGCTTTGATCCGGGTGGACTTCAACGTCCCCCAGGACAAGGCCACGGGTGCCATCACCAACACCAAGCGGATTGAAGCCGCCTTGCCGACGATCCAGTACGTGCTTCAGAAGGGTGGTTCGGTCGTGCTGATGAGCCATTTGGGGCGGCCGGACGGCAAGCGGATGGAGAAGTTCTCGCTGCGGCCCGTGGCGGAGAAGCTCCAGCAGTTGCTCGGGCGCCCGGTGAAGTTCCTGGAAGACTGCGTCGGCGCAGAGGTGGAGGCGGCGTGTGCGCAGGCGCGTCCGGGGGACGTGATCCTGCTGGAGAATCTGCGGTTCCACATCGAGGAGGAGGGCAAGGTCAAGCTCGAGGATGGCTCGAAGCTGAAGGCGGACCCGGAGAAGCTGAAGGCGTTCCGCGCCTCCCTCAGCCGGCTCGGTGACGTCTACGTGAACGACGCGTTCGGAACGGCGCACCGCGACCATTCGTCCATGACGGGGGTGCAGCTTCCGCAGCGCGCCTGCGGCTACCTCATGAAGAAGGAATTGGACGCTTTTGCGGCGGTGATCGAATCGCCGAAGCGGCCGTTGCTGGCCATTCTCGGCGGTGCGAAGATTGCGGACAAGATTCCCCTCATCGAGAACCTTCTGGACAAGGCCGACGAGATCATCATTGGCGGCGGCATGGCGTTCACGTTCAAGAAGGTCCTGAACGGCATGGCCATCGGAAGCTCGCTCTTCGACGAGCAGGGCGCCGGCAGCGTGACCGGCCTGATGGCCAAGGCCTCCGCCAAGGGGCGCCAGATCATCCTGCCCGTCGATTATGTCTGCGGGGACAAGTTCGCCGCCGATGCCAAGGTCCACCCTGCCGACGACGCTTCGGGGATTCCCGACGGCTGGCTCGGCCTGGACGTGGGGCCGAAGTCCGTGGCGCTGTTTACCGAGGCGATTCGCCGGGCCCAGACCATCATCTGGAACGGGCCGCCCGGTGTCTTCGAGTTCCCGGCGTTCGAGAGCGCCACGAAAGCCATGGCCGATGCCGTCGTCGAAGCCACGCGCCGCGGTGCCGTCACCGTGATCGGCGGAGGTGACACGGCGACCGCCGCCAAGAAATACGGCGCCGACAAGAAAGTGACGCATACCTCGACCGGCGGCGGCGCGAGCCTGGAATACCTCGAGGGCAAAGTCCTGCCCGGGGTGGCGGCCCTGAGCGAAGCGGCCGCTTGTGCCTGCTCGCATTGAGTGGGTCCGCGCGAGAATTCACACGACTGACACGAATGACCATGACCAAAGACCGCAAGCTGATCATCGCGGGGAACTGGAAGATGAACAAGACCGTGGGCGAGGCCTTGGACCTCGTCAACGGCCTGAAGCGCGAACTGGGTTCGGTGAAAGAGGTGGACCTGGTGGTGGCGCCGCCCTTCACCGCGTTGAGCGACGTCTCCAAGGCGATCCTTGACTCGAACATCCGGCTCGGCGCGCAGAACATGAGCGAGTGCAATTTCGGCGCCTATACGGGCGAAATTTGCGCTTCGATGCTGAAGGAGTTCTCCGTGAGGTACGTGATCCTCGGCCACTCCGAGCGGCGGCAGTACCAGAAGGAATCCAACGAGCTCATTGCCAAGAAGGCCCTGGCCGCCCTGGCCGCCTCCTTGAAGCCCATCGTTTGCATCGGGGAACTGCTCGAGGAACGCAAGGGCGGTCAGACCGAGCGGGTTCTGGAGACGCAACTCCGCGGCAGTCTCGCCGGGTTGAGTCCCGAGCAGATCGAGGAGACGGTCGTGGCTTACGAGCCGGTTTGGGCGATCGGCACCGGCGTGACCGCCACCACCGAACAGGCGCAGTCCGCGCACGCTTTCGTCCGGCAGGTCCTTGCCAACATGGCGGGTGAGGCCACCGCCAAACGCGTTCGCATCCAGTACGGCGGCAGCGTGAAGCCCGCCAACGCCCGCGAGTTGATGAGCCAGCCGGATGTCGACGGCGCGCTCGTCGGCGGCGCCTCGCTCGAGGTCCGCAGCTTCACCGAGATCATCAAGAACTCGATCTGAACCGCGGCCGCGACCCCCTTCATCCCCCGCTATGCTCTCGCTTGTTATTGGTTTGCTCACGCTGGTGCTGGTCCTCAACAGCCTGCTGCTGATCCTGATGGTCCTGGTGCAGCTCCCGAAAAAGGAAGCCGGACTGGGAATGGCCTTCGGCGCCGCCACGGCCGACGCCCTCTTCGGGGCCGGCTCCGGGACGGTCCTGACGCGCTGGACGAAGTACGCCACGGGCAGCTTCCTGGCGCTGGCGCTGTTGCTCTCGGTGCTCCGGAACCATGAGCATCGTTCGAGCGGCCGGTACATCGCCGACCAGCTGGCCCGTCAGGCGCAGGCGGCGGCGATCCCGTCCGCAACGACCTCGACCGGTGCCGCACCGGTTGCCCCGAACCTGGTGCTGCCGGGCGCGACGAATCTCGCCTTGCCTCCCGCGACGACCAATATGGCACCCGCCGTGACCACCAACGTCGCGCCGGCACCGGCAACGTCGCAGCCTCCGGAGGTCCCTGCGCCCGTGGTTCCCAACCCCGTGGACGGCGTGGTTCCTCCCGCGGGAACGCCGGCGCCGCAACCGACGCCGTAGTCGGGTTCATGTCTTTTCCGCGCGAGACCTCCGGTGAGTCACCGGGGGTTTCGTCTTTGGGAGCGCCGCCGCGACGTGGGCCGTTGGCGCCGGTTTGGGCGCTGGCAACGGCCTTGAGCCTTGTGGCTTCAGGGTGCGGACGCATCGTCCCCGGGGCCGACTTGGTGATCATCAAC
This sequence comes from uncultured Verrucomicrobiota bacterium, assembly GCA_964535555.1. Taxonomy (GTDB): domain Bacteria; phylum Verrucomicrobiota; class Verrucomicrobiia; order Limisphaerales; family J093; genus DSVZ01. Next base: position 11,160 of record CAZHUS010000125.1, read on the forward strand.
GGCGCCGAGCCCGAAACCCTGGATCCGGCCCTGGCGCTGAGCATCGAGGACCTGCGGGTGACGATGCCCTTGTTCGAAGGACTCACCCGGACGGACCCGGTCACCGCCCGGGCGATTCCCGGCCTCGCCGAGCGCTGGGAGATTTCCGCCGACGGCCGCGAGTACACGTTTCACCTGCGCACGAACGCCGTTTGGTCCACGGGTGAACCGATCACGGCGGAGGACGTCGCTTTCTCCTGGTTGCGCGCGCTGGAGCCAGCCACGGGAGCCGGGTACGCCAGCCAGTTTTACTTCATTGAGAACGCCGAGGCTTACAACGCCGGCCAGGTCAAGGACCCGGCGTTGATCGGCTTCCGCGCGGTGGACCGTCACACCTTCCGTGTGCGCTTAAATCACCCGACTCCGTTCTTTGCCGACCTGTGTGCGTTTCAGACGCTGGCGGTGGTCCCGCGTCACGCGATCGAGCGGCATGGCGAACAGTGGATCCGGGCTCAACCCCTGCCGGTGAGCGGTCCCTACCTGCTCGAATCCTGGCGTTTGAGCGACCGGGTGCGCTTGCGCCGGAACCCCCGCTACTGGGACGCCGCCCAGACCACCCTCGAGGTGGTGGACCTCTTGAGCGTGGCGAGTCCGAACACGGCTCTGAACCTGTATGAGACGGGCCAGGCGGACGTTATTTGGGATCGCAACCTCGTCCCGGCGGAACTCCTGGACGTCCTGCGAACGCGTCCCGATTGCCACCCGTTCGATTTCCTGTCGGTGTACTTTGTCCGCTGCAACACGACGCGGCCGCCCTTGAATGACCTCCGGGTAAGGCGCGCGTTCTCGCTGGCGATCGATCGGGCGCGGATTGTCGAGCGCATCACGCGGGGGGGCGAGCTTCCGGCCGGGGGACTGGTTCCGCCGGCCACGGCGAACCATGCGCCGGTCAACGCCACCTCGTTCAATCCGGCCGCCGCCCGGGACCTGCTTGCGGAGGCGGGGTACCCGCGGGGTGCGGGCTTGCGTCCGCTGCGGTATCTCTTCTGGACGGCCGGCGGCGGCACAGGTCAGGAGCACGCCAAGATCGCGGTCGAGTTGAAACAGACTTGGGAGACGGTGCTGGGGGTGCGGGTGGAACTGGACAACCGGGAAAAGCGCGTGTTCATCGCGGCCCAGCGGCAGTTGGACTACGATCTGAGCCAGAGCAGTTGGGTGGGGGACTACAATGATCCCAACACGTTCCTGGACCTGTTCGTGAGCAACAACGGCAACAACCGCACGGGATGGAGCTCGCCGGCATACGACGCCCTCATCCGCAAGGCCCAGGCGGAACCGGATGTCACGGCGCGCACGGCGATCCTCGCCGAGGCGGAGAGCTACCTGGTACGGGACGAGGCGCCGGTGGCACCGGTTTACTTTTCGACCGGCACCACGTTCTATCGAGCCGATCGGGTCTCCGGCATCCACACCAACGTGCTGGACCTGCACCCGATCAACGCCATCCGCCGGCGATGAGCTACCTTCTGCGCCGCCTCGCGTTCATGGTCCCGCTGCTGGGGGTGATCAGCTTCGCCGCGTTCGCCCTGATCCGCCTCGCACCGGGGGGCCCCTTCGACCGGGAACGGCAGGTCCCGCCTGAGATCGAACGGCAGTTGAACCGACGCTATCACCTCGACGAGCCCGTGTGGCGGCAATACCTGCGATTTTTGGGCGGATTGGTGCGGGGTGACCTCGGCGGCTCGATGCGGTACCGCAACCACTCCGTCAACGAAATCATCGCCGCTGGCCTGCCGATCACGCTGACGCTTGGGATGCTGGCGTTCGGCGTCGCGCTCGGCGTCGGCGTCCCGCTCGGTTTCTACGGTGCGATCCACCGGGGACGCCGGTGGGATCAGTTGTCCAGCCTGGTGGCGCTCACCGCGATCTGCATTCCCACCTTCGTGGCCGGCCCTGTGCTGGTGATGTTCTGGGGCGTGCAAGGGCGGTGGTTTCCGGTCGCGCTTTGGGGCTCGCCGGCGCACGCGGTGATGCCCGTGCTCACGCTGGGCCTCTACTTCGCCGGCCGAGTTGCGAGGTTGATGCGCGAAGGGATGCTGCTGACCCTCGATGCCGAGTTCATCAAGACCGCCCGCGCCAAGGGTCTTTCCGAGACACGCGTTTTCTGGCGGCACGCCTTTCCGCTGGCGGTCCTGCCGGTCGTCTCGTATGCGGGGCCGTTATTGGCGGACTTGCTGACCGGCTCGTTCGTGGTGGAGAACCTGTTTCAGATACCTGGGATCGGGGTGTTCCTGGTGAACAGCTCGCTGAACCGGGACTACACGATGGTGGTGGGGCTCGTCGTGCTGTACGCGGTGCTCCTGCTGGTGCTCAACCTGCTCGTGGACCTCGCTTACGCCTGGCTCGATCCGAGGATCCGGCATGCCTGAAGCCCTCCCAATCCAACCACCGCCTGGGACCGCGACGCGGCGGGGGCTGAGTCCGGGTCGGCTCGCCTGGCGACGGTTCCGGCAGGGCCGCGTGACCATGGCCAGCGCGGCGTTGCTCGCGGTGTTGGTGCTGTTCGTGATCGTGGGTCCGTGGGTGTCGCCGTATCACCCGGACGCCTTTGCCGGCGGGCAATTCGAGCGACCTTCCTGGCGCCATTGGTGCGGCACCGACGTTCATGGCCGCGATCTTTGTACGCGGCTGCTTTTCGGGGCGCGGCTTTCGCTGGTGGTGGGCCTGTTCGGGACCGCCGTGAGCCTGGTGATCGGGGTGACTTGGGGGGCCGTGGCTGGCTACGCGGGGGGCAGGGTGGACGGTTTCATGATGCGCACCGTGGATGTCCTCTACGCGATGCCCACGCTCGTGTTCGTGATCGTGGTGGTCACGGTGCTGAACGGTTGGATAGCGCGCTGGGAAACCGGAGGAGGAATGCGGGTGTCCCCAACCTGGGTGCGCCTGGCCGGCTTGTTTCTCGGGATCGGTGCCGTTTCATGGCTCACGATGGCCCGGATCGTGCGTGGGGAGGTCTTGTCGTTGCGGAACCGGCCATTCGTGGAGGCGAGCCGCGTTCTCGGCGCCGGACACATCCGCATCCTGATCGATCACATCGTCCCGAATGTCACCGGCGTGGTGATCGCTTACCTGGCGCTGACCGTGCCCGCCGTCGTGCTCTATGAGTCTTTCCTGAGCTTTCTCGGGCTCGGAATTCAACCGCCTGCCGCCAGCCTGGGCTCGTTGATGGCGGAAGGTGCGGCGCAGATCAACCCGATCCGGGTCTACTGGTGGATGGTCCTCTTTCCCGGGGGCGCACTGGTGACGCTGCTGCTGGCGCTCAGCTTCCTGGCGGATGGATTGCGCGATGCCTTGGATCCCCGGGCGCCCGGCGCGCTATCATGAGGGGTTAAACAGGTCGTCTTCGAAGCTCGCCGAAGTACCGGGCTTTTCGGGGGCCGGCTTTTCGGAAGCCGAGGCGGGGCGGGGCGGGGTGGCGCCATCGGGCATGGTTGCGGGAGGCGGTTCGGGACGCGTGACGGACCCGGCGGGCATTCGCAGTTCGGGGGCAGGCGTTTCGGGCAACCTGGCCGGGGCCGATGGTGGGTCTTCAGGGGCTGGCCCGGTGTCGAGTGACGGCAGCGGCCGGGCGAACGGGTTCGAGAGTGGAGTCTGCGCGGGGCTCCCGGCAAAAGGTGAGCGCTTCGGGCCGAGCGGACTGGCGGTTTCCGAGAGGCTCTCATCCGCGGACTGCTCCTCGTGAGTCGGCTCCTGATTCGGAACGAACGGCGAGCGAGGTTGCCGACGCGGCAGCATGGGGATGGCTCCGATCCAGAGCACGACTCCGTAGAGATGACCGACGGCGGTCGCCACCAGCGTGTCGATCAGGTGAAAGCCGCGGCTCGCGTAAAACGCGAGGGCCACGGTCGTGACCAGACCCGCCGGGATCATGGCTGCCATGGCGAGCCGCCAGCAACCTGCCAGAGTCACGTCCCGGCGCGCGAGCGCAGCCAGCAGTCGGAGCCCGGGCGCCGCGAGAGCCGCGAGCAGGCTCCAGAAGGTCGCGGCCAAGACCACCACAACCAGCGGCAACACAGCCTGGACATGCGGCCGCCAGGCCCCCCAAAGCGGCTCCAATTCGGGTTGGTTCAGCGGAATCCTGATGCGCTCGGGGTAGGGGAAGACCCAGTACCCAAACAAGGACTGGGCGCTCAGCGTCCGGGCCGTGAGTTCGATGACCACATCGGCCGCCTGCCCGGGAACGGGCGCGTAATCCGGATTGACCACGAGCGAAACCAGCCGCGTATTCGCCAGTTCCACGGCGCGGTTGGTCGGCCACAACAGCATCCCGCCGCGGATTTCCGCGGAGGGCGGAAGCCGTGGCACCGCCGTCTCGATCGCGGGATAGATGGCGCTCCAAAGATAGCGGACCGAAGCCCAGCCCAACAACAGGCCGACTCCGAGGAGCACCAGGCACAGCCTCGCGGTGGAGCCACTGGCAAACGCCGCCACCCCGCCGAAAGTAAAGGGCTGCCAGGCGGTCGGTGCTGACCCGCCGGGAGGCGTCGGCTCCATGGTGAACGGCGATTACTCCGATGCGGGTGCCGGGGGCGCGGCAGGCGCTTGGGCCGGCTTCGGCGGCGGCTGAAGCAGGACGGGAAGGGGCGCGCGGAGCTTCATGACGTCGTCGACCAAAACCTCGACGTAGTAGACGCCGGCGGCCGTAAACTCCACCCCGGCGAACAGCGTCACGTTGGTGGCGTGATGCGTTGCATCCTGAAGGGCGAACCGGACCTCGCTCTTGCGGACCAGGGTGGTGCCATCGGGGCCAATCAGCCGGACACTTTCGGTGAACTGGCCCACGCCCGCCGTCCAGCGGTTGTACACGCACAGTTTGAAGGCCTTGATCGGAAGCTGCGGCACCCGGACGTAGCCGAGGATGCCGACGAGAATGAAGTTGCCGGTGGCTTCCTGGCGGACGTCCTCGCACAGCAGCGAGGCCTGCAAGTCGGGCAATATACGGGTCGGGTTCATGATCGATTCGTTACCGGCGGCGAGTTTGGCCCGCGGCTCCCGGATTTCAAAGCGCAATCCCTGCCAACTTACGCGCGTTCGCTTACGCGCCGCCTTTCACCTTGACGGATCCCGGCGAATCCAAAGACTCCGCCCGTCACACGCATGCCCAGCCAACTGATGGAACCCATGACTCTGCCGGTCTCGGGGTCGCCATCCCGAAGACTCCGGAACGGCATCCGTTGGGAACCTTCCTCGGGCCGACCGCGCTCGCCGCGGGGCGGCTTCGGATCGGGGCATCGTCGGGTGTCGACGACCTAACCTCCCTATGACTCCTCTGCGCCAGACCCTCCTCGTCTCAACCTTCGCGCTCTTCGCGGGTGCCGCTCCCCTCGCCAGGGGGCAGACCATCCCGGCCTCCCTGGCGGCCCCGCCCGGCTCGGTGGACACCTCCAAGCCCGGGTTCAAACTGCGCGTTGTCCAAGGCAATTCCACGACGACCATGACCGCGGCCGCTCCTGCCGAGGGTCTGATCTCGGGAAGGATCCTGGATCCCGCCACCGGCCTGCCCTTGAACAATGCCACCCCGAATTCCGATGGCACCTTCATTTACGACCTGGAGACGTACATCAACATGCATGAGCAGGCCGCGACCGGCGCCACGGGCGGCAACTTCTCCACCGCCGCCGCGGCGCCCCACAACGTCGCCGACGATCCGGAACCCGGCATTCCCGGCATGACCGGCAGCGGCGACTACTTCGTGATGGAGTTCACCGGGTACCTCCAGCTCCCGGCGGGTACGGTCCGCTTCGGCGTGAACAGCGACGACGGCTTCAAACTCACCATCGGCGCCGGCGTGAACCCGCGGATCCAGGCGCTCCAACTCCTGATCCTCGACGGCACGCGTGGCTTCGGAAATACCGAGGCCAACATCACCGTGAGCCAGGCCGGGGTCTATCCCTTCCGCCTGCTGTTCTGGGAGAACACCGGCGCCAACTCGGGGGTCGAGCTGTTCACCTTCGCTCCCGGCAGCACCTCCGGAAATCGCTATTTGATCAACGACACGGCCCAGGCGAACGCGATCAAGTCCTATCGCGAGCTGGTCGGGAATCCCCCCTCGATTCTGAGTGCGACGCCTTCGCTCACGTCCTACGTCGACGCCCAGGGCAATGCGGGCCCCGTGCCTCCAGCCCCCTACATCTGGGTGGAAGTCATGGACGGTTCGACGACGCTGAGCCCGGGCGATGTCAGCCTTCTCCTGGATGGCAACGCCCTCACCACCTCGATCAACAAGTCGGGATCGGTCTCCACCATCGCCGCCCAGGCGCCGCTGCTCGCCGCGAACTCGGCGCATACCAACACGCTGGTCTACGCCGACTCCGCCGGCAGCCGGTTCACCAACGTGTGGACCTTCACCGTCGGAGCGTATCCGACCATCCCGGCGGAGTACGCCCTGGGGACCGTGGACACCGCCAAGCCGGGCTTCAAAGTCCGGGCGCGCCAGATGGCGGTGAACCGGAACCCGTCCACTGGCAACGTTCCCAACGCCGAGCGTCAATACGCCGGCGGTTACTACGATCCCGCGACGGGGCAGCCCTACACCAACACGGCCGGCAAACAGTGGTTGCAGACCGACGGCACCGTCCTGGGCACGGCCGACGCCGACGGCTTTTTCGAAGTGGCCGACGTCATCAACTGGAACGAGACCGCCCCCGCCGCCGTCGGCAATTTCTCCTCGTCCAGCACTCCGCCCAATGAGGACAAGCCCGTTCCCGCGCTCACGGGGAACGTGGATGAGAACCTCACCGCCCTCACGGAGCGTTGCGTGTTCTCCATTGAAACCATCCTCGAGCTGAAGGCCGGTCCGTATCGCTTCGGGGTCAACAGCGATGACGGCTTCCGCCTGTCGGCCGGACGCGGTCCGGGCGACGTGGTCGGGGTCCAGCTCGGAACCGCCGGCGATCGCAGCCCGGTCAACTCGTTTCTGGACTTCGTGATTCCGGCGGACGGTTTCTATCCCTTCCGGCTGATGTGGTTCGAGACCAGCGGTGGGGCCTCCTGCGAGTTCTTCGTGGTCGATTTGGCGACGGGCAACAAGACGTTGATCAACGACACCTCGGTGGCCACGGCCATCAAGGCGTACCGTGAGAGCGCGTCGAGCCGGCCCTATGTCTCGAGAACTCTGCCCTCGGTCAACTACGGCTATGCCTTTGCGGATCAAGACCTGGTCATCGACATCACCGATGGCTCCCTCCCCCTGGATGAAGGCTCCGTCGCCCTCACCCTCAACGGAACGGCGGTCACCCCGTCCGTCAGCAAATCCGGAAAGGTGACGACGCTCACGCGCTCGGGTGGACTGTCGAACCTTCTGCCTTCCGGCGCCAACAACGTGGCGCTCGTGTACGGCTTCACCGAGGGAGGCAACCTCGTCAAGGTCACCAACACCTGGAGCTACACGGTACCGGCCTACACCCGTCCGCTGCCGCCCGGCAACAAGGTGCTCGCCTCCCAGGTGAGCGGCGCCGGCTTCCATGCGCGAGCCCACCAGATCGATCGCTCGAAGGACTCGAACCAGGGCAACGGTGGCCGTTACACCGGGCAGAGTGGTGGCGGCGCCAACATGCCCCGCCCCGAAATCCAGATCGCAGACGGTTATCTGCAGCTCTCCGACGGCCAGCCGTATCCCAACCTGGCCACCCGCGGTCCCAATGCCGACGGCAGCTTCGATGTCGCGGAGGTGCTGAACTTCAATCACTCGCAAGCCACGGGCGGACCCGCGGCCAATGCCGGCATCTTCAACGGCGATACCCAGCTCCCGGGCATTCCGGGAACCGGCACGTCGAACTTTGGCCTGGACAACACCGTCCACGAGTTCACGACCTGGCTCGACCTCAAGGCGGGCGCGCACATCTTCGGCATCAACGTGGACGACGGCTGGCTCTGTTCCTCGGCCCCGAACCCGCGCGACACGCTCGGCACGCTGCTGGGATGGCGGAACGGCCCGGGCGGACAGAACGGCAACCCCCTCAACAATCCGAACGCGGCATTCAACGTCATTGTCCCTGAGGACGGCATTTACCCGTTCCGCATCCTCTTCTGGCAGGGGGGTGGCGGCATCAACTTCGAGTTCCTCAGCCTCGACCGACACACGGGCAGCCAGATCCTCGTCAATGACATCAACGGGACCTTCCCGTCGGTGGTGGCAGCGAGCGGCCAGCTTGTCTCACCCATCCAGGCCTACAACACCTACACCGGCCCGGCCCGGCCCTGGACCAAGTTCTCGGTCTACCCGATGCCGACCCATGCCACGTTGTGGCAAAACCAGCATCAACAGAGTGGTCCAGGCCCGATCACCGTCAAGGTGGCGGGCGGCAACCCGGTCGACATCGCGAACGACGAGCCCCGCTTCGACCAGGCCCTCGTCAACCGGCCTTTCGGTGACGCCGTGGGTGCCATCGTGGCGGATGTCGGCAGCGGCACCGTGGAACTGGTGCTGGACGGCACGAAGGTCACGCCGACGGTGAGCGATGTCCCGGGCTCGACCGACAAGCTGGTCATGTACGTTCCCGAGCCGCCGATGGCGTCGGGATCGACCCACACGGCCGGGCTCGTCTACGCCGGCACGACGAACTACTGGACCTTCACGGTCATCAGCAACGTCGTGGTCCCCGCCGCCGTGGCGCTGCCGGCCACCGCGGCCGATTCCACCGCACTCGGGTTCAAGGCCAAGGTCACGCAGGCCAGTGCCGCGCGTCCGGGAGGCAACACCGTCGCCGCGGCCGAGAGCCAGTTGGCAGGCACGCCAGCCAGCGTGGCCATTCCCGGTCCCGAGACGGACGGTTCCTACGTGGTGCCCGGGATCATCAACTGGAACGTCACCATGAACCCGGGCGGGACTCCGGCTCAGATTGGCAACTTCCAGGCCGCGCGCACCGGACAGGCCGATGAGCCCGTCCCGGGCATCCCGGGAACGGGTCTCAGTGGCAATCCCCGGTTCGAGAACATCACGGCGGAGATCTTCGCCTGGCTGGAACTGCCGGCGGGCTATCAGAAGTTCGCGGTCAACGGTGACGACGGCTGGAAGGTGCAGATCGGCATGCCCGGTCAGACGGACGGGTTGGTGTTGTTCAGTCGGGACCGTGGCACGGGAGCGCGCGACATCCCGTTCGCCTTCATCACGCCTGAGGCCGGCCTCTATCCCGTTCGCCTGGTGTGGTACCAGGGCGGCGGTGGCGGCAACGTCGAGTTCTTCTCGTACGGTCCCAACAACGTGAAGATCCCCATCAACGACCGCAACAATCCCAATGCGATCAAGGCGTGGTACAAGGCGACGACGCAGCCGCAGGGCGATCCCGAGATCACGGCGTGGACCCTGAGCGGCGGCTCGATCACCATCGAATGGAAGAACGGTGGCACCCTCGAGTCGGCCCCCGCGGTCACGGGCCCGTGGAACAGCACGGGTGACGGCGACGGTTCCTTCAGCGAACCCGCCACCGGTGACGGGAAGTTCTATCGCGTGAAGCGATAGCCGCGGATCGAACCACGGGCGGCATCGCAGCCGCTCCTTAACGGAACTCAAGCCGGCCGGGTGTATGCCCGGCCGGTTTTCTTATAGGAGCCACATCACTCCGCCGCGAATGGACACGGATTGGCGCGGATAGGATGAGTCGGCTTGGATACCTCATCCATCCGTGTTTCATCCGCGCAATCCGCGGCTCAAGGGCGAATCCAACCCTCATCATTGGATTCACTCGCGAGACTCAGCGGCGAATCCACAAGAAGATCAGCGTGGTAATCCCCGACAATCAAGTTGTGGTAGCGGACTTGAATGGGGTGTTCGACTTTCGCGTGAGGACCCCGTCGCTCCAGTTCGACCTGCATGGCACGCGGGTAGACCCTTCCCATGAGCCGTCTCAGGAGCGCGGACTTCAGTCCGCAGGAACCCACGCCGGGTTGGGGACGTCCCTGCGGGCTGAAGCCCGCGCTCCTGGTAGGGCGGGCACTCCGCTGCCCGCCCAGTTCGGCGCGCCTGCCCCGAAAAGCGGGGATGAATCCCCGCACTCCAGGCGCTTCGCGGCCCCGGACGTGCCTTGGAGCGGCGCGAAGCGTTTGGAGTGCGTCCGCTTTAGCGGCGCTTTTTGGTTCATGGTCACGGAGCAGGTCCGCAAGGAACAGGTGGCTCTCCATGAACCGCAGTCAGGTAGGGCAGACATTCCTGTCTGCCGGTCGGG